>PRDH01000056.1 GCA_003345545.1 Candidatus Thorarchaeota archaeon
TATACCCACCTCCAGACCAACCCCGATATAGAAGAGCTCCTGAAAGAAAGCGGTCTTCACGAGATATCCTGTATGCGAGGGGATTTCCAGTTGTACCACCAGTTGTGCGAGCATAATACCTAACATTAACGCCTTGGGGGAAAGTAGAGTCCTTATTCTTGAGTAGGTCATCCTTGGTCGTAGGAGGGACCTTCTCGAGGTCCTTCACTGTCCGTATATCGGAGGGGGTCAAACTATTCTCCTTGAATCGTTGCTTGTAGAACGGAACATGATTGTAACAGAAGGAGATCATTCTTCTTAGCTGTCTGTTCTGATCATGCTGAAGGGCCTCTCGGGACCTCCACTGATTCTTAACCAGAGATTGATACATGCCTGTGAAGCCAGGTCTCTGTATCTCATGTGCAGCCACGAAGATTGCCCGTTCGATAAGACTCATAGAGGGCATGACTCTCAGTCAACCCTTAAGAATTCATCTTCACGAGAGTTGGGACTCACCAATCCATGCTTTGTGAGTTGGTTGCATGATATTCAATTACATTGAAGCCTTCACGGGGGCTAGACAGTGTATTAAGCCGAATGGGACTGCCACCCCTCCTTATCGCGAAAGACAACTGATACAACTACCCACAATAGCCCAATCCCGGCGCACGCCATCAGTACTGAGACAGCAATATCATTCAAGCCTCCGGTGCTGCTGGTGATTCCAGTGCTTCCATTATCTATTGGTGTTGTTGAAGTGCCTGTGCCTGAAAGGACAAGGTCCGACACTCTATAGAAGACAAGGTCCATTGTTTGCGCAGCTTCTAGAATCGATGCTAGTTTCTCCACCGGAGTACCGTAGTCGGGAGAGTCGTATGTAGGAGTGTGCCCATACAGAATAATGACCTCATCAGACTGACGGGCTCGCTCCAGTCCTTGGATTATTTCATCAACTGTATTCCCATACTCACTATCAATCCCGACTCCGCGAATCAATGCTTCATTCTGCCACTTGTAGTAGACCGAATCCAAATCCACTATACGAGTTGTGTTTGATGTATGTGCTGTTGACCTGAGGCGTATAAAATACTTGAGCAGTTCGGCATCAATTGTGGAGTTGCGAGAACCAAATGGATATGCAAAGGACTTTGGAGGGAGTTCATTCTCAGTCATGAGCTCGATGGCTGGAGCAATTTCCTCGTCAATGTAGGCTTGAAGAGAGTTATTCCTGACAAACTCCACGGCATTCACATATCGGAGCCCTGAAATTGCCACTTCGTGTCCCGCATTCTTCATTATTCTAAGTTTTCCAAACTCGCTAGTAGTCAAGTTGTCAATGTTGCCTACGAAAAAAGTTACCTTTGCGCTATAGTTGCTCAGTAGACTCATGATACTATACCATTCATCTACCGCCCAACCATTGAAAGTAATGGCAATTCCAGGCAGTCCTGGGGTGACCAGAGTCGTCGCTCCGTGACTATCGAAAGGGATTCCTGAATAGGATATGGGCTGATATGGAGAAACAACAATGCGGTCTTTATTCCCAAGAAGATCCATCGATATTGAGAGAATCAGGAAGAGAACTACAGCTCCTACAAGAGCATCCCTGTGCATCGTCGTTTGCTCCAGTCCATACCCGTTTTGCTGATACACCTTGGAAGCCTGCGTATTTAATGATTTGTCAGAAAACAGTCTGTCGGTATCCTAGTATGTTCTGATGCGAATGATTCATGTGTATCCTATGGGATGCAAGCTCCCGATACGTAACAGTAACACGACATCTTTATCTGTTCAAGCACTTAACGCAACCACTAAACTTATCGGAAAAAGGGGCATTTGACACGATCGCTGTGTATACCCCCCTCAATCATCCAACCTGGAGGGATACTATCCGGAAACTCATCATAACGAGAAAAGAGCTCATAGTACTTGTTTTGCTGAGTATGATTTTAAGAATACCCCGAGTTCCTGGTATAATTGGAGATGACGCTTTTGTTGTTTTGTGGTTGGGACGAATACTGAGTGAAGGGTATTTCGAGAACTATGCTCTTTCCCCCTTTTCTCTATTAGGTCTCTATCCTTTTGCTACCTACCCTCTCGGCATTCCACTAGTAGTTGCCATCATGCTAAGACTGGGACTCTCTTTTGAGGTCATCGTCACTGTGGTTTCAATGACTGCAGGAGTAGTTGGAACGGCAGGTGCATATGTACTTGGAAGAGAAATCTGCGGGACCAATCAGAGGCCCTTCTTCTTCGCGGCCTTCTATTCCTTCAGCTCTGTGTTCGTCAATTTCACTTACTTCACGATTACTGCCAGAGGGTCTTTCCTCGCTGTCCTACCTTGGTTCCTCTTCTATGGTGTCAAATTCATGAGGGGAAGAAATGTCAGACGCTGGAAACTGACCGATGATGGGCTTACGCTCGTTCCTGCGGCAACGTTGAGGGATTCAGCGATTGCATCCATACTCCTTGCTGCACTTTTTTTCATTCATGGGCTGGCTGTGTTCATTTCAATCTATATTGCTGTGTTTATTGGCTACTATATTATGAGAGAGATGCAAGATACTAGGATTGTATGTTGGCTGGCTAGAGTCCTTGGCGATGTACGTTTGGGCATTTCTGCCTTTGAGTCCTCAACCTTCTCAGATGGTGAACATCACAGTTTGAGTGCTTTTGCGGGTTTAAGGCAGCAAGTAAAGAAAAGAGTACCCAGCGACTGGCCGTCATGGCTAATATATATCCTACTTGTCTGCGGAGCCCTTGTCCTCGGCATCATTTTCGTTCCCATAGATCCTTCAAAGACTGCTCCATTTCTCTTCTCAAACAGCACTCTCTTTGGTAGGACCTGGAATCTGATAGTTGACTACGGGATTCTGCTCGGGCTTCTGAGTCTATTCCTCCCAATTGGAATTCTTGGTGCCTTCCAAGAGGACAAAGGAAGCAACAGGAGATTGATACATGTCATTCTGGTTCCGCTGGTCTTGTTCATTCTGCCAATGAGCGTCTATACATCGGTGCTCTTTCTCCCTGTTTTCGGATACTACTCAATTGTAGGATTTGACAAATTCCGAACCTCCTTTAAGGACAGGTGGGCTGGCTTACTCTCCGTCGTTTTTGTGGCAGTCTATGTGATGATCTATATGCAGTTTGCAGCAATCTTACCAATCTGGTCCCTTGGATTTGTGATGGCAACTATTGTCATTGCGCTTTTGGCTCCAATTCTTGCCTTGCGAAGGTGGAGTATGTATCGCACTACCGTGGGACATCAACTAAGAAGGTTGAGAACGTCAGTTGGCCAAGGGCCAGTAGATTTCCTTGATTTGCAGGGAATACGTATATTCTTCATATCAGTCATCATCATCTCACTGATAACTTCTGAAGGAATACTCCTCCAAACCGAGTTCAAGTATGTCACGAATGATGAACGCCTAATATACGAGTACCTCGGCGACCAGTCTGAGCCAGGAATCCTCTTCGTGCCAACACCACCTCTGGGAAGACGATTACAGGCTTATGGTTTTGAGGCGGTTCTTTCGTTTAACGGTGACGCTGCACTCTACTTCGGATGGATTGAATCCTCCAACATAACAGCCAACTCCCACATGAGTATATTGAACCTCATTCTGCATGGACGGCTTTTTGTCTATGACGGGCCAGATGCTGAAAGAGAACTATGGCTCCAGTTCTTCAGTCTCGACCTGACCTCACCAGAAGATCGAGAATCAGCAGCAGCACTCGGACTGGAATATGTGATTGTCGAAAAGACTCCAAGCGGCTATAGTGATGTTTTTTACTCGATCTACGGGGAGTACTACTCGCCCCTTCTCCATTCAACTCCGCTGGCCTGTAATCGGGTTTTGGACGGAGAGAAGCTGAGTCTATTCCAGATACCCTCTTGATGTCGACTAAGCAAAGATAGTGCAGATTGGTCATTCTTCCGTCTACCGGTACTTTCTTTTTACCAAATCTAATAGCTCCCTGAAAATGAACTCAACGACGTCAATTTTGCCAGAAAGGAAATCCCTGCTCCGTTCTCTGAATTGTTCAGGCGGAATCGCCATAACCTCATCTATGGCCGTTCGGATTTGGTTCTCCATGTTTTCTGATGGTATGATATGATAGAGTAGTCCTGCCGCTTCCTCGGCATCTATAGTACCTGCTACTTGTGTATTCAAGTAGATGGAAGGAGTGCCCAGACATGCACATTCTGAGGCCATTGTCGCACCTTCTCCCACGTACGCTCTTGCATATGCGAGCATCGAATGCATATCCTCTGGCGCTATTGTCAATGTGTGATTCTTAAGGTCCGAGCTCACGCCTGATTCCATAGACAGGACGACCTTGCCATATTTCTGGAGATGCTGAACCAAACCAGGAAGGTCAGCAATCCCTCTCTGACCCCAATCATGAGTAGCTTTCCAAGATACAACTCGCACTACAAAAAAGGTGTCTTCCTCGGTGAGTCCATATTTAGAGAGAACCTGCACATCAGGCTTGAAATACTTAGGCAAGAGATATGCCATCTTCTGGGATCCGTTGTAGCGTATGTGTTTCTTACCGAGGTTTCTTTGGAATACTTCTGGCGTGTAAATCATGCTAGAAAAGAACCTAATAACAGACCCTTGAATGATACTCCCCTCGGTGTCGACAAAGGTCATACATACCCTGTTCAGAATGCGAGCTACGGGGGCAGCATGGACAGAACCACAACTCAGAAAGGCATGGGGGTTGAATTCCTGTGCTATTTTCAGTAACTTGTGGGTTGTCTTGACTAAGCTCATTGCTCTATCAGTGAGATTCGAGTATTGACCCACTATACGATACTCAAACCCATAGGCATCAAGAAGGTCGGTAGCAACATCCTTCTGACGAGTTGTTATACAGACCTTACCTCCGGATTCTTCTATCCGCCATATGACGTGTTTCAGCACATGGACGTGTGCTGGATGGCCAATGTCGACAAGAACCCTAAGTGTCATACTCTCATTCCTTGCTATCATTTGTTTCATTAGTAGGTCCGGATACCGGTTTCAGCCAATCTTCTCTCCAGAAACAGAAACAAGATCTATCACAATCTCCGTGGGCTTCTCCGGAGCAGAAGGCACCTTCGAGGAGAAACGTTGGCAATCGTATTCTCCGCAACTCTCCATTGGTTTCCAAGATTATCCTCTCAAGTCTCTTAAAGACCTTAAATCTTCGTCCACAATACTGTTTCATCTCTTTCATGAAAGCTAATCCTCGAAGCTTTCCTTCCTCATTTAGTGTATTGAAAATCTCTTCGAATGACTTGACCTCAACCCAGTCCCCAGAACTTACTCTCAAATCACTCTTGCCGCTTCCACCATTGCTGTGTTTCGGTTCTTTTCCTTTAAGAGTTCTACTTACTTGCGCTGGTATAAGGGTTCTCGATTGGTAATCTGATGGACCGAAGACTCCGAATCTCCATGCGTGCTTCGCCACAGTGAACCATGGCTCATTAGAGCCCAACTTCTTAGACATGAATCTAAGAGGGCCTAAAACTGCAGTGTGCCAAATCAAACGTTTCAGGTTCCACCAGAACCTAGGCGCCATCTCTGGTTTTGAAATTCCTAATAAGCTATCATAGACAAACTGACAATAATCTAATCCCATTGTACAGCCCTTGCCTCATGCACAAGTGACATGTTGTAGGTATCTATAACTCCTAAAATTGATTCTGGTTATCCAATTATCGATTTTGAAACATATTCCAATAGATAAACATCGAATGTTCTTTTGTAGACACATATGTCAGAGCACCCAAGGCCATGAAGCGGTTACAAGAAACAAGAGGAGTTTGAATAGTTACCATGATTAACGGTTTGACATAGCATATGAAAGAAGCAGAAGGGCACATGTCTAACACAGTCTTCTCTCATTGACTGCAGGAATATGTCAAAGCATGTCTCGGAGAGACTCATTATATATGTGTCAGTGCCCTTTGTTGCTCCAACGAACAAAGGGCATTTCATCGGGCGTGCAACAGAGCCATCGGGAGAAGGCAGCCTGAGCCGATACTGAATTTCGAGGCATTAGATAATGAAGGAAACTGAGGCTCGAGAAACATCCCAACGACGTAGACGCCTCAGAAGTTCACCTGTCCGATATGCATTTGAAGAGGTGAAGTTTTTTAGGTCCTTCAAAGACCTGCGCAATTTCTGTGAAAAGGTTAGGATTGTATTTCCGCGCGTCACGGGAACTTTCGATAGGTTCCACACAGTGCCACCTGTTCTGCAGATTGAACCAACCAACTACTGCAATGCCAACTGCATTTGTTGTCCTACTGCCAGAAGTTCGAGAAAGAGAGGATACATGGACTTTGACCTGTTCTGCAAAATCATTGATGATGCTTCTAGGATTGGGGTAAGGGCTGTGTTCTTGTTCCTTCATGGCGAACCAACGCTTCACCCAAGGATCGTCGAGATGATACGTTACATCAAATTGAAAGGGCTTGCGTATCATATGACAACCAATGGCGTTCCGTTTAACGAGAAAAAGATCAGGGAAATCCTTTGCTCAGGAACCAATAGTGCAGATTACATATCATTTTCGATACTAGGCGCATCAAAAGAAGTTCATGAAAAGATTGTCAGACAAGTGAGCCATGAGAGAGTAGTGGAGAATCTTCACATGCTTCTGAACATGAGGAAAAGCATGAGGGTAAATGGTCCTGTGATTGAAGCTATCTTCTACACGATGACTGAGAACAGACATGAGGAGGATGAATTCATCAAGAGATGGCGGGGGGTTCTGGATCATGTAAGGATGAGCGGTGATATATCACAGTCATTTTCTGAGTACAAGAGAGAGCGTCCATCTCCTGTGGTCAGAACCAGAAAATGCTTGAACCTCTGGCAGAAGATGACGGTCTTTTGGAATGGGGATGTCACATTGTGCTGCGAAGATGTGGACGGAGATTGGATCTTTGGCAACTTGAATGAACAAACAATCAGCGAAGTTTGGAATGACAAGAAGTTGTTGGCCATAAAGAGCATCCATAAGAAGAAGCAGTTCGACAGGATTCCCTTATGCTATTCATGTGACATGTGATGACGAGGGACAACACGCTACTGGTTGTTCTCGAGATAATGGGCCTGTTCAGGCGAACATACGTACAGATACTTTCTCTAATCCACCATCACGAGGCGTTACTAGCGGTTAAGTGAATCAGCTGCTTCTTCATTTCAGGAGTGAATTAACTGACCCGTTTGACCGCTCTCCACACCCTATATCCTACTGGGGCAACAAGTGCTTTCAACCGATTGTGTGTGCAAACCAGTCTTCCAAGCTCTACTTGATGGCCGCCCATGCTTTTCTTGAACTCCCTTACTCCGTACTCCTGCCCATGTCGCCCCGCTCCTCCAAAATCAAATAGCCTGAATCCATTTGCCACAGCCCATTCAATGGCAGACCAGAAGGTGTACTCCCCGATACCAAGATCAGAATGCTGCATGTCTGCCGCGTTGTACCATAGATAGATGACTTCCTTGAATGTCAAGAATACTCCGATACCGACCAGCGCTCCTTGGAGTCTGACACCCACTAATCGTGCAAGATTCTTCTCTTGAAGTACCGCTATCACTGACTCAAAAAGCGATTTCGGAGGCATAGGGACTCTGATTCGTTCGTAGGTTTGCTTCACAAGAGAATACAAATTGTCAAGACTGTCAATTGTCACGACGACAGATGACAACTCCGATTTGAGAGCCTTCCGGATACCTCTCTGTCTGTTCTTGTGAAGGCGCTCCCAAAGCTTGTCCATGCCAACCGTGAGATCAATATGGATGTTTAGATGGTCGACGTACTCATACCCAGCTGATTCAGCCAGATGGTTTAGGCTTGTTCTTTGCGTGAGATTTCTAAGTTCAGTGAAGACTGCGCTCTTGCCAGCTTCCTTATTGTGCGCCTTGAGTATCTTTTCAACCAGAAAAGCTTCGTCGTTTCGATTTGAAATTAGAGGGCCGCCATACACAATTATCCTGCTTGAGAACCTGCCTGCTAATCGACCGGGTTCTTCAATGCGAACACCTAGCATCAAGGCGATGAGGTCATCATTCTCATCTACGATTGCTGTAAAAACCGGCACGTATCGCTCAGTATTGAGATAGACTCTATACATCTCTGGTGTCTGGAAAACGTTCCCGTCATCATTCTCCATCACAAATCGACTCCATGCTAGCTCGTCTATCTCCCTGGGGTCGTGGACAATGCGATAGTTATCATTGGGATTCATAGGTGTTGCTCCAGAGTCTTCCTTAGCAGTTTCAGCGAATAGCCCTCCAGATTCTGAATCCCAGAGTCGCCAACTTGTGTTTCAAACGGTTGTGTACGCATTCATATTTTCCAGTTTCTCGTGTCATGCCACCCAAACGTTCTTTGAAGACTCTCACTCCACTTTCTTCTTCTGGTGGCCCACCACCGCCAAAATCGAACAATGCAAAGCCATTTTCCGCCCCCCATTCAAAGGTACTCCAAAACGCCAGTTCATTACAGTGGAATGGCGTGTACTTCATACTTCCGGCGCAATACCAAGCATAGATTATGTCCTTGTATAACAAGTTCACGACTACTGCTACTAACTCTTCTTCATGTCTGACTCCGACAAATCGTGCAAGATTCTTGGACTGAAGAATTGACAAGACTGATTCGAAAAGCGACTTGCGGGGGACGGGGAATGCAATCCGCTGATATGTTTCCTCAAATAGAGAATAAAGATCGTCTAAGTCTTCCATAGAGACAACACATGCTGTCAGACCTTCTTTCATAGCTTTTCTTATTTGTTGCCTTCTCTTTGAAGCAAGATTGTTCCAGAGCTGCTCAATTCCAGGGGTTAGGTCAAGATACGTACTAGCATGAGGAATGAAACTATACCCTGCGCCTTCAAAAAAAGGATGTAGATCAGGTGACGGTGACAGGTTCCGCACTTCAGTGAACATTGCCTCATTCTTCACATGCTTTGTATGTGCTCTCAATATCATCTCAAGCAGTGCAGCTCTCCCAACTTCATCAGATACTATCGGTCCGCCAGTCACAAGAACTCTGTTAGAGAATCTTCTCGCGAATGATCCCACTTCCTCCTTGCGAGCTCCAAGCATCGTAGCAGCAATGTCCTCGCTCTTGTCCAAGATAGCAGTGAAGACTGGTTCGTATCCCTCGGTACTGAGATACACCCTGTACATCTCAGGGGTCTGGAAGATATTCCCTCTTGTGTTTGCTAACACGAAACTACTCCAAGCATCTTGATCCAGTTCGGTGGGCTCATGTACAATAGTAAACCCGCGTAAGGACTCCACTCGGTATCACACCACCTTGATTGGCGAAACTAGTCTAGAGCAACTTTGAAGCAATAATCTACTCCTTGTTAAGGATGTTCAGACATGTGATAGGCTTACCTTCACCACGCCACAATGATTGATATCCTTGGTGCGATTTAAGCCTTCTCGGAAATGAGTCTGCACGGTTGCTTTGCCATGAAGTTGACCTGTCAAAGCAATAGACTAGCTGCTCTGGATTTACGACAATCCTTTTGTATAGGAGCATGATGGCAAGGACATCCCGTAACTCTGCAGGCTGAAAAACAGTACGAGTACAAGAGGGGTAGAAATCGAGCTGTAAGGAGGCTCTCCATCCGAATCAGAATGTGGATGAAATCTGACTCAGAACTGCTGCAAAAGCAGGTCACAGGTAAGTCAGGTAGACGTAGGTGTTGCTTTGGTGTCGACAAAAGATAGGATTCGCTTAACCTCATCAGGCTCAAGAAGCCAAACACATTCGGCTGTTGTAGGAGAGGAGATTCTAAACAACCTCGGAGTGGTTGATGGGATGAGTCATATCTCATACCCGAGCACTGGGGCTTGGAGACTCGACACTCTGTCCTTTGAGGAGAGCAAGATGACGAACCTGATTCTCAAGCGGCCCGAAACTTCTTTTTTTTCCATCTCTGCTAGATTCGGCAATGAACATCTAACAGGTGAAACAATCTGCGAATTGTCAGATGGTACTCCAGCAATCACCATTGAGGACCAGACACTCAAGTTCGGATTCGATCCTTTTGCAATGTATATTGCATCTCTACATGAGGGGTTTCGGAGTAGCAGGATTAGTGCGCTCAAGCAGTCAGCGCTTATGGTATACTGGTACATGCCACCAGCTGTGAGGAAAGGAGTGAGTAGGTTTTCAAGGAGCTATGAAAAATCTCATGTACGCAGTCTGAAAGATGTAGGTATACTCGGAATATGCAACAATGTGATAGTGCACCTGATAGAACAGCATATGCTCGAAATTGGATTGTTGAAAAGACACACAGAATGCTCTTTTGCTGTTATCACACATGATATTGACACAGATTTCTGTCAGAAAGAGGGCAGGGAGCTAGTTGCATCAATAGAAGAAAAAGAGAATGTTAAGGCTACATGGTTTTTCGTCCCTAGGTCTGTTCAATATTCTTTGAATAAAAGAGGAGTACAGAGCTTAGCGGAGGAAGGGCACGAGATCGGGATGCATGGCTATTCTCACAGTGGAAAACTTGCACTCTACAATGCCAAAAACCTTGCCAAGCAACTAAGAAAGGGCAAGAAAATCTTGGAGTCTACAGGAGCCGATGTGCAGTCTTTCCGGAGCCCATATACCCTGCGGTCACCACTCCTTCTCCCAACATTGGTAGATGAGGGTTTCAAGATCGATTCAAGCTATACAGATGCGAAAACGTTTGGCATGGCAGGTGGACTCAAGGGCTTGTCGTATAATAGACCTTTCAGGCCACCCAGCTGTCAAAACAAATCAATCTCTAAGCTTCTACCGCTCTGGGAAGTACCCATCACATGCCCTCAGGATGTTCATCTCATAGAGAGTCTAAGGCTTACGAATGAGCAGTTGCTCAAGATGTGGATCTACAAAGCAGACTTCTGTAAGGATTTTGGAGGCGTTCTTGTCCTTTTGACTCATCCAGTTCACATAGTCAAGCGCATTGATGCCTTTCTTCGCTTACTCAAGAACCTGAAAGCGAAGGGATTCCGAATCGTGCCTCTGAAGGATTTGCCGCATGTCACAGGGAAGGAGTGTTGAAAAACGGCAATAGAAAAAACAGAGCTTGTCGAATAGCCAGTATCGAGTCAAATCAGGAAGTATCTGAAATGACTACAAGCATCGTAGTCATGGGATTGAGATACAGGATACTGACTCAATTGTGTATTATTGGTACCGATTTTCTGACAAAGCTGTTCTTCTTTGAGCAGGATCTTTCATCTTATTATCTAATTCGTGTGAGATTGATATCGATTTTCTGGCAAGCATGTCCCTATTTGAGAGAATCGTACAAATTAAGGGGCGGAGAATTTTCCTAGAACACTTTATTATAAGATATGTCTGCCGTTTCCGAGCCGGGTAAACTCGCAAATTGGAGAGAGATGCCCGCGGTACTGCACATATCGCGTGGAAGGGATGCGACTTACAGGAGAGACAGCGACAATCTAAGTGAGTTTGAGAACGCACTAGTAGTGGCATTGGTGTTCAGCAATTCGCATCTCACGCGAATCACCAAGGTGATTCCTGAGATGTACAGAGGGATGAGAGTAGCGGTTATAGTACCTGCACACAATGAGGAGCGTCTGATCGGACGGACCGTCTGGCCCGTACCTGATACTGTAGACACAATATATGTTGTTGATGACGGTAGCAAAGATAGGACTGCTGATATGGTCAGGCATTATGCAGAGTCTGACATTAGAATTCGGCTAGTACAACATCGTATCAATAGAGGAGTAGGAGCAGCCATTATCACAGGTTACCGTCATGCCTACAAGGACGGACATGATGTATTTGTCGTTGTAGGTGGTGATGCACAGATGGATTGGCTTGATCTCGATAATCTGCTCAAACCCATAGCAGAGGGGACAGCAGACTACACCAAGGGTAATCGTTTCATGTATGGACATTCAAAGAACTCTCCAGGGAATGCATGGCGCGAGATGCCATCAAGAAGGCTTCTCGGCAACATCAGCCTCTCTGTCATGACGAAGCTTGCCTCAGGATATTACCACATAAACGACTCGCAGATGGGTTATACGTCAATGCATAGACGTGTGTTTCCTCTTGTTGAATGGAACAATGCCCGCAAGGGCTACGGCTATCCAGCTGACTGGCTGATAAGGTTTCACTCACTGGGTGTACGTGTCCATGATGTCCCTGTTCGTGCGATATACTTACGTAACGAGAGACAGACTCAAATCCGTGTAAGACGATTCGTTTTCTACATGATGGGCATCATTGTTAAAGGAGGCCTTGAACGCCTGAATCGGGAGTATGTGTTTGGAAGATGGCCTCTGCCAAAGATCTCGATGCCAATGATGGGCGTTCAAATTGGCAATCTCTTCAGACGCCTAAGCCTTGGAATTGGAAGTATGAGAATCTTGAACCGGATTTCGGGATTGCTTAGTTTCAGACGAATATTCAGTGGTGCCCGATCGTTACCAAAGATGCTCTTGCAGTCGGACGGGCTGAGGATGGCGCTGGGTTCGAAACAGAAAGAACATCCCCTCAACATATATGCTGGACATGTCAAGAACACCCCCATCCACTTTAGCGTCGGGAAGCAGGTTAACAAGATTCTAAGGGGTGCCTCTCGCATTGTCTTTGAGAGCAATCTTCAGGGAGGTCAGACAAGTAACTCACTCGAGAACCTCCGAGCCAACTTTGAGAGATTCGGCAAAACAATACGGGATCGATTTTCAAAGACAGAAGCAACTAGTTAGATTGTATCCCTGGATTGAATGCGCATTTGCTGCATTCTCCAACAGCGTTAGTAGCAGTATTCCTTGATGACAGTGCGTGCAGCTCATAACACAAAGCACTGCAGTTAGGGCACGCAGTATCCTCAAGCCCTCTGACGTGAGCATTGCCAACATATACGAACTGCAGTCCTAGGTGGAATGGTCGAAGAAGAATCACGGCTATGCGATGGCACTTGGAAAACTTGCGCAGCTCAGGTCTACTGCTTAGTTCTTGCGGTCGAGGGTGAAGAAGATCACCAGCGGTACTACAAGGATCAAAACAGACGCCAATACAAATGCGAAGGTGTAGCTGTGGCCACCAAGAGCCAAGAATGCACCAAGGACCAATGGTCCTGAGGAATGTCCAACATCCATTATCGTGCTGAGCAGACCCAGAGCAGATCCCTTCAATGAAGGGTCTACCCTTTCGGTCACAAGTGGGGATGTTGTGGAATCGGTGGATGCAATCGCCAATGCTATCGGAATCACTAGAATGACCTGAAGAACGAAGTTGGTCACCGCCGAGGCTAGGGCGACTAGGATACAGAGACAGCCCAAGCCGCCCACAATGAACGGGAAGCGGCTGCTTCTATCGGAAACTCGGCCAATGATGGGGCCTGCTATCAGTATGGTGACTGTCAGGAGCGTGAACATCGGTCCTGCAAACCACTCTGGAATGCCCACGACCTCATTCCAGAAGAGAGGCATGAAGAACTCGTACGCACCATAGAGAAAGTAGGTGGCGGCCTGTGCTGCACAGATGAGCAGGACATCGCGCCTGATGACCTCCCTCGTTGGTCTTCGAGTGAGGGCCTTGTCGGGGATGCTCGTGGGCTCCGTGGCACCTTCAGTCCTCACCGGCATTATCATGGTCAGTGCCAAGACAGCCATGCCGAATAGCCCACAGACTAGGTAGATACCTCGATAGATGTCGATTCCGAACGACTCAAACGCTGGCACTGCGAATAGGAAACCACCCAAGAGGGGTGCAATAGTGCGACCAGCACGCGTAGACGAGGAGTAGAGAGCCATCCGTTCTCCTCGTTGGTTTCCGAACCAACCTGCAACTAGTGCCAGAGCGACTGGACCTAGTATAGCAGTAGCGGTCCCGTGAATGAAGCGGACAACAACAAGCTGCAGAGCAGTGGATACCCAGAAGTACAGGAACGGCACAAACGCGAAGAGCCCGGCCGCCGCCCAGAGTAACATCTTGGGACCTTTGCGGTCCATCAGGATTCCGATTGGAGCACTGACCAGAACGCCAGTGGCAGGCGAAGCAGCCCCTATCAAGCCCTTCTCTAGATCCGTGGCCTCAAGCCAAGACGCGAAATACGGAAGAACCGGAGACTTGGCCATTGTCGTACTGAATATGGCAAGTGCACCTAGAATACAGAGTAGCAGCATGTTGCGTGCTACCTGAGGTGAGTCTGTGCTCACTTCATTGGCCCCACCTTGATAGTACGAGGCAGCCGTTCTCTGAGGTGCATGTGGAGCAAGCGAAAGGCATCCTCGCGCGATTTCCCTTCAGTCTTGCCTTTCATCTCCTTCCGGAGCGTCCTCAGCAGCAGGCCTACATATATGGAGTCACATATTATGAAACCTCTTTCGAGTGCCTGGTGATCGTTGTTACTCACGAAGGCAAGACCACTGAGGGTAAGCTCAACTCCCCGAGCCTCTGGTGTCTTGTCAATGTCTTTCTCGACATCAGCTCCGTGGATTATTGCAGCCATCTCGGAAAGGACAGGGTCATCCAGACCATAGTGGCCAATCAGCGCCTCGAATGTGCACTTGCCCTCGTGATGAGTAAACGGGATGTCCATATCAGGAAAGTCGAAAGGAGTGCCATCACCAGCACTCAGAGTAGTCCCGGGCCAGACCACGAACTTGAACTCTGCCTGTGGATCGACAAAGCGACGGATGAGCCAAGGGCAGGCCACCCGGTCCACATGAACATGAGCACGCGTCACCCATTTCATACTGTTCACAGTGCCGGCAACGACACGGACGCTCATAAATTCAACGAGCCTGATTGGTCTACCTGACAGCTGGTTCGTCAATCGTTATCTGCTTCTTGGTCGCGTCGAGGGTTGCCTTGCAGCCAATTGGCAAGACGTAATTCTCCACGTAGTGACCGAGCTCACCTATCTCAAGAACTGGGAAATCATAATCCCTAGTTTCCTCGAGAAAGGCATCACTGACTGGGCGACCTAGCTCTTTCTCCTCAAGTTCGCTGCCCTCAAACCATCCAAGGATTACGCCTGTGACTTGGTCAAATACCCCATGCAGCCGGAGAGCTGCAATGAAGCTGTTTGTGTGTCCCACATTGTCAGTTCCCTCGAGAAAGAGAACTGCGCCCTTGAAGTCGGGGCCGTAACCAGCCAGTATTGTATTGGCAAGAATCCTGATATGCCCTCCTACGAGTCGCCCTGTGCTTTTTCCCTTTCGAAGGCATCTCCACCCAGGGTATTTGATGTCACTCCTCAACTGGTGCTGCCAGTCTTGATTCGGTCGTAGTTCTATAGGCTTTCCATTGAAGAAGGTGCTCTTGATGTTCTTCTCAATCTGAGGGGACATTTTCTGACCGAAGGTATAGATGAGGTCTGGACCGTGAAACGTCACAAGACCGGTTCTAGCGTGAACTGCATTCAGCAGAACTGTCCCATCGGAGATTCCTGAGAATATCTTTGGATTGTCTCGAAGCATGTCATAGTCGATGCCATCCAAAAGTTGGTTTGCTGTGTTTCCTCCCTGTGCCATCAACACCCACTTTACTTCGGGATCTGCCCAGAGAGTGTGCAGGTCTTGCAGCCTCTCCTCACGAGTGCCGGAGCTGTAATAGTACTGTCCAAGAGTGTGCTCTGCAACCTTAACATTGAGACCAAATGACTTGAGTTTCTCTACGCCTAAGTCAAACTTCTCACGCGTGTCTTGTGTGACGGGCCATGAGGGAGAGAACACTCCAACAGAGTCGCCTGGCTGCAGTTTCGGGGGCTTGATTAGTTCCATATGAGTTTCTCCTGTTTCCGGCTGTCTGCTAGTTGTCAGTGGTCACATTTGAGAGTTCTGTTTTCCTGATTCGGGGAAGAGGCTTGCTAGGCTTGAAATCATTCGAGAGGAGCTAATCCTTATCTCATCCTGTGTCTACTATTATGGGATTGTGGTCATTTGGAGGCCTGACGAATGTCACTAGAATCAGAGCGGAGAATTCAGCTAAAATGTGATCACTGCGGAGCAACATATACGTACAGTTCTGAATCTATCAGTTCGCTTGGTTACGTGCAATGCCAGAACTGCGCATACAGAATCAATCTAGAAGGAGCCCAACCTGCTGGCACAATGGCCATGCAGGAAAGGTATCAGATGCCAAGCAGTGCTGCAGAAACAGGCTGGTCAGAGTACTACATTCCATGGAAGAATCGACCAAGACCTATCAAGTACGAAGCGCTCAAGTTACTTCTTCATGGGTTCGCCTATTCGCTAATTGGACTCGGTATGTACTTCGTGCTCATGATAGCATTGGTCGCATTTCTTTTCATAGCTGGGATATTTGGCGTATTTCTCTTCTTCGGGCTCGTTGCTCTTGCAGTTGGTGGCATAAACATCTTCTTGTCATCAGCGATATGGTCCATTCGCTGCAGCAGCACAATAGGAAGTGTGGCGGCTCATGGGCTGTTCCTGTTCGGTGTGCTTCTCGTGACAGGCATCGCGAACTTCTCCTTTGTCTTCATCGGGGCGCTTGCAGGACCGTCATACTACTGGCCGATTCAAATACTCGGGATTGCGCTCTTCTCGTTTGTTGATGGCGTTGCATGCAGGACCGTGGGACTGATGTTTGAGGTCTCGAAGGAAGAGGAAAAGCAAGATAGTGGGCTAAGACATGCGAAATGTCCTATGTGCGGCTCCACATATGCATACGCAGTGTCCTCAATCTCTCAGGATGGAACGGTAGTATGCCAGAACTGCAACAAGGTATTCCCATTTGCGGCGCACTCGAAGCCGTCCCTCGACGCGCCCGTTGAAGGACTGGAGATCGCTTGACAGTTGTCAGATTGGCGAGCAGTCACTCCTACATTTGTCTACGTGTCTTTCTTTGCGCCTCTTCCTGTCTCAGGGATTGTCAGGACCAAGAGTGTGGAAACACCCATGACTATCACTAGATAGAGGACTGAGTAGAAGTAAGAGCTTCCCACTCTGAACAGCTCCAGCAAGACTGTCCCAAGGAACCCACCAAGGTTGCCAAACCAGAACGCCAGTCCCGTGCTTGCGCCTGACAGTTCTGGTCCAACTGATTTCAGTTCCTCGACCACAGAGAGGGCTACTGGCATCACAGCGATCAGGAAGAATCCCAGAATCGCGGACGTGATGTATGTGAGCTCGAGTATTGTACTAGTACCTAGGACAAGAGTTGCAACTGTACCGACTACCATCGACATCACAAGGAAGGGCTTCCTCTTCCGTATCTTGTCTGATATCCCTGGAACGATAACAGCTCCGAATATTCCGGCAACCAGCAGAAGAATCATCACAATGGCAGGACTCCCCAGACCCGCAGACACCGGGAGCCCAAGGCTGATGAGCAACTCCTCAATGATTGCAGTCAGTCCGATGAAGATACCAAAGCCTGCAAAGAATCCGAGCGAGATGATCCACACATTCCTGTCTTTCAGCATTCGCCTGACACTCGGGGTCTGTTCTGCGAGTACATTAATGTCGGGAGGTTTTGGTGGTTTGTTTCGCGCGACAGCGAAGAAGAGCACAGTGAGAGCTAGGGCAGCCACGGCATCGATCTGAAGTATCCAGACCAGGTTCGCTTGAGCAAGGGGAACAGTATAGCCTGGTGCACCATAGAGGGGTGCATTCCAGAGAACCATGCTCAATGCAGTTCCCAAGAGCATTCCAAGAAGCATGAAGAGTGTGCCGACTCCAGTCGAGAGACCTCGTTCACTCTTTGGGAACCAGCTGACGCTGAGATAGACAATGCAGTTTTGAATCATGACTGAACCGATCGAGAGTCCAAACTGGCATACGAATATCATCGTGAAGTCGTTCACGAGGAATATTCTGAGTGCGCCGAAAATGGTCTGGATGACTGCACCTGTACCCGCCACCATGACAAGCCCTTTCCGGTCAGCCAGCAGGCCCACTGGTATGGAGAGAATTATGAATGCGAGAGGCTGAGACGCTGTCAGAAGAACAACTCCCGGGTCGCCAGGAGCGAGCCCGAGGACAGGCGTCACCTCGTTTCTTATCAACGAGAATACAAGCCACATCATCTGGCCGACCATAAAGATCAGACCAAAGACCAGAAGAACAGCCCAACGATACCCATAGACTTGAGTCTTCTCAGCCTCATCCTGTGCCATATTCAATCTCTCCTAACTCAAGACGAATTATGCTCTGACTAATGAGGAAGTCCTGCCTAAATCAGTTCCGACTCATCACTTCCTGATCTAAATCACACCTCTAGACAGCAGGAGTGCACTCTGATGTCACTTGATGACGGCATCATGATGCATCAGAAGTAATCGCCTAGGGAAAGATGTTTAAGTTGTGCTGTGAGCAGTCTTGCATGGGGATGCAAGGACAGGGATAGAAGATGACAGAAACTAAGACACACATGAGGACAGCGCTCGTTGGCTGGATTGTTGCTGGCTGGTTGCTTACGATCGTTGTAGCAATCCTCTGGATTCTGACAGATCCGATTACAGCGCTGGTCACTGCTCTTGGCATTGGATTGGGAATTGGCATTGCCTTCATCATCATCATGAATGAGACTCTGATTCTGACCACAATTCAGACGCTCCAGAGCGCGGGCGAGAGCATAGTCCGACTGATGAGTCTACGCAAGAACATGAGAGCGATCTTGGCTATATGGATCTTCGCTCTCTTCACACTGGTCGTGGTGATGACTGTATTCAATCAGCTGGATCTGGAGAAGTTCAGCGCAATCATGGGGGTACTGGGCAGCTTTGTTGCTTCGGTGGTCGCATACTACTTCGCAGCAAGCAGAACTGAAACAGCGCCATGATGTGAGGAGTCGCCTCGCATCTTTCGAGATTCATCATGTGGCTCGCATGTAAACAGGTTAGAACTACCCGAACCGAATCTCTAAATCATATCCACATTTTCCACATTTTCCATCAGCGGTCGTAGCGACGTTCTTCGAGGACAACCTCAGTCGCTCATAGCACAGAGTACCACAATTGGGACATACCGTATCTTCTAGCCCCTTATTGCCCACGTTGCCAATGTAGACGAACTGCAGTCCCATCTTCTTCACGACATCTCTGGCGTGTTTCAGTAATGCCAATGGGGTTTCTGGCTCTGTGTATCGGTAGGCTGGATAGTACCTGTTCAGATGCCAGGGCATCTTTGGTCCGGCAGACTCCAGAATCCATCGCGCAAGGGTCTCCAGACACTGCAAGTCATCACTCAGCCCTGGTACAACGAGTGTTGTGAGCTCTACATGGACTCCTCTCTCAATCATGTGCGTAGTATTGTCCAGTACTGGTTGGAGTGCAATTCCGCATATCCTTCTGACCTGAGGCTCGCAGCCCTTCAGGTCGACATTCGCAGCATCAAGACCTCCATCGATCATGAGGTCGAGTGCCTCGGTCGTCATGTAGCCGTTCGTGACAATCGTGTTGTACAGTCCTCGCTTCTTTGCAAGTCTGAACACCTCGAGGTTCCACTCAAGCATCAGGGTTGCAGCCTCACTGAACGATATAGATACTCCCCTGCTCTCTCTGTTCTGTGCTATCTTCACGAACTGTTCGGGACTCACGAACCGAGTAAGTTCTGGGGCAGGTTTCTGCTTGGATATGTCAAAGTTTTGACAGAAGAGGCAGGATGCATTGCAGCCCCAGCTCCCGACGGTGAGAGCCATCGTGCCAGGAGCAAAATGGAAGAACGGCTTCTTCTCTATGGGATTGTTATTGATAGAGGACACATTTCCATAGGCCAAAGTCTTCACAGAGCCATTGATGTTTACTCGTGTGCCACATACTCCCACCTTGCCATCATGAAGTAGGCATCTATGAGAGCAAGTGAGACATCGTACGACACCATCTTCTCCTCTTTGGAGAGCTCCTTCATGAATCACCCGAGGATCGAATCGGTCTATGTGAATTTCATCCAAACTGGCTCACCATATCATATGTAGTGAGTTCAGATTATAGCAGTTGCCATGGCACACAGCAACTGCAGAATGTACAGTCCAAGCGTATCAAGCGAAATCGGCAAATTTACAAGATGGCCAGATAGTAACTAAAGAATGGCTCGGGCAACTGGATTGGACTCATTCATGTCTTATTACATGAGCGGCAGTCCAACGCCCTATTATGGCAAGACTGCCCCTGTTCAGAAAGGGCTACTCCCGAGCAGGACTGGCCACATATCCGATCTCTGTGAGGAAGGAGTTGGTCTTGGAGTACCAATCTTGCAGTACAAGAGGGACTTCTTCTTTCCAGGCACAGCAACTGTGTCTGAGGAGGGTAGAGTAGGCGGCGGATCAGCGTGGAAGAAGTTCACTATGGACCTGATTGATCGACGACAGGGAAGGCTCTCGACACGGATACGAATGTTGTCATGGGCGCCCCAGAGAATATACAATAGAGTCTACAAGTCGAGATATGGTCGAAGAGTCCTGCGGCTAATCGAAAGTAGACTCGAATCGTTGCGCCCTGATTACGATCCCTCCGTGTTTTTCAGAGTGAGTAGTAGAGGCTCCGTTCTTGCTTCCTATATGATTGATGAGGAAGCAGGCATCATCAATGTGACGATGGACTTCTCTGGAGTCCAGAGGACCGGCCTGCAGCACATCTATGTTTCAAACGAACTGGGGGGAAATCTCTTTGATGTCTATACAGACAGCGCTGGAGCAGTTCTCCAGGGCGATGCTATCGGTGCCTGGGACACTATATGTGCAGCATGGGCTGCCCTTCATTCTCCAAGCAAGAGTGTAGGATTTCGCGTTGACATTCCAGAGTCGGTTCAGGCATTTCGTGGCAGAGAGATTATCGGCCGAGACATCTGCTGGAGTGGAATCATATTCATGATGCCTCCTTCCACTACAAGCCTAAGATATAGAATTACTGTCATAATGAACGAGAATCGTGGTGACTGAATAATGGGAGTCGATGTCGTTCTTGTATATCCGTACTTCAACGAGGAAATTGATCGGTCTATCTTTCGCTATCCACCCCTCGGACTTGGATACCTTGCCTCTGTCTTGCGAACAAATGACATCTCTGTAGGGCTCATTGACTGTACTTTTCTTACTCCCGAGCGTGCTCTGCGTGTCATTCGACATGCACATCCTCGGATCATAGGAATCTACTCTATGGTCACTATCAATCATCATGCAACTGCCCTTGCAAAGAGCCTTCGTGAGGATGCAGAGCTGCTTGTGGCAGGTGGACCGCTGCCAAGCATTGTTCCAGAGGAGTTTCTAGATGTCTTCGATGTGGTCGTACAGCACGAGGGAGAACAAACATTCCTTGAGCTCGTGAGAAAGCATCTCAGCGGAATAGGATGGCAAGACATTCAGGGGATTGCATTTGCAGGAAATGATGGAGATTGCCATTCTAACCCCTCACGTCCATTTGAAACGAATTTGGACAGGGTTCCGTTTCCAGCTCGAGACCTGTTCCCAAACCAGTCATACAAGCACTACTGGAGTACATTTCACGGATACACTGTGACAAATCAGATCACAACAAGGGGATGCCCCTACCTCTGTGATTTCTGCAGCAATCCGGTTTTCGGGCGAAGCTATAGGGAGCGGTCTGCAAAGAACGTTGTTGCAGAGATGCAGGAGATAGAGCAGCTTGGTTATGACCGTGTATTCTTCTCTGATGACTGTTTTACTCAGAATCTCGATAGAGTCGGACTGATCTGTAATATTCTCAATGAGGAGAAACTCGACCTTCAGTGGATGTGTCTCAGTAGAGCAGACAGACTTGATGAGAGGACTGCCGCGAAGATGGCTCGAGCTGGCTGTGTACAGATCTTCTTCGGGATTGAGTCCGGCAATGAGCGCATGCTGAGGGTCATGAATAAGCGGATTGTTCTCAAGGATGTTGTAAGAGCTGTTTGCGCAGCGAAGCGTGCAGGAATTGCTGTTGGTGGTTTCTTCATCCTCGGATATCCGGGAGAGTCCACTGCATCCCTTCTTGAGACTCTACGGTTCTCTTCATCCTTGCCTCTTGACTACCTATCGTATTCTTTTCCGTACCCCATAATCGGTACAGGTCTGTACACCAAAGTCAGAGGACACATCACGCACCCCGAGTGGAAGAAACAACGAAGTCTCACAAATAGACATCAGCTGCTGTTCTCGGGTGACTTCTCTGAGACAAAACTGAGACTGGCGCAGTACAAGGGTCTCGTTCAACACCTCCTCAGAAAGAGAGGTGCAATTGGAATGGCGACGGCTCACGTTTTCGAGGAGCTGACAGATCCTCTCGTTTCAGTACTCAAATAGTGAACACGAGCAATGAGAATCGTCAAGTCACAGGTCACATCTGTTCCAAGACGGCATCTATAACATTCTCAACAAAGGCAGGGTCTCTATAGAGTGAGTAGTAGCCACTGACAATGATGAGGTTCAGCACATCCTCTCGGGTCTTCAGTTCGAGCCCTAGGTCAAGACACATCGATATCAACTTTGCAGCCTCTTGCTGAACGCAGAGCAGACATGTTGCTTCGCTTGTTGTACTCACTTCTACACCTCCTGATCCTATCCCAGGATATTGACAGGTCTAATATCCACATCTGAGCATATATGTGTCGAGAAAGGGGAAAAGAACATGTTCTCTCCTTCATGAAGTGCTTCTTCTGTTATGCACAGATTAGTCCATGTTATCGGGGCAATGAATAATCTATTGACCATCGAAGCATAATGAACACGGATACATGCTACGCTTTATTAGAAATAATAACTATTGTAAACCAACAGATTTGCAGGTCTGGTCAATATCCATATCGAACAAGATGGTTGGAATAAACATGGTAGATAACAAATCGAAAATTCGCAAGAATCCCTCAAAAGAGAACCCGAACCGAGTCGAGATTCTGATGACTGAGTTCGTCACTCATGATGTGAAGCGATTCATTGTTGAGAAACCTAAAGGATTTGAGTTTCTTCCAGGACAAGCAACCCTCCTGTCGATTCCAAAGCCGAAATGGGAGAATGAGTTCCGAGAGTTCACATTTACATCCTCGAATGATGACAGAGTCCTTGAGTTCACTATCAAGAGGTATACTGAGCATAATGGTGTCACAAAGCAGTTACATCTGCTAGAGCCTGGAGATGAAATTGTAGTCCATGCACCGTTTGGCACTATCCTGTACAAGGGAAGAGGAGTCTTTCTTGCTGGCGGGGCAGGCATTACACCCTTCATTGCTATTCTGCGCCATCTCTACAAGACCAATCAGCTGAAGGGTAACAAACTAATCTTCTCAAACAAAGCGGTCAAGGACATCATCCTTGAGGGAGAGTTCCGTCAGATGCTTGGCGACGACCTCGTTCTCACACTCACAGAAGACGACGCAGAAGGGTATGAGCATGGAATGATCAACAAAGAGATGATTCAGAAGTATGTCAAAGACCTGGACCAGAAGTTCTACATCTGTGGGCCAGATTCCTTCGTGCTTGGTATGAAGAGTATATTGGAGAAGATGGGCGTTAGAGAAGAGAACATCGTAGGGGAGTCTTTCGTCATAGCTGGTGCATAGATTGCAGGCTCTGTAATTCGGACAGCTGTATTGGTGCGAATCTCGACAGAAACCCTGCGCTTCGGGATTCTATACCATCATCATGATTGCATGACCTATGGAGATATGAACTATCTAGAAGCCTTTAGGCTCTTCAGTGAAATTGAAGCTGGGGTATGGGAAGTGATTTTCACTTTTGGTTTCTTGTTCGTTTAAGAATCTCAAGTACTTCCCCTTCTGGGACATCATACCAGTATTCATAGGCCTCTGCCACAGCAAAGCTCCACCCGCTCTCGATGCGAGGACAGACCAGATGATCTACCACCGGGCGCACTCTTTCAACAGCTGAATTATGTGCAGTCGGAACAGCAACAGTGATGCTCTTCGCACCGATAGTCTTGAGTGATTGAATAGCAGCAATCATAGTGTATCCTGATGCGAGACCATCGTCTATGAGTATCACATCTTTCCCTTCGGGTTTTGATACACCCGCTAGCCGCGAATAGAACCTCTGCCTCTCAGAAATCTGGGTCTTTGTCCTCGTTATCACCTGTTCTATTGTCTTTTCGTCGAGATGCAGACCTCTAACCAATTCGTCATTGAGAATCACATTGCCAGAAGATGTCAGTGCACCGAATCCTGCTTCCGTGTTGTGAGGAATCTGCAGCTTCCGAACAATAATGATATCAAGCTCAGCATCCAGTGATTGCGCAACTGGTTCTGCGACTGCGACCCCTCCATTCGGAATTGCCAGAACCAAGTGCAATGAGTCCGGGTCGATAATGCCCCGAAGTTCCTCGACAAGAACATGACCTGCATGTGTTCTGTCTCTGTAGCTCCACATCAGTATCTGGAATGAACAGAAACGGTTGATATGGTCTTTGATACGATTCCTAGTCACGTTCCGCACGATTCAAGTCATCATTATCAAAGAATGTCGATGTCGATTGTGGTGATTATCATGGTGCGATGTCCACGACCTGACTCATGATAAGTGATCCAATTACGTTTGCTGAGCCAATGGTTGTTCCACGTACAGTGCCAACTGAATGCGCACCTTGTAAAGTTTAATAGTCTTTGAAGGAATAGATATGCATTGAGCTAAATTGGTCGCTTGAATTCCTGTGAGGGAGTTGGGCAGGAACATGCGTAGCAAATTGATCTTGGTATTCTTGGGGTTTGCTCTCCTAGTATCTTTGATACCTGCCTGTGGTTCCATCCCACCGGACGATGAGCTCAGTCTTCCCCTCCTCTGGACGTATGACCTCAACTCGACATGTCTTGAGGGACCCGCTGCTGGAGATATCGATAGTGATGGCATGCTGGAGGTCGTCTTCAGCACACATCTTGGCAACGGGAATCTGTATGCCCTGAATGGAGAGAACGGGAGTCTACTATGGAAGTTCTACACAGGCGGTCCCGCCATCGATTCGTCAGTCAGACTGCATGATATTGACAACGATAGCCAGTTGGAAGTCATCTTCACTGCACTCAGTCCATATGTCGAAGGTGCAGGGCTGTTATTTGCCCTGAGGGGAGAAGATGGTTCTGTCCTGTGGAACTATACCATGGCCGCAGTTTCACTGGGAGGAGCTGCTATTGAGGACATGGACGGTGACAATAGACCTGAGGTCATCATTGGCACAGTACAGAATGCAACTGGAGGATATGTCCATATCATCAACGCAGAGGATGGCAGTCTGAGCAGTAGCGTCGGCCCCTTTCAAGGCGATATCTGCTCTAACCCTGCAGTCCTGGACGTGAATTGTGATGGATTCCTTGACATCGTCATTGCCACTCAGGAGGGTGATAATTCCGTCTGCGCAATTAACGGGCCCTCTCTATCCATACTCTGGAGATATCAGGGAGAGTCGAGTTTCAGAGGGGGTTGCGCGTATGCAGATCTCGACAATGATGCCATACAAGAATTAGTCATAGGTTCGACGGATGGCCATATCCATGCAATCAATGCTGAGGACGGCAGCAGTCTATGGACATATGCTGGAAATTCCTCCTACTATGCCACCTGTATTGCTGATTTGGGTCGGGTCTTCGGCTCTGAGATTGTGGCAATTGGAGAAAGAGAGGTTCTAGTTCTGAACGGGGATGGCGAGCCTAGCTGGTCGTACTCGCATGGCGCAACCTCTATTTCCTACCCGTTGACCACACCCTCGATCTCTGACCTCGATGGCAATGGCATTGCAGATATTTGCTTCCCTGACTCTCAAGGTGTAATTGAAGTGAGAGACGGTGATAGCGGAATCATCCTACATTTCAATGCGAGTGATAGCAATCCTCTAGGCACCATGGGTGTCTATCACAGCCCCATTATCGCAGACTTCGATGGAGATGACTTCCTTGACATTTTCATCGTGGCTGGAAAGGGGGACTCATCAAATCCCATTGAGAACTATGGCCAGGCCTATGTGTTCAAAGGATCTGGTGGTTCCGGCGGGGGCTGGCTAATGGATAGGCACGATGGCCGCAACAGTGCCTGCTTCAATGGCTACTCACATCTCGTGCGTATCACAGGTCACGTCGAGGATGGTGAAAATCATAGTTCGATTGCAGGTGCGCGAATCAGTACGGTGGGCGGCAAAGTATCTGCTACAACCGATTTGGATGGCGATTTCTCGCTCAATCTCTACCCTGGCTTCACAACCCTTGTAGTCGAAGCCGATGGATATGAACCTAGACTCTTGAGTGTGACAATCTTAGATGCAGAGGGACAGTCGTTTGTCTTTCGGCTCAGCCTACAGACAACTGAATCGGCCACCATCGTCTTTCCGACAATCGATCCTGCAATCAGCGTTGTGCTGGCAATCGTTGTAACCGGAATTGTCATTGTGATGGTTGCGGTGCGCAGACTTCCTCATGGTTGAGTTTCAAAGGGGAAGCCCTCGTATCGAGGACCGTTTCAGGTGTCTATATCGATATCCCCCTTTTTAGCCAATTTGCTATACTCGACTATCTTTCCGCAGTTCTGACACTCTACTCGACCATCTCTAGTTATTCTCATGGCCCTTAGACGGTACTGTGCTGAGCACTTCGGACAGACAAAGATCTCATCGCCCCTCAGATGGCTGAATACGCTAAGGTCAATATCCACGAAGCCCTCAAGTATATCTCGAAGACGCCTGCCGGACCAGAGTGCCTCAGCAACTCCACCGACTACATTCAGATCATAGGCATGTATGATGAATTTGGCTGTTTCAAGGTCTCTCAAGTATTCCGTGAGGAGAGTAATCATAATCGAGCTGGAGGGATGAGTGAAAGCTTGGACTACAAAGAGAAGCTCGTTCTTATTGCCGAATTTGTCAAAGAGCAATTTCAGAGATGGTTCAGAAGACCCCTTCTTGGCATTCCATAGGTTTGGAAGTGTGCCCAAAATACCCAGAAGATTCTCCTCTTTAATCCCGAAAATCTCGATTGTCTCCATGGGCTGATTACCCTCATGCTGCATTCACCCGAATGCATTTCTGTATAGCTCATCGGTACGGGAAACATGAAGAGAGAGGCTTCTCATGTTGAAGAGAGATTCAAGAGGTACGGGATATGCTTCCCCCTCTCAGAACCATGTTTCTTCAGAAACAGAATAACCAATCGATACTGTCTACGCCATGTTGTTGCATATCGACAGCAGTCGTTGAGAATCCGTGGCGTTGACTGGTTCAGAAGACCTTTATCCGTGATTGAGTTGTGAGGAAGGACTGTTGCGCACGGCGAAACTGGTAGTCCATGCCACTGATGGGGTCTTCAGAATGTCGGAAGAACATGCAATGTCTCTTCATGAGGTCGAGCAGTTGTCGTGGTACGACCTCAATGCCTACATAGGGATTCCCTACTTCCATGAGGGCGGGCTTCGGGCCACGGACCGTCTTGCTGACCTATGTGGTATTGGATCTGAAACGAGGGTCCTCGTTGTCGGCTGCGGCACAGGATACAGCGCCTGCTACTTGGCGCGGACGAGGGGCTGTCAAATAGACGGTTTCGATATAGCAGAGAATATGGTGGACAGGGCGAAGGCGAGAGCGAATGCGGAAGGCGTCGCTGACAGAGTGTCCTTTCAAGTCGCGGATGCACACCGTACGCCATTTGAGGATGTTCAGTATGACGTTGTCCTCACAGAGGTCGTTTCCATGTTTCTTGATCGGGACCGGGCGTTTCGCGAGTGTGTAAGAGTGTTGCAACCGGGGGGATATCTAGGCATAGACGAACTGTACAAGGAAGACATCATCCCTGAGTCTTCTCGGGTGAAAATAGACGAGGCCGAAGGCATATACGCTGAGGCGACGGGTCTGCCGTTTGCTGCGCTCGCTTCTTCCGCTTGGCAGCAGGAGTTTCGGAGAGTGGGACTGATAGATATCCAGTCTGAGAGGGTGAACTATACGGAGAGTCTGCGCGAGCGAGCCCGGTCCGTTGGCGGATGGAGAAAGCTGCTGGGGATGATCGGGCGCGGCTTTCTTTTGATGGCCAGAAGCAGAGAGGTCAGGCGGAAGATGCTCATTGAGGCGCGATTCAAGCGTGTTATCATGAGGGACAAGTCCACCAGACAATACATCGGTGCGCTTCTGTGCGTGGGAAGGAAGATGGGCAAGTAGCATGTGTACTAGTGACACATGAACCACATGATAGCAAGCTTATCTACCTGGCTGGTTTTGATGAGCTGCAGATGGCATGTGCACCTAGTGCACATGTTTAACAGCCGGCCATCGTCTTTCACGAGTCACAATGAACACAGAAACCGACAATGCAGGAACGCATCGCGAGAACATCCGCCCTGGTCTTGTGGTCGATGTGATTCTCAAGAAGGACCAGACCACAGGCAAGTTGACCCGAGGCGTTATCAGGGATATTCTCACGAACTCCTCTGTACATCCTCGGGGCATAAAGGTCCGCTTGAGCAACGGACAGGTCGGCCGAGTAAGGACAATTCCAAAGCAGTCGTCGGGGAGACCTGTAATGTGAGGTTCTCTCTGATTTCACAGGACAGGTCGTGAGAATACTATGCCTGAACGAAGCAGGAATCGTGGGTCTGGGGGTTCACCGAGAGGATATGCTGTCGCTGCGCTTCTCGGATTGGATCGGCATCGCGCAGTCCTTTGGGTTGTGCACAGTCAATCTGTCAAACAACACGGGTCTATCGACTTGCCCAAAGATCGTGACGGAGGTAGTGAAGGCGATCACTATAACTTCTTCAACACCATCATTGCCGCCCTAAAACCTGTGTTTTCGAGCGGCGTGGGCAGCCTCGTAGTTGCCAGTGTTGGAAACGGCGGCGCACTAGCCAATAGCTTTGTTGTTCATGTGCGGAAGCATCACGCCTACCTCGTTCGTTCTATCCGAATGACGAGCATCGCTGCAGATGCAAGCACGACCAACGCAGTCAAGGCCCTAGTCAAGACGCAGGCGTTTCAGACTGCCACCGCGAATGTTATCGAGCAGGAATCGGACAGCATAGTCCAATTGCTGGATGCGAGACTGTCTGATGACACTGGAGGATTCACTATTCTCTTCTCGCTCGAGGAGATTGGCCAGTGCTTCAGGAAATTGTCCAAGGCTGGTCAGGTTTCAGTCGGAGTCCCTGAGCACATACTCATGACTGACAGGTTCTGGGCGGCGCAGAAGAATAGTCCTCGTCTGCAGCGAATCACAGATCTCGCTCGCAACGCAGGGGTGAAGGTTCGCGTTTTTCGGGAGGATGAAAAGGCCGGCGGACGTGTTGCTCAGCTGGGGGGTCTTGTGTGCATAGTTGTACAGAGGGGTCAGAAGCCATCTCGAATCTGAGTCACTGATAGGGGCAATGAGCCATAGACGATATGGCTAGTCATTCCGGGAGATTGATCTTCTATCGTCTGAATCTGTTCAGAATCTCAAGCACCTCACTATCTGGAACATCATACCAGTGTTCATAGGCCTCTGCAACTGCAAAGCTCCACCCGCTCTCGATACGAGGACAGACAAGATGATTGACCAGTGGTCGGACTCTCTCGACTGATGTGTCATGTGCAGTTGGCACTGCAACAGTGATGCTGGCTGGACTCAGTGCCGTGAGGGACTGCACCGCAGCAATCATGGTGTAACCTGATGCCAGACCGTCATCTACGAGGATTGTGTCCTTTCCCGATGGGTCAGATGTACCTGCAAGACCAGAGAAGGCTCTCTGCCTCTCCGAAACTTGAACCCTAGTCTTGGCTATCACGTGTTCTATCGTCTTTTCATCAAGACGCAAACTCCTGACAAGCTCATCGTTGAGTATCACATTACCAAAGGATGTCAGTGCACCAAAACCCGCCTCGGTATTATTGGGAATCTGCAGCTTTCGCACAATGATGACGTCAAGATCGGCCCTCAGTGATTGTGCAACAGCCTCGGCGACCACAACCCCACCATTTGGGACTGCGAGGATAAGACAGCTTGGCCCTGGTATGTTGATGCGTCTGAGTTCCTCAGCAAGGACCTGACCTGCATGATTTCTATCTCTATAGCTCCACATCATTCATACAGTAGGAAGAAGTGGTTGATATCATCTTTGTTTTCAAATGAGAGACAATCGTATCAACACTCTGGGGTCCAATTCTACGTGACATAGACTGAGTGATTTAGCCAACACATCTTAATAGGATGACCGTCATTCTGAGATTGACACCCATAAACGTACGCAAGATCAGATTTGTGTCCCTGGACACAGGTTCAACAGAATCTGGAGACTGTCAATCTTGGAACCCGCAGGTCTGCTTATCATTGTTGTCTTCGTTGTCGTGTACCTAGCGATAACGTCCGAAAGGGTCAACAGAACTGCGATGTCGCTGACAGGAATGGCGATCGTAGCACTAATCCTGTGGATTCTGGGCACAAGTGATTTCAAAATCCTGACTGAGCACATCGAGTGGTCCACAATTCTGTTCGTCACAGGTCAGATGATCATTGTCACTGTGTCTCGTGCATCAGGCATGTATCAGTACCTCGCCCTCACTCTCGCCCGCCCATCCGGCGGAAATCCACATCGTCTGTTCATCACTTTTATCGTATTCGTATTCTTCATCTCGCTATTCTTCGACACTACCTCAACAATGCTCATCATTGGGCCTCTGACAATCGAGGTCTGCAGGGCATTGGCCTTGGATTTCAAGCCATTTCTTGTTTCTGAGGCGATAGTTGCGAACTATGCCTCCATACCGTCTGTCGTTGGGGACGTACCGAACCTTGTTATCTGGCATGCTACACAAATCAACGCGGGTTCCATGTTCATTGCTCTGATACCTCTGTCCGTCATTTTCCTACTCATCTCTTTGCCTCTCATGCTGCGATACCTCCAACGTACTCTCAAGGAACGTGACATGACGAAATGCGAGGAGTTTCTCGCACTTGACCCGAAGACTCTGATTCACTCTAGACTTGAGTTCTATATGTCCGTCGGAGCAATGATTGCCATAGTGTTGGCCTTCACAATCGGCAACGCAGTTGGTTTGGAGCCGAGCCTAGTCGTCATGACCATTGCTGCAGTCATGTTGATGATGACACGGCGTGAGGTGGAACAAATCCTACGTCAGGTGGGATGGGGCACGATCTTCTTCATCATTGGACTGTTCGGCATTGTCGCTGCCCTTGATCTCACTGGAGTGCTCACCGACATGACCGTTTGGGCAGAAGCGACTGTAGGCAGTAACAAGGTCATAACCACCCTCTTCATGTTCTGGATACCTGGAGTGATCTCAGCTGTCATAGATAACGTACCGATTGCCGCCCTGCTGGCACCCCTTGCAGCTACTTTCACTCACATGAGCTCGGTTGTGGTCCTTGCACTGATCTCTGGCGTCAATATAGGCGCATTCATCCTCCCCATCGGTTCTCCTGCCAATATCATTGCTCTGGCACTATCAGAAACCGAAAAGGATCCTATTGGCATAATGGGCTTTGCAAAGGTCGCTACTCCGATGGCCATACTGATGATGCTTATTGGAACAGGGTACCTGCTTTTGCTTACGCTGTTCATCTGAGCCACTCGCGGTAATTCTGAGTGTACACGGATTCGAACCCAGCGACGAAGCGGACAATGATGGTTTCGATGGCTGCAGGGATTTCGAAAGTGAAGAGGGTCATAATGGTCTGCTCACCTCGACGAGAATTTCACTTAAGCTAAGGCATATCTATGAATCAATATTAACTATAGTTATGATAAATCAAATCTTCGTAAACTTACCCGTGAGGAATCTCAAGAAGACGCGAGAGTTCTTCACGAAGCTTGGATTCATGTTTAATCCCAAATTCTCTGATGAGAATGCGGTGTGCATGATAATCAGTAATGATGCCTTCGCAATGCTCCTGGTTGAGAAATTCTTCAAGACATTCACAAAGAAACAGATCTCGGACGCCAAGAAGAGCACAGAAGTAATGGTTGCTCTCTCTGTCGGTAGCAGAGGCGAGGTGGATGAGATGATGAGCAAGGTTGTCATGGCTGGTGGAAAGGAGGCAAGGGCTCCCGAGGACCTGGGGTACATGTATGGGCGTGCCTTTGAAGACCTTGATGGGCACATCTGGGAAGTGTTTCACATGGACGAGAGTCAGATGCCATCTCGCTGAAGACATGGAACAATGCGTCGCTGGGTGTCCATGGTATTGGTTGGGCGTCCACATCCCTTCGCAAAACTTATTAGTGCTCAATCACTAGTGATATCGCTAGTGATATCAATACTGATATGAAACAGCGAAATTGCGAACACGGGGGTGAAAAACAAGATATGTGCGGACCAAGAGATATGTGCGGGCCAGGAATGCACCATCATTGGAGCAGAGGAACCTCATTTGTACCAAAGGGATACCTTAGGTCTCAGGTTCTGAAGTTGCTCAGCGAGAAGCCCATGTCGGGCGCTGAGATCATGAGTGTGATGGAAGACAAGACCAGTATGAGATGGCGACCAAGCCCCGGCTCTGTCTATCCTCTACTCTCATGGCTCTTAGACTCGGGTTACACACGGGAACTGTCTGACTCGGAGGCTGGTGTCCGCCGTTACGAGTTAACGGAAGAGGGCAAGAAGTTCCTCGAAGAGGAGGAACTACGCAGGGATCAACACAAGGGCGCCCATTTCTTCGGACCACAGTTCGAAGACTGGGAAGGACCAATGCCTGAAGAGGCACGTGAGCTGATCGATAGCTGGCGACAGATGAAACGAGCTGGCTTTGCGCTTCGCAGGAAGCTCAGGGATGACTACTCTGAGTCTCTGGCGACAGAAGCCAAGAAAATAGTGGATGACTTCGTGGAGAAGATCTCCCGCCTCTCTGAAACAGAGAGGGCATAGTCATCATCGAGGGTGGAGTGAATTAGAATCACTCCATCATACTCTTTTTCTTAAACTGCCAGGTTACCGGTTTTGTTAACAATGCATGATGTTTACAAGATTAGTTAGCAAGATGATATGCTTACCAATATGGCGTGAATCGCGACATCCAAGTAGCTCAATCAGAAACGAGTTGGATTCTGAAACAGAGTGAGAATGAGAGAGGGCGCTGGTGGTTCCTCAACGTACATGAAACGGCGTTGGTCGAAAGAGGTATCAATGACATGAATGCATACGAGATGCATGTCAAGAGTCATCGTCATATACGATTCAGAAACTGGTAACACCGAGAAGATGGCCACTGCGGTCGCTGATGGTGCTCGAAAGGTCAAAGACATCGAAGTCATTGTGAAGAAGGTAGACCAAGTCACTCATGAAGACCTGTTGAGCTCGCATGGCATCATCATTGGGTCTCCAACGTACTATGGTCTGATGTCGGGGAAACTGAAGTCATTCATTGATACCACAGAAAAGATACATGGCAAGCTGAGAGGCAAAGTCGGGGGCGCATTCACGAGCTCAGGGGGAACAGCGTCAGGAGCGGAAACCACTCTGCTGTCAATCCTGCACGCAATGCTCGTGCACGGCATGATTGTGGTCGGACGGGATGACAACAAGCACTATGGTGCTGCCGCCACTGGGGCCCCGAAGGGAAAGGATGTTCAGATGTGTGCAGAGTTGGGAAAGAGGGTTGCTGAACTGACAAAGAAACTGTATAGCTGAGGAAATCACGACACGGACACGTCCTCATAAGACTACCAATTATTGATTTGTGGAATTCTTGCATCTGTTGTTAATACCAGACCCAGTTCTTTCAGAGCTTTTTCGCATCCTTGTCCGAGAAGATGAGTACTATGCATATCGCACCCATGAAGGTTCGGCAACACAGTGATGCATTCTGCAGCATTCGGATTGAAGACACCACTTACTGCAAGAGCATCAAGGACCTCCTTAACGTCGAGACTTGTATCTGCTGTACCCATCTGTTTCTTGAGTTTCATTATACTCTCTATTATAATCGGCGAGAGAACATCGATGTCATCTGGAATGCCCGCCAGGTATTTCACCGCGTTCAGGAGTGCAGCGGACTCTGACATGAGAATCTTTGACCGCTTTCCTTTGAGAATGACAGGGGCGTCATCCGTAGGGTATATCTCGATGGCAGCTCCAGTATGCATCTCATTTGGCGCACTCTTTGATTTCTTCGAGCTCTCTTCCAGAGCCCTGTTTGCTTGAATTGCGACTAGACGATCCTCTGGTTTAGCTTGGACACGCTGCATTATTCTGTCCATGCGCTCAAGCGTGTCATGGGTGACATTGCCCTCAACAAAGTCTCTATGGTATTGGTAGTACCTTCGAACAATCTCATCGATACTTGCCTGTTGCACCACGCTGTCATCGATTATTCCCTCTTTGGCCATGTTGACCCCCAAATCTGTGGGACTCTTAATCTCCGCCAAGGGGTCTCCAGCAGGAGTAATCTTCTCGATGATCTTTCTTATTATGGAGAAGTTCTCCACATCTCTATTGTAGTTGGTCGCTTCAACACCGTAGGCCTCCTTGTGAAAGGGGTCGACACAGTTGTAGTCACCGATATCAGCAGTTGCAGCTTCATAGGCAATATTCACAGGATGGTTCACGGGTAGGTTCCATATCGGAAATGTTTCGAATTTCGCAAAATTGCTCATTATGCCTATTTTCCTGTCATGATAGATTTGGCCCATGGCGAAGCTCATCTTTCCGCTTCCGGGTCCTGGCGCTGTGATAATGACAATCTTCTTGTCAGTTTCTACATAGTGCAACCTCCCATAGCCCTCTTCACTGACCACTCTATTCGAGTCTGTGTGATAGTCAGGTATCTCAATGTTAGTGATTACTCTGATGCCTCTATTCGCAAGGCGCTGCCTAAACTTGTCAGATGTCTGCTCTCCACCATACCTACTGATCACAACAGCAGACACATCCAGGTCCAATTCCTTCAGGTCACTTATGTCCCTGAGGATCTGGTCTTCATACGTTAGACCGAAGTCACGTCGTATCTTTCGTCGTTCAATGTCTTTTGCGCTGATGCAGTGGATGATCTCGATGTTGTTGCCCAGCTTCTTGAGCATCTGGACCTTTGTATCGAGCTCATAACCAGGGAGCACTCTTGACGCATGATGGTCGTATCTCAGCTTTCCTCCAAACTCAAGGTAGAGCTTGTCAAATCGGTTCACCCTGTCCATGATGCGTTGTATCTGAGCAGAGAGGTATCGTGAAGTATCAAAGCCCTTCTTTCTAATCATGAGTATCACTCAGAGCTGCTATCGGCGTACTGAAAACCAAAGCAATGTCCGTGACTGTTGTCACTCCCTCTATAAAACCTTCGAACGGTAAAGGAAATACATTTGTAGAGTGGAGTCATTCTGGAGCGCAATGGGATGAGTCATCATGAAGACACTGATTGCATATGGGACACGGTACGGAGCAACAGCCGGCACCGCTGTGGAGATCTCCCGAGTACTTCAGGAAGAGGGACACGATGTCCGAGTAGTTGATGTGAAGAAGGACAAGATCAAGAGCATATCCGAATACGAACTAGTCATCATAGGAAGTGGTATGAGAATGTTCAGGTGGGTCGGTGAAGCTGAAGACTTCATCAAGAAGTTTCAAAAC
>PRDH01000057.1 GCA_003345545.1 Candidatus Thorarchaeota archaeon
GTTGCTTTCTTGATTTTCCTGACAGTATCCCCTATTGTATTTGCATTGCTTGGAGGACTAATAGTTCTATACCCCATTAGACCCTATGCGTATCTCGGCGCATTGGTGAACATTATGCCCATCTTGTTGATGTGTCTGTTCGTGACAGCCTATATTTCTGTTCGCTTTGCACCTGTCCAAGCAGTTGTCGTTGCTGAAGGTCTCAATGCTCTGAACTCCATTAAGAGGGCTTGGGAGCTAACAAGCGGCAACTCATGGCATGCCTTCAAGGGCATTTTTCTACTCATGATGATACTCGGTCCTATCGCTGTGGCCATGTCCTTTCTGGCATTGATGTTATATTTCGGGGTGTCCATGTGGACCACCATTATCCCAGCGGCTATTAACCAGCTCTTCCTGAGTCCTTTGGTATATGTGTTTGGGGCTGTTCTCTACCAAGATCTCGGAGCTCGCAAGGCCGCTCAGGCTGGTGATTGGTGGAACCGGGCTGTCGAGAGAACTAATGGCTCTGAAGATAGTGTTGTTCCTTAAGATGTTCAATGACAATCTGAATCAATAGGTGCCTTTGTGAACACTATTCGAGGGTTCTCTCTTCACATGAAGCACGACAAGGAATTCAAGAGATTCTGTATTTCTCCTGGTTCACTCTACAAGGTCCTTCACATGGAACACCCCGACCACGTTCGTCCTACCGGGAATCATTCGGACCCCTGAGGTGAACACGATGTCCTTGTCCTTACTGATATACCCCATATCATAGACCATCTGGGTCGAGGTCTGGATGAGGTCGTCCATCTTCTCGACGTGCTGCTCCCGTGTGATTGGGTGTACTCCCCACAGTAACCTTGCCTTTCTTGTCACCTTGAGATTTCCGGTCACCGCGAAGACAGGCACTGGAGGTCTGAACTTTGAGACCCATCGCGCAGTGTACCCGGTCCTCGTCGAGCTGATGATGGCCTCGACATTGTCGGGTATGAGACATACCGCGCTGTAGGCGAGATTCCCGATGATCTCGACAATCATCTTCTTTGGGGACGTGACACTCAGCGGGTCCTGCCGCGGAAGTACCTTCTCTGCCCGTTTGATGATACGGTTCATCATTGCCACTACACCTGCCGGGTCCACACCGACTGCGGTCTCGCCACTCAGCATCACTGCGTCTGCCCGTTCCAGTATGGCATGAGCCACATCACTCACTTCTGCTCTTGTGGGCATGATCTCTGTAGTCATAGACTCCAGCATGTGGGTCGCAACGATGACTGGCTTTGCCCAGATATTCGCTCGGTGGATGAGGTCTCGCTGGAGGATAGGGACGTCCTCGATGGGGACTTCAATTCCCAGGTCTCCTCGCGCGACCATGACGCCATCAGACTCCTTCAGAATGTCATCGAAGTTCTTGATGGCGAGTGTGTGCTCTATCTTGCTGATGATCTCAGTGTCCTGTAGGCCTCTCTCATCCATGCTCCATCTCAGTTTTTTGACGTCGTCAGCACAAGTGACAAAGGACAGGGCAACAAAGTCTGGAACAAGCTTGGCGGCCAGGTCTAGGTCTATCAAGTCCTCGTCTGTAGGAACCTTGCACGAGAGCTTGATTCCTGGTATGTTGGCTCCCTTTCTACTTGATATCGGGCCGCCATGAACTACCTCAGTGATGACATCACTGCCCTTGACAGACTTGACCTTTAGCCTCACGATGCCGTCATTGAGAGCAATGGTGTTGCCCCTCTTGACATCCTTTGGCAGGCTCTTGTACGAAATGGATACTCTAGTCTCGTCTCCAATAAAGTCCTCAATGGAGAGGGTGAATTCATTCCCAGAAACGAGTGTAACAGGTGCCTTCATCTCACCGATTCGTATCTTAGGTCCCTGCAGGTCGAAGAGGATTGGTATAGTCTCATCGATTGATCGTATCGTCTCAAAGACGCTCTTCACTGTCGCATGGTCGCCATGGGAGAGGTTGAGACGAGCTACGTCCATGCCTTCCTCTATCATCCTTGTGAGCACAGCCTTCGAGCTGGATGCGGGACCAATAGTACATACAATCTTGGAGTTGGTAGTATCAAAGACCATCAGTCATTCCACCTGTCATCCTGTCTGAACATGCAGGCCATAATAGAGCTTATCCTTTGAACGCGCATGTCATCTGCGTGTCGCATCCACATACATGAGCATAGATTAAAGAAGCTTCAGAGATTCAATGACTTAGCAGTATGAATGCATAGCTCTGGTGACCGAGATGGTAGAAATTACTAAGATTCATGCTATCGAGATTCTTGATTCACGTGGAAACCCAACTCTGATGACCAAGGTGGTGCTATCCAACGGTGCTATAGGCACCGCAAGAGTTCCCAGTGGTGCTTCGACAGGCACAAATGAGGCGGTGGAGCTTCGTGACGGTGGCAAGCGATACGGGGGCAAGGGTGTTACCCGTGCAGTGAAGCATGTCAACACTACCATTGCAGAGGCAATGGTTACCGTCAACCCCCTCTCTCAGGATGCCGTTGATAAAGCGCTCTTGGCTGTTGACCCGAGCAAGGGGAAGGGAAAGGTCGGGGCAAATGCGATTCTCTCGGTCTCTATGGCTACAGCCGTCGCGGCGGCATCGCACCTCAAGATGGAGCTCTTCGAGTACCTGAGGACAAAGGTGATTGGAAAGCCTGTCAAGTACTTGCAGCCAGTGCCCATGTCCAACGTCATCAATGGTGGCGCACATGCTGGGAACGACCTGGCAATCCAGGAGTTCATGATTCTACCAGTGGGTCCCAAGAGCTATCCCGAGGGTCTTAGGTGCATAAGCGAGGTCTATCAGACCCTTGGAAAGATGATGATCAAGAAACATGGCAGGATGGCCAAACATGTCGGTGACGAAGGTGGTTTCTGCGGCTTTGGCCTGAAGTCCACCGCTGATGCGTTTGATGCTATTGTTGGGGCTATTGAAGAGGCTGGGTACAGACCGAAGAAGGATGTGGTGCTGGGTATTGATGCAGCAGCAAGTTCATTCTTCGAAGAGGGCAAGTACACGATAGACGGAAAGCAGCTTGCCCCATCAGAGCTTCTCGAGTTCTATACTGATCTGGAGAAGACCTACCCACTCTCAACCGTGGAGGACCCCTTCCAGGAGGATGCCTTTGAAGACTTCTCCGCCTACGTCAGGCGTACGAAGGCGCAGGTGGTCACTGATGACCTGACTGTCTCCAACCCTGAGATTGTCAAACGTGCAATCGAGGAGCGAGCAGGCACAGCCCTTCTCCTGAAGGTGAACCAGATTGGAACAGTCACCGAGGCAATCGAGGCTGCTCGCCTTGCAAATGAGGCTGGATGGGCTGTTGTGGTCAGTCATAGGAGCGGAGAAACCGGTGATACCTTCATATCTGACCTCTCAGTCGCCCTCTCCAATGGGCAGATCAAGACTGGCGCACCAGCACGGAGCGACAGAGTTGAGAAGTACAACAGGTTGCTTGAGATCTATGACCTTCTAGGCGGTGAGTGCGGCTATCCAAGCTCAGAGTACAAGATTGCCTGGAGGAGATACTAGTCCATGAGTGGCCGACGCAAGGCAGTCTTCGTTGTCATGGATGGTCTGGGCGACCGTCCCACTCCTGAACTGGGCGGCAAGACTCCCCTTCAGGTGGCAAAGACACCCACCCTAGACCGGTTGGCGAAGGAGGGTCAGAATGCTCTGATGGACGTCATCGGACCTGGGATCACTCCGGGCTCTGACACAGCCCACCTTGCGCTATTCGGATATGACCCTCATGACAGTTATCCTGGTCGGGGCCCTCTTGAGGTCCTTGGATCGGGGCTTGAGTCAAGACCTGGAGACATTGCATTCCGATCCAATTTTGCGAGTGTGGACTCCAAGATGGTCGTGACTGACAGAAGGGCAGGTCGCTTCTTTACTCCTGAGGAACAGGCAGCCCTGCAGACAGCAATCGATGGGATTGAGATTGACGACGTCCGGGTTCGCTTTCTTGCCACCGTGGAACACAGGGGTGCTCTTGTACTTCGAGGTCCTGGTCTCTACCCGGACATCACTGATGTCGACCCCCACGAAGAAGGAAAGAAGATTCTCGTGTGCAAGGCTCTCAGTCCTGAGTCTCAGAAGACTGCGGATATTGTCAATAAACTGATGATTGAAGCTAATCTACGGATGAAGGACCTACCACTCAATAAGGATCGAAAGAAGCGTGGCAAGCCTTCAGCGAATGCGATACTGCTCAGAGGACCCGGGCGTCATGGGGAGATTCCCACGCTGAAAGACAAGTATGGAATCAAGGCAGCAGTCATTGCAGGTGGCGCACTCTATATTGGCGCTGCAAAGTACGTCGGCATGGAGCATGTCCCGGTGGAGGGACAGACTGGTACCATTGACACCAACTTCCACAACATTGCAATGAAGGCAATCGAGTGCATCAAGTCAGACTATGACTACATCTTCGTGCATATCAAGGCAACAGACAATGCCAGCCACGACGGCAACGCAAGGGAGAAGATACTGGCCATCGAGCGTACGGACGCACTGGTCGACGAGATACTGAAGGCTGTTGGCGACAGAATTGTAATCGCAGTGACAGGAGATCACTCATCACCTCTGACTATCAAGGAGCACTCCTGCGACCCGGTTCCTCTCGTCCTATGGGCTGATTTCATGCGTCCCGACTCGGTGGAACGATTCTCTGAGATTGATGCAGCAAGGGGTGGCCTGGGCACTATTCGGGGAATGGATGTCTTGCCTCTCCTTCTTGGGTACTCGGGCTACATCAGCAAGTACGGCGCCTAGACAAGTCCTGAAACCTCTCTCAGTTCTAGGGAGTGGATCTTTGAGGCAGTGCCGAATCTAGTATCGATCATTCAATGCCTGCCTTTCCAATTGCCCTATACTCAAAACCCTTCGCGGTCACAACTTTCTCATCGTAGACATTTCGCCCGTCTACGATTGTGGGTGTGCGCATGAGTTTCCGAAACCCATCAAAATCGAGATTGAAATAGTCCTTGTGCTTTGTCACCAGGGCAAGACAGTCAGAGTTCTTAGCCGCCTTTCGAAGGTCGCGTTCGATCACATGGGGTCCAAAGTCCCACTCTCGGACGTACGGGTCGTGCAGGACCACTTTGGCTCCCTTCTCCTCTAGGGCTGTAATGAATGCGGCCGCAGGAGTGTTCCTCGTGTCATCAGCATTCTCAAGGTATGCTACACCAAGGACTGTGACTGTCGCACCCTTGATTGGTCTTCCCTTCTTCTTAAGGGCATCTTCCACTAGGAGTGCCATGTGTACTGGCATGTGATTATTGATCTCTCGCGCCAATGTGATAAACTGCGGCTCCATCTTATGAAATCCGTATTTGTTGAGACCATATCTTAAGAGCCAGCTGTCCTTTGGCAGACAGTGCCCACCGACTCCAGCTCCCGGGATGTGCATCATTCTGTTTGAGAGCTCGTTTATGAACTCAATAATCTCATAGACATTGACCCCTAAGTTCTCGCAGACCAGAGCCATCTCGTTGGCAAAGGCAATGTTCACGTCCCTGTAGGCGTTTTCAATGGTCTTCGAGAGTTCTGCTGTGAGGACATCAGTCACGTGGATCTTTGCCTTCACGACCTTCGAGTAGATCTCCTTGGCACGCATAGTACTCTTTGGTGTAATTCCTCCAACGATTCTAGGCAAGTTCACAATATTGTGAATAAGCTTCCCTGGCATCACCCGCTCATAGGCAAATGCAAGGTCAAAGTCCTTGCCGCCTATCATTCCTGAGTGTTCCTCGATTATCTTCTGGACTACGTTCTGAGTTGTTCCTGGTGCAACAGTGGACTCTACCACCACAAGGGTGCCTCTCTGGAGTCGCTCTCCGATTTGCTTGCTCACTTCCTTGAGTGAGTCGTATTGCGGGATATGGTCTGCATCTGTAGGAGTCTGTACATCGATAAGGATGGCGTCTGAGTCTTTCAGGATCTCGATGTCATCAGTGGCTCTGAATGTACCCTTCTTCACGACCCTTGCTATCAGTTCCTCCATTCCGGGCTCATCTCCTTCAAACGGAGACTTGCCTGCGTTCAAATGGTCAATCTTCCAGCCTGATCTCTTCGAGCGTCTCTGGAGCCCTGTGACCTGAAAACCATCTACGTCTGCAAGAAGTGCTGCACAGGGAATCCCCACATATCCTAGACCGACGACAGTAATCTTGGTGACCATTTGACCACACACTTGAAGGCTCTGTGCCTTATGTTGATTGTCTAGGCCTGCTTTTGTTTGTGTAAAAAAGTTACTTGCATGCAGTAAACGTACTACTTCACATCTACGACTGAGTCCACTCTGTCGACCGAGCTTTGCACGAAATCCATGTTCTCTATGGTCATCTCAATGGCGGATTCTGGACAGACCTCGACGCAGCGGCCACATCCTCTGCACTGGTCACCAATCACTGCATGGCCATCAACCAGCGTGACAGCATTGACAAAACAGGTCCCTTCCGTACAGATGCCACAGCCAACGCAGGCATCAGTGACCCTCACATCGACCCCTGGCATCTTTGTGACCTTTCTGCCAATCTCTGATTTCAGGTCGGGCAGGATCTTCCATAGGCAACAGCACGGACAGCAATTGCAAACAGTCAGAAGTCTGTCACCAGGTGACACTCCGAGCCATGTCGCATCGAGCTTGTTTCGACCGATGAGGTGGACAAGCCCGGCATCACGGCACTTGTTCAGATACTCGTGAGCCTCCTCCTTAGTCACTTCACGACCCAGTTTTGGATTGATGCCCTTTGCAGCCTCTCCTAGGAATAAGCAGCCATACTCGATGGGGTAGTCCTTGCACTTGGAGGCGTCTCGGCAGATACAGAAGTTCATGATCCAGTGAAAGTTTGCTTTGTCGATGAAGTGGTGTATAATCTCTGACGGGAGAGCGATCTCCTCAGGCTTCTCCAGCGTCTTCCCAATCTGAATGGTCTTCAGAGCGACACTATCCTTTGGAAGGTACATGATATCATCGCCATCGAAGAGCATCTTGTCAACTGCTCTTCCCAACAGGGGTGCCTTGGTCATCTTGGCGATGAGCCTTCTACCGGGGAACGCCTTCTTCAACAGCCAGACAAACCTGAGAGAATGAGGCATGGCTCCCCAACATGCCCCGTACTTGATATTGTTATCGACTGAGAGCTGATGGACCGTTGAGCCATATTCTTAACTGTGCGAATACCAATCCAAGGTTGATGACCGCACGAGAGATTCTACTTCTTGGAAATCCTCAGCTGTACAAGGTATCAGAAGATGTCAAGCAGCCCGAACTTGAGTCACTGAAACCCATCATGCAGGACCTTCATGACACCATGATGAACTTTCGAGCACAGTACGGTGCCGGACGAGCGATTGCAGCGCCTCAGATCGGTGTCATGAAGCGGCTGATCTATATGCACATTGACAAACCTACAGTCTTCATCAACCCTGTCTTGAAGAACCTGAGTGGTGCGATGTTTGAGGTATGGGATGACTGCATGAGCTTCCCTGATCTTCTGGTGCGAGTGCAGCGGCATCGTTCCTGCACCATCGAATACAGGGATGAGCACTGGCG
>PRDH01000058.1 GCA_003345545.1 Candidatus Thorarchaeota archaeon
TGAGCTGGCTGCAGCAATAAAGGCAGTTGGTGGTCATCCTGTTGCTGTCACGAACATTGAAACCCTCTTACCACAGCAACTTGACGAAACAGGAAGTCAAATACTGCTTGGCCACTTGGAGAAATTGGGCCTGAAGGTGCTGAGAGGATTCACTTGCGTAAAGATATCCGGTGAGCATGAAGCTGATGGGATAGTATCCGACAAGGGCGACAAGATTGATGGGGACCTTGTCATCATTGCCACAGGGGTTCGGTCGAATACTCAGATTGCCAAGAACTCCGGCATCAAGGTGAACCGTGGAATAGTCGCTGATGACTACATGCAGACGTCAGCATCAGGCGTGTATGCCGCGGGCGATTGTATGGAATGGAATGGCCAATGGAATGGAATCATTCCTTGGGCGACTGCGAGCGCCAGGGTAGCAGCGAAGAATATGCTCAGACACCGAAGCACGAGATTCGAGGGCATCATCGCCTCAAATACGTTACAGGTCGTAGGAATCGACCTTTCAAGCATCGGAGTAATCAATCCAAGATCGCCTGATTTTGAAGTATTAGTCTCTGCCGACGAAAAGAAGGGCACATACTACAAGGCTGTCATTAAGGACGATATAGTTGTCGGTGCGATTTCGCTAGGGAATCGGAAACTAGCAATGAAGCTTCGTGGTCTGGTCACTCGAATGACTGATGTGTCAGATATGAGGCAGTCCATCTTTGACAGTGACTAGTGATCCCAGTATTGTTCCGAGGAAACAGGAGAGCAGTCAATCACCTGTTGGTGGCGGCAACTGTAGGACATCTCTACTGTGCCACTCAGGAGCTGGCTTCACTCACAACTAGGTTTCGATTGAAGCTAGTAGGGACTCATCTGTCGTGAGCGGTTTCGATTTTGCTTGAATATGTGTGGCCGCCATGATTCTCTCCGTATAGGATGAAACCATTCTGACTGCAATTGTGGGATCCAGCGCCCCGAACTCCAGCGAATGCTTGAACTCGCCATTGTTCTCCATAACAGCTTCATCAAATGCCGCTGCGAAGTCAGCGAGGTCCACTTGGTTCTGGAACATTGCAGAAATCGTATAGTGTGCCCTACTACCGCTAATCATTCCCACGACGGTATAGTCCACTAGCTCTGCCCCTGTCTTTCTGCAAGCCATAGTGACCCCTTGATTGACATGTGCGTCTGTCAGTTTCTCGCCGGCCAGGTTGACGACCCTTCCCTTCCTTCCAATCCTATGAACTGAATAGGGCTCTGTATCAATGAATGTGAGCATATCACCAATCCTGTATCGTGTGTAACCCATCAGATTCGTTAGCACAATCTCGTATCTTCTCCCCTTCTTCACCTCAGAGAGAGGGATTGCTTTGGGTTCATCCTTTTCAGTTTCCGACTCTGGAATGAACTCAAAGTAGTTGATGTGAGGCAGCAGTTGAATACCGTTATTGGTGTGCGGAAGCAACGTCGTACCGTAGATTCCCTCTGACCCCGCATAATTGTCCCATAGAACCGCCTGCGGCAACGTCTTTGAGAGCCACGACTTGTAGGGATCTGCATCGATGCCTGTAGCGCCAATCAGAATGAGATTCGGCCACAGTGTTTGTAGGTCCAGAGAGCCATCATCCCTCAAAGACTCCCGAATTCTACTCTCATGTTTGGTACCCCTGAAGTGGGTGAGAAGAGAAGGGCCAAATTCATTCTGCATCTTTCTGACGAACGAGATAGCCAGAGTTGTTATACCTGCCAAACCCGTAACATTCTCACGCACTGCATACTTCGCGTACGCCCAGAGTTTTTCGGTAATATCGGTCATGTTGAATATCTCTTCTCCAGGCTTGATCAATTTCCTCAGTAGTGCATTTGCTATCAACTCCCGCGAGATTCCTGTCATGTAACCTAGAGGAACACCGTTGATATCTCCAAGACGTGCAGGGGCAGCAAACGTCAGCATCGTGCCATCGAAGACTCTCCTGTGCTCCTTTCCCGCATTGATGAATGACATCATGAAGAGCATGCTGGCCCTTGAGTAGTCCGCCAATCCAGACTTGCTGATTGGCAGAGCTTTGGGCTTTCCACTCGTACCACTTGATTGAACGTACCATATCACTGGATCTGCAGTCACAATGGGAAGATTTGGCGTTTCGTGGATTCGTTCGAAATAAGGTTGCATGGAATAGTAGTCATACAAAGGCACCCGTTCGCTGAACTGCTCAGGTGTCCTTATTGATTCATATCCATGGTCCTTGCCAAATGCAGTATTCTTATGCGCCTCAAGAATCGATTTGAGTTTGCTTTCGGTCAAATCTATAGGATTATTCAGGATGTTCTCAATCTCCTTTGCCTTTCTCTTCGCGAGAATTGGAACAAGCCTACTCATAATTGACATCTCTCATCTTGCCTCTAGCAGTTTGGACTAAGTAGCCCTACCTGTTGGAATGTGCATCTCAGTACTGATTATTGTCTGCTCTGTCGTTCATAGAACTCCTCTATGCTATCTGTCCGGGATTCTATAGCTGGTTCAACGGACTCTCGTTGGCAAATTCGTGCTATCGTGACTCTTTTCTTTCCGCATTCGGCTATTGTCAGACTTCTACTATCCGTGTTAGTACCAAACTGCAAAAGTCAGAGCATTCTCCCTTGTCTTTCTTGGTCCTAAGTTAGTAGGCGGTTCTCATCTTCTTCTCCCATCCAGCACATCGATCGGGACTCGGTTTCAATCAATAGGAATTTCTTCTTCTCTCGACAGGAGATTGTATGTATTATCGATGATTCGTCTGACTTGCAGAACTGTACTCCCACGCTACCCAGAAGTGTAACATGAGCTTTCTCCAGACTCAATGGGGCCCTATGGAATGCGATTAGGCCGTCAATGGCCGTCATAATCGTGATAGGCGGATTCAGACTTCTCATATCAAGCTTCTATTCCTCTGGGTAGATTGAACTATCTTTGAGTGGCAGTTGTTCTTGTACGGTGCATGAGATGATTACGCAACTGGACGAACAACTAGCCGCAGCAGTAAGAGGTGTGAAAGCACACACCACCGTAGATGTCACTCTCGTCCTTCAGGTCATGTTCAATAGCAGCGATCGCAGTATTCTCACTGCTAAGCTTCGGTACAACGGGCATGACAGGGCCACTAACCTTGTGATGGTTGTTGGACTGAGGAGCGACATTCTCTCACCATTTCAGAAGATCAACTCTAGTCAGAGAGGACGCTATCAACCCTGTGATATTCCTGGATTGGTGCCAGGGCTCGCGCAGCTCGCACTGTCAACAAACAATGGTGTGGTGCTTAGCGCAATTTCACGCGAAGAGGTAACCAGATTCATCCTGGTCTTTGAAGGTTTGGCTGAGCGAAAGGGTGGAGGCTTGAAAGCACTTGCATCGGTTCTCACTGCATTCATGAAGCGGTGGACGGACTGGACCGATGTATTGCTGGGGACTCTAAGGCGAGACCCGATTGTAGGAGATTGGGACGTCGATTGGAGGGAGATGTTGGCTGGTGAGAGCGGATATGCAACAATGGCTTGGTTCACACCCCTGACATATTCCGACCGTGAAACCGGGCTACAAAGAATCGTTGCTGCATCTCAAGCTCTACTCGTATCGGTTCTCAGCACAAATCAACTGAAGAATCCGATGATTGTTGGCCTGAAGGATTGGCTCACGTCACTGAAACCCCTTCCGCAGGTCGCAAGTAGCATACAAGTCAGTGAGGAGGTAGAAATCTAATTTGATGGTTGATGATGTAATTTACAGTATTCCCCGTGAAACATATAGCCTGCCCCAAGCGTCATGGTTGTCAGGTGCAGCAGCTGGTCTTCAGATTATGGGCCCGAGGACCCCTGAGTGGCTTTGGGGTGATTTCATCCATGATATCTATGATATGATACGGACGATTGGTGAAGTTGTACCTGCGGAGCCTGGTACTGCCCCTACTTATGGCGACGGCCTTGTGGGAAGTGCATTCGACGCTCTTGGGGGCTATGTCAGCATTGTAGGTGAAGTATGTCCTGAAGGGCTCTATTTTCGTGTGCCTCTGGCTCGCCAGGAGAACGTAGCTCGTTTGCTGAATGGCTTGAGACTCTTTAGATCGCATGGTGAAATCGTTATTCCTGTGTACGATCTTCCAGCCTTCTCGCGTCTTGTTCCTCTGGAAGGACCGGTTGCTGAGCAGCTTGAAGATGAGGTGACTCCATGACCGAACTCGAAGCTGTGCCTGGCGTAGGCCCTGCAGTGGCCAAGAGACTTCGGGAGGCTTATGTTACCACAGCTGAGCTTCTTGCAGTGCAGAATCCTGTAGAGCTCCTGAAGCGTACAAAGTTAGGAGAGGGTACTACTGACAAGATAATCAGGAATGCTCGTCAGCTCATCGGCAAGTTCGGCTTTCGGTCTGGGCTTGAAATCGAGCAGGAAATGGCAACCAAACCTCGGCTGAAGACTGGGGTCGGCAAGATTGACGAATGCCTTCTTGGCGGCATTGAAGTCGGGTCCATCGTCGAGATATTTGGGCCTGCCCGGGGCGGAAAGACACAGTGGGTCTCGCAGCTTGCAGTGATGGCCCAACTCCCACATAAACAGGGCGGGCTTGAAGGTAGGGTTCTCTGGCTTGATACTGAGTCAAGTTTCAAACCTTGGGTGATTAGAGCGAATGCGGTCAGGCAGGGCCTGGATCCCGATATCGCGCTCGGCAACATTGGGCGTGCTGAGATTGTGCTTTCTGGCCAGATTGCTGAGATTTTTGAGAGCATTCCTCAGCTCTGCGCAGAACAGAACTACAAGCTTGTTGTGATTGACAGTTTCACTGGTCTCTTTCGTGCCGAGTACACAGGGCTCGAGTCTATGCGTGTCCGACAACAGGACATGAATACTCTTCTCAATCACATGCGACGTACAGCTGCTGCAACAGAAGCAATCTTTGCATATACGAACCAAGTCATGGCCAAGATTTCAAGCTACGGAGGCAATCCCAACGCGCCTGTCGGTGGGCATATCATTTCGCATGCAAGTGACTACAGATTCTATACACGCAGGACCAAGGCTGATATTCGCAAGATCGAACTGCAGGACAACGCCGGCCTGCCAGAGTTCGATGTTGACGTGTATGTAGGCTGGGGTGGTTTCTACTCTGACTCCAAGGCAAAGAAGGAGCATGAGCCTGATGTATTAGAGTACTTCGAGAAGCGAGGGATCAACGTTCAGGAGGAGGCAGGTGCACTGGACTCCGATTCGGAAGACGAGGGGCTCGCTGCAGCGGCCGAGTCAGTCCCGGCAGGTGACGATGCGTGAGCAGAAACCGGGGTATGTTCCGAATCTACCATTGTGCGAGATGCAACAACATTGGCTACAGCCAAGTAGAGCGTGAAGAGGATCTCTCCAGATGTGGTCTATGTGGCAGTCTCGTTCTACACGAAACTGGATCTGTCTACGCAGCGACGACGCAAGAGGCCAAGACGTTGGCACGGGAACTTGCTCTTGAATCACATTCTTCAACGGCGGTTTCAGAGGGAAGCCCTCCACGTGGACTAGGTGTCAAGAGGAGAGTATACAATATCATTGAGGCACAAGTAGACCTCAAACGGGGCAAACCCACCTCACTTGAGGAAGTGATGAGGGAGTGCAGTGAGGCGGGGATAGAGCTTGGCCGCGCAATGAAGTTCCTAGAAACTCTGGAGTCGGAGGGCTTGATTGTCAATGATGGCGCGAATATTACTGTAACACGCGAGGTATTGTCCGATGGCTAGCTCCGATAGCCTTTCAGATCCCTTGTCGGCCAATAGGTCAGCGGCGTGCATTCCGCAGTGGTCGATGATCAATCTAGTCAACCTCTTGCTCAGAGAAACGCCACATAGGGTATCTGTTCTAGAGCGATGCGATGGCCCTGATCCTCAGATATTCGTCGTGACGCGCGTTGAATGGAGAGACCCTGACATCAGCAAACCATTTCTCTCGCAGTTACCTAGACTACTCTCTCTTCTCGAAACTCTTCGTGGTTCCAAGGGTGTTCCTCAGGAAGTGCACCTAGACAGTGCAGAAGGCGTCGCTGTCCACCTGCCAAGCGGTGTGAGGGCTTCTGAGTTACCTGGTGAACCCAAGAAGGCAGTCCATCTTCTGATGTCTATTGTAGAAACCTCTCTAGAAAATCTGCATTCAACAATGAGCGACGTTGAATCTTGGTTCTGGAAGGCTGCTCGCCAGAAGGGATTCAGTCCTGAAATTGTTGAGAAGATGGGGAAGAAGGAGGCACACTACGACTCTGTTGATCTGATGTGGCGGTTTCAACGACTCCTCCAGAAGTACTTCTCATTGAGGTTCACTATTCATCGGAGCGAGTCTTGCCTAAGATTGGAGGAATAAAGGTGAGCGTGGCGACAACTGACCCTATGGTCTATTTCCCCTACTCTCCCCGGCAACATCAGGAGAGAGCTGTTAGCCTAGCTGCAAAGGCTTTCTCCTCGAATACGGTCGGACTTCTTCATGCAGATTGTGGGATTGGCAAGACAATCGCGGTGCTCTCCGGATATCTTGCCTGTCGAGCTACTGATCAATTCGCTCATCTTTTTGCTCTGACGCGCACTCATTCCCAATCTAAGGTCTTTGAAACAGAGCTTGAAGTGCTCAGAAGTGCAGTGCCTCATTTGGCTGCCACCACGATGGTATCTCGAGTCCATGTCTGCCCCATTCGTCATCAGATGGAATCGCTCAGTCATACAGGTTTCATGCGAGCGTGTGCAAGTATGATAAAGACTGAGCAATGCATCCACTATTGGAATCTCTACAAGCGAAGCAGTACTGATGGCAAGATTACCATCAATGAGGATGGACGCAGGGCAATAGGGGACCTACTTGATACTGGGGTTGTCACGAGAGAGAGAGCTGAAGAACGAGCGGAGCAGGATGGCTACTGTCCCTACGAGATTATGCGGTGGTGCGCTCGTGGAAGTATGGTAGTCATCGGACCTTATTCCTATATATTCAAGTCACGAGTCCGAGAGGCTCTCCTCTCATCCTTAGGGCTTTCTCTCAATGAAGTGGACCTGCTCATCGATGAGGCTCACAATCTATCAGGGCACGTCCTTGATGCTGAAACATCGGTTTTAAGCAACGACGATATCCGATGGCTGAAAGAGAATAGCCAGTTCGTGGTCCGAGAAACAGGCGTATCGTGGATTCGCGAGGCCATAGACTTTCTTTGGGAGAGCATGATGCTTCACCTGGACACTATGCAGAAACAGACGGAGCGTCCTCTTGACAAATGGGATGTTGCACCTAGGTTCATCAAGGATGAGGACCTAGACATATTGCATCACGTGGGCAGACCAGAGCTTGGTGACCCTGAGAATGCCAGTCTTGTTGAAACACCTCTTGATAGACTCATTGAGTTCCTCTACACTGCTCAGAGAGCTGCACGAAGCGATGGTTGGCACGTTACCCTGCATGTGGATCGTTCATTCTCTGATGACTTACCAAAATCAACCTCTTCTCTCATGATACAACCACTTAACTCTGCAGGATTGACTGCTCCAATTCTCAGAGGAGCTAGATCTGCTGTACTGATGTCTGGGACTCTCCGCCCGCTGGACTATTACGAGCATCTTTTGGGCGTGCCAAACGCAATATCAGAAGACCTCACAAGCCCGTACCCCCGAGGAACACGATTAGTACTCATCGATAAGATGCTGAACACGCGGTACAAGGAACGCAACCCAGAATTATGGCGAGATGTTGCAGCAAGGATCTCTGCTGCTCTCTGTACCATGCCTGCGAATAAGAGTGCGCTCATTGCATTTCCATCCTACAAAATGATGAGCGAGGTCATGAGCTACAGCATAGATACTGGATTTCGGGAAGCATTAGTAGAAACGCGAGATGCCATGCTCGAAACCGTTGCCCAAGCGATTTCACAAGGCCCATGCGCCATGTTCTGCGTATATGGCGGCAAATTCTCGGAAGGAATCGATCTTGTCAGTGCAGGTTCCAGTATGATTGACCTGATCGTCGGTGTAGGCATACCATTCAGCCCTCCGACAAGCTATCAGACTGCCCTACAGAGCTGGTATGATAGCAAGTTCGGGCATGGCATGGGCTACTACTATGCATCTGTCGTACCATCAATCAGACAGGTCGCACAGTTGGTTGGAAGACTGAGACGCTCTCCAAATGATTCTGGTGTGATTGTTCTTCTTGATAGTAGGTTTCTACAGCATCTGTCGGTCTTTGGGGATGAAATCGTATCGGACATCTGGCCATACAATGACCCCGCTGAAATGAAGGAAGCAATCACACAATTCAATCGGGTGAGGCTGCGATAGATATGATGCAACTACACGCTTTTCACGAATTGAAACTGGTCGGCCTGACCATTCTGACAGTCATCTTTGTGCTCAAGATCTACCTTGCTCCTGGAGACCTTGTAGGTATTATTACGGCTGGCGCTGGGCTAGCCGCATATATCGCAGCATTAGTAATTCATCTTTCATCTTCATCCAGCCCACGGGTTCTCTGGGATGCCAAGCACGGCGCGGTGGCCATCATTCGTTCTTGGACAGTCGAGGTTGCCTCAGCAAAGATCCTCTCAAGTGTTCCTATTGGCATTGACCTAAGTCATTCCGGTCGAAAGGTACTCCAGTCTATGTACACTCGATTCTTGGACAAGCCCGGGGGAACATTAGTCTTTTTCATCACCAGACCGATAGGCGACCAATCAACAAGAGTGGGCTATCTAGTTCGGAGAAGGGGATTGAGGCTCTGGAACAGCTTAGGTCAGGTTGACAACCTTGCAAAGATAATCAGTGCTGACTCCATGATTCTGGAGCGGTCGATGAGAGCTGCCTATCCTCATCTTCCTGTGGTCAACGCTAGCTTCGCCGATATCATAACATCCACAGCAGGAGGTCTTGAGACCCATGTCGCTGTCTGAACAACGCTCTGGAATCGAAATTCCCGAAGGTGTGAATCCAGAGGCAATCATGAACTTCTTGGAAGTAGGTCACAACTATCATTGGACCGTGCTTACGCGTCTGCCTCTCTTTGTCGCTCACGGTGCACCTGCGCTGGGCTCCGGCAATATGCCTGAGATTCTATTAGCTGGCAATAGATCTATGATCATCGCAGGTGGTGACACTGCATACGTCGAGAGAATACGCCACGTGCTCGAGATGTTGCAGCGTCTATCACAGCGAATGATTCTCACAAAGGAGGGTTGAGAGAATGCCGAAACGCTTGATACTTGGGACAAGACCTGAATCCGATCCTCTGAAGGAGTTTTCTGACTCTGACTACTCCTCTTCCTCTTCTACCGAGATACGATGGGACGAGAGGACTCAGAGTCGCTCTCTTGCTCTACCTGCTTTCATCTCTCTCATCTGTATAGCCGTGGGGTTGTATGACCCGCTCATCCCGCTCATTGCCGGAATTGCAGTTGTTGCGCTGGTCCTATTGATGCCCTCCGTCCGAACGAACTTGGACAAGATTGTCTTGCCAGAAGGCTTTTGGATTGAGGTGAAGCAAGCGGACATGCTTTGCTCTGTCGCTGATGACCTCATGGGCCTGAGCTGCCGGACACCCAAAGGTGTCCATCATCTAGTCGGAATACAGCTCGGAGCTGCTGACTCCATTCTGCTTGGTGATGTGAGTTCGTTTGTGCGAGCGGTTGATGGCCCGTTTGGTTTTTGCCTGACCGTGATGATGCGACCCGAGAGAGTCCAACGTGCGCTGGATGAGGAACGCATTGCTGATGCAGTTGAAGACTATCTCAATGCGATACCCAAAGGGGAGGTTGAAGCCTATGTTCTTCGGCGAGGGGGCCTGTGGATTTCTCAGGTGACGGCTGTGGGCCAATTCAAAAACCCCACTGATGGCGATACCTTCGAGTGCGCCGTAAAGGCATCGATTCCCATGACCAAATGGAAGCGCATCCCGTCTAAAGCTCTGCAAAAAGGTACCGAACAGCTTGCCGCTAACGACCAATCCAAATCGTTCTATGCAGTTGGTTCAGAACTCTCTGAATGGCTAGTGCAGCTTCGGTCAGAGCTGGCTTCCGAGGTCGGAAGAAGTATTCCCGGTCAGTTTCTTGCCCCGATCAGAGGGAGATCCGATGACTATCGCTTAGGCGTGACCATCAATCCGGATACCTTACAGTCAGGACCGCCAGTAGGCCTCTCTCACCCTGAACTGGAGGATGGCTTGCTGATATGCGGAGGAGCTGCCGAATCAAGAATGAGAATCATTGCGCTACTGACATCCGAGCTCCTGCGTGGTGGCAAGCGCATTATCATCTTTACAAACAACAGAGCATCTATTGGTTATGCTCGGCTCTCGGAAGGAGCTGTGCATCTTGAACTCGGAAGGGACTTCGTGCTCAATCCAGTCGACTCTGAGGGTGTCCCAAGAAGCGACTATGTACCACTTCTCATCTCTTCCCTTGAAGTCGTGGCAGCCACGGACCTGAGGGGTGCCGCTGAGCTTGAGCTGGCAATATCGCGTGCCGTCACTCTTGGAAATGCAACACTGGCTGATGTTCAACTCAACAATGGCTTTGAAGAGGCTATTTCAGCTTCTCCTGATACCTCGAAACCACTCGAATCAACGCCTTCGAACAAGTCGAAGACTGGAATGGAGGCAGTTCGTTCATTGCATCAAGGCTCTGCCGCCAAGGCATTCTATGGCACTCAGACAGTTCCCACTTCTAGACTCACAGAATCTACGCTGACTGTTGTGAGAGTTCTTCTGGGCTCTGCATCTCTCGAGCACTTTGCTTGGAATGTGATTTCAATCAAGCTGGCTGGCCTGCGCCCGGACCCCAATCTAGTGGTGATTCTTGATGGACCGGAGAACATGCGAGTGAGGAATCGAACCTTCATGAAGCACGACTCGCTTAGTGAGCGTCTTCTTGAAAACATGAAGAAGAGAGGTCCAGTCGTAGTAGCATTGGAGCATCCTGCAGACATGGCTGCAGGAGCTATCGGTGTTTTGGCTTCGTGCGTGTCACTAAGGCTGCGCGAGGCAGCAGACATCAGTATGGCTTCCGACATATTGGGCCTGAATGTGATTACGACTCCCTTGCATACTAAAGCCCGTATCTCTCCGAGAGAATCGTCATATCTTCGAGTAATGGAAGATGACACTGCGCTCCTTGTGCATGATGGGACTGAGAGTTGTCAACCTATTAGACTCGACCCAGCTCCAGAACTGACACCGGAGAGTGATACAGAGCAGGACTCCGAACGGATTGGCACCCTGCTATCATCTGAGGACACGAGCACAGCACCGAATCAAGGGCCTTTGCTTGATAGAGTTTCTGCGGGCAGTACTATTCTTGCTATCAGGGTCCTGAAGTTACTTGAGAGATACGAACCGTTGACTCAGGAGGCTGTACGTCGATTCATAGTGGCTAGTGGTTCAGAGAATGATCCTGACGTAGAGGCTGTCCTTGCGAGGCTTGAGCACGCCAGCATGATTCTCCGCGGTCATGAGGTCCACAGTGGGGTATCGTATACAAACTACAGAATCACGATGAAAGGAAGCATGGCACTTCGTCAGACTGAGGGTATGGAGGGCGCAATTGTATGAATGTGATTTCGGATGTGACCTCACAAGTCACAAAACTACTCAGTCAGGCTGGGATGAAACCCCGGGGTATTCAGACCGAGGCAATCAACAGAGGTCTCTTGGAGGGAGAGAGCATCATGGTCTCCTCTCCAACAGGCTCTGGCAAGACATTATGCGGTGAGATTGCACTTCTGAGAGCAGCTGCCTCCGGAAAGAAAGGACTGTTTCTCGTGCCATTACGAGCTCTTGCAGTTCAGGTATTCAGAACGATGAGAGAAAGATACGAGCACTTGGGCATCTCCATCGGACTGAGCACAGGTGATTTTCAAGACAATGGAGATGGGCTCGCTGCGAATGATATCATCGTCACGACGTACGAACGTGCAGATTCACTCTTGCGAAGCAGAAGTAGTTGTCTCTCGGAGGTTGGCACGATTGTCATCGATGAAATTCAAACGCTCTCTGAAACTGGCCGAGGAGCTCGTCTTGAGAGCTTCATTATTCGGGCAAAGCGAAGCATTCAAGACCTTCAGATTGTGGCACTATCCGCCACAACAGGTGCTCCCGAGGAACTTGCTGAGTGGCTGGGATGTCGTCTTGTAATCTCAGACGAACGCCCTGTTCCTCTTGTGTATCGAGTAATCACAGCTAGTGACAAGGTTCTCACGATCAGGCACTTGGTGATGACCACCGTTCAAGCGAATGGACAGGCAATCATCTTTCACAGGACTCGTCGGGAAGCTGAAGCGGAGGCTAGACGACTCGCCGATGATGTGGGGCGCCAGTTCACTTCTGATGAGAAGACGCGCCTTGATCACGAGTTGAACTCAGTTGAGAATTGGTATGTGCCCCTCTCGTCAGATCTTAAGACCCTTCTACACAATGGCGTCGCATTTCATCATGCAGGTCTCGGCTTCAATGGTCGGCGAATTGTTGAGCGATTGTTCGATGAAGGATTGGTCCGCGTCATTTGTGCCACGACAACATTGTCAGCCGGAATGGACCTGCCAGCAAGAACCGTGATACTCTCCAACTTCAAGTCTCCTGCTGACCATAGAAGATTCCTGTCAGCAAATACGGTCCATCAGATGCTGGGGAGGGCAGGTCGTCCTACTCATGACAAGATAGGATTCGGAATCATCATTGGAAGCAGCACCGGTGAGAGTGAGGAGGCAAAACGCCGGTACTTCGAAGTCACTGAAGATGCGACTTCAGGAAAGGAAGTTCTATCTCCCAGATATGATCGTATCAACAGCGCACTTGCCCACCCAGACACTCTTGCTGAACAGCTTCTTGTTGCTCTCGATATGATTTCCCCAGCATCGATTGAAGATGTCGAGAATGGCTTGCTTGGTGAATCCTTTTTGGTCTTCTGTGCAATTCGAGACTCAAAGGCTCCCATGAGGGTTCTGCAGTTGGGTGAAATCTCGGCGGCTTCGGTCTTGGAGCAGCATGCCCTCCTTGAAACCATTCAGACTGCCCGCAAGGACTTACTTGGCAAGACGTCACTTCGTGAGAAGAACGAGACAGTAATTGGCGGGATTGTTACGATGCTTGATGGGGGGCAATTCACCTGTCGCTTCTCGGTACGTCTTTCATCATCGGGCGTTGTTGAAGGTCCAATGTGCTCGTGTGGCTCACCCTTGTCAGAGAGCGGCATTCTGTGCTATCATCTAGTGACCCTAGGAATGGCTGCTGCCAGAGACCTGGGCAATCTGGCTGATTACGTCATTCCTCTCTCACTCTCTGAATCGAGCCCTCTGGGTCTGCTGATACGCCTTGGGCTCGTCGAGGGTGATATCAATGGCAAGATTAGACCTACACGTCTTGGTCGGGCCGTGAGCAGGCTCTATCTACGGATCCCCACAGTTCGAGAAACCCTTGCAATGCTCCCTTCGACTGATGACGTTGAGTCGCTCTTATGGCTCTTGAGGCACGTTGTTTCAATTGAAACAGGGATGTCACTCGGTGACGGATTTGATAATTTGATCAGCTATCTTGTGACGACCGAAACCTCGATAGAAGACTTGGCGCACCAGTTTGAGCTAGGCATCGGCGATGTTTATGGCTTGCTGGACACTTCTAGGTGGCTTCTCCACGCCATTTCTGCCTTAGCAGATTTGGGAGGTCTTGAGAAAGCAACTGAGATAGCCAAGGGCCTTTGTGAGGCGTTAGATCGACGACTGACAAACAATGTAGAGGAGGACTAACAGTATTGGAAACTCGTTTGATTAGAACGAATGAGGTTGATGAAGAAACAACGGAAAAAGGAACGACCCAGAGTTCCAATAATACTGGCGTTTTGGAAACTCTGAAACTCACCGGTCATATCACCACGGACTATCCAAATGGATTGACAGTAGGGGTCAAACTGGGGTCTGTTCCGGGAACTCGAGGCGTGCACGTCGACGTCGTATATGCCTTGGACTTGCGAAGAGCTACATTTGGAAAGGGTGGGCTTGCCATCCGAGCTGCAGTCCTGGAAACCATAAGTCGAGACCTCGACAAGGTTCTGAATGATGTTGGACTGGGTGAACTCTTTCATGAACATGCAGTTTTGACTCCGTGGGGTCACCTACGACTGCCGTTGTTGCAGGGCGCGTCACATGGGTCTCTGTCTCTGATGCATGAAACTCGGACCGTGTATGTCATCGTTGAGAATGCAAAGCCTACGTTCGACCTCTCCTGGCTTACAGATACCGGCAGAATAGTCACTGCTGACCAGTTCGCTCTCATTAGTCAGAGTGATTCCCGTTTGAAGCTCTCAGATTTGAAGAAGAGCGTTGGGAGTGAAAAGTGGCAGCTTCTTGAAATGGGTTTGGCAAAGGGCTGGTTTGGTATCCTTGCTCTGATCTCTCTCATGATAGGTCTATCGACATCATTCGCTGTGCTCCTTGCAGGTTCAGGTTCGTTCATCATGCCTGCACTAGTAAGCCTGGCGTCTGGTATAGTGAGCGGCTGGCTGCTACACTCCTCGAGAGCCTGCATTTCGGCATTTCAGGAAAGACTGATCAGAGAACAGGAGCAACTTCGCGAATTAGGCGACTCCGCTCGAATAAGGTGCTCTATTATGGAAAACAAGGATAGGCTTCAACTCATTGCCGACCTCAACTTCATTGTTTCGCCTCTTGTGGCCGCTGTGGGTACGGCCATTGCCAAAGGGGACGTTGATGCAGCAGTCAGTGTTGCTTGTTCTATTCTTGATGAATGTGTCAGATTGGCTCCCCACCCCTCTGACGCATCTCCTGTGATTCGCGGAGACGATGGCCTGCGCCATTTCATAGGGCTATTCGAGCATCTAGGCGGAAACATAGAGGAGGTGAGTCTTGCGCTCGCATATGTCGGCCTCACAGGACACCTGACTAAACGAATAACATTCGGCGAAGCAGCTGCACATTTGACAGAGTTGAACAACGCCCTCTATGACATTGGGGCACTCAGACCCAGTATCAAAGAAGCCTTGGATGACCGTCTCAACATGGTAGCACTCAAAGAAACTGTGGATGAGATAGACAAAGAGACTGGGAGTGCCGAGAAGCCTACCCTTGCGTCAAGGGCAAAGATTGATGAAAAGGGCGTGCGCGACGAGCCGCGACCGGAAGAAGCAGCACCTCTCGAGCACTCCGATAGCCTCACTGAGGATGACGAACTTCATGATCAGATTCGACAAGCCTCTGTTGAGGTATCTCCAGAAAGTGAACCAGATGCTCCGGTCGATTCTGGTACAAAGATATCTGACCCGACCGAGGAAGTGACCATTGTCGCTACTGACATTATTACTGGGAGAATGAAGAAACGGAAGAGTAAACCTGCTGAACCAGGGCAGCTTCTTCTAATTGAGGACTTTGAGTATACAGAATCAGGCAGTGAAGCTAGCGAGGAGCGTGAATCTGCTGGTGTCTAATGGACCGCTGATGTACGCGCTCGGTCTTGGAGGCTTGATTCACCTGTGGGGAGATGCAGGATCGGGCAAGACACTTTTCGCTGTTGCGCTTGCCTGCGATGTTTCCAAGAATCATCGGGTTGAATGGATCAATACTGATGCGAAGAAGAGTTTCGTGTCTCATCTCAAGAAGAATGCAGTCGCTTCAGGCGGCAAAATGGAGAACATCACAGTCACATTCACTGAGGATCAGGCAGAGCTATGTACGCTTATTGAAGGACTACCTAGCGCGATTGCTGGTGTTTCTCTAGTTATCATTGACCCAATCACACGAGTCCTTGACCTGGCTCGCGATAATCCAATCCTATGGGGTCGTGAGATTATCGAGGACGTATTACCGACGCTGACAGGTATTGTGAGTCAAAACAACATCGATTTCATCATCACTAGCGAGAGCCGCATGATGCCGGACTCAACTAATCGCGCAGTCCATCACAACTCGATATCAAGGTGGGCCGACCATGATCTCTGCATTACTCGCAACACGGGCAGTCCTCATTCGCAGGTATCAAGATTCTCCGAGAACGGAATGAAAGAACTTGCTTCGATGCGGATGGATAGTCGAGGGGTGATTGAAGTCATACCACAAATGGTTCTGCCGACTGCATCAGGAGGGGTGAATGAACTTGTTTGGTAATGTTCTGACGAAGATGATCGTGCTTGTCGTGGGCGGAGCGATCGTTATCGCTGCCGGCGCAGAATTGCTGGCGTCGGTGGCTTCTGTAGTACTAGCATTTCGACTTGGCGACTTCGTACCACTTCTTGCTATAGCTGTGTTGACAATAGTCATTCAGACACTCACCAATCATGTTGCCTATGAGTCTCGCGGGTTCATTCTCATGACAGCGCTAGCTTATGCTATCACTGGTTATCTTGCTTTCACTGTCTTCCTGATAGCTCTTCCCTACGGTCTGATTGTATCGTTTCTGGCAAGTGGAGCGGTGTGCGTGATATCATCGATATCTCGTAAGCAGAAGCTAGGCATATACTGGAAGCAAGTCATGCAGTCACTCAGTCACTCGCAGAACGGCCACCATGGGCTGCCCAATAGGCAAGTCCCTTTGGGCGATGGGACTTCCTTCAAGATGAATTCGTTCAATACTGTGGTGATTCTGGAGGAAGGCAGCAGAGAAAGGATTGTTCAGTTGCTACGAGAACGCCCGCTCTTGCCAGTTTCATTCACACATTACGAAGACTGTGATGTCATATTCATCGCTGATGAAAATGATCCTATGCGATGTGAACAAGTCATGAAACTCCTGAAGGACTCCAGCATCGGAGTAAAGGGTCCTGCGTCACCATTGCTTGCTGAGGCTGTGCAGATGGTCCCCATACTTGATTCTCGGAATGGTCTGAAGTTCGAGGACTACCGGCTTACACGTGACGAGAAGACAATCAGCAGTCTCCTTGTTCAGGCGCCATCGCGTATGACGGTCTTTCCTTCACCCCTCGGGCTTGGCATACTGATTCCCGCCCCGGAGGTGTCAGGAATGAACGTCGAACGCCTCAAGCGAGGATGTGAAGCTGATATCCTACTAAATCGAGAGTACTCACATCTTGAGGAGGTCGAAAAGTCAATTGAGAGCACCACTTGAGTCACTTGCGACAGCAACCGAATCGCTGTTCCGACTACATCCCAGAATATTGAATGATACCATAGGGAAGTTGTTTCTTCCTCAGCAGGTTAGTCTCTTTCACGGACGAGAACGTGCGCCGCTCAGCATACTCGCTCACACAATAGCGGTTTCTGCTGCCAGAATTGAAAACGCAAGTTGTGCATTCTTGGACTCAGGAACGAACTATTGCCCAGCGCTCATTCGAGCACTCTGCGATTCAAAGAAAGAGTCAGCAGAACTACTGAAGAGAATCGTTGTGGGGCAGGTCTTCGGATTGGATGACGTTGTTGAGAAGGTTCAACTACTCTATGATATGGGCAACATTTCCTTAATCGTTCTTGATAGTATCACTGGCGCCCTGAACCTATCAGGAGCTCCCGGCAGCATCGGCCGTCAGAGAACACTCTTTGGCACCCTGGATGCCATTCGACACGCAAACAATTACCTGAATTCTCATGTCATGATTACTGACCATTCATCGCAAGACTGGACATCTGGGGAGCCAACTCCCATTGGCGGGAATATTCTCTCGCATGCAGTCGACAGCGTGGTGCTTGTCGATAGATTGCGTCAAGGCGAAGAGCTCGTTCGTATACTGATTGAACGAAGCTCATCTCCGACAGCAGCTCTTGGCGTTATAGTCAAAGCTGGACCGAAGGGAATCAGAAGCATCAGGTGAGTTCCATGGGTGTGAAGAACTGGGGCGATGATGTCATTCCGTGGAAGTGGATCTCAGCATCCTTCATCACTCCTGGAGCGATTGCCATAGATGTTCCAAACTATGTCACTCGAAGACTTGTCGTGATGCGTGAGAATGGTAAGCAAGAGGGCAGAATACCCCTGAATCACGTTGGTTTGTTTCTTAGCCTCCTCAAAGTTGCATTGGGTGTTCACGTTCTTCCCGTCTTCATCTTTGATGGTCCTCCGGAATTACAGAAACGCAATCCGAATCCCGAACTAGTTGAGAAGGCTTCAGGTTTCTACAGAACATTCCAACAGGAAGGAGATCCCTTTAACGAAGAGATGTCTGCTGAGCTATGGGGAAGTCCTGCGCTCAGAGCGTATTTTGCTGCTGCGCATTTGAAAGACCTTGGGAGTATTGTGGGCGTTCCGATGCTTACAGCGCCTTCTGAAGCAGAGATGTTTGCAGCGGTTCTCTGTAGGGATGGAGCTGTAAGGACAGTTGTGTCAAATGATGCTGATGCTCTGCTCTTTGGGAGCCCTCATGTCACGAAACAAATGCAGCTCTCATCAGGTCGCATTCTCTCTGTTGCATTGACCGAATTTGAGAAACATCTTGGCCTCGACATCGAGCTCCTACGAGATCTTGCGGTCGTGTCAGGATGTGATTTTCATAAGAAGGGTGTTAGGGGTATTGGAGTGAAACGTGGAACGGTCCTTCTTCGGCGATATGGAGGTCTCGAAAGATTGCTCAAGGCTCATGGCTACTCCCATACAGAGCGGACTGAGTTCATCGAGGCGAGGGAGGTATTTGATGAGGCTTCCTATATGTCCGCCAAAGATTTGTGTCTGAAACTGAACCCTCCGCTTGTGTCCAAGGTCATTAGATCCCTTGAGACTATCATGTCCTCGGAACGAGCAGAGACTATCGCCAGCAAGATAGTTACCCTATGGCGAGGTTTTAGCAACAGGCAGTCAACATTGGAGCAATGGCTCTAGAATCTCCTCTGTGTTGACCAGATGTCTTTCCAGCTCTGGCTGTCCCTATCTCTTATCTGATGAAGGACTGACATCCTATAGGTCTGCGAAGACTTGAGTCGCGCAGTGAAGGAGCTGTCTGATGCCTCCCCCATGATATCACGGAGTATCCCCGCAACATGATCATTCTTCTTCGCGGGCACCTGTATATGAGCTACTACGTCATTTGAGTTTCCGACCAGCAGCCTAACGAAGGGAAGTCGTCCAGTCACATCATCGATGAGAGAATCTCTTGACCTTCTGTCGTAGCAGTTCGCAACTGCCATCAATCCATCAGGAAGCCCACAGAATTCCAGTGCTGGAAAGTAGACTCGATTCAGCACATAGTCATGCATCATCTGATGAAGCAGTCTATTAGCCGTCCGAATCGGGAAGTCTACTTGGTCAAGCAGCCATCTCCGCTGCGTTTTGGAACCCTCGAATCTCCACAGAATACTGAGAAGCTCTGTCTGCCTTTCTGTCAACGAAAACGGTTTGCTATCTATATGCAATGTAGAGTACTCAATAATTCTCTTCTTTCTCTTCTTCTTGGCTGAATCAGTGTCTCCAATATTCTCGAGATTCCACTTACCAGTCTGCATATCGAAGTAGTCCAGATTCATCGATATGATTTCATCCTCAACGACTGATTCATACGATCCCCCAGATAGAGAACTGACATCAGGCCCTTTGGTCTGGGACGGTTCAACATATACGGCGCAGCCACGGACTTTCTGTTCTGTCAAGACCATCCGCTCAACAAGCCCGTCGTTGAGTATCTCTGACCTCTGAAGAGGCGTGAATATGTACCTAAACCGAAGTCCGAGCTTTCGAAGAGACGGAATGTATCGCTCATGCAGAAAGTGCTCAAGCTTTTGTAGTGCATAATAAGCTGTGCGTCCTCTGAACTGAGACACTTGCTCAAGCTCGTTGGCGTTTAGGTTTCCGGAAGTATTTCGTTTGCTGAGATTCATGCAAAGCTTCGTGAGAGGCGCGTATTGCAGTAAGTTGATCTCTCGACGGAATAGTTGCAGGAGCTTCTCGTATTTGTTAGCTACTGGTCCATCAGGTCTGAGCGCCAGGACATCCAAACGAGTAGCTGACACAGAACGAACATCGATCTCTTCTTGGAGATGTACACTGAAACCCTTCAGCATCGCCAGCTCATCAGAGATCTCTCTCCTGAGAGCCGTCCTCAGCTTCTTGCTGTCAGAGTTTCTGGATTCGATTCTCCGATGCCACTCGTTCATCTTTCTGGAGAGAGGATCTGGTTGCGCTATGGAACCATCTAGTTTCGGATCTTGACCGAGGGCTTCATTGATCAGTTCCTTAGCTTGTCTTAGTCTTGTAGCGAGATCATCCCACGAGAACTTGCCGGAATAGACACCTAGTGCACGATCGAGGGCATCAATCTTGACCTCTTCCATCATATAGACCCACAGACTGTATAGCCACGGAACGCTCTGATCGACTATCCGAGAGATGAAGTAAATGCTGAGGATTGCAGCTGACAAGGAATCCAGGCCCGGCATCACTACTGACCATTCTGCTGCCCTTGGCACATGCTCTGTGACAATCCTGCTGAGGGCATACGTGAGCGATTCGGCCTCTTCTGACTCCTCGTTCTCCTCTGCCACTTCCGAAACTGCTTCCTCATCTGTATTCTCTTCTTCCTTCACCTCCTTGGCCTTTCTTCCAAAGGTCTTGGGCAATAGTGACTTGACTTGTTCTCTGAGGGTTTCTCCTATGGGCTTGAGTGGTCTCATTCGAGTTGTTATCTCATCTATGACCCTTTCATAGTTGAGAGCTTTATTGAGCAACATTGGCGTGACTGCACGGTTAGGGAGAGGCGACAGACAGAAGGTCTTCTCGAACAGCGTTTCATCTAGTCTGCCTGAGTCCGTTTTCCAGGACGATGAGTCCAGGACTATGTGCCGGAGTGTATTGAGATCAGAAGTCCGTCTGCTTCTCTTCATCCATTCCAAGTAGTTTTGCCTTTTCTCAGTCAAGCTTCCATCTGTCATCCGTTTTCGTTCTCTGTGTCGCCCTTGAGACACATGTACGCTTTTGTAAATAGCGGCTAGTGGCTCTCTCTGGGAATTTACGTGCTTATTAATGTCAATTCAGACCAATTGATATGAAGCAGAATCAACTTACACTTGTCGCTCGGGAATCAGTGGCTGACTTCTCAGAATCGACTCTTACCGATACCTTGACCGAGAGCCTATGGGATATCACCAAGAATCACACACTGAATATTATCTTGCGGGAGCCCGCTCTCCTTGAACTCGCTAGTCGAAGGGATCCCGGCGTCATTGTCTTTTGTGACTACCTGCTTCATTCTGAGGACCAGGAGTGTTGGTTCTCAGCTCTCAAGGCACTAGAGGCTCTGAACACATATGAGGCTGCACAACGACTTCTCATTCTGTGCGGGGATTCTGGGACAGGTGACAGAAAGATAGTCCTGAATGTGTTGGCTCGTGTTCTGACATCATCACAACGTGAAGGCTTTAGGAGGCTCTTACGCTCCATTCTGGCTCCCGGAGAACTTGATATATCCAGATGGACGTCCACAGCCTTGCGTGTTCTCGAGTCAGTATGTCACGAGCTTGGAATTCTTCTCGAAGATACCACAGGAAAGCTCTATGAAACAAACAGATTCGAAGCCGCAGAAATGCAGTTTGGTACCTTGAGAAAGAACAAGAGGGCACTATAGCCCTTATTGACGCATTTAAAGGAATCATTCTTCTTTTTTGGCTGCAGAAATGAGTCAAAATTGCCTATTTGATTCTATACGAGCTGATGTTCGATTTCTAAAGACTTGGACAATGCTTTGAGTCCAAGACTCCTTGTTACAATGTGAGAGAATAATGTACAGCACATTCGATATGCATGACCATCTGCCCATCGAGCAAAGGAGGAGTTGCTTTGCAGGCTGATCTTCTTACACTAATGACTGCGAACCTACTCTTCTCTGTGAAGATCACGCCATTGGTAGTAGTGATTGCCACCCTGATTCGTTCCTTCCTTCTCTTCTCAGGAAACAAGAGAGCGTTCAAGTCCTGGACTAGGAATGCTCTCCTATCAGCTGTTACCATCGTGTTTCTTCCGGGCAGCATTGTGAACACTGCAGTTCGATATGTAGTGTGTTCACTCTTCAAGATTGACCTGAATGGCGTCGGTGCCGGAAGCACATACGCTGAGCTCAACCTCTTTTTGAAGGTCGATTCTCCTCCGCGCGTGGCTATTCTCATTTCTGCCCTCTATGTCAGCACAGTTGCATCTATCTTCATTGGATTCTCACTGCTTGTTCTTCCGGTGGTATTCGTTGCTGGTGCTCCTCTTCAGCTACTTTGTTGGTACTTGGCACTCGCAGTGCTTTTCAACAGCTCACTTCGCGGAGGCGATGTATCCCTGCTCGGAGCTGCGCTGCATGGTCATCCCCGAAGAGGCATTGCTGAACTCATTATTGCTGTCGTTATTCTTGCAGTCTTCTATTCATTCGTGGGGGTTGGAGTATGAGTCCTATACGAAACAATCGATTAATCATGTCCCGGGTCGATCCTTTCCCCGACGAACCACACCGCTTTCTACCACGCTGGACCTGCATCTTGATGCAATTCCTGACCCGTCTTTTCCTAGAAGGTCGACCCGTCGGACACCCTCTCATCAAGCTCGAAGAATCTGGAGTGGATATCCTATGATAAAACGAGCAATCATCTTCTCCTTATTCGCATGCATTATTTTGTTTGCTATTCCGACGGACCCAGTCATAGTTCCAACTGGCATTACAGCAGAAAATCAGTTTGATGTGCGGGATACTGATTTGGGCGCTGCTGACATTGGTATCACACTTCAAAGCAATCCTTACATTGTCTTAGAACTCACTTCGGGCGATGTGCCTGGCCGAGGAGATGCATGGTCTCAGCTATTGAGTTCCAAGGGAGTGGCAAACGTGCCACTGAGGATTGATGATGTTCTATTGAATCCCTCTATGATATCGGGCACGCCTGCAATTCTTCTTGATGGAAGCCTTGGATCCTACAGCGGAGATCTAGTTCCACAGGCTCTGATTGACTTGCTCATCCGCGAAGATACATCTCTGATACTTACCGGACGTTCGGCCTGGCTATTGCACAGATACTCGGGCCGGGGTTCACCCTCTCTGACCGCTCCAGCTGAAACGATACTACTCGACTCGCCCGCGTACTCTGGAGCGGTCTTCCTATCACAGCCTGAGTCTCTTACGGTTGGCTTGCCTCTCACATTTGAGAACGGACTAGTCCTTCCAATAGATGAATCTCAAACTGAGATGTCACGACTCGTGAATCTTACTCTGAGCGCAGACTCCTCGACTATCGCTGCTCTCAGACATGACTCATGGCCGCTCGATGTCTTCCTGTTCGCACCAGAAACTCCTGATCTCTTGACATCGACCGGAGCAGGACTTCTCGTGAACGTCATTGCATTCTGTACTGCGATACGTGAGTCTTCAACGGCATCCGTTCTATCAGGGCTTCAGACCAAGCAGGGTGCTCTTCTTGCAGGAGGGATGAGATACACGCATGAGCCCACGATTTCGTCTACGTATTTTGCAGTGCATACAATGGAGGCTCTCCTTGGGGGTTCTTTGTGGGAGAACTGGGTGTTGACAAACGCACCGATGGTTCAAGGCATCCTTACGAGTCTTCTTGTGGACTATGGCTCAGAAACAGGCTTCATGACATCAGTTACAGATGCCGTTGTTGACTGCAGGAGCACAGCTCAAGGCCTATGGCTTGTAAGCGAAATGAGTCTCACTGCTTCTTTCGCTGTCAGTGAGATTGTTGCATACCTGAGGACACGACAGAGTCCGGATGGAGGATTCGAGAACTATGTTACCACAACCTATCACGTCACCGAATCACTATGGGCTTCAGAACGTCTCTCCAGCATCGATACGGACCAGCTGGAGCTCTGGCTACGGTCCTTGGTCATTGACGGGTCAAAGACCTCAGTTCCTGATTTCTGGGGTGCAATAGGTTCGAATCCCGCGAGCACCTCCCCGTTGAACAACTACGCGACAGAGTATCTGAGGTCTCTATTCTTCCTCGGGAAGGCGCACACAGATCCTTCAAAGTTGACAAGCTGGATTCTGACCAGAACCTCAAATGGCGACGGCTCATTCAGGAATTCAGTAGGCCTTGATGAGGAGGTCGTGACTGGCACAGCTTCGGCTTTGACAAGCATGCAGATGCTCGGCACTCTGAGCGGGCTGAACAGGACCTCTGGACTAGGCTGGTTCACAAGTAACCAGCTTGTATCAGGTGGTTTCGGTTTAAAGACTGCTGCGTCTGATCTTGTCGGCAAGACACGCGAGACCTCTCGAGTGGGCACCTGCCTCAGGGCGCTTGGAGAGACCTCAGGTCCTCTTGCGGCCGGAGCTGTTGTTTTTGTCGATTCAATCATGACCGATGTGGCGTTTGAACCCATGGCCCCTCTGTCCTCGCTCATGTGGACAAGCTGGCTTCTCGAAGCAAGTAGGTTGGTACATGCATCTCAGAGCGTGGACCTTGACCTAGCCCGAAACTACATCTCCTATTTTGCCGAGCCATCCACGTTCACTGTCTATCCGTTTTGGGAGAACCTCACCACCATGAGTTCACCTGAGTATGGTGCAAACCAGTATAGGACTAAGAGTATCTGGATACAATACTTCGGAGTTTCTGCAGCTCGTTCTCTTGGCATAGAACCTGGTTCAACTGTTGTTTCAGACATCCTCCTATATCTCTCGCAGAGTCAATATACCACTGGACACTACAGACCAACGTCGCTCGCAGGCACAGCTCACATGCAGCACTCAGCTGCAGCTGTGGAAACTCTCTATGTTTTGGATGAGCTTGACACGATCCCCTATAGAGCGGCCTTGGAGACGGCCATTCTCTCGACGTATGGCACTGGTTCGTGGAGTACTACTGGGTGGACTATCAAACCATTCGCTGATTCTCAACATGCAATCGACTATCTGTCGACACGTGCTGCCATTCGTTTGGGAATTGTCACTCCTGTCATGGCTGCTGAGATTGCAGCCAGTGTAGCCGCGCGTCTACAGTACTCTGATCTCCTGGCTTTGAGCTGGGATGTTGCTACACTGTCCCTTTTGCAGACTTCGGGCTTCTCCGCAGGGCTTGAGTCCGTGGACACATCCCTTGTCCTCGATGCGCTGAAGTCGTTTCACTTTAACGATGGATGGTTCAATGCAACCATACTCTGGCAGCCTGTCTACACAATGAGTGTGCTCAAGATGGTGTCCATCCTGGGACTTCGATGTCTTCTCGATGACATTCCTGGTTCTTCATTCACTGCGAGCGCTGATCCGACAGCAGAACTTGGCACTGTGCTTGGTATCTCCATAAGTATAACCTCCTCGTCAGAGACTCACTCCGTCATAGTCAGAGCATTCGATGAATCGCTCTTGTTCAATGACGTCGGAAACAGCGATACTCTGCAGCTCCCGGTACCTGCAAACAGAGAGTATCTTGGTCCTTGGGGCATTTCGTTGATGATCTCCGATTGGGGCTCTTCTCGCGCCTTTGCTGCATTGGAGATTGTTCTCGAGGGAACCTTACAGAGTTCTGTGACGTTGACGGCTCCAGTTGTTAAAATGGGAGCATTCCTAAATGGAACTATTCAATGGACACTCTTAGATGGCCTAGACGCTGGTCCTGCTCGTACAACAATTCGTTTGGGAAATCCACCAACATATCGTCAATGGAACTATGATACAACATCGCCTTTCGCATTCTCAGTACCTACCACTGACTTTGATGCTGGCATCTATTCACTCACAGTCACAGTTGAGGTGCCATACTGTGTGTCCCTCATACTCAGCGAAGAAGTTGTGATTGCAGAGCCAAATCCAACCTATTTGAGCGCTCCGACAAGCTCTGATGGTGCGGTTGGCGACGAACTCAGCATAGAATGGTCATTACATTACCTTGAGAACAACACCCTGATAGGAAGTCAGGCGGTGAGCGTGGTCATCAGAAACGATACTGATTCAATCGTATTTACTGATGTGCTGATTTCCAGCACCAGCGGCAATGCATTTCACTGGATTCCAGAAGGTAGGGGTGACTTCGCGTTCAAGCTGCTCTTTGATGGGAACGGCACTCTGGATGGTAGCCAAGTGGAAGGGAGTATTCGTGTCTGTGAGGAGACCGTTCTTTCTTGGATTGATGGAGGTACGCTCAATCAGTATTCGACTGTGAATCTATCAATCCTCCTAGAGACCTCCCAAGGTGAGGCTCTCAGTGGGCAGCCAGTACATATACTCGTCCAAGCTCCCTCGTCAGCCATTGTCATCGACAGCTGGTATGTGACGAACTCCACAGGATACGCTACGATTCTGTTTTCATTATCACAGAATGGTGTCTATCTGCTCCAGGCTCAATATCCTGATAGCGGTTTTCTCCAAGGCTCTAGTGCATCAGACTCTCTGACGTCGTGGTCATCAAGCTCGCTAGCACTGGGTGGAATCGAGTACGAGGTGACCATTGGTGGTACTTTCCAGCTGTGGGCACAACTTGATGATCTTGTGTTGAATCCTGTGCCTGGACAGCCCGTTCTTCTGCGAATAACAGTGTTGCCATCCACAGTGCTTGTAGAGCAGGTACTCACATCGGACTCAGGTGGCTATGTGTTTGTTGAGTGGACAGCAGGCTCAGCAGGGCCTTACAGATTTGAGGCAGTCTACAGTGGAACAATATCGAGGGCAGCCGCAACTGAGATCATTGATTTTCAAGTTCTCATTCCTGTCGCACTCACTCCCAGTATCGTCAAATCATCAGAGATTGGCTTTCAAGAATCAATACTCGTAACGACAGTTGATCATCTTGGTAATCCTATCTCTGGCATCACTATCTCATTGATTGTGCGTGGACCCGGAGGCACAATTCTATACACGAATCAGTCTTCCACAACAAGCGGCTCTGTCACATTTCTGTGGACACCATCTCAGAGAGGAGTGAATGAAATCACAGTGCTTTCTGCGCGACAGGCCTGGTATCAGGAAGCATCATCTTCAGTCGCAGTGGATGTGTACGAGACTCCTGCTATTGATGTCGAGATTCCGTTGAATGCCGTTGCACCAACGAGTGATACAATCGGGATTTCCATCCTGGATCATGACAGTCAACCAGTGCAAGGAGTCACTATTCGAGTTCAGATTACGCTGAATGCAACGATGATAGTTGATGGCGATTTCGTGACAGATGGCAACGGGCTTGTCAGTATCACGGTGAATTTTGACATTCCTGGTCTCCTTCAAGCAGAAACTACGCTCTTGCCTCAGGGATGGTTCCTCGAGGCTACAGCAAGTTCGAACAGTGTAGTATCGTCTGCTACAACTCTCCTGATCATAATCCCTGGCCAACCCGTGGAACAAGGCTCGACAGTTGGAATATCATGTTCTCTTAGCGACTTCTCAGGTGCTCCCTTGGCCGCATCAATACTTCAGATTGAAATTGCCTGGAGTAACGGAACACTCATTCGGTCTGTTACTCGCGTGACTGATAGCACAGGTCATTGTGCTCTTGCCCAGACCTTCAATTCTGTCGGGGACTTCGTCATTCGCGGTTCATACAGTGGTTATGGTCTAAACTCCTCAGCTACTCATGCTGTGGCACAGCGTGTGTTCGTCACGCCATTGATTGACGTAGTTCATGAACCAAGTTGCATTTCTGGGGAGGCCATGGAGTTCCTTGTCAATCTCACCGATGCCCTTGGCAACGACATCGTGGGAAGGACAGTGCAATTGAGCATTGAACAGGGAGGATCAATTGTCTTCGAGGCCCAGTTTCTGTCGGGCGCGGGTCCATCAACAATCACTTGGTATCCGACTCAGGGAGGCATTGCTACAATCACATTAGTCCATCAAGGGAATATGTACTACCTCACAACATCGATGGACACTGCAGTATCCATAATGGAACTCGTCAGTGGCTCTATCATTCTATCGCCTAGTGAGATTGACCTATTCGATTCAGCAGTTCTTGTTTACATTCTAGATACCGCTATTCCGAGAAGCGGTGTTATGATCCGTTTTGAAGTGCTTGGAATGGACTTGGTCCCTGTGTGGACAGCTGATTGCTTGACAAACGCTTCAGGTATGGCATCAGTTATGTATACAGCGACAGAAACGCATGGAGTCCTTCACGTGAATGCAGGCCCTATTGCGGATGAGTTGTTGATTGGCGGTGATGTCCAAGAGCAGCTCATTGTCAAGACGTTCTGCAATATCACGGTATCTCTGCGGCCGACGCCGCCGCGCGTCAACACTCTCACCAATATCACAGTTCATGTAGTAGACGACCTTGGCAGAACTTTCGACGGTCCGACAGTCACTGTGAGTCTGTACAATCCCTATGGAGAGATTGTGAAGCTAGGTCTCTGGACTAATTCTGAAACAGCCCCAATTGAGGACGGCTTGGCTGTTGTGGACTTCTCACCCACAATGGCGGGTCTATATACTGTAGTCTTGAGCTCGTCAGGATCAACCACAGTTCATGGATTCAGCAGTACGACCCAACATACGGTCTATTCTGCGACCCAGCTGGTGCTGATTGTATCTACATACGAGCTCGAGGTGGGACAGATATTAGAGGTTGTGGCAGGACTTCTTGATCACAATAATATGCCGCTTGTGGGGAGAAATATCACCCTATACCTTGATGGTCCAGGTACTAGTTCCCTAGGTCCCATTGTACCGGCTACGAACTCGACTGGCTATGTGTCGTGGAGTGTCACAATTGATGATGAAGGAGTCTGGGTTTTGGCTGCGTCTTTCAGTGGGTTGGGTGTGTATCTTCCTGCAAGCACTGATGCTGCAATCAATGTCAGGTACAGGACGGCGATTAGCCTCTCGCTCGAGACCTCTGGTGATGTTGTTGCAGGCGAAACAACAGTATCGTTTTCCATCCTGTTGGCAGATTCAGGAGGAACTCCACTCGAGGGCTTCACGGTTCATTATGAGATCCATGAAGAGAATCTTGGGCTTGTTGTACAAGGGAGTATAATTCAAACTGACACAAATGTGATCATTCTGAATCTTACCATCGAACGAATGGGTATCTATGCAATCATTGTTTCCTTCAGTGGAACGAATCACTATCACGCATCAAACGCAGGGCTTCAGTTCTTGGTTCTCGGTACTACCAATGCCACATCACCCATTTCGGGGCGCTTCGACAGATCAACGGAGAATGCAACTCGGATTGTGATAGAGGATGAGGTCTCTGTGCCAATTCCTCCAGCTGAACTTGATGTCACTATTGAGCTCCATGGTCCGGATGGACTGGTTGACCTCTCAAGTCGCCTTGTGTGGAATGAGTCTTGGGTGGACTTCTACATCTATGGACTCCCTACCGGCGACTATGTCCTCGGCGTCACCGTGCTAGCAACAGACATGCGCCAAGGATGCAGCGCTCAATTCGGTTTTGCCATCACTAGTACCACGTGTCTGGCTGTCTCTGAAGAAACCCTCCCTGGACTGACTTCCAAGCCTCATTCTCTCAATTTCCTCTTGACGGACTCCTTGAATGAGGTTGTGGACGCAGCCGATGTCTGGGTGAGTCTGTATGACCCACTCGGCCGTGAGATCTATGGGCATCCACTTTCGACACGAACACTGCTTCAATCCTCTCTGATGGGAACTGAGGTTTCTTGGACTCCGGCTCTTGTCGGTCAGTATCGCCTCGTTCTTGTCTTCGAGGGTGATGAATTCCTCAATGCGACCTCACTAGAGGTCAATGTTCGGGTACTTTATGAGAGTTCGATAATTCTGGCTGCGCCATCCCAGTCCGAATTCGGCGAGATGATACCTGTATCCCTAACGCTGCACGGTGCTCTCGGAGGTATCTCAGGAGTCACAGTCACACTGACAGTGTTAATGGAGGGTGAAATTGAACAGGAGCTATCTCTTGTCACAGGTAGTCGTGGCATCGTGAGCACTAATCTTGTAGGTCTCTTGGCAGGGTCTCATGCTATCGTTGTGACATTCTCGGGCTCTGCCACGCAGGCATCGTGCATAGGCAATCTGACTGTGGTGGTCGTTCCTGTTCTTGTGGTTGCGCTTGATTCGAAGGGTAACCTCTTTGTGGGACACAACTGCAGTGTTGATGTCTCGGTGAGCATCCTTGGGCTGCTTTCTGTCTGGAATGGATCTCTCGAAGCTGTTCTCTTCGACCCCACTAGCTCTAGGGTCGACACATGGAATATCGAGATAGGTCCATACTCGCTCTTTGTCATCAATTTCGTGCCTCTCGCTGAAGGCACCTATTCGCTAAATGTCACCATCACAGGCTTGCCTATCATTGCAGAGAGGGTTCTTCCGATGGCGATTGCGATAGTGCGCGAGACTCTCACACTGCAGTTGGATGCACAGACCACACCAATGTTTGGCGGGCTAGGCATCCTGGCTATTGTGGGGTTCGTCATGAGGAAGAAAATGAAGAACGTGCTCGAGTCGATGCCGGGAGAATGGAGAGAATAATCTCAGGACCTGATTTGACTAAGAAAACCAGTTATATCATCATCCCAAGTCCCATCAGGCAGCAATAGCCTTTGATAGAGGTTGCTAACGTATCCGGCGTATGCAGAGACTCTGTAACCCTTAATAATGACATCATACTCGCTAGCCTTTCTAGGTAGATTAACAAGAATATCATACGCTCTCTTCTCTGGCACCCTTGCCATGATTATGCACGAATTACTACTCTCAGAAACCATTGCTGTTGTGGTTGGAAGGTGAACCAAAGTAGATCGTGCAATGGAATAGAGTTGAGGGACCTCGGCTTTTATCTCAAGACAAATCGAAGCAAGTCCCTGAATTGTGGGGAAGTATTGCAGATGCAATATGCCTCTCTGTATGAATGAGGCCAGTTTTTCTTTCAATGACTCCCTGCTCATACGTATCATGCTATCATACTCACCAAGTTCGAGCGATTGGTTGTATATTCCCCATGAAATGAGATCTAGCACTCTAGCATCTTCATTCGATGGCAGACTTACTTCTCCAAAGCTCTTCAGACCGAATTCCCTGTCCATTTGCTTGATTGTTCTCCTACCATACAATGAGTTCTCGATGTGAATCGACGTATTCTTCCAAGACTCATGCTTTGGTAAATACAGTCCATAGTTGAGCCTTGACGCACTCCAGCGAATTGGAATGACGTTCTGTCTTGTTCGTACAATTCTATCATAGGCTGTCTTAGGCATTACGAGGACTTGGATGTAGGGCGGTTTCTGACCGGGATTTCCAAGCCTGGCTGCGTATTGAAGGTGCTTGTGCGGCCATCTGTGTGCTCCTCCGATATAGACTAGCTTCACAAGTCCGAGCCTAGCATCCTGGATGTATCCTCTCATGATGAGACTACATCTAATCAGTGAGAAACGGTCAAGCCATGCTTCCCTAGATGTTTTAGCTTCTTGCCTTGTTATTGGGATAGCAGTATGTATCTCCTGCTTCAGATTCATAGAATGGGCCAGGCTGATCATCCTGGCTATGCGAACAGGAAATGTGTCAACTATCCTAAACCATGTTATCCCCCAAGGATCATTGTCGATCTCCTCGGCTTTCGGCGCGAGGCCCGACCTGGGATCGCCTCGATCAACAAGGGCCATTATCCTCACATACTGGGGTGGAGGGGTCCCTTGAATTAGACATTGAATGTGTCCAAAGACAAGATTTGGTAAAATCGCTCCTGACAGGAGGTTACTGCTAACTCCTGCCAGGAAGTCCAAAGGGTCTTCTGACGGGAGCTTTGCCCCTATGGTCCACGCAAGAAATGCCATCAGTTCTTGTCTGGTCTTCTCTGGAAAGACCTTTGGCACGAGCTGGTCCAGAGTGTCACCCATGGTTCCTCGACGTTCAAGGTTGGGAATGTCCACACCTTCTGTGAGCTTTCCTAAGTCTGACCAGGACGGTGCGGGCGCATCCAGCAAATCGGTAATTGCCACATCCATCGAAGCTGCTTTTTGACTAACGAACAGTCTATTATAGAACTCCCAATCGGTTTCTAGTTGGAGGATTGAAACTTCGAAGTCACGGATAGCGTGAAGTCGGATTAGATTGCCAGTGGAATTCTCTAAAACACTCAGGAGATACCTTGAATCGCTCTTGATTCTCTGAATTGCCACAGTAGCATCAACTCCCTCCTGTGATAGATGTGTTATCCATTTGTCAGTACTTGGAGGATAAAGATCATCTTGGCCACTCGAATTCCTTCGGAACTTTCTCATGAATAAGGACGCGTCGAATTCAACTCGGTCATCCTGTGTCATCGATATCGATTTACAGAGTGCTTCATCTGTAATTGAGAATTCGCCTTCAGCGACAGGCAGTTTCAATTCCGGAGCATCTGTATTGATCAATTTTGGTCCATCTTCTGTATATGATAAATTACATCGGATGACCTCACCACTAGATTGGAATACCTTAACTGGAATTGTCATAACGCCTGCATCCATCGAATCCCACGGGTCGTGGGTGACCTAGTCGTAGTGTGCATTTTCTTTTAATAACCCATGCAATAGTCAGGCGGATGAAAAAGGCTTTGTTGAGTATGATTCGAGGAAAAAAGATTGAAGGCCGTGCGAATCCCAAGATTGATTCAGGATCGCAGGCCTTGCTGTGTTCTCTACCAGGGCTCTGGAGGCCTGCCAGTCGGTACGTTGCAGGTAACTGCGACATAGCTCCAGGGCTCCGGAGGCCGGCCGGTAGGAACGCTCGCATGTTTTTGATAGTTGTTCTTGTTTATCATTGCGTTCACAGAGTTCTATGGTGCACCCTGCGACTCAGATTCGTAGCGAAACCATATGCATGTCAGGTCTCGTGTTTCGCATTGAAACAGGCAAAAACGCCCATCAACTGGCCTAACGGAATGGTGGGTATATTAAGGAAAAGGAGAACAAATACTGCTAGCTACTTCTATCTAGAATATGATAGTAGATATTCGTTTCCTGAAACCGCTACCAGCGACAGCACATGAGTCCAGGGAGAATCCGCATTCATATCTCTGGCATACAGCACACTCTTTCTGCAAAGATAGGCTGATTGATCAGTTGAATGAACCGGTGAGAAAGATGTAACGGCTGCAGTTATCCGAGGCCTTTTTCGGCCTATGCAGCTATTGCCAATGCTTCAGGAAGTATGGTCAACCTCAGCCTAGCCACGAGTTCCTTGTATCTGTTTCGAATCGTGACCTCAGTGACCCCGCTCACTCGCGAGATGTCACGTTGTGTGACCCTGCAATCATGCATGATTGCCGCCACATAGATGGCAGCTGCTGCAAGGCCTCTTGGATCTCGACCTGTCACAAGACCGCGGACTTCTCTTGCCCTCTCAAGGATTTCCATGGTGGTATGCTGTACCTCTGTGGGCAGATTAAGTTCCGAGATGAACCTAGAAACGTACATGGCCGGGCTCGAGATTGGCATCCGCAGCTTCAGCTTTGTCACGAGCATTCGATAGTGCGCAGAAATCTTCTTCTTCGATTCCCTTGAATGCTGAGCTATCTCTTCAATCGAACGGGGTGAGCCCCGATGCCTGCAGGCAGCATAAACAGCTGCTGCAGCAGTTGCATCAATGCTTCGGCTTCGCCAGAGTCTTCCCGCAATCAGTTTCCGATACATGCGTGCTGCGTCATCTTTCAAGCTCTGCGACATACCTAGTTGCGATGATAACCGGTCAATCTCAGTCATGGCCTGAGCCAAATTCCTATCAAGCGAGCTGTGTACTCGGGTTCGAATCTGCCACTTGCGGAGCCGGTAAATCTGCGCTCTCTGTTTTGCACTGAAAGCTACTCCCCTTCCATCCCTGTCACGCCAGTCAATGATCGTGCTCAGCCCTTTATCGTGAATCGAAGCACTCTCGGGCGCACCAGTACGTGAGCGAGAGTCTTGTTCATCTGACGTGAATGCACGCCACTCAGGACCTGAGTCTATGCGGTGGTCGCTGAGCACTAACCCGCACTTTGCACAGATCAATTCTCCTTTCTCATTATCTCTGACGACCTCTACTCCCCCACACTCGGGGCATGAGACGTTCAGAGTTTCTACTTCTCCTAGTCCCTCTCTCTTATCTAATGAATTACTTGCCATTCTTGCACTTTTTCCCTCCTTCAACCCGGATTGACCTGAGGGTCCGGGAACCCTCACTCCTAGTTACGATCCTTCCTCTCAGTCTGTGTTAAGGTGCCATTGTGATGCTAAGTTTCTGAACGAGTTCCTTGTATCGATTCCTCACGGTGACCTCGGTCACGCCTGCCGCCATGGCAATATCGCGCTGAGTCACACGGTGATCTGTGAGAATGCTCGCTATGTAAATGGCAGCAGCCGCCAGGCCTCGTGGATCTCTCCCGGTCACAAGAGTTCTGTTCTCCTTTGCCTTTTCTAGGATCTCGATGACTTTCTGTTGAACAATACCTGGTAAGTCGAGCTCTGTGACGAAGCGTGGCACATAGTTCGCCGGATCTGAGATGGGCATCTTCAGGCTCAGTTTTTCCACTAGTAGTCTGTAGTGCTGTCCAATCTTCTTTCGGCTCACTCGTGAGTGCCTCGCTATCTCCTCAAGAGAACGTGGCGCATTTCTCAGCCTGCATGCGGCGTATATTGATGCTCCAACCATCGCATCGATCGACCTGCTGCGCGCAAGTCGTCGAACAATCAGCTTTCTGTAGAGTAGTGCAGCAAGTTCCTTGATGCTCTTGTTGAGTCCCAGTTGTGAGGACAGTCGATCAAGCTCAGACATTGCCTGGGCAAGATTTCTGTCAACCGAGCTATGAACTCTAGTTCGTATCTGCCATTTACGAAGACGATAGATCTCTGAGCGCTTCTTCGCCGAGAATCGCTTTCCTTGCGAGTCATGGTCGCGCCAGTCAATCATGGTGCTGAGACCCTTGTCGTGTATCGCGTAGTTTGTGGGGGCGCCAGCTCGTGAGCGAGCGTCCTTCTCATCACTCGTGAAGGCTCTCCATTCAGGACCTGAGTCTATCCGATGCTCTGAGACAACCAGACCGCACGATGCACAGATTCGTTCTCCCTTCTCGAGATCTTGTACTGCCTCCTTACCTCCACACTCGGGGCAAGTGAAACCAGTATCTCCTCTAGAAGATCGCTCTGGTTGTTTTCTTTCACTGCGCGATGACATGGTCATTCAGCTCCTCTGGTAGGGGAATCGATAATTAGATACGCATGACCTTGCCTTGTGAAACCGTCGTTGCGTTGAGGTGGCGTAGATGTTGTATAGAATGCAGTTCAATCCCCGTTCAGTGCCGTTAGGTTTATATACTCTTTTATGTGCTTATAAAGCTTTCGTTCCTTTTGCGGACTAAGGATTGCTTCGGGGCGCGAACAAAACGATAGATGTTTTTTGATATAAGCCTTGCGAAAGGGGTGGGCGGCGCAGCAGTCCGAGATTTTAGTAGCTTTCTAGAGATCATTGTGCCGAGAAAGTAGGATAATGATACTTGATAGCCCCTTCAGTCACCAGTCGCGGCTGATATAGTCGGAGGAGTTCGTTTGCTCACGCGTATCCAGAAGATCTACTTCGGCATGGCTCATAATGGCGACCATGGTCATCATGTCTGCCGCATCAGTTTCAGAAGGCATGATATTTGGTGGGGCTGGTAGTACAGGTATGAGGTGCCTGGGTATTACGCTTCTATTGCGTATGCTTGCCTATATACCATCAACTGTAGTTGTTGTTGAATGGAGTGACCTTCATTCAAGTGGAACATGAACTCAGAGTGCAAAAGAGGAGGACTCGATGCTCCTCTTTTCATCTCCTATCGCACGTACTTTATATGAAGTATGTACGACGTTACGTATGAGATGACGCAGAAAAAGGAAAACAACATGAATCACACACAAATCAATCAAGACCATCTATACATCATTACAACGGATCAAGCAAGAGAGCTTCTGAGATTGCCCATGATATCAAGCATCACAACAACACCGACAGTCCTCAACAACATGGACAGGTCTCTTATTACACAGTGCCGAAATCTGAGAGAAATCCGCATTGAGGAATATAGAGGAGGACCTCTTGACCTCGGTTTTCTTGAAGACATGGCATCGATCGATTCCCTTCGAATAGAAAACTTAAGCGGTTTCAAGGTACTGAAAAAAAGGGTCCGCACAC
>PRDH01000059.1 GCA_003345545.1 Candidatus Thorarchaeota archaeon
CGCTTCTCTGGAGCCTGAATGCACCATACACCTTTGCCATCACTCAGGCGGGCGTCATCACAAACACAATGGAGTTGGCTGTAGGCACCTATCTCATCGAGGTGCATGTTCAGGACGCCAGCGGAAACACTCTGACGGGAACTGTCACGCTACAAGTAGATGACACTCTAAATCCAGTCTATGTGCTTCCGCCTTCAAATCAGGTCGTTCCGTATGGTCAGGTGATAGAGTTTGACATCGTAGCCTATGATATCTCAGGTATCGCGACATGGTCTCAGAACAGCACTGACTTCACTATGCTCTTGGACTCAGAGGGGCCTGTGACAACAGCTCACTTCACCAGCATTGGGATTCTTGCTCCTGACACCTATTACATTGCCATGGTGATTGCAGACTCTTCTGCAAACGCACTTGAAGACGTACTCTGGATCACTGTCACAGAGGAGGATGTCCTACCACCTGGATGGACAGAGGAACCTGAAACTCAGCATCTTGAGTTCGGCGATGCGTTCAGCTATGACCTGAACGCAACAGACTCCAGCGGACTGGACCACTGGTGGCTGGGTGATGATACATACTTCTCGATAGACAACACTGGACTGATCACTGAAACTGCGCCGCTAGCAGTAGGTGTCTATACTATCACAGTCTTCGTGAACGATACCCTTGGCAACACACTCTCGTGTAGTATCCTAGTACTTGTGAGTGACACGACTGCACCCGTCTGGGCCACGACTCCTGTGAATCAGACGATACTCGAGGATGAGCCTCTTGACTATCAGTTGTCCGCATCTGACTTCTCAGGTCTCTCAAGCTGGCAAGTGAACGATACTGCTCGCTTCTCAATTGACAGTCAGGGGCATCTCCGCAATATTGTCAGTCTTAATCCAGGAGTATATTGGGTATACATCACGGTCTGCGACATCTACGGAAACGATTTGTCAACATCAATCTCAATCACTGTGTGGAAATCAACAGAAACCATTACAACCACAACCGGCACAACGACGACTTCCTCCACTCTAACTGAAGGTGTGCTTAGCAGTATACAAATCATCTTGATAGGACTAGGTTCAGGAATAGGGAGTGCCGCACTGGTACTCATAATCTATGCGATTGTGAAACGGAGATAGGAGGCAGAGATGCCTCCTGCACACCCCTCCTATTCCAGCTCTGGCGATGCCTGCAGAGGCCGGTCTTGCAGTCCCATAGTCCTAGGCTGTAACTCTCCTAGCTTGCCTTCTTGGGACCTGCCTTCATCCAGATGAGAAGCGCAAGGACAATGGCTGCCGAGAAGCCGCCCACGGCTGCTAAGAAGAGAGGAAGAATGTCCCAAGAGGCCTGAGTTGTCGTGGTGCCCGTTGTAGTCGTCGTCGTTGTGGATGGACCATCATAGACGTGAGGGTTTGTTTCGCCCAGATATTCATAGAGGTTCGATATATCGTCGCTGTCAGGATCGAAGCCTGCATCATTGTAAAGCGGATTGAGGTAGTTCTGTACTTCCCAGTGGTCTGGCATGAGGTCTCCGTCAGAATCATCACTAGCTGGATTCAGGCCAAGGATGTACTCCTCAAGATTTGAGAGTCCATCATCATCAAGGTCACCTGCTGTGTCATTTGCAAGAGGATTCAGTTCATACATGACTTCCCAGACATCCGGGAGTGAGTCCGAGTCTGAGTCTGGGGAGAATGGATTGAGTCCGTTCGCAATCTCCCACGAGTCGGGTAGAGTATCTGAGTCCGAGTCTATCTCACCCAAGGGATAGAGATCATAATTCCCTGCATCGCTATCTATGAAGTATGGCCCAGCGCCGCTCCAGTCTGACCAGTAGTTCCCCTCAGCAGTGCCTGGGTCGTACCATAGGAGTGTGGAGGAAGTGATATCGCATGCCTGGAGACCGCCATCGTTGTTGCTCACAAAGGAGTTGTGATGCACGGATATGTTTGCGCAGGATAAGAGACAGGCACCATAATCATCATTCAGCGCGACGGTGTTATGCATAAGGATGGAGTCCGAAACTAGTACCATTCGAATTCCATATCCATCATTCGCTGTGATTGTGTTCCAATTCACCAAGTATGGTCCGCTCATGATGATGTAGAGTCCGTCCTGTCCATTCTCTACAACTTGATTCGCTGCGATAATGCCGGACGAGTACTCCACATATATGCCGAAATATGCGTTTAGTCTGCACTCATTACTATGCACTATTATTTCTGAGCTCTCGAAGATGTATATTCCATAAGCGCTATTCGAGTTGAATACATTGTTGAAAATGCTCAACTCCACTGATGTGTCTACATACATGCCATATGCTAGATTGAAATCACAGGTGTTGTTGTAGACAAGGGTATCTCTCGCAGAGGAGAGCAGGAGCCCGTAGTAACGATTACCCGTGACCATATTTCCCATGAGTTCTCCATCTTGTGAGTTCGAGAAAATTATACCATAGGAATTGTCACTACAATGGTTTTCGACTAGTGATGTACTGGCCGAGTTTCCCACACTGATTCCCGAGCTCCACGAGTGATCACAGACAGTGTTCTGGACAAGTGTGAAGTTCGAATGCATGACATTCACGGCCACCTGTTTGGCGAAACTGCAGTCTGAATCGATGATGCTGCATCCATTACTGAACGCGATATTGATCCCAATGACGGTATGGGAGCAGTCCAGAGACGCGAGTACAACATTACTGCAATTAGTGAGGAAGATTTGACCGTGCGGACTGGTGATCGTGATATCTTGAAGCGAGTTGTAGAACGTTAGGGGTTTGCCATTGACCATATTGCCCGTTATATTGTCAGAGTATTTGAAATAGGCCTCCATACTCCAGGCCTGACACATTATTCCATCGTCTGTGAAGTCATTGTCTGTGACTGTCATATTCCAGGAGAACATGATCTCCAGACCATAGTAGCTGCTGTTCACAAATCTGTTATTCTGAATAGATGCTGTTCCTGCTCCTTCTAGTTTAATGCCGCGCCCGTTCTCTATTATGTTACAGTCGGTGATATTCACAGAGTTCGAAGTCTGTATCAAGAATCCAGAGTACAAGTTCTGAGTCAAAGTGAGATTGAAGAGTGTGAGATTGGTGCAAAAGGGGAAATAGCAGCCATCCGCTCCGTTCAAAGATGCAGTTACGTTCTCCATATCGATGTCGTCAGAATAAGCGGCAAAGAGCCCTCTGTCATCGTTGTGATCAAGATGACTGTCACGGATTTCGCAGTCTGTACACCATAGCATAAAGACTCCATTCTCGGAATGGCTCAGATTCAGGTCGGAGAGTCGAATCTTGGTGCAGTTTATCAGAATTGCCTGACCAATCCCTCCATCATAGATTGCTCCCTCCTCACTGATTAGGAATGCAAGAGGCAGTCCATTCACAGTATTGTTCTTCTCACTGATGGTCTCATACGCTGCAATGGTAGTCATGTCGGCATAGAAGCCATCATCAATTAGGGTGTTGTTCTCAACGAGTGCGTTGTACGCATAAAAGAGGCCAATGCCATGCCCATTAGCCCAGAGTCTGTTGTTCGCCACGATAGTGGCGCCTGCTATAATTCTCATTCCATATTCATCGTTTTCGAAAGCCGTATTGTTGAAGACTGTGCTGTTATCTGCGTGATCAATTAGCACTGCATCTATGCACCTTTGGATCGAGCAGTCTTTCACGATTGCATCAGATGCATATGATACCAATATCCCCTTACTCAACGACTCGCAGTGAATGCGCTCAACCACTGCGGTACCGGTCGCAGCGCTATTGATCTCGATACCAGTGCATGACGAGAATCCTCCTCCACTCAGCCAACAATCACGAATAACGAAATGCTTGGTCGTGCTCCAGATGAGAATACCTCTCGTATTGCCTGCCTCTGCCGTTATATTCCATCCTTCCAACACGTAGGGTGTGCCAGGGTCCCCGGTTCCAGACACGGCGTAGAATGCCAATGCTGTGTCATTTCTTATGTCAATAGGATCATGTTGGGTGTAACTCGACAGTGTCATCATGTCAGTAGCATTCTCTTTGCTCTGAACATCCTCTATAGTGACTGGATACATCCAAATGAATGAACCCAGCAACAGAATCAGACATAGTATGAATAAGGACACGCCTTTTCGACGCGACAATGGCTCTCCTCCAATGTAACTGCGGAATACCGCCGACTGAACGGAGTACCGGCCAATAAGTGCTTCGGAAAATCCGATTCTGCCATTTCCAAGATTATTCTCGGGAAACATTTTATAAAAGCGGAGAGGAGTCATTGGAGCATGGTGAAGATTCTTCCTACCGAGTTCACCTCAGAAGGAGAAACAATCAGGGGCAGATTCGTCCTTCCAAAGGGAAAAGGACCATTCCCAGGTATCTGCAAGTTCCATGGACTTCCGGGTGAACCTGACCAGGTCAGCGGTGTCGCAACAAGACTTGCTGAGGCTGGTTTTGCCGTTCTGACTTTCGACTTCAGGGGCTTCAGAGAGAGTGATGGAGTATTCTCTCTTGCTGGTGAGATCAAGGATGCCAGCGCAGCCATCTCACACCTGCTGGAGTCGGACCTGACGGTCGATTCATGGTCCGGAGTATACGCTGCAAGTTTTGGAGGCGCAGTCGCAGTCTGTGCCCTGGCTGAGGATAGGCGTGCCAACGCGCTCTGCCTGCGGGCACCAGTCTATGACACGCTCTGGTTCGCCCAGTCACCAATGATTCGCCCCTCGGTCGATTACATCGTTCAGACAGACCCCGCTCAGATTCATGGCATCGAAGACCCGAAGACTCAAGCGCGCCTACTTCGCGGGATGGTGAAAGATGCCAGAGTCAACAATCCCATGAACGAGGTCTCCAAGATATCGCCATGCCCGTTACTGATTGTCCATGGCAGCGATGATGTGGGTGTTGACCTCGCAGGAGTCAAACGCCTCTACGAGCTCGCCGGCGAGCCAAAGGATCTGGTCATCGTCGAGGGTGCGGACCATAATCTCTCAGACCCCCGAGCGTACGAGATAACCATGAGCACTGTAGTTGAATGGTTCGAGAAGCAGTGGATGAACCATCGAAGGAAGTCAAAGAGTCGGAAGACCATAGCATAGACTGAGACTCTTCTGGGAGCCAATGATATTTGTCTGATGCAACACTAGCATTTGCCTGAGGTCATTGATGTGTGATGCAATCCCCAGTTTCGCGTTAGCGCAAGGACTCGCGAGCTTGTATTTAACACAATTCGCGGTTTAGTTAATAAAGACCAACTCAGTCGAGTCAAGACATCAATCACTTGTTCAACGGTTATGCTCCTACTTATGACTCCATCGAGAAATCGCACCATAATGAGTATTCGCGAATCCCTTCTAAAGACCAAAGAGAACTTTTCGTCTTTCTCTCTCTGCCTTGCGAGTTTCAAGACCAAGACAGATGGTCTGAACTAACATCAACAAGAGGACTATTGGGAGCCCATTCATAAAGAGATCATATTGAGACATCAAGCCGCTGATGAATCCGGATACAAAATACAATAGAATGACAGCAAACACGACTAGAACAAGAAGTGAACCTCGATAAGACTTCCATCGACTTGGAGGAGTCTTCATACGCCCGATATCTTTGAGTTGTTCTGGGTTTAACATTATCTGGCGAACTGCGTCACCAGTCCTGTTCTCTTTTCTCTTCAGATTCTCCAGAGTGGTTCGTGCAACCTCCGCGCGCGAGTGGTCGTCACCCTCTCTCTCGTACACGAGTTCAGCTACATGTTTTCGAATAATCCAATCCTCATGACCTAATGTCTGATGATCCTTCAATATCATTTCAGTTCGTCTATAGGCTCTTCCTCTTACAGTAAATCCTAGAAACACTACAAAGACCAGAAGCAACAACACCGCAATTACCAGCAATGGAAGCGAGAGATTTCCAGAGCCCATGAGCAAATGAAGGTACGATAATCCTAGGCTCTGTGTCAAGATGAAGATGACCAGATATGTGACATCGAAAAGAGACATATGAGTATTTGAGAGCATGTCTCCCAGAGAAGCAAGTGTTGACTCCTCTGCATCTCCCGTTCTCGTTAAGCGATACTGCTTGACCGCCATCACTCTAAGAATCGTGAAGACAATAACGAGTACCACTAATACTATGAAGAATACCTGGTATGCTGATAGGAATCCATTTTCTTGCACGAAATTCCCCTAATCTATCATTCACATGGAGTGATTTAACAATTCGCACGGAAATCGAGAACATTAGTGATGCTTATCTTGCGAACCTTGATTGAAATATCGAGGTTGTTTGAGTGGAATCGACGTTGAGTGGCGTGGATTCCGAGCGATTGTACAAGCACACTCTCAAGACTGAGAGTGGGAAGCACCCTCTATACAGTCCAGAACGAATGGAGGCTCAGGCTGATCATATCCTGATGGAGTTTGAGGGCTATGAACGAAATACTAGATGGGATGCAATTGAATTGAAGGACACTCTTTCATATGGAATTAAACCCGCATGGCCCCGAACGTGAGCATACGAGATAACCATGAAGACTGTAGTTGAATGATTCAAGAAGCAGTGGATGAACCGTCCAAGAGAGTCAAGGAGTCGAAAGACCAGGGCATAGACTGAGACTCTTCTGGGAGCCAATGATATTTATCTGATACATTGCCAGTGTTGTTCTGAGGTCGTTGATGTGGAGTCGATGTTGGTGAGTGTTGATGTTGAGAGGATATACCAGCACATCCTGAAGACCGAGGGTGAGAAGCATTCCCTCTTCAGCCCTGAGCGCATGGAGGCCTGTGCTGACTACATGCTTGCAGAGTTCGGGTCCTATGGTCTGAAGACCAATGTCCACAAGTTCGAGGTAGAGGGATTCGACTATACGTTTCGCAACATCGAGGCCATCACAGGGGGCGACGGACCTGAACACCTCGTGGTCTCACACTATGACACAGTGAGGCACGCCCCGGGAGCCAACGACAACGGGTCTGCCATCGCAGTGATGCTTGAGGCAGCTCGGGTACTCTCTCTAGGCGAACTCTCCAACACAGTTAGATTCATCAGCTTCAACCTTGAGGAGTTCAATCCACGCAGGGCACAGCAGATGAGGGAGCTTGCCCTTCAGTACGGCATCCGTGACGAGGACGGGTACTACACATCGTGGCGGACCTGTCAGAAGATGGAGTCCTTTGCCCGATTGCAGTTCAAGTTCATCACAGAGTCCAAGACCTATGCTGAGGCCGCTGCAAAGGCGATTGCGGAGATAGATAAGGAACTGAACCCCTCAGAGCGGGAGTTTCTGC
>PRDH01000060.1 GCA_003345545.1 Candidatus Thorarchaeota archaeon
TATGGGAACAGATTATTGTATCATCTTGGCGGTGACCTATTCTTCGTCGTTCCTGTATTCCTTGAGGTGGAAACTTCCACCGACAGGGTCATTCAGAAACTTGGCGGAGTGGGCCTTGTTGATGCTAGGACTGGGGAACGAGTGGAGCTTGGTTCGAATGTCATTGAAGCCTATTACAAGATGTTCGGGCTCTTGAACAAAAGCACAATCGAGGAAGGCGAAGTCGGATTCGAGTCTGCCATCTTCAGCCCTGTGACGATAGATTCAGGCGACTTCTCGAATCTAGTGACACTGGTGCGTAACAATGACAATGTCAGTCATCACCTCTACGTTGACGTTGTTGTGCTCTCGGGCAACTTTTCGCTCATCTGGCATGGCTCCGTGATCACACCAGTCACCACACCTACAAATTCAACATACACATTGGATATTGGGACTCTTGGGGCTGGAGACCTCTATGGGACATCGCCAATGATGACTGTGTACCTGCCAGAAGGTCTCATAGTTGCACAATACATTGTGCAGGTCGTTCTGAGAACTGAGGAAGGTGTGGTCGACCAGATCAATCTCACCATCACAGTCACAATGTAGGCATGCGGGCTCTATACCACTCAATGGTCTTCCGGAGCCCGCTGAGCAGCTCGGTTTCAGGGTTGAAGTCCAGGATTTTCTGGGCTCTCTTGATGCTACCAACGCTATCCTTGATGTCACCGGGCCTAGGACTGACATGAACGATCTTGGATTTCGTGCCTTTGACGTTTCTCTTGATAGACTGCGCCAGATCAGCTATTGAGATTGACTCAGTTCCTGAAAGATTCAATATCATGCCTTCTGCATCCGGTCTCTCGGCGGCTGTCAGGGTTGCCAGTGTCACATCATCCACGTAGACAAAACTTCGAGTCTGTTCTCCCGTTCCCTCAATCGTAATTGGTCTGTTCTCAAGTGCCTGATTGATGAAGATTGAGATTACTCCGCTGTACTCGGAGCATGCCTGTCTTGGTCCAAAGACATTGAAGTATCTAAGGATCGTTCCTCCGATACCATAGGATGTGCTATATGATTGGAGATAGATTTCTCCTGCCATCTTCGATGCTGCATACGGACTGAGCGGACTGCAGGGAAATTCCTCCCGAACTGGCATCGATTCTGGATCACCGTAGACTGCTGCGCTCGAGCTGAAGACGATTCTCCTGGCGTCTAACCTGCGTGCCATCTCAAAGACATTCAGTGTGCCTGCGACATTTACTCTGTTGACATATACGGGGTCTTCCAGGGACTGCTTCACTGATGAAACTGCTGCAAGATGGAATACTGTATCCACTCTCTCATTGACTCTATTGATCAGGCTGTCATCTGAGATGTCTGCCTCAATCAGTTGGAACTGCCTACTCTTGGTTGCCTCTGCAAGATTCTCCTTCGTTCCAGTTCTGAAGTTGTCAATCCCTATCACCTGATATCCTCTGGAAAGGAGAAGATCTACAAGACCGCTCCCGATGAATCCAGCTGCTCCTGTGACAATTGCGACGCCTGTCATAGTTTCAGCTGACATATGCTCGAGCCACCATGTAACCCTTTCTCTCCATAGTCTTTATCTATTCCATACTCTTTGACCATTTGAATAAGTCATGCATTTTGTGTACATTGTCGAAACTGTGGACGGGACCTACTACACTGGAATGACCAATGATCTTGCCCGTCGGTTCAGCGAGCATGTGTCAGACAGTTCCCGTTCTGCAGCCTATCTCCGAATGCATAAGCCCGCATATGTTGTGTACATCACTGAGTGCAAGAACCGGAGTGATGCCATGAGGCTCGAACAACGGCTCAAGAACGACCATGCCTTCAAGATGGAATGCATAGGTCCTCGGCGGTCCATTCTGGAGGTCATCGAAACAGAGTTGTCCTACAAGTAGCCGCTCTCGATGCCTTCATATTATGGATGGTATCCTCTGAAAAAACGTGTGTTTCCCATGACTGAACTCGTCTTAGTCATTGATGCCGGAACAACCGGTGTCCGTTCGATGTTCTTTGACAAGTCTGGCACTGTCGTCGCCAAGACATATGCAGAGTTTGAGTCACTCTTTCCCCATCCATCTTGGGTTGAGCAGAGGTCTGAGAGCTGGTGGGAGAAGGCAGTTCTGACAATTCAGCAGTCCATCCGACAGGGCAACATCAGTCCCGAGCATGTTGTCGGTATCAGTGTCACAAATCAGCGTGAAACCGTTGTTCCAATTGATGGGAATGGGAAGCCATTACGAAATGCTATCGTCTGGCAGGATAGACGTACGATACCACAGTGTGATTGGATACGGAAACAGATCCCACCCTCTCAAGTGTACACTCTGACAGGGCTCACTGTCGATCCGTATTTCACTGCACCCAAGCTGCTCTGGATTCGTGAGCATGAGAAGAACGTCTTTGATGCCACAGACAGGTTCCTTCTGGTGCATGATTACCTCATCTATCGACTATCGGGGCAGTTCATCACGGATTACTCGAATGCAAGCAGGACGCTTCTCATGGATGTCCGGTCCGGTGCTTGGTCAGACAAAATGCTGGACGCTCTCGACATCCCGGGTGAGAAGCTCCCCAAGCCAGTTGAGTCTGGTTCTCTTGTTGGCGAGCTCACGGACGATGCAGCAAGGGCGACCGGTCTGAGGCCTGGAACTCCCATAGTGGCTGGCGGTGGCGATCAGCAGTGCGCAGCCTTGGGTGTAGGTGTAGTCCGCGAGGGTATGATAAAGTCCACCACAGGAACCGGCACATTTCTGCTTGCCCACTCAAAGACTGTCCGTCTTGATCCCGCAATGAGAGTCCTCTGTAGTCGTCACGTTGTTTCCGATGCCTTTGTCGTGGAGGCGAGCATGTTCACCACTGGGTCAGCTCTGAGGTGGTTCCGTAATAATCTCGGAAGCGAGGAGATGGCAATTGCTAATGAGAGGAGCGCGGACCCCTATGATGTCATGACTGAGGAAGCAAACAGAATAGCTCCGGGATCAGAAGGTGTAATTCTCATTCCACACTTTGCCGGTGCAGGAGCACCAAACTGGAATCCACACGCTAGGGGCGTCTTTGCTGGTCTTGCTCTGGGCCATACTCGTGCTCATCTGATTCGTGCAATTCTCGAGGGGGTTTCCTATGAGATCCGAACTAATGTGGAAGTGATGCGAGAGCTCGGTCTTCCCTCAAAGGAAGTTCGAGTGACTGGAGGGGCTGCTCGAAGCAAGGTATGGATGCAGATTCAGGCTGATATCTTGCGAACTCCGGTCATTCGGACTAAGATGGAAGAGGCCACTGCGGTAGGTGCTGCGATACTTGCATTCAAGGGAATTGGAGTCTTCAAGTCAGTGGTCAAGGCATCCGAAGAGATGGTAGATACTCTGCCGCCATTGAATCCAAGAGCGGAGACTCTTGATGTCTACAAAAGGGGTTTCGAGACCTTCAAGGCGCTCTACGCGGCAGTGGCCAAGATCAGGTGGACTGAAGACTAGTCTGCGTAGACGGCGATCTTGTTGCTCTGGTCAAATACAAGAATCTTGACGCGTGGATCTGCAGAAATCCATTCATCGATCACGGACTGTGGGTCATCTACCTTCTCAAGATGAACTGATTCGACGGTGTTTTTGTCAAGCTCGGTGAACATTCTGATTCTGCCAACGCGCTCCATGAGCTCTGCAAATTTGTAGGCCTTATGCTCGTACAGATGGTAGGTCCCGCTGATGGAGGCTATCACGTCATCGAGGGGCGCCTTGAGTTTGTTGTAGAAGTTCTCAATCGCCTCTTCTGGAGCCACACCCTCTCGACATTCGGCTAGAAACAGAATCTCCCCTTTGTCAGCTACTGCGTTCTTGGTCAGCTCGATGGCCCTCTGAGCATTATAGAGGCTCTTGTCTTCTGGATAACCGCCGGGTGAAACTATGATCCTCGGACAGGGTGTGATCCTGAAGCTTGCTGTTTCGTCAAGATACTCCATAGCTGCTGCTGTGACGGGTTCTACTTCCCCTGCGCTTGCCCAAGTCACCTTTCTACTGCTTGATACAACTGCAAGTACGAATATCTTGCCCTTCTTGGCAATCATTTCCATAGCTTCTCTCATGTCATCAGCCAGAGGGTTATCACGTCGTGTCGGGTCTGGATGGAAGGGGTGTATTCCAAATGTGGACCGCGGGTCGAGCGCCATGGAATGGTTTGCCTCAACAGTCTTGAAGGAACAGACTCCTGGCAGGAAGTTCTTGACAACGTTCGAGTACCCTGCAAAATAGTGCGCCTTCATATCTGATAGACTGACATAGACATCATGCCCGGCAGCTGCGGAGTCGATGATGACGGGAGTACCCCTACTCGTTTTCCCTAGATTGACCACATCGTTGGCATGGCAATCATGTATGAGGATGTCATACTTCGCTAATTTAGAGTGCTTTGCTGCCTTCCGAATTATCTCCACTATTGCATGATTGGTGGGATGATCCACCACATGTGTACCGGTAGTGATGATGAACTGGACTTGCGCAGCGCCAATGAGTCGAGGGACAATCGAATTGATCATTGCCTGATGCGGTGCGTTTCGTGTATGGTCCTCAACAAGGACGCACACGCTCTTCTTTCTCACCAGTTCGGCGAGCTTCTTGCCATGTGGCTTGTCAAGGACTCGTCCTAGTTCCTGCATCTCATCTGAAATAGGATGTAGTTGCTTTGGTTCAATCTTCCCACCGAAATTGGCCTCAGGAATGTGCAGTTCGAGTTTCTTACTGCCGTAGTTCACTGAAATATTCACTATGTTCCCTCACGTGTGAAGCGTTATTTCCTCACGAAGGACACTCAATAATTCGTATTTAATCATGACCAAAACGGATATTCGAGACTCCTGTCTTCAGTTCAGGCATGAACGAGTCTCCCAGTGGCTTTGGAGGAGTGGGTCCTTGGATTGCAGTTGCCTCAGAGCTTCCATGCTCTGTGGTTGCCCTTCTATTGGTCGGTCAGATTCTGGGGCAATCGATTGCAGGCCCCTCTGGGGCGACCTGGGGCGCTATTCTGGGAGCTCTCTTTGGATTTGCCTTCGGAGTATATAGTGTCTTCAAGACAATCGAGTACCTTGAGCGCATCGACCAGAAACAGACCGAACGACCTAAGTACATGCCTCCCATGGAAGAGATACTTGAGGATGTTGAGTTCGATCTTGATGAGGAGTCTTCCGAGCGATCTAGTCAATGAACTCCGAGTCGTCTGCATCAAGGACCTCGATGATCACCTTTGTCGCACTTCTTCCCACTCCGGCAACGATAATCTGGATGAGCAGCGCAATGAAGAACGCGCCCAGTGCAAGACCGAACACTCTGAGTGAGATGGAGTGGTAAGATGCGGCCCACGCCGCGAGGTAGTTTGTGTCGATCAGATACCAGGCATAGAATCCCGTAATGCCCATCAGCGCAACAAGGAGCCCATATAGAATGACCACCGCTTTCACTCTTGGCGTGTCCATTCGAACCTCTTCGATTCCTGGACCGACCACTGCGTCGCCAATCCTCCTTGAGAATCTGACGAATGCACTTATCGCAGCCAAGAAAACAACCAATGCTATTATGCTGCCAAAAAGGAGTGCTAGTATCTGCAAGTCTCCTGATAGGGCGAAGTAGACATCTCCTATGAGATAGGCTGCTAATGCACCTATCATTATTATGACTGCTACTATCTGAACAACGAAGGTGATCGTTGCAGAGTTCCTGAAAACACTACCAAGATTGACGTAGTCTTCAGGTCTGTGCGTTGATACTCCACTCTCTGTCATAATGACCAATGAACCTGTGAGCAGCTCATTATTTGAACTCTTCTACAAAGAGCGCTGTTTTGCGCGTTCGCCACTTTTATATCGTGCCTGTATTGTCAGCACACCAGTCTTCATCAGATTGAGAATCGACAGGAAATATCGCGATGTCGTCGGGAGCTGCTAGAGAGTATGGCTTTGTCAATGCGCGGATTCGAGGCATGAAGTCTCGCTTTCTGACGATTGGCACATATGAGAGTCTACTCCAAGCTAGCAGCTATACAGATTTCATCAAGATACTGTCAGGGACCTACTACGGCTCTATCATGAGTAAACACTCGCAGACTTCAGTCCCAAGTCTTGACGAGCTTGGTCTCATTCTCTCTCAGGATTTTGCTGATGTGAGCTCGAGTCTGTCGAGGACGCTGACTGGAAAAGTACAGCACTTTGCGGATGCCTATATGGAGATGTTTTTCGCAGAGAGTATCAAGTCAATCCTTCGGGGTCTCCATGTTGACCTAGAAAAGGATGAAATTCTGAGGTTCTCAGTTCCCACATCTCCCGTACAGGCAGCCCTCTTCCAGACGCTCGTGGACTCTGGCTCGATTCAGCGAATGATTGACCTTCTTCCTCAGTGGGATCTGAAGGTTGCACTTCTTACGCGCGTTCCAAGTTATCAGGAGTTCGACTCGACAGCACCTCTTGAGGTCGCCATCGAGGAGTGGTATCTTCGGAATATGCTTGAAGCACTAAAGGGGTTCTCAGATGATGAGCAAGACCGAGTTCTTGACATCATCGATTCCAGAGTGACTCTTAGAAATGTTCTGACCGGGCTTCGAGCTGTATTGCTTCAGCTAGAACCTCGCGCCTTGGAGCTATCGCTTGTAAGGTTCTCCCGGACACGTGAACTCACAGAGTCTATTCTGAATGCGCGAACATGGAGGGAAGTGCTTGCGAAACTCGATTCCACACGGTTTGCACAGCTAGGAGGTCGCCTTGCAAGGCTCTATGAAGAAACCAATGACTTGGGAAACGTAGAACTAGCCATTGAGGACTACATAGCTCAGGGAATCAAAAGACTAATGACTGCCTTTCCATTTCATCTGGGCACAATCATTGGATTCTTTAGTCTCAAACAATATGAGATTCGTAATATTCGGTCCATTGCAGTTGGGATTGAACGAGGCGAGTCTGCCGAAACAATAAGACGAATGATAACAATCTGGTGAGAGTTGGAGGAAAATCAAATGAGAATCGACAATCGCGTTGCAAGTCTGGTCTTGTTCAGCTTGGGTGCAATAGTGACAGCTCTAGGAGCATTGTTACTAGCTACAATCGATGGATCAGCCTCTTTGAGCGCATTACGAGTAGTCCCTGACACTGGCTTTGAGATGCTTCAAGCTATCTCGGATGCCGGTCTGGCCATCATGGGTCTTGCGATTGGAGCGGGCTTAGCTCTAGGTCTAGCCGGCATCGGTGCTGGCCTGGGAATGGGAACTGCTTCAGCAGCTGCCCTCGGAGCAATCACAGAAAAGCCAGAGACCTTCGGCAAGAGTATTCTCTACGTTGTCTTCATTGAAGCTGTGGCTATCTACGGATTCGTCATTGCTTTTCTTCTGATAGGACTCATTAGTACCGTTCTTGCATAGAAGAAACTGGCACTGAGTAGTAGAGGTGGATCTTCCACACTCTACTTCTTATTATCACTCTTGAATAGAATACTGGCAATCTCAACTCTCGCTTTGTTTTCCAAGCGTTCTAGTCTTGCCTCAAATGTGTTGTCCACAAGGCGCTTTGAGTCTGGTGTCCTGATAATGAGACCGCCTTTGGATCGAACGTTCTCCTTTGAGATGGACATCTTGGTCTTCTTCTTAGTCTCTTTTGAAACAGCTGTTTCAATCTCTGCCAAGTCAAGATAGGATGCGTGATTCTTTGGCAGGACCAGCTCAAGAGTGTCCCCGTGGAGGGCTACTGCTCCGTCAATTGCCAGTCTTGCAAGCACTCTCTTGTATTCTGCCTTGCCTACAATGCTGTCTAGCTTCTGTATGGTCGTATTGAGAGCATCTTCAATCAATGCTTCTTTCGAGTTGAGAAGTTGATACTTGGACTTGAGTCTGGCACTTG
>PRDH01000061.1 GCA_003345545.1 Candidatus Thorarchaeota archaeon
GCGATCTGGCCAGACACTTCTCCGGAAGCTCGTTGTGAGGCGAGCATGATCCGCTGTCCTACTGTGCCGAAGAGCACTGCAATGAATATTATTCCTGGCACGACAACGAGAGAAGTCAGAGCAAGGTATGGTGACATCACCCAGAGAAGTATGAATGATGCCCCAAGTGTGAGAATCTGGCCTGCAAAGCTGATCAAGACTTGGATTCCTATACTCAGGTTGGTTGCGTCACTTGTGACTCGGGAAGTCACATTTCCGGCTTGTTCAGCTTTGTGGTAAGAGAGGTCAGCTCTGACCAGATGCTCGTAAACATCCTCTTGCACTCCTTGAACGAGGCCTGCTTGTGCTATCGACATGATCCACGTGTTCACACCGTTCATTACCCAGGTTACAACGGAGAGGACAAAGAAGAGAATGGTCAGGAGAAACAGGGTACTGAGAGAACCTCCTAGATCAACAGAATCGATTCCTGCCCTCAGGACAAGGGGATTAATCACACTGACAATCGTCGCTGCGAGAGAAAGTATTGCGCCGATAGCGACAATTCGCTTGAAGCTTCCGAGATAATGCACCATTCGGCCAAGAAGGACTCGTATCGGACGGCTTCTCTTCTCTTTCTTTCCCACAAGAGCCCGAGGGCCCCCGACTCCTCCCATGGGTCCGTGCATGCCCATCAAGCAGCACCTCCTCTCTTGGTAACAGTGGCAAGTAGCTCTTGAGCGCCAGGAAGTCTCTCGAAGACACGGCGGTAGTGTTCTGAGTCGCGTAGGAGTTTCTCGTGGGTGCCAGACGCCACGAGGCGACCTTTGTCTAGGATAATCACGAGGTCGGACTCAATGAGAGTACGCAGTCTTTGAGTGACTGTGATACTAGTGCGCCCTCGCATTACCTCGTCGAGGGCTTTTCTCATCAGGTATTCTGTCTGAGCATCAACAGCGCTCACTGAATCATCCAGAAGAAGAATCTTGGGATCTTGAATCAATGCACGAGCTATCGCAAGTCTCTGTCGCTGGCCTCCACTCAGCGTCATCCCGCGCTCGCCAATCATGGTATCGTAACCTTCAGGCAGATTAGCTATGAATTCATCGGCCTGAGCACGTCTTGCGGCTTCGATAATCGCTTCATCAGATGCATTAGAACGACCAAAAGCTATGTTCTCACGAATGGTCATCCTGAAGAGGAAGATATCCTGTTCAACAGAACCCACGACGTTTCTAACTGACTTTGTTGACACATTTCGCAGGTTGACTCCGCCTACTCTGATCTCGCCCTCAGTAGGATCGTACAGACGTTCCATGAGCTTCAAGACCGTACTCTTGCCGGCCCCCGGTCCGCCTATGAGTGCAACACGAGACCCACCCGGAATGACAATAGATAGGTCCTTCAGTGCAGAGTGAGGATTCCCATTATCTTCCCGGCCATACCTGAAGCTGACATGGTCGAAGACAATATCACCGGTCCAATCGACATCCAGGACTTCGTGTTCAGGTTCAGACATCGGGTCCTCCCAGTTGAGGAGGTTTACAATACGTTGCGCATTGACATAGCCGCCCCGCAGCATGAGAAGCATCATTGGGAACTGGAAGTTGAGTCCCTGAAGTGATGTGAGAAGGCCAAGAATCGTTATCAGCTGGCCAACGTTCATGATGCTATTGATGACTGCATAACCTGCGTAGGCAAACGCAATGGTTGTCATTCCAGCTAGAATCAGTGCTGGCAGATAGAAGGCTGAGAGCTTCCCCTCCTTCGCGGTCAGCATCTCTTGGGCCTTGCTGGCATCATGGAACTTCCTCTTCTCAAACTGCTCTGCATCAAAAGCTCTGACGACTTCAATACCTTGGAACACACCTTGGGTGATAGAGGCCAAGTCTTCCATGTTCTCCGATCTCTTTCTTCTCACTGGTTCTATCGCATTGGCATAGCGGTACGAGAAGAGAAGATAGATTGGAAGTCCGAGGAGCATAATCAATGTGAAGCCATAGATAGGGAACAAATAGCCTCCAATCTGAAGAGTCAGCATGCTGCTTAGGCCGGGTAAGAAGTCCATCTGAATCAAGAGAAGAGTCGTTATGGCAAGAGATGCCAACCCCGTGGCTATGTTCCGCAATGCAGGATTAAGTGAGAAACGGACCCATTGAATGTCCTGCATAGCTACAGCAAGAAGGCGTTTGCTGTCGAACTCATCATGAAAAGTCATGCTATTGACCTGAAGAGCCTCGAAAAAGTCCTGTCGAGCATCACGTTCCCAGCGCAGGGTCAGTGTTGCCCAGACCCACCCTCCAACGAAGTAGAGACCCATATAGGCCGCTCCAAATATTACGATAAGCCACACATAGGTCAGGAATTGGGCAGTCAAAGAACCTGTCGTCTGTATCTCTGTAACAGCAAGACCAATGAACACTGATGGAAACACTGTAAGCAGAGTGGAAACCATTGCAAGTGTAAGAGCTGCAGAGGCGACTGCCTTGTTCCTCGTCATTCCGCTGAGCATGTATCTCCAAGGAGTCTTCCTAACTGTTTCACCGCCATTGTTTCTAGACATTCTCTGTAGCTCCATGTTTTAGTTGATCAATGAGTGAGGAAATCCTTGCGGCCATCTCTTCCAGATGGCGGAGCAGTTGCTGCTTCTTTTTTGTGTCGAGCGAGTCCAACATAGATTCGAAAGACTCTATAGAGTGACTCATCCCGAGCAGATGAAAACTGATACGTTCCTCAGGTTCAAGGAGTTGTTCCCAGAGTTTCGGTCCCAGGCGAGTCTTCTCCCCCACTGCTCCCCTTCGATGCTTGAAAATGAGAACCATCTGCTTCTGACCTTCCTTTGTGAGGCGGTACGTCTTGCTGCGCCCTTCAGTGGACGCAGCCTCAATGGTGCCTTCTTCCTCCAGGGAGGACAGCAGTGGGTAAATTGTACCAGGACTGGGATCCCACGCACCATCTGTGAGATCATGAAGCCTCTGCATGATGTCAGTCCCCGTCATTTCCTGTAATCGCAAGAGACGGGGAATGATATGACGAAGGAGTCCTCTAGGTATTGATTGAGGCATGCTTAGATGCTCACATTCTCTGTCAGGAGGCTCGTCGTTCATCGCACGTATCTCTAGAATATCGTATCCGATAATCGAACGCGATATCGAATGCGATATAAGGATTATTGTAGGACTCAACTGTTTTCAGTTCTAGCTGACCAAGGATAAGTTTGATAAGAACCCCCACATCCAGCACTCAGAAAGCTATCGAGGATAC
>PRDH01000062.1 GCA_003345545.1 Candidatus Thorarchaeota archaeon
AGAAGTTCATTCCACCGACCTTCGAGAACTTCAAACACGCTCTCAAAGAGCGGCTTGAGCTCAAGACGAGGAAGGACTACAGGAAGGGATTGCGACTGGCTGAGGTCTACTACAAGGTCAAGGACGTGCTAGCACGAGAAGACTTCTCGCACATGTCGCAGCGGGCAATGCTCAGGGATCTATCGATGAAGTACAATGTTCCGCCAACATCTTTGAAGAATTGGATTGTCCGTGGCGCGCTGCCGCGCCTGATTGAAGCCATAGCACGAGATGAACTGAAGAAGTCTGAAGCCATATCGGGCACGCAGAGGGCAGCAAAGAAGAGGAAGAAAAGACCCTCTATGCCCCAGACCTATGAGAGATTTTTCAAACTACTGGAGCGCCACCCGTATCTTCGCGAGATTGAAGGTTTTGAGGAAAAGCTGAGGGAAGTACGTGAGTATTTCAGGCTTATTGATTTGCAGAAGGAGTATCCACACCTGTCCAACTCTGAACTTGCACGCAGAGTCGATGTGAACTTTGATACTGCAAGAATCTGGCTAAGTGGAAATAAACCCGTCCTCATTGGCATTGTGCTCACAAATGAGTATATGCGAGCGCGGTTCGAAAATCGATTTCGACAAGAATTTCATACTAGATTGGTTGATTCTTCGATTGTCTACGCAACACTAAAGCCCCTTAAATCAAAAAACAGACATACAGTCGAGAACATTGTTAGACATCTAATGTTACTTTGCAGGGGTTACTGGAATAAGGAGAGGGTCATAGTAGTTCCACTTCGTCCTTACAATGAAATACGAGGGCCAAGATGGTTACTTGACATATCTAAGAAAATCGAACGAAATAGATTAGCAATTGAGAAGAGACTCTGTGCACAAATGGGATTTGGCATTGAAAGGCTGTGCCTTCGTCTTGGTCTGGTCGCCGACCTGTTATACATCTGGAGGGACGAACCTAGTCCATTTGACTACCTTGAACTCTTTTCCAACGAGCTCTTTTTCTTCAGCGAAGAGTATCGAACAACTCTCATAGATACGGCGATGACGCATTTGGGATTGAAGGGCAATTATCTTCTCAGTCAACTAATCAAACAGATTACGCGATACGATCCACGGGGGCTTTCCGGCAGTGGTCGACTGATTCAAGACTTAAAGCCACATTCGAATCTTCTCAGAGGTGAAGTATTGCGGTTTATCCTTGACTCACAAGGATTGACTTTGAAGGATGTTTGCCACAAGATAGAGAAAGTTGGCGTTGGAGAACAAATCCTGAATCCCAGATTTCCTGACGAAACAGCTCTCAAAATTCTCTTAGCTCGCCTATATGCCATGATTGGATCTGATGGATCTATAGATAATAATCACAGAGTATCATATTATGACATTGTAGCTTTACGTCGCGACAAGTTGCGAACTATGGTTCAAATCCTAGGTGGTATCAGTTGTCGCTCACTCTACAAAAAGGATGGCTCTGAATGCGGTCTAGCAATGCCAAATATCGTGGGCCGGCTACTAGCTGAAGTTGGAATGCCAGTTGGCGACAAGGTCCTACAGGATGTTCGTATTCCCCAGTTCATTATGAATGGTCCGCCTGAATTACAGTTTGCTTATCTTGAAGAGCTCATTCCTCAGGAAGGTTGGGTCACTATCGACAGGAAGGATAACATTCGGATTGGTTGGGGTCGATCGGTTGTTCTTTATGATGCTAAAAAAGGCAAGAGATACAGATTCGAGCAAAAGATATCTCGTGAGCTTGTTAAATTCATAGAAAAGCATGGGATAAAACGCGTCCGCAAATATTCCTCTGGAGTTGAGGAAATTTACTTCAGGCTCAGTATGCCACTTCTGGAAAAACTCATGAGTTCTACTAATCCGGAAGATGTAACTAAGGCAAAAGAATTGGAGCAGATTGTCCGAGAAAATCCCTCCCTCTATATCGAGGATGAGAAGCATCTCTGTGGTATTAACGGCATAATGACTAGTGAACAGTCACCAGGTGAGATTCGAAGGTCAATCTCGTCGGACCGCGTTTCTGTGAAATGGGCCGTCCGGGCGTCTTCTGAAGATGATGTTGCCCTTTGGGGGATACTGGCAGCTCCAAACGATGAACGAAAGAGAGGACGTTTGGAAGGTTGGATGAAACGTCATGCAAGTAAAGTAAAAGCGGCTCAAAAGATGTTGGATTATTCAACACAAGAAACAATGCGTCTTAGGAATGAAGCTGCATTTGAACTTGATAGCGAATCGATGAATAAGGAAAAAGAGAGTGGGGTGTAGTCCCCATCTCATGCGTTTATGTTCCTTCTTTGTAAGCTTTTGCATATCGTCTTTGTTCTTCATTCCATTCATCAATGGTTATTCCCATAGTATGAAGCTTCATCATTGCAGTCTCCTGATCCAGTTCCTTCGGAAACTCATAGACTGCCGGCTTTAGGCCCTTTCCATTCTTGGTGAGCCATATCATCGCATTGAACTGCACCGAGAACGATAGGTCCATCACAGAGCTTGGATGCCCTTCTCCCGCCGCAAGATTGACCAATCTGCCCTCCCCGAGAAGATACAGGAACCGACCGTCTTTTGTTTCGTATTCATCAAGAGCATGTCTAACCCGCTTCTTACTCTTGCTCAAAGCCATCAAATCAGGTTCATTGACCTCAACGTTGTAGTGTCCAGCATTGCCCATGATGGCTCCGCTCTTCATCTTCTTCATATGACGACTAACCACAACATCCTTCATTCCTGTTGCAGTCAGGAATACATC
>PRDH01000063.1 GCA_003345545.1 Candidatus Thorarchaeota archaeon
GCTAACTACATGATCACCATCGGTGCTGACTTTGCAGTCAAGAAGATGCAGCTTCATGGCGGCCATGATGTAAGCATTCAGATATGGGATCTCGCAGGACAAGAACACTTCAAGAGCGTGCGTTCCACTTTCTACCGGGGAGCTCAGGGTGCACTTGCAGTGTATTCAACTGTCGAACGGGGATCGTTTGACAACCTTATGAATTGGGTGGATGAATGCTGGACCAACGCTGGCAAGAAGATACCTATCGTGCTCATTGCAAACAAGATCGACCTTCGAGACCAGTTCAAGGACAATCCAGTCATGGCAAAGACAATCGTGACCACGAAAGAGGGTCAGAAACTGGCAGACAAGATTGCAAGCCATGGCGTAATCACATCATTCCTTGAGACTAGTGCAAAGACAGGAACGAATGTGGAGGCTGCCTTCCTAGAACTGGCGATTAAGATTCTGGAAGCTGGTGGACTGGCCTAATCCCAGTCCATCAATCATCCTCTAGCACTCCAAGGTTTCTCTGTATCGTTCCAAAGATATCGCTAGGGGCAGTTTCGAGTGTTTCTGCATCATCTGCAACTCAGGTACTGAACTTTGCGTGTATTCACAACACTTTTACGGCACTTCTGAATTCTCTCTTTGTCAATCGGCCTTGCGTGTGATGTCAATGGGGAACGATGAACAAGACATTTTCTTGAAGCCCACCATCCTCAAGCCAGCAGCTGAACATGGCTCCGAGATAACGCGTCGTTTTGCAATGAACCGTGTCGGTCGGATGTTTGCCGCAGCTCTTCAGGACCGAAGTATCCGACTCTATGCGGCTGATGACTGCACTGAGATGCAACGTATGCAGGATGACTTCCTGAGCACTTCTCTTGCTTTCAGTCCAAGAGGTGATATTGTGGCCTCGGGAACCGTAGAAAGGATGGTGAAGCTATGGGACATCCGCTCAGGAGAATGCATAGGAGCACTCGAGGGGCATACATATCCTGTATTATCGCTCTCATTCTCTCCTGATGGTAGCAGACTGGTGTCAGGGAGTGGCGACACATCTCTAATCATCTGGGATATTGAGAATCGCTCACTGGTGCGTCAGATGAAAGGCCACGGCTTCTATGTCGTAACGGTGGACTGGGATCCACGTGGTAATCGGATTGTTTCAGGCTCTGTAGATGCCAACATTTGCGAATGGGATGCAGAAACGGGGAAAATGCTTGCACGTCATAATGACCACCGAACAGCAGTCAGAGAGGTTCGATTCAGCCCTGATGGTTTGCTGCTTGCGTCTGGCTCATCTGATCTGACACTGTTGCTCTGGGACACCTCATACAAACCAATGAAAGTCGCGCACACTCTTCAACGACATGAGAGTGAGGTGAGGGCTTTGGGCTTCAGCAGCGATGGACGTTATCTTGCCTCTGGGTCTGGTGATAAGGCAATCTATCTCTGGGATGTTGCAACGCAGACGGTTCGTGGCGAGGCATCCACAATGGGTGAGATTGACGGAATCGAATGGTATCCCTCTCGGAGTGCCTTCCTCACCGCCGATGGCACAGGTGCTATCATACGCTGGGATGTAAGGGACATGAATGCAATGTTGGAGCCATTCCAATCTCTATTGAGAGAGATAGAAACGGCGAACGATCCGAGTCGCAGAAATGAGTTCATACAGAAATATGAGACCCTCTGCACGCAGTATGACGAGGGAACCTTACAGAGCAAGCGCATGTTCTATGTTGTATGGCAATGCAAACGTGCTCTGGGCCTATTGAAAGGAACTGCGCGTCAATAATCTAACCCTGGAAAGCAGGATTGGTAGGTTTTGACCTTCCGTCTTCGATCATCGTCTTGCATAGTGCGAGATATGCTTGCTCTACATTCTCGCCAGTGAGGGCACTGGATTCAACATACAGGAAGCCATTCTTCTTAGCGTATTTCTCTCCTTCCTCTTTGCTCACCGCTCTGCTATCAGCAAGGTCTACCTTGTTCGCTACCACCACGAGTGGAATCTTGTCTTTCAGGTTCTTGAATGCCTCTTCTTTCCAGGCATCGGCGTTAATGAAAGTCCTCCGCCTCGTCACGTCGTAAAGCAGGAGACCACCTCTAGAACCTCTATAGAAACCCTGCCTGACGAACTCAAAGCGCGGCTGACCGGCAAGGTCCCATATCTGCAGTGTCACGTGTGCGTCCGACTCAGGCATGACAAGTCTCTTGACCGAGAAGTCAGTTCCGATGGTCCTCTTGTAGTCCGCCTCAAAATAGTCTTGCGTGAATCTAGTTGTCATGGCAGTCTTGCCCACTGCACCATCGCCCAGCATCACAATCTTGAATCGGAATTCAGCAGACATGAGAACGAACTCCATCTTCTTTGAGAGAGGCTTAAGGCATTTAAATCTCTACTGTGAGTCATAGGACAGGCTCAAACTATTTAATAAGCCACCACACAATTCGACAAGTACTGCAAGGACTGATGGTGTGTCCATATGGAACGACCAGACTATCGCGAACTTCCCAAGATTCTCGAAACCATGAATAGAGAGGGCAGCTATTCTGCCTCAGTTCTCGCGCGTGGGAATGGTCTACTTGTTTCATCAGCCACATCTCCCAAGACTAACCAAGATGTGGTCGCAGCAATGTGCGGCATGATTGCTGATGTTGCTGAGCGTGTTCGAAAGGAGCTATTCCTGGGAGAGATCAAGGACATCAGTCTTCGTTGTGCAGATGGAAAGGCGGTCTTCAAACGTGTAGGTGCTCGAGGTGATGAGATACTGATCATCGGGGCAATCATGGCCAGAGATGTCCGCTATCACTCCAGAGCAATAGGCAAGGCGACCACAAGAATCCGCATCCTTATGGGCTACAAATGAACAAGGTGCCTCTCTTGGTGTGATATTACACATCTTCAAAACATTCAAGTGATGTCCTGCTCATCTAGTGGTGCCGTTTCTTCACCTCGGGAGTGCGTGACTTGAAGAAAGAACCAATCGTGTCAGAGGCGGAGCATTCCGGCATGATTGAGATTGTTCTCTTCAAATCCGATTCATGCGCATTCTGTCCGAGGGCAGAAGAAGTGGTAGTAGAGACAATCAATGACTTTGGTCCTGGCATATTCAAGCTGACAATCATCAATGTCAGTGAAAATCCAGAAGCTGCTGAAGAGTATGGCATTTTTGCCCTACCCACAGTAATGATTGCAGGCGTATCAATCACTGGTATTCCCGAACCCGAGATGCTTATGAAAATGGTACTCGGGGCCAAGGTCATGATGAAGAAGAAGAGTGAATCCTCATGAGCGATTATGTAATAGAACGAGTAAAGACTGGCATTCCAGGTCTTGATGAGCTGATAGAGGGAGGTTTTCCAAAGGGAGATACCATCCTTGTTGCGGGAAAAGCTGGGACTGGCAAGAGCATACTTGCGACTCAGTTCATCTACAAAGGTGTCACCCAGTACAATGAGCCAGGCGTGCTTGTGACGCTAGAAGAGCCTCCCAGGCTGATCAGAAGGAATATGCTCCGATTTGGCATGGACCTCCAAAAGCTCGAAAAAGAGGGCAAAATCTCGATTGTGGATCTCTCCCCCTCTAAGGAGGCTACTCCTGCGACAATGGTGGAGTATCCGAGTTTTGATCTGTCGGGTCTACAGGCAATTATCTTGAACCACGTCAAGAAGATCAATGCCACTCGCGTCGTGCTTGACACCCTCTCGATTATGGCGTACAAGTTTCGAAGCAGGGATATTCTCAGAGAGGAATTCTTCAAGCTTGCAGCTAACATTACGCGAACCGGATGCACACTCCTGATTACGAGTGAGATTCCTGCACAAGAAGGAGGATTGGGCGTCTTCGATATGGAGGCCTTTCTGGCATCAGGTGTAATTGTGCTCTATAATGAGAAGATATCCGATACGTCACGCTCTCGCTCAATTGAGGTCCTCAAGCTCAGAGGGTCCAAACACAGTTCAAGGATACACTCCATGCGAATCACAGACGAAGGTATAAGAGTCTGGCCTGGCGAAATCAGTCCTGGAAGCTAGAAGACTGGGATGTGAA
>PRDH01000064.1 GCA_003345545.1 Candidatus Thorarchaeota archaeon
TAAGGTGTATTCTTGACCCTTCTGAAGAATGACAACCCGGACTTTGGACTTGCTCTCGAGTTTCTCCTTGAAGGCCCTAGGGTCTGCGGACCTCCCATGTATTGGGATTACAACCTTCGGATTGAGAGATACAGCAGCTTTGACTGCTTCCTCGACATCCATTGTGTATATGCCATCGAAGGGTAGCAGTGCCACATCTGCTCCACGGAGTAGGTCGCCCAGTTCGGCCCAATCTGGGACTAATTCCGTGTCTCCTGCATGGAAAATTCTCTTGTTGTTGATGGTCAGCAAATAGCCGGAGCCCACGCCCTTGGGATGGAATGGTTCGCCGGAGGGTCTGACCCTCTTCAGATTGTATGCTGGCACCGCTCTAATCAGGATGCCATCGCCCATCTTCATTATTTCGCCCGGGTTCAGAGGCCAGAGAGCACCAGCCTTGCCAAGCTCCTTGCGGCAGTTCTCAGGTGCCATGATTGGCGTCCCACCTTTGCGAATCTTCTTGACCAAGTCAGGATCACAGTGGTCAGCGTGGCCGTGGGTCACCAAAGTTAGATCAGATGGCCCAAAATCATCCTTACGTAGACCAGTATCTTTTGTTGATGGGTCAATGTAGATGTTCTGGGGTCCATTCTTAATCACAATGCTTGCATGTCCTAGGTATCGGATTGAGATGCTCACTCATTTCACCTGCACGTGCTGTGACTATCGTGGCTTTAATGTCTGTTGGAGTCAATGGCAATCCATCTCAATCTGAAGGATTAAATTAGAATTGCACGTCTAGATTGGGCATACTGGAGTATGACAGAAACATGAGATGCAAAGTAAGGGACTGCGAAGTATTCTACGAGCGGATTGGAGAGGGTATACCTCTCATCAGTCTTCATGGATCCCCACTTGATTCTCGTTCGATGAAGGGATGTATCGAACCAGTATTCAAAAAACGCAAGGGCTGGAGTAGAGTCTATCCGGACTTGCCTGGGCATGGTCAGACGCCAGGGAGGGATTGGATTAAGAACTCCGATGACATGGTTCAAGTCGCCCTTGACCTCATCGACAGTATCATTCCTGATACTCAATTTGCTCTTGCAGGCATGTCCTATGGAGGATATATCGCAAGGGGAATCATACACCATCGACCTGATCAGGTTGCAGGGCTGCTACTTGTTGTTCCGCGAGTGGTGTCTAATCCGAAATACAGAGCTCTGCCACCAAAGAGAGTTCTTGCGAGGGATGAGGAACTCCTAGCTGAACTTGACACACAGTCACGAATAGGATTCGAAAATGTAGCCGTTGTCCAGACAAGGAGTCATTGGAACCGTTTTGTGAAGGAGATCATCCCTGGTCTTCGCGCAGGAGATGAGCAGTTCCTAGAGCGACTTCACCCATCAATTGACACATGCTCCTTTGAGACTGGTGGAACGGCTTCAAGATTCGACAAACCAACGCTGATCGTCGTCGGACGCCAGGATCATTTTGTGGGCTACCGAGATAGTTGGATGATACTTGAGAACTATCCTCGAGCAACCTTCGCAGTTCTAGATCGTGCGGGACACGGTCTCCATATTGAACAAAAAACACTGTTCGGCGCTCTCACAAGCGAATGGTTGGACCGTGTAGAAGAGACTCTTGGTTGATTCGGATTAGCACTTCTTCTGAGTGCTTCAACAGACATACATTTCCTCTCGTGATTAGTCCTGGCGAAAGTTGAAGAACAACTTGAGCTATAGCAAATCCGGTCGATGAACCATGTCTGACAACACTGAGGATATTGAGAGAATCGCCCGAATCGTCTATGATGCCATATTTCAAAACAGACCATCTGTGGAGATTAATGGAGAGGCCTACTCAGTGAAGCGGACCTCGAAGAGCAGGGTACGCTTCATCGAACATGAAGGTCTCACTTATATGGAGCAGAACAAGCTCAAGTCCTCCACATGGGGAAAGGAGGCTCAGGAGGGCCATCAAATCTTGTGGGTCATGCGTGGAAGGCAGTACTTGGCGCGGATACGGGATGGAAAGTTCCTAGATCTCAAGAAAAGGTAGGAGCTTTTCAATGCCTGTTCATACAAAACAGTATGTGCCAGAAGATAGTTCTCAGGAATGGGTCAAGATGGAAGACCATCTGCGCTGCTGGAACTCATGATGTGAAGAATGGCGAGATGGTGCTCGTATGTCCCAAATGCCTTAAGGCGTTTGTCGTTGCAGACTAGTACTAGATATCAAGTGGCAGACTTGATGAATAAGCTGAGCAGAATAGGAATCAAGATGTGTGTAGTTTCTGCCCAAATTGAATTCCGAATTCCAGTGCCTTATCCTCCTCGTTATCAGCGAGCGGTCCTTTCCTTCCGGTGACTTTGGATGACAGACGTCCTATCAGTTGTATACCTGGGAGCTTTTCGCGTACCTTCGCTTCCAGTTTCTTCACAGCAACATCCTTGTTGCCTCCAGTGTACGTGTCAAAGACAGCTCCAGTCTTCGCGTTCAGATGCACAATCGATGCTCTATCTATGAATTTCAAGAGATTAAGTGCTGGTTCTTGATCGTGATTAGGGCATCCGAATATGATTGCATCATAATCACGGAGGTCATCTGTGTGAATTTCTCCCGTCTTCTTGACAACTGACTCAAGCTCGGAGTTCTTGTTGATACCCCTGCTAATTGCCTCTGCAATCTTCTGTGTATTTCCATATACGCTTTCACAGACGAGGATTACTCTCTTCATGGACAATCACGCTATTGACCTCTGGTTCATCCCCTTATGTGCATTGTTGATTCTCTGTTGAGATATGAAGACGATGCAACAGAGAATCTTGGAGGAAACAAACATGACTGAGATTGTGGCATGCGATTCGAGTTGGTTTCAACACTGAAACGCTGGTGGGTCAGTGAGTTGTACTGGAAAGACTAGCTGGAAGCCTGTGCCTTTCTCGCTTCCTCTTCGCGCTTCTGACGCTCCTTCTCTAGGTCCCGAATGCGTTTCTCTTTTGCTTCCTCAGCTTTCTTCACCCGTTTGTCAACATCACTCATCCGCTTTTCAGCATCGGAGAGCTCTTTCTTCCTCCGGTTGTCTACGTTCTTGTACTCCTTATTCGCATCGTCGTACTCCTGCTTTGCACCACGCAATTCGCGCTCTATACCTTCAGCACGGATTCGTTTGGTCTCAGCCACCGTACGGTAGCGTTCGACTTCTTCATCAAGACGACCTCGCAGCTTGTCGTATTCTGACTGGAGTTGCTGACGCTCAATGTTGCATGCCTTGATGTCAGAGTCTAGCATTCGAACCTTGTCATCTCTGACTTGATCTTCAGCCGCAGCAGAAACCATGGGACGTGATGGTTGAGCGAAGCTCTCTGTTGGCATCACCTTCGGAGCCGAAGAGAACAAAGCGCCTGATGGGCGTTCAGCTGCAGCAACCGGCTCAGTCGGTTCAAGAGAAGCAGGCTCCTCTTCAACCTCCAAACGGGTTTCTTGCGGCGGGGCTTCTGCTTTCGCACGAGCTTCTGCAGCTTTGACCCTCTCAAGTATCTGCTTCACAACTTCTTTTCCTTCTTTTGGCTCGACAGGCGCTGGTTCTGCCTCGAACTCGCCCATCGCACTCTCAGGAAGCACCGGTTCATCAGTATCCGTGTCAAGTCCCCGAAGCTCACTTGCCCTGAGCGAGCGTTCGTCCGGACTTGCATTCTCAGAGCTCGCAAATGTTTCCTGGGCTCTCTCGTACTCTGTCTTTTCCATATGACGATCAGCTGTTCTCACTCTGTCCGGCGAAACCTCGCTAGCATGTACGGTTCGCTCCACATCTGAGTCGCTCGCCACTGCTGAAAACAATGGTTCTTCAGATGCCTCTGCCTTCTTTAGGCTGGCTCCGGTGGTAACTCTTCCTACTTCGGGAATGGCTCCAGAAGGTTTTGCTGTCTTTTCTTCTGCTACCTTTAGCAGAGAGGCACCACAGCGGGTACAGTATTTTCGTGTCACATCATTGGCTCTGCCACACTTCGCGCATATTCTCAAGTTGGAAACACTCCTCTAGGCTCAAGTAATGGCTTTACTATGGAAACAAGGGCAGATATAGATTTGGCGTATCCTTTTGCTGAAGAAAACACGAGTCTGTGGTTATTTGCTCGCTAACTCATAGGGCTCCAAGCCATCTTCAGGATACATCAGAATGAGATTGAAGGTACTCCTTCATGCGTCCCTTCTCAAGGCTAATTGGACCCGGCATTCTGGATTTCATTCATCTTTGCTCGGTAAATCTAGTTGGTAAGTTTAATTAGAAAGAGAGTCCTGAGGAACAGTACCCTTGATAGGGAGGTTAGGAAATGGGTAAGTACATAGAGGATATTAGCCTACCTTACGGTGAGAAAGAGGCCGCTCAGAGAATTGCTGATTGGACTCGCTCCGAGGGTGTAAGGCTAAAGGTAAAGAAGAAGAAGGATGACTTTGTCAGGCTCGAGGGGAAGGTTGGCCTCATGGGAATGAGGAAGGGCGTTACCTTTGAGTTGACCCTCAAATCAGATGGTATTCACTCAGAGTGCTGGGTTGGAGGCATGATAAAGGAATCCATCGAACCTGGTATTGGATGGGCTGGAAAACTAGCCAAAGACAGTGCTTGGGGGCAATATGAATCTCTGAAAGAGAAGCTGCTGTCATAGCATGGTGAAGAGAATGGGGGAGACTCCAGTAGACATTCTCCCTGATCCTGAGAGCCCTGCGAAAGGCTGGCTTCGTAGAGGGATTGGATTCTGTGGGGCGTTGTTTCTAGTTATTGGCTTCATGTCACTTATGTCGGAAATGAATGCCATTTCATCAGATGTCGGACCACAGTATATGATACAGGCAGCTCTGGCTTTGGCGATCGGATTCATTCTCACTCTTATTCAGTTACGCATGGAAAAATAGAACTTCGGAGAAGAATGTAGAATTCTCTGTACTCTTCTCCTTGTTCTTCTTCTCTTTGTGGTTATCATGCTCCTTCATATTTTCTTCTTGATGAACCAAATGACTATTCTTAATAACCGACTTCCTATTGATGAGGAGAATGAGAGGTCAGAGAGTTGACAAGTGCGGTAGACAAAGGAGTCGAAGATGTCATTCGTTTTGGTCTTGGCGCTCGAAACTGGTTGATTGCACAATTCAGCGGGGCAGATGAGCTGTATACATGGAAACCTCCTGGTGGCGGTCGCTCAGCAGAAGAGATGATTACCCATGTTGCATGGGCGGTTTCAGCAGCATGTTCAGGGACCGCTGCAGAACTAGGTCTCGTCCTCAAAGAGCCCGAAATCACTGAGCAAGAAGGCATTGCGGCTCGATTGAAGGCTGAAGTCAGTGCTTCATACGAACTGTTTGCAGAGTTGTGTGAAAAGATGGATGAAAGCATGCTCAAAAAGACCATCAACCTTCCACCTCCTGCGAGAGTCAAGGAGGGAACTGTCGAGCGAATGTTGCGAATCATAGCAGGATATCATGTAGTCCACCATGCAGGACAAGTCGCCATGGTCCTCAGTATGGCGAGAAAGGCACGATGATGCAGAAACTAACAGCATCAATCTTGCGTTCACCGTTGACATAATATGAACAGGAGCAGTTTCTCTTATCCTGGTCACTTGGCATGAATGCTCCAGAATCTAATCCAGTATTGATTCCCAAAACATGGGGGACGTTCTGGGATATCTTTGGGGAACCGTTGGTCGGATTCATGGATAAACCAGAAGGAGCTAGGATTCTTGATGTAGGTTCAGGGGGCGGGTCTGTTCTCTATCCATTAGCCAAGAAGACTGGACCAACAGGCCATGTCATTGGCGTTGAGCTCTGCGAACATTGCACCAGGAAGACTGCATCTGAGATTGAAAGATGCAAGATAGAGAATGCAGAGATTATCCTCTTGGACGCCAGACAGACTGAATTCGCAGATGCGTCTTTTGACTGCGTCACTGTTGGATTCATAGGATGGGAGGACTACTTCGATTTTCAGAAGAATGAATACATCAAACCAGACCTGTTGATGAGAGAGATCACTAGATTGCTGAAGCCAGGAGGGCAATTTGGTATGAGCACCTGGTTGCTACAGGAGGATCTCGACTGGATGTATCGATTCCTCACATCTCAGTCAATCAGGAGTAAGAAGAACTATCACATTGAGGATGAGAAAGGGTGGAGGAAAATCCTGACAAATGGGGTTACACGGACATTCAGGTCTTCGTCGAAGCTGCAACTTATGCCTACAACTCGATCGACTTCTGGTGGAGAGAAGTGACTGACTACGACTGGGTATTGGATGACCATGATGACAAAACCTCCGTGGAATCTCTGAAACCTTTGGCGTATGAGAAAACCAAGCCAATGATAAGGAGAGGGAAGATTCCGTTTACTAGAGAGGCGTTATTTGTTATTGGAGAGAAGCGAGAGGAAGAAGAGTGCTGAGTTAATGACAATTCGCCAACTCTGTTTTGCTGCGCCTTCGTTCGTGGAAAAGAGAAAAGTAATTCGGGGTTCTGTAATCTTGTTAGACCAACAGAATCCCCTGGTATGCTATAATCTAGTTCCTTTATGGTAATCTTCCGTCTACTTCTTGCTAGGGTGTCTCTTGAAGGGATTCTTGAACAACTTGCGCTTGGGTTTCTCCTTCTTCTCTTCAGGCTTCGCTGGTTTGGGAGGAGGAGCCGCTGGTGTAGCAGGCTTGGCTGCTGGAGCAGGAGTCACTGGCCTCTCAACAGGCTTGGCTGCTGGAGCAGGAGTCACTGGCCTCTCAACAGGCTTGGCTGCTGGAGTAGGAGTCACTGGCCTCTCAACAGGCTTGGCTGCTGGAGTAGGAGTCACTGGCCTCTCAACAGGCTTGGCTACTGGAGTAGGAGTCACTGGCCTCTCAACAGGCTTGGCTACTGGAGCAGCAGATGGCGCAGGAACAGCTGCAGGAGCAGCTGGCTTGGCCTCTGGAGCAGGTGCTGAGCGCTTCGCCCGTGTCCTCTTGGCAGGAGCCTTGGCAGGAGCTTCAGTCTTCTTATCATCATTCATATTGCTTGACCTCAGAAAAACAATCCTCTTCGTAAGAGGATGTATCTGATATGACTGCCTAGCTATATACGGCTAATGATGAGTTGAAAAATCGGTCTGTGAGCAGCTGTTGTGGCTGATTTAGAAGATTGTATCATATATGATGCAATAATAGAGCTATTCCGGGACACAAGAGGAAATCCTGAACTCGAAAAGGATGGCCTTTTGTACATACGTATCCAAATGGATTGTGATGTGATCATGCAGGGAACAGAGTAGTATCGAGAAGACAAGAATAGAAGCCAACAAGTTGCCCGTTCTCATGCCCTGCCCCGATTGCCTTGCAGCTGCTTTGGACTTAAGTCATTCGCTCACATCATGGGCTTATGATTTTGATGCACTAGAGGTTTTGTTTGTCCATTTCTTTCAACAACTCATCAATGAATCGATCTTGAGCTATTATTGATTTCTTTTCCTCTGATCTCAAATCACTCTTGTCAGTTGGTTCTTCCTGAGTCGGGAAGAAGAGCTTTGTCTGACCTTTCATCTCTTCATCTATCATCATCTTCAGAGTGGGCTCAAGTATCAATGCAGAAGTCATAGTTACTGAAATGGATGCTTTCGTTGAAGGCTCCTTTCGAAGAAGCAAAACATCGCCTGTGAATAATAGGTCTGACAAGTCAGCATTTCCTCCATCACGAGGAACTTTGGTTTCATGGTAGGTGATAATGAACGACGCCGGACTATCACCTCTTATTTCGTTCAACATGCATGGCAAAGAGTCGCAATAAACTCTGCCGCCTCCAGTCCCAAAAGTCGTTACACAATGAACAGAGGGCAACCCCAAATGGGGAGCATAAGAAGAGATTCTCTTGAGCTCTCCATTCACGAGACTGTGAACCAAGTCTCCAACCGATGTACCTACTTTGACGTGGAGTTCAGTCAAATACCTGAGATACAATCCACCGCTACTCGGAGCAGAAGAAGAATCATCCGTCTTTCTGAAATACTGGAAAAAAACCTTCACTGACTGAATCGAGCCTTCACCTTTCTTAAGAGCATCTCTCAGTAACAGCGATTGAGAATAAGGCGAGTCACCTTCCTTGAAAGTACCCAGAGTGTTCAAACATTGATCAGTCTTGTTTTGTAGTGCGTATAGCCGGGCAAGTTGCCATCTGTTGGAAATGTTATCCGGATTCTTTGAAATCAGCCTATCCAGAATCCTCTCAGCATCGCGGTATCTCTCCTGATGAATGAATATTCCGCAAAGGATACTCAGAATCTCCGGATTGAGAATGTGCTTCCTCAGATGCCTTTCCACGAATTTCACAACTTGTTCAGTATTCCCTTGTAGAGATAACAAGAAGCTAATCAGCGATGCGGCATCAACGAGATTTCTGCTGGATTGAAGGAATTTGCCTACTCTTGCAGCCTCATCCGTTCTAGACAGCGCCCTGTATACTAATTCAAGATTCCTCCAAGAATCCTCGTAGAGGGGATTGTGTGTGAGTGCCGAAAGATATGCACGCTCAGCGGAATCAATCCTACCCATTTTGTCGAGGAGAACGCCATAGACGTTCCAAGATTCGGGATCACTATCATTGAGTTCGAGAGTCTGCTTCATGTATTTCAAGGCTTCATTGAATTGACGAAGTTCCATATGACAGATAGCAAGAGATTCTAGCTGCAGCCTGAACATCTTCCTGTAGTCTTCCAGAGAATATCTTTTAGGCAATAGCAAGGTTCTGACAGAGATTTCAGGGCGCTTCTTTGCTTCTGCCTCCTGTAGGGTGGCTCTCATCAGAGTCGATAAGGTTGTCAGCGGACCCATTGCTCTTGAGAAGTCTTTTCGCTGCATACATTTCTCTGCGAGAAGTAGGTTGGATTCAAAATCATTCGGAACCTTCCTCACCATGTCCTCTAGCTGTTCAACAGTGAAGATCTCAATGATATTGATCTTGTCGCCCAAGTACGCGGCCCCAGATGTTATTGCGCTGTAGTGACCAATAAATGTACTGACTGATGGTTGGCATCAATCTCTTGAAGCAAGGTACTTGTATCGGAAAAACAAAAGAGCTGAGCTGGTTGTCAGCCGACTTCCAGCACATTCGAGGAGTGAGATTACTTCGTGGTCTTGGCCCATTCATAGACAGGTTTACAGAACTCCTTCAAGCAATCAGGTTTTTTCATGCTTTCGAACCAATACGGAAACAAGTCATTAGAGCTCATCTGTATAGGTTCAATGTCGAGATGACCAATTGGCCAGTTCCTTTGTAGTCTGACTTTTGATCACAGGATAATAAGTAACAAGCCGAAGATCATCTATCATAGACATTGGCGGAGTCAGCAGAATTACATCTCCAGATTCAATTAGATCGTTCTTATCATTTACAGGATTGATTCCACGATGAGATCCACGTTCCATGAACTTAACGATAAACGCCCCAGGTTGGAATTCTTGGAAAAACCAAAGCTTGGTTGACAGTGCTTCAGTCATAACTTCTGTGCCAGTCTTGGCAAAGACCATGTGAACAATCACTGATTTGAGATGCTCGTCTGTGGTAAAACGATTCACGTCGCCCTTAGTCAAGGCGTGAATTGCATCTTCGACTGTTGCGCCTAAAGGAAGAGAAAGGACGGGGAACACTGTGTAAGCAAACAGCTGAGAATCCATTATTTCCGGAGAATCAGCGAAGGTATTTGTCTCATCCTCTACACTCAGTACTCCGAATGTCTGGATTGCTCCAGGTTTGGTTGCTTTAAGTAATGACCTAAGGGCAAGAGCATTGCGATGTTCGGGGTCGATTTTAAGAAGTCTATCAAGTAGTTGTCCACACCCTCTTCCATTTCCTAGCATGCAATGTACTCGGGCAAGATGCCATAATGCATCCTTGTTTTTCATATCTATATCAAGGATTTTTTTTAGATACCCCACCGAGTCAGCCAATGAGCCCTCCAGTATTCTAAGTCGTGCCAGTGATATTAGTCCTCTGATTTCATCGGGATTCCACTGCAGAATTTGATTGGCGATAGCCAGTGTTTCATCATAATACCCTGATGATAGATTGAGTTCAGCAAGCAGGCCCCAATTACGCTCTATATCCATCTTGCTTCCAAGCACAGCATTGATTTCCCTAGCTTCTGGTCTTCCAAGATGCCTGTAGCATTTCTGAAGATTCGTCCACAAATCGACCCGGCCAGGACTGAGCTTCACTGCCCTAAGAAATGACCTGCGTGCTCCCTCGGAATCCTTACAACCTACTTGAGAAATACCCATGAGATTCCAAGTGTCTGAATCATCACTAGTAATTAGCAGAGCACGATCGAATGCGCTTTTTGCATTTTTTGGTTGGTTTAGTCTGAGTAGTGAATCGCCTCTCATCATGTAGAAACTGTGCAATACTTTGACTGCCATATCAAACGGAAACATGCCGATTTCGTCAGGTTTCTTGTCCACTTCCACTTGAAGGATCTCAGCAGCTTTTTGAAGAGGTTCGATGGCTTCGGAATATCTCCCTGCTTGATATAGAAGTTCACCAAGGAGACCCTGTGACTCATGAGAATCCGGATTGTTCTTCACACGGTCCCTTGCATCTTTGATCATATATGACTCATCAGTTGGCATAAGATGACCTCTCATAATCCTGATGTCATGGAAATCCTTGGACGCTGCCCTAAGGCTATGTTATTAGTTGGCCCGTATTTAAGACCTCTCAAGAATTACGTTCTGTACGAGCAGGTCCGTTCATCGTCTTGGCCAGTCTTTCTATTTGGATGATTTCTTCTCAATTCTGTTTCTCAGTGATTCGAGACCTTTGGGCCAAGTACCAGATGATTTTGCAGAATCAATCACAAGCCGAGTTCTCTTATCGACTGACAGGATCTCTAAATCGTGGCACCCCAAAAGCGGAGTGACATCAATCTCAGAAAAGCTGTTGTCTTTTAGTAACACTCTCCTGAGCGAAGAGCATGCTGCTAGAGGTGTAAAATCGATTGAATGAATAGCATTCTTATTCAAGCTCATAACTTTGAGAGAGCTATTGCCCAACGGCGTAAGATCTATTTGGGTCAGGCTGTTCTCCAGTAGACTAAGATTCTCAAATGCCGGGCTATTCGATAGAGGTCTTAAATCAATCTTCTGGAGCTTGTTCCCACCTAGCCACAGGACCCTAAGCCTACTGCAGGACTTCAATGCACTCAAGTCGATACTGTGAAGTTGATTGTTGGAGAAATAGAGCTTCTCTAACCCCTTGGATGACTCTAGGCCTGAAAGATCTAGAGACTGCAGTTGATTCTTGCTCAGATCCACCACTCTTAAGTTCTGCAAATCTCTCAAAGAACTAAGATTCAATGTAGTCAGCCTATTTGCCCTTAGATTGAGATGTGTAAGTCGCTTCATCTTGGAGATGGGATTCATATCGAATTCATTCAGACCCATACTCCACAGATTCAGCACTCTCAACGACTCAGGCAATTGACTACTGTCAAGTCCTTGAAGATAGTTTTGGGCTAGCTGGAGTATCTCGAGGGACTTGCAGTGCTTCAAAGGTTGTAGGTCTAGATTCTGGATATTCGCATATCTCAAATCAAGACTCCTCAATGCAGGACATTTCGCCAAGGGCAAGAGATCAAGACCCCTACTTAGTAGATTTCTCTGGAGAACAATAGCCTTCAAACATGGATGTCCAGCGAGGGGCGAGAGATCCAATTCCTGCAGTTGATTATATCCAAGTATCAAGGTCTTGAGTTTCGTTGCATGAGCGAGCGCATCCAAATTGATACGCCCAATTTGATTCTTCGCAAGATTGAGTAGTCGTAGATTCTTCATTTCACGAATGTCAGTTAGTTCAATCTCCTTGATGGGTGCTGGACGTTGTCGAGAGAGATTAATGAACGATTCACCATCACTGTAGCGCCTGACTTCACTCTTTGTTTCTGGACCTCTTCCAATATACATCACATATGTCTTGAATGTAATCGCGGGCATGTGTTGGACCTCCTACCATATTCTGAACCCTTCGTTGCTCTCGCAGAAAGTGAGCAATGCTTGTAGATTGGACCATGTAATATCATCAATGCCATATCGATTTATTCCAGAGGATAGCACTTCATCAAGAGTACGGATTATCGCAAAATGCTTATTCCCGTCGATGAGGAGGCCATCATTCATTGATCCCTTCTCTTGGTCCTCTTTTGTGAGCTCGTGTACGTATCTGCACAATTCGTTCCACAGAGGATACCATGAAACATTGTTGAAACTGAGATACAGCCCATTCTCATTGAGAGGATTTATACCCATTATGTCGAAGGTCATTCTGCTCAGCCTCTTTCTTGTTTATTATAGAGGTCAGCAATTGAAATGCAAATATCGAACTGCACCTCAATAACATCCAAATCAATAGTGATGTTCAGTCATTTAAATGGTCGCTATGAGCATTAGCTAGTGGCCAAAAGAAACCAATTGGAAATTCGTATAAATGGAAGGAGAAGAGCTGGCTCATCACACTAACCCACCACTATGTTGTTTCATTTCATCGTCTTGACCCATTTGCAAGCAGAAGCGGAGAGCTCCTTCATACATCTCCTCAGATATTCAGTCCGGAGGTTCAAGGGCTTTGAATACATACTCTTTCGTATCCTTACTCAAAACAGCGGAGGCTATCAGGATTCCTTCTTCTTGGAGCATCTCCAAGCCGAACCCGATGGAAATTAGACGTTTCAGATATCGAAGGGTGGCAATCACACTATCTATGGACTCCTGCATTGATGTCACGTCAGAAGTCTCTGGCAGGAAGGGCAGAGAAACCTCAATATCAACATCAAGGTCCTCTGTCCTGTACTCATATCTCGTCAGGATGATGCGTACTGCGCTGGTTTTGAGTAGTACCTCTGAAACCTGATGCATCCGGTTGGGAGGGGTGAGGAAGAGGTCCCCTGAGGCGAACCTCCGGAACCGCTCCATCATCTCAGTTGAATTCATCTTGTGATTTCTCCTGACTACAGCTCAGTTCTATCAAACACAAAGAGGGAAATGAGTGAGAAAAGGACAATCTGAACAGACGCCGATAGGAGCATCCATTCAAGACCCTGAACGGGATCCCCTGTGACAAGACCGATTCCCATCACTGGAAGGGAGTATGGAATCAGAAATAGGACTAAGGGGAAGAATCTCGCAACAACCTCTGCTACAATGCGCAGACCCACAACTGCTCCAAGTACCTTGCCTCTGCTGGTGGTAAGTGTACCCAGCATTACTGTCAGGCTGGCAAAATAAGCCACGAGAATACCGGTGAGCCCGAGGTTCATGAGATATCCAGGTATATTCGGAGTGTAGCCAAATGCACTAAAGACCGCATATCCTATGAGACCGTTAATGACCACAGAGACTCCTATGATTGCCAGAATGCTGGCGACCAACTTCGAGAGAAGATAGGCCTTCTTTGACACAGGTTTTGAGAGAATCCATGCCGCCGTGCCTGATAGTTTCTCATCGATGACGATGCCCTGCAACAATACAGGGATGAAGATAGAAATGAGAAAGGACAACATGCTGTAGAATGTCACCAACGAGAGAAGATACGCTGATGACATCCCTTCAAACATACCAACAGGTAGACTGAGAAAGAGAGCAGTCAGCCCATTTGTAAATAGAGTCCAGACCAGTAGCTGCTGTATCCAGTACATCCTACTGCGTTCGTGATAAAGCTCGCGGCTGATCAGATTCTTCATCCCTGCGTACCAGGGCTCTGTATTGGTTCGGGGTATCGTTTCAGTTGTCACTTCTTTCATCCTCCACAAGTCTAAAGAAAATCTCTTCCAACTCATACTTCTTCATGCCAAATTCACAGACAGAGAGAGACCGATCTCTGAGAGTGAGCCTCAGGAGTTCCTCCTCTGCCATGGCTTCATCCCTGACAGAGACTAGCCATTTTGTCCTCCCATTCTGTTCCATAGTCTGCACAGAGTTCACCCATGACTGCTTGGTGATCAGGTCTTTAGCTCTCTGTGCGTCGCCCTTGAGGGTCATTGTATAGACAATGCCTTCTGCTCCTGCAAGAAGCTCGTTTAGAGGTGCACTTGCTACTAGACTTCCTCTGTTCAGAATTGCCACACGGTCGCTGACTCTCTGCGCATCATCAAGGATGTGCGTAGAGTAGAAGATAGTTGCTCTACTTCTGAGAGACTGCATCAGATCAAGGACATCCTCTCTACCCTGAGGATCTAGTCCCGCCGCTGGCTCATCAAGGATGAGCAAATCTGGATCATTTATGAGGGCTTGGGCAATCCCAAGACGCTGTCTCTCTCCACCCGAGAAGCCCTTTGTCTTTCGGTCAGCATTTCGATCAAGCTCGACAAGATGTAGCAGTCTGTTGATTTTGTCCTCTAGCTGGTCACCGCCTCGCTCATAGAAGAACCTGGCTGCAAATCTGAGTATCTGGCGAGGAGTCATGTACTGAGAGTACTGTTGATTCTGTGCCATGTAACCCACTCGAGAACGGATTTTTTTGTTCTCAGTTATGAGGTCATGACCAAGAATGGTTCCGCCACCCGATGTGGGTCGAGTCAGGCCTAAAAACAGCTTGATCGCGGTTGTCTTCCCAGCACCGTTTGGACCCAGGAATGCGAAGACCGAGTTCTTCGGCACCTGTAAATTAAGCCCCTTCACCGCATGGAAGTCTCCAAAGGCCTTACTGAGCCCGTGGATCTCAATCGCGGTGCGGCTTTCATTTTCCTTCATTTTTTCTTGTGATTCCGACATGGTGATTCACGATACAACCACGTGCAAAACAGGATATCTAGCTGCGTCAGGTATGAAGTTGGCAGGAGTATCAGAAGAGGCTCAAAGAGCGTCAGTTTGTAAAGACAGCGCTTTACAGAGTGGCTGGAATGAATCCATCCGAAACTCAAAGGCAATTTATCGAGATCTTGCGGTGTGGTATCCCAGAGAACGAGAGAAGTTGGAAAATTAGGGGAGTTAAAAAAAGTGAAGAGGGCGGGAAGCCCTCTTAGACTACATTGATACTATTTTATCGCGGTTGAATCTCCTAATTGCAAGAACCCATGTGACGATTGCCAGCACAGATGCGATAAGTAGCGTGAAAATGTCAGACAACCATACAAGGTTCATGTCCACATTTCCTGTATTGCTTATTGACAACATGGGTAGAATCAGGGGAATTAGGAGGACCATAACGACTGCTCCAGAGGCCTGATAGGCCTCGTAGACACGCTTGACTCTCCCACTGATGAGAACCATCACTGATACTACTGCCGCAATGAGAATGGGACCTGCTACCAGAAGCAGAAACAGACTGGATAATCCTGGAAAGAGGATTGCCTGAGCTCCCACAGACGTGAGTATTATGATTGTGGCAATCTCTGTGACAAGGACTGAACCAAGTAGAAGAGCAATGGTCGGAATGAATGAGCTCAATACTTTGCCGATCAGGAGTTCACGATCTGTCAAGGGTGTGCATAGGAGAGCCTCAAGAGTGTTCTGTTCTTTTTCACCTACAAGGGCATTAGCAGAGATCATAGACGCCGGAATGATGACCATGATTCCAATCACAGGTGACATCACTGGATCCAGCATTGCTATCATAGATGCTGCAAATGCTGGTGCTGATATTGCGAACAGTAAGGCAAGTCCAATTAGCATAATAGGTGCCATTGCAGCCATCATGACCAGACCATACTTGACCATCTTCACTTTCATTGCCATTCGTAGGTCAGCTCTGGCAACGACCATCGATTTCCACAGAGCCATTATTGGACACCTCCATTTATGACACCAAGGTACAGGTCTTCTAGTGTCGCCTCTTGTTCCGCAAATTCGATAATATTGACCCCATGCGACAATAGCGATTTCATTAGAGTTGAGTTATTGCCCATTGGGTCCTCAATAGTGACCTGGAGAGAGTCGACTTCCTTCTCAGCAGATGTCACGAATTTCATAGACTTGGCAATAGATAGAGCCTTCTCCAGATCATCGGTAACACGAATCGTGAAATTCTGGCTAGCCTGCAATTTAGACTGAAGCTCCTTGGTCTTGCCGCTGAGCAATATCCGACCCTTATCGATGATTGCAATCCTGTCGCAGATTCTCTGAACCTCCGCCAGATTGTGTGAGTTGATGAAGAAAGTCTGTCTGTATTTCTCGGCAAGACTAAGAATGAGTTCTCGAACCCTCTTGGCAGCAATGGGATCTAATGCAGATGTCGGCTCGTCCAATAGGATCACTCTTGGTCGGTGTAGTAATGCACGGCACAAAGCAAGACGCTGGCGATTGCCTGTGCTTAACTCCCCAGCAGGATCATCCTTTCGTTCCCAGAGCCCCATGAAGCTCAGCAGCTCCTCTATCCTTTCTGGTATCTCCGCCTCAGGAATTCCATAGAGCTTGCCAAAGTACTCCAGATTCTCGTACGTTGACATTGCAGGATAGAGCGTATGATTGCTCTCTTCTGGCATTACGCCAATTATCTCTCGAACACTTACTGGTGATTCGATGATATCAAAGCCCCCTACAGATGCTGTGCCTTCACTGGGTTTGAGAAGTGTGCAAAGGAGTCGAATTGTTGTGGACTTACCTGCTCCATTTGGCCCTAGCAGTCCGTAGATCGAACCCTCAGGGACATTCAGCTCAATATGATCGACGGCCGTTAAGTCGTCAAATCTCTTTGTTAGATCTTCAATTATTACTTCATCCAATTTACTACCTCCTAAACTAAGATTCTTTTGTTATCCATTGTGAGGTCATGACCAAGAATTATTCCGCCGCCCGATGTGGGTCGAGTTAGACCCAAGACTAGCTTGATCGTTCTTGTCTTCCCAGCACCGTTTGGACCCAGGAATGTGAAGACCAAGTTCTTCGGTACCTCTTGATTACCAAGCCCGTAAGTTTCAATCGCAGTGTGGTCTTCATTTTCCTTCGGTTTTTCTCGTGATTCTGTCATGGTGATTCACAAGTGCAACATCTGCAAAACAGGATATCTAGCTGCGTCAGGCATGAAGTTGACAGGAATATCAGAAGAGGCTCCAAGAGAGCCACTTTGTAAAGAAGCCGCATTACAGAATGACTGGCCGAGCCTATCTAAATCCCTGCGGCCTGAATGGCCTCCTCAAGACGGAGTCTCTTGATGCTCTTGTAGTTATGTGAGGGTCTGTAGATGAAGGCTTCAGAATATAGTATGCCGGGGTGCGACTTAATCTCGGCTGTAATCGTGTCAACGTGATTCATGTTGTCAACAGTCACAGCAACCATCAGAATCGGGTCACTTGCAGAAGGAAGAATCTCCCATAATTCGTCCTGGTAGTTCTTCAACAGCATATCTGTGATTTCATTCCTTGAGGCTTGCTTTGGATCCCATTTCAGTCTTAGAAGAACGGTCACCCTATCACCCACGTTAAGATGCCATCTCAGTCCGAACTTGATTGCCTCGCTCTCCTTTAGTTCTCGCAATGTCTTTCGAACGAGGCGCACTGTCAGACCAGTTTCTCTTGAGATGTCACTAATCAACATCCTAGCATCCGTAAGGAGTGCTTTGAGGACCCTTAGCTGAAGATGCGTCAGGCTTGTTTTCTTACCTCGTGGTCTAAGTATAGTATGCATTTCAGTGGAACTGACATGGGGATTGCTCTTGAAGGCTTCAGAAAGAGCCGCCAGCTCGAGCGAGCTTGTATACTCCGCACCTACCAAATAGTCTCCTCCATAAAGGGGAGAAATCTGCATCACGCCTTTGTTCATTGAAATATCTGATATGAATTGCTCTCTGTCTTCTGCGGCATCTGTTTTAAGCCAGACCAGCATGACTTCAGAGCCAATCATGGCTGGCGCGAACTCAACAATGAATTCTATTATAAGTCCACTAGCGACTATATCATCGACTCTACTCTTAATGGCAGTAGCGGACATTCCTAGAGATTTGGCAATCTCTCGATACGAAGTTCTGCAGTCACTAGCTAGAATGCTAACTATCTGCTTGTCAATATGATCTAGTTTGGGCATCAAAAGAACTATCAATATGGAATTCATTAATGTATTGATAACAAGATCCTTTCTTGAGAATGACTCCGAGAACAAGATAAGATCAGTTTCAATGCTCTATCTGAGAATATGAGGTCTATTGACTGTCCAGTCGCTTAATCGTTTCAAGTGCAATCTTGAACACATTCCTCTCGCCGAGCTTGAACTCATCAACTCTTTGCCCCTTGAATTGATTCTCGGTGGTGACAAGATTTGAACCCACCGTGAGAATCCCACCTGCCCTCTTTCCCAAGTCAATTGCTGCCATCAAGACTGCTGACAGCTCCATATCAAGGGCCACGGCACCAAGTCTGGTGTACTGCCTATTGAGTTCTCGCAAGCGGTTTCGGAGGTAGAAGTTCTCGCATGTCCTGACAATTCCTGCAGGGTATGATACTTCTGCTGCCTTTGCAGACTCTATCAGGCTCGTGAGAACCTCAAAGTCTGGTATTGCGGGGAATGACAGAGTTGCGAGTTCGAGGGTGCATCCCTCATCTCGAATACAACCGGTGGCGATTATGATGTCACCCAGTGCGATCTCTGGTTGATAATTCGCACATGTTCCAATCCGAATGAAAGTATCTGCGCCGATATCTGCGAGTTCCTCGACACAAGTCACAGTTGAGAAACAACCCAAGCCGGTTGATATGACTGTGATCTCGACTCCCTGATACTTGCCGGTGAAGGAGAGGTACACCCTATGACATGACATCTCCTTTGATTCGCCAAACATTGACACTGTCAGTCGTGCCCGTTCTGGAGACCCGGGCAAGAGAACGTACTTCGCAATCTCATCTTCCTTGAGCCCTATGATGGGTGCTCTTCTTCAGATCACATCGGCGGATTCTTGTGAATGAAGTAGAGAGCGTAGACAGATGATGCGACCGCCACAAGAGCAGCTACCGTAATTATGATGGAGATATCAACCATATAGACTACTAAAAGAAAGCCCATTACGAGATAGATCAATACGTTCACGTAGAGCAGTCGTCTAAGATAGTTCCTGCCTGTCTCATCGTAGGTTGGGATTACATCCCCCATATCAGCTCTTCCTCACACAGGACTATTGGTATTTCGACTAAAAAACAATTGGAATTCTACTAAACAGATAGAGGGAGATGCTCCGAACTGCTTTGACCTAGCCCATTCGTAGACCGGTGCACAGGGTTGCTTCATACGCTGCTTTTCCGGCGTCATCGCGACACTCGGCTTCCACCCATCAGCAGGCTTGAGCCAGAAGTCTGTGACCGTGCCCTGTCGTTCGTTCTGAAGTTCGAAGATGGGCTACCCCGCCCTGCTTGTCAACTTCTATGCTATGCCCTAATGTTGGAAATGGATGAATGACCTCTTCACAGTAATGTCGTGATTACCCCATAAAATCGACGCTTGGTCGATGCTCGTCACCCTATTCTGCTCAACTAGCCTTCAGGAATGACATTACAAAGGAACACCATTTGTCCTTCAGTTTGAGATATTCGCTATCTCGTGCCATCGCCACATCTCTCATCAGTCTGGATGCATCTTCCTGTTGATGTATTGACAAGCTGTTCCAGAACTCCGCATTGGTGATTGTGAGTGCTGAGCTGACTTGATTCTCTCGTTCAAACATTCGTTCAAGTATGCTCAGTGCCTCAGCCAATCTTGTTTCCGGGATACTGACTCCATACGCTTCAAGACCCAGTAACATATTGCGGAGTCGATCCTTTGCATAAGCCTTCATCCCATCGTTTGACTTCATCATGTCTGCAATTCCAAGACGGTATTCTCTGGCTGTCGCTCTATAGTAGCGCTGAACAATTCCAGTTGTGGTCTTTTCAGTGCGGACCTGCTGGACTAGGCCCACACTCTTTAGCCGTTCGATGTGCCGTAGCACATTTCCTGGATTCTTCCCTATGGCATCGGCAAGTTGTTTGACTGTCATCTCCTCATTGACAAGGTATTTGAAAACAATCAACGCACGTATCTTGTCAAAGAGGACTTTGATAGTGTTTGGGTCTGTTATGATCTCAAGATCCTTCATTAGCCGAGATGCACTCACTGGATTCATTCTACGTTGACTCCTTCGTGTGGGATTCTTGTACTTCTTTGATGTTCGGATCTGAAATGATGAGATACGTTCTCGTCGCCGAGAGCACATAGACCGGCAATAGCAGCAGACCGATTACAAGAACTGATGCGACTATGTAGAGATCATACGCTGCTCCTGTCAAGAATATGAAATCAGTGAACTCTTGGAATATGATGGGTCCGAGCAGCAGTAATCCCAAAGACGAAAAGGTAATCCAAATTGAGAATACAGCTCTGAAGTTGTGTCGAGTTAGCTGTATTGAGTGCTTGGTGGACGATGAAATGGACATACCGTCAACTATCGAGGGAAAGACCAGTGATAATATTCCTGAACTGAACAGAAACCAGGCAACTGCTGTAGCGACTAGAATCGTGAACGCGGAACTATCGGGCATTCGGTCTCCATAATACCATGCCGCAAGGATGTATTCCATCCCGATTGGACCGACTATTATGAGGAACTGAACCATTCCTCCTGCAGCTAGACGAGCAAACTTCTGCCGATACCAAAGCAGTACTTCCTCGGCAGATATGCTCCCACTCTCCATGACTTCCTGTCCCATTCCGAATAGTGCACCCAGAGCTGTTAGAAAAGGCGCTAATAGTGCAGAACCTGCGAACAAGGCAATACCGACTGCTTCAACATCGCTTGCGCGGTCCAATGCAAGTCCAATAGATTCGAAGACATCGAACATGTCATCAAAGGGACCATAGACAAATGAGAGCAGTATGCTCCCTATGAATAGTATCGACAGAAACAGGCTCACCGTTATGACAAAGACACCGAGTATTGCTAAGAAGATCGAGAGGTAGTATGTACGTGTGAATGAAACGCTCAGCTGAATTGTTTCAACATAGTCCCTTAACTTCCAGCTACCCATCTATTTCACATCCGTTTTTGCTTTCTATAGACTATGAAGATGCTACTAAATACTACGATAATCAAGATTGAGAAAGGAAGGACAAGCGAATCAGATATTGATGGACTCCTTGTATCTCCCTCAGTGATTGTGAAGTCTAGACCTTCTGTTGGGATCTCAGCAAGTGAGGACACATCTTCATGATCAGTCGGCGTTACGTGTGATATTAGACTCGTTATCACATACACTTCTTCAGCCTCAGCGCTTTGAATATACTCAGAGAGTGTTCCAGACGCTGAATACAATTGAAACTGTGATACATGCCAGCCGCTGGAATTCCTGACGGCTACGACTACCCCCACAGCATATGGATACGGATTCTCAATCGCAATCGTGAAGTTATCAGGCGGCGCAGTCAGTTTGTTTACATCGAAACCATAATGATAGTGTATGGTATTCTCCTCCATGATTGGATAGTTATTCCCTAAGGCTGTGTATCTTCGTGTTGTATAGTTTAATGACTCGAATCCATAGACACCATCCTCAATCTCAGAGTCATCCAAAACGCATGCTGTGATGAAGTCAAGATAGACATCATTGAATGTCAAATCATATCCCGCATCAGCGAGTGCAATCTCAACAGCTGCTGGCCCGTCCTCACTTATACTCACGAGACACTTCACAGTATTCACACCAAATCTCTCAGCAAGATAGGTTACAAAGAGATATGCCTGACCATAGCTTGCATCCCAGTAGACGCTGTAGAACCTGTTGAAATGCAGTAGGGACACCTCTGGATGATACGTGAAAGCAGTGGTGACTGCATCCGTTATATGAGACCAGAATCCTGTGAGATCTACAGCCAGATTGGCTAATCCCTCCACAAGAAAGTCCGCTTCATCCATCTCGTAGTTGTTCCAGATTAGATGATTGAACTCATGGGTAGTAATGCATAAAGTATCATTCAGGTCCATCTCCGCATCTACATAGACCATTTCTCTCCGATTCGAATATGGACCAAGAAACTCATCCTTAGGATCATCGAATCCAAGATACGCTCGTCCCATATTCCTCACCAATGGTGCCAGAAACACTGTGACTCTGGGATCACCATCGATATCTCCAAGATGACCATCTGGATCTCCCGCTATCTCAATTGCCTTGGGGTAAATCACATCATCGAATATTTGCCCAAGGTGGTGGCATTTCGTGATTGCTGCTTCTTCACCTAGAATCTCGATGGATGAGTTTGCCATGTACATATAGCAGGATATCCCAGGAAATAGAAGAGTTGCCCTCACTTCGCTAAATCCTGGAGATTCCGGCCACATGAGATGAGTCCAGAATACTTGTTGATTCCCGAAGGACTCTGAAGCTAGCCGGAATTCCTCGACCGTAGTCTCTTTCTCGATTTGGACACTTGCATTGTCAGGAGTGAAGTCAACCGCGAGATAAACTGTTTTCACCTTGCTGTATTCATCAAGGAATCTGAAGGTGAACTGATATGCGGTTCCTGTAACAAAGTCGCCATAGATGTCCAGAGTCAGGGTTGCGTGGAAGGGAGTGTCATAGGCAGACTCATTCGTTTCACTGTATACTGGATTGAGGTCAGCGACAGATGGCTCACACTGGAGCGTCTGAAGTCGGAGCTCTTCATCGAATGGCTCGAAGATGCCAAGAATCTGAACGCAGTCAGGTCGCATATTGTTGACCCCAATACTCATGAGGACGATGTCAGACTGGTTATTGCCCGAAGCTGCGAAGTAGACTACACAGCCCAAGCTCCCAAACACTACAATCAATGCGATGGCTAGCGCCATGCGCCTCGTTGACCCCCGTGGTAGGTGCTCTTCGGATGACATGGGTCACATAACGTTTGCTCTTATTAAAAACGTTTGCTGTAAGCGCAAACGTTCGCCTGCGGCGCATTAGATCTCTGCGAAAATCAAGAGAAAAAGAAGGAAATGATCTGGTTGTCGGCAGACTCCCAGCTCGTTCATATCGCCGTTATTTCATGCTCTTGACCCATTCCATGAGAAGCCAACGTAGGCTATATCGGGTCCACGACATCGACCTCAGGAATTCGTCTGAATGCTTGATCGTGAGTCATCAAGTTGTGTATGCCCTCAAGTGACATTGTTGCAAGGATTGTAGCGTCTCTTCCACCTATTCCAAGGTGAGTGAATTCACTGAGTTTTGTCAGTGTCAGTTCAACCACCTGCTCATCAATCTCATAGAGCGGCATGCCATAGCTCAAAAAGACCCTTCCCTTCTTCTCGCCCTCCAGCGGACCTAGACGTTTTACAAGATAATGCAGAGTTTCAACAGAGATTGTTGCGTTGACTGCAACCTGATTCTTCTTTAGGAGGGACTCAAGAGGTTTGATGACCTTGACATGTTCTGGAAGAGTTGAATCAAAGTAGTACGCCCACATGTTACTGTCGACTAGTATCACGACACTGTTCTCCAAATCTCTTTTAGTTTCAGTGGATCAATGTCACCCTTTACTACGATGCACCCTCTGAGTTCGGTCATGAAATCACTCAGGTCAACAGCCTTCTCAATCCTCACTCCGTTCTTCCCTGCAATAATACGCACACGAGCTTTGGTTTTGAGACCAGTCTTCTCGCGAAGTTCCTTTGGAATGGTGACTCTACCTCGTTCGTCAATGTCGTCAGTACCCATTTCACCGCCCACACCCACATTCATTCCAATGGTTATCAACCTTGCGACCATGTGGAAGTTTACAGAAGAACAAGGAAAACGAGCTGGTTGTCGCGTGACTCCCAGCCCCTTCACATTGAGATTATTCCATGGTCTTGACCCATTTGAAGACATAGTCGAACGAATTCCGCCAAGATTATTGCCGAAAGAAATCTTAGAACTTGTGGGAGTTCCATGAAGACTTACCTAGGTACTGGCATGTCTTTGCTAATCGTTGTGATGTTGGCGGCACCACTTTCAAACGTGGGAGCACCTATTGTAAACAATCACACGTCTCCACTATCCATCTTTCATGAGTGCCAATCCTCGGGCCCTTCATTCGACCTTACGCTCTTGCCCGCTTTTGCAGATCTAGTTCCCGGTACTGAACCTGTGAACTTGACTCTTGAACTCAGAGTTGGAGTGACAGATCCTGAAGGTGTGAGTGTGGTCATTGGAAG
>PRDH01000065.1 GCA_003345545.1 Candidatus Thorarchaeota archaeon
AGCTAGTTGAGTATATCCCATATCAGATACGAGATTCATTTGTGTCACTTCTTTCCCTGCTAAGACCTAAGTCATCTGATGCGTCAAAGAGAAGGACCTTTCCTATTGACGATCTTGCTGACAAATTGGACCCTTCGACTGAAGAGAAACGTGAGTTCTGGCAGAAGGACTTTGGAGTGGTAATGACCCACGATGTCGACACAAGAGAGGGGTATGAGTACGGTCTGTCGAGGTTTGTTGAGATTGAACGGGCAGAGGACATGGTTTCTACGTTCAACATAGTGCCTAGCTCCTTTGAGTATGAAGTGGACCAGGACCTCATCACATTGCTTCTGCGAGATGGTTTTGACATCGGTATGCACGGGCTTCATCACGATGGAAAATTCGCCTTCCTCTCCGATGAGGATCAGAGAGCCAGAATCTTCAAATCAGTGACGCGGGCGAAGGAACTTGGTCTGCCGTCGCTTGGCTATAGGGCGCCCTGGCTTCACAGAACCAGAGTGATGATTCGTTATCTTAGTGAAGCAGGATTCGAATGGGATTCTTCATTCCCGGACACGGATGATTCCACTATTGGTTATGCCTCCACGGGCAGCAGGACAGTCTTTCCATTCTATCCGATGTATAAGATGGGCGGGGAATGGACACGCAGTACTATCGTAGAAATACCTGTGTCAATGCCCCAAGATTGGACACTACTGTACTACTACAAGCTCTCAGAGGAGAGCATATTGCGTGTCTTAAAGAAAAAGATGGAATACATCAAATCGCAAGGGGGCCTCGCCACTTTCATTCTACACCCAGACCAAGAGGACTTCGGTCATCCCAGACATCATAAGGCATACAAGGCACTTCTAAGAATCATTAAGGATGCAGACCCAGAGTTGATGACGTGCAGTAGTCTAGCAAGACAGTGGAAGAACCGGTTTCCCTCTTCTCGATAGCAGACTAAGTCAGATATGTGGGACAAGGCCATGTGTCACACTCAAGGCAGTTTATGCACTTATCCTCGTCCACAGCAATCTTTCCGTTATCAAGAAACAGAGCATCCCGGTCACACTGTGGAATACAGGATCCGCATGCTTGACAGAGAAGGGCTCTCCGAGTCGCCCGTTCCAATTGCTTGGCAAGACGTTCCACAGTCCGCTCATCGGGACCACGCACGACCACAGAACCAGAACTAAAGAGCGAAATATGGTTCTCTCCAGATGTTGTTCGAAGCGCACCGAGTTCCTCAGAAACCTTTGTACTCCCAAATACGGGCATGATTTTTGAGATTCTGTTCAGGTCAATGCCAGCCGAGAAGGAGCCTTCAAGACTGAAGCCAGATTTGGTGCATGGGGATACTCCTTTTGTGACGTTGAGCTCAATCTTCTCTCCGGGACTCTGTCGTGCAGGAGTGATACTCAAGCCAAGTCGGTTGATAAGTTCAAGCTGGCCCTTGGGTAGGTTCTTCCAGCGCCAAAATCCTAGCTCAAACCAGTCCTCTGGAAAACCATAGCGCTGCGCCCACTCTCTCATCTTCACCTCCCACTGCTTGTGGAGCTCAGGATGGGTCTGACGTAGACTCTCCAGTTCAGCAAGCGGCGATGCGGGACATAGATAGCAGCCCATTCTGTGATAGCCCTTGGTATAGAGAGGGTTGAAGTCAGCCTTCATCTTGAATGTGTACAGCCATACCTCCAGAGCGTTCCAATTCTGTATCGGATTGGCTGAAACCTGCCCAGGAACCCACGGATTCTCTGTGACTCTGGGTTCTACGGATCTCTGGAAAGACTCCATCTTTCTCTGTCCCATGAAGGATAGGGTTTCGCTACCGAGCTCTGCAGCAATTGACGTGGCTGCTGGTCCCAGTTTGAGGACCTTGCAGCACCAACGAAAGTCTCTGGCTGGCGGGCCGAACACATCCAGAGACCGCCAGAATTGGTCTCCGGCTTTTTCGCCAATGATTCGTACCTTTCTCCCCTCCGCGAACCTGTGAATGAATTCGATGGTTTCAGGAAGCTCAAGGCCTGTATCCATGAAGAAGAGCGGGGGGCTCTCTCCTATTGCTCTCTCCACGACAAGGTAAGTCACGAGAGAGTCTTTTCCTCCGCTAAAGCCTACGACAACGGGAAGACCCTTGTTCCTTTCGATGACACGTCTAACAAAAGTGAGAGCCTCTTCCTCGATTCTTGCGAGATCATTCAGATTCGCCGCGACAGCATCATCCCATGTCGATTCGACTGTATTCTCTGCTGGAGTGACAGGATTGGAAACCTCGCGAATCTTGACTGCGAATCCCTTGCTCTCTTTCCCCATTTCAGCACCGCTCATTCGTGCAATGCCGGTGCCGAGTACAACGCCATCTGAATCGACAATCCAGACTTCGTCATCTACTTCTATCGCGGAGTCACAGCCCTGTACACCAGGAAGCATCAGATTTGCTCCATCTTTCAGATACTTCAGAACGCCGTCATGGATAGAAACCCACTTCTGCCGACTGACTGCACCGATTCTACGAGCTCCTTCAATAGCAAGGAGAAATGTGTATCCGCGCTTTTCAATATCGAATCGTAATCTGCCGACCACGTACCCGTCCACAATGATCTCATACATGGCATCGAGCGAGGATACCTTATTCATCACTATTGTCTTGCTAGAAGGAAGTAGAGCAAGGCCCACACCGTTTCCAAATTGAGAGTCTATGGTGTCTATTGCCCTCTTCAGATGACCATCCATCGCCGGAAACGGGTCGCCTGGCGGTGACAGTTCTACTTGTCTTGGTAACGTACCGCAGGTGCTACACCCAGTTTCTGCGATTCTTGGTACGTTGCATGAGTCGCACCAGAAGAACCGGATCTTGGTCAAGTAGGGTGCATGTCCTCTTCGGAACTTCCTGCGACTGTGTTTTTCTCTGGGCAGCTAGAGCATCTCCAATTATTCTTTATCGGTCTGCGGACAGTGGACATTTTCACCTTTCGATAGGGATGTTAAGGCTCTTCAGCAGTTTCCCAGTAGGTCGTCCCTCTTTGTCCCAACCTCTCCGAGAATAGTACTCTGGAAGCATCACATCAATCTGAGCAACCCTATTTCTCGAGCCACCTTCTGTGAGCGGAGTGGAAAAGCGTGGAGGCAGAGTGTCATCGCTCTTCCCAAATCCCTCACGTATGTTGAACAGCTTCTCAAGATTCCAAATCCGTGCTCCGATGCGCAGTAGTTCCTTACCATCGATCTTCAGACCCGTGCCTGCACTGACCATCGCGGCGTAGTCGTCTACTGTCCAGGCAAAGTTTGTGAATCTGCACACAACCATACAGTCCATAGCAGCAGATAGATTCTGGAATAGGATTACGAGGTCGGTCTTGCCTTCGGTTATATCACGATCTACTAACACGGGGCTTCCCATGATTTCAGGGCCAATCATGTAGGATCGAAGATGGCAGCCACCTCTGTTTGACGTGGCGTACCCAAGAGCGTGTCCCTGCACACCTCGTGGATCGTACGCTGGTATCTCAAGTCCCTTGACCTGCATGGCGAGCTCAGGAGCTCCATGATTCGTTGCGAAGACTTTGGAGCCTTTCCCCAGCTCCGCTCCCAGACCGCGGGCATAGGCGATATCTTCGATCATTTCAAGAACTCCCGTCGTATCACCGAACCTGAGCGAATGCTCTAGTTTGCCCCTTTGAACAAGCTCCATGGCACATCCGAGAGTACTACCGACTGAGATTGTATCGATTCCCAGTAGGTTGCACTTGTCGTTCGCCAAAGCAATCCATTCCAGATTGTTGATTCCGCACTGCGGGCCAAGTGCCCATATCGACTCGAATTCGGGGCCGCCCATATCCTTGCCCCGCACCCGACTCATGCGTCCACAACCAATGGGACAACCAAAGCAATTGTAGGGCTTTAGAGAAAAGCGCTCTAGCAGTTTCTCTCCTGAAACCCCATCAGCATCATTGAATCTACCCTCTTGGAAGTTACGAGTGGGCAGCATTCCAGCCTCGTTTATCACACTGACAAGGACTGGAGTACCATAGACTGGCAATGATTTGTCTGTCACTGGGTTCTTCTTGATAAGAAGACGTGCTCGCTCTACTGCCTCTCGCAGTTTCTCAGGCTGAGCAACGCCAGGAGTCTTAGTCCCACGAACGACCACTGCTTTAAGGTTCTTGGAGCCCATCACAGCCCCGACCCCGCCGCGACCCGCAGCCCGATGCTTGTCAGTCACAATAGCCGCGAGATTAATCATATTCTCCCCGGCAGGACCAATACAGGCCACCTGCGCTTTTTCATCGGTTTCCTTGATTAGCAGGTCGGTTGTGATGTCTGTGGTCTTTCCCCAGACCTTGGAGGCATCACGAATCTCGACCTGATTATCATTGATCCAGAGATAGACGGGTGATTTTGAGGCGCCAGTAAAGATGACTGCAGCAAGGCCAGCACGACGTAGCTGAGCGCCAAAGTATCCGCCTGCATTCGAGTCGAATATTGTTCCCGTAGCAGGAGACTTGGTAATCACAACAAAACGACCACCTGTAGGGACAGATGTCGCAGTTGATGGGCCCACTGCAAAGACTAACCAGTTATCTGGGGAGAGAGGGTCAATGCCCGGCGCAAGATTATCGTAGAGCAACTTCACACCCAGACCGCGACCACCGAGGTACTCCTTGTAGAGGCCCGGAGGCAGAGGCTTTCGAGTAATGGTCCTATCAGTCAGGGAGATGAAGAGCAGCTCAGCCTCAGAATATAGTTGCGTTGACGCATCAGACACTCATTGTTCCTCCTATTCTGTGAAGACATTATGGTCCTTGTTTGGGCACATTAGACACCGCTGTTTATACCAGAGATACACTTCTTTGGGTTGTTTCGCTATGTTCGCCATGCGACTCGGGCATGTCCAGCAGGGTTTGTCAGGCTGCATCCAAGACTCACTATACTGAGCCCAACGGTAGTCTTCGATGATTCCTATCCCAGAGCTCGTCCCAAGTCTATTGGCTCCTGCATCTATCAGTCGGAGAGCCTCCTTGAATGTACGGATTCCTCCAGCAGCCTTTACGCCCATGGAGTCACCCACAGTTTCTCGCATGAGTTTGACATCATAGGGGGTCGCGCCCATCGGCCCAAATCCAGTTGAAGTCTTGACAAAATCAGCACCTGCCTCCTTCGACAGAAGACATGCCTTCTTCTTCTGATCATCAGTGAGCAGGCCGGTTTCGAGGATGACCTTCACAAGATCATCACCGGAGGCTGCGACTACTGCTTCTATGTCGCTCCGCACAAGATCGTAGTTCTCGTCACGCAAGGCGCCGACGTTAATCACCATATCAACTTCTTGTGCCCCCCGTTTCACGACCTCACGAGTTTCCATGGCTTTGACCTCAGACAGAGTAGCTCCGAGTGGAAAGCCTATGACAGAACACACCTTTACTGCTGAGCCCTTGAGCAGCTGAGCTGCATACTCAATATGGACTGGGTTAATGCAGACTGCAGCAAAATTATACGACAATGCCTCTTCACAGAGCTGCTTTATCTTACTCTGCTTCGCCTCTGGTTTTAGCTCGGTATGGTCAATAGTCTGTGCAAGTTGTTCAACAGTGAGGGTCATGGATTTGCCTCCGGAAATGGGAGGAGGCTGCCGAGCTGTATAAGCTCTTCGAAATGCCTGTTTGACTAAACTAGTGTCCGACCAAGCACGACCTGATGTCGTCAAGGACCTCTTTCTGTAGCCTTATGACGTCATGGACCTCTATCTCCTCTGCGTCCTTCACCACCGAGTTAAGCTGCACCACAGTTCCGACAGCATCAACTTTCGAGAAGTCAACTGGGAATTCAACTTCTGCACCCTTCACAATGAGCTCAGAGCGTATCGGATGCAAGGCGATTCTTATGCTTCTAACAATGCCAATGCGTCGAGCCCTGTTATCAAGCACTTCCTTTCCCAAGATTCGACCCGGCATCTTGAGCTCGTAGAGCTCTGCTTCGATGCCTGGCATTGGTTCATTAGTGGTAGTAGTCATCATGTCTAGGCTCCTTGTTCTGTAGGATGTATTTGTAGGAGGCTTTTTACAGTGAGTATTATCTCAGATGTGGAAATCCATGCTGCCTTCGGGGTTGTAGCTTTGACTGTATACGACAAGTACGTCGAGATGCCATTAATTAAGACCAAGACTATGGACTACAGAACGTATCAGGTGGACCTCGCAGACATAGCATCTCGTCAGAGCACAATAATAGTGCTGAGCACAGGACTGGGTAAGACTGTAATTGCCGCCCTGCTAACAGCAAAACGTCTGAAAGAGCATCAAGGCTCAAAAGTGCTCTTCCTCGCGCCATCGCGACCTCTTGTAGACCAGCAGGCGCGTTTTTTGAAACGCGTACTTGACTTGGAAGAGAGCCAGATTGTGTGCCTGACTGGGCAAGATGCTCCAGAGAGTAGGCATACCGTCTGGCAAGAGGCACGCGTCATTGTAATGACCCCACAGGCATTACAAAACGATTTGATACAGAGAAGCTACGACCTCTCCAATGTTTCATTGATTGTCTATGACGAAGCTCACCGTGGCGTCGGCAACTATGCATATACCTTCGTTGCTGAACTCTATGAGAAACAGGGTCATAATCAACTATCTCTTGGGCTCACTGCATCCCCCGGGCATCAGGCAGAGCACATCAAGACTGTATGTGAAAACTTGAGGCTGACTCATGTTGAAGTCAGGGACGAAAAGAGCGAGGATGTGAAAGACTACATCGTATCTGTCGACTCAGAGGTGTACTATGTCCGGTTACCCTCAGAAGTTGAAGCCCTTCGAGACATATTGTATAGGCTTATGGAGGAGTATAGAGAACCCGTTGTCGATCATGGCTTTAGTCTGCCAGATAGCAGACGCCTGACAAGGAAGGAAATACTTCAGGCACAGGGCGCAGTACGAAAGGAGATAGGTTCATTCACGAATCCGCCACGAACTCTCTTTCTTGTCATTAGGAATCTCACTGCGCTCTTGAGGATAGCTCACCTCATAGAGTTCATTGGAACGCAGGGTCTGACACCTACGATGAGATACATCCGCGGCATGTATGAAGAGATTAGTAACAAGAAGAGCTCGAAGGGATTGAAGGATCTCGTCACGAGAGCAGAATTCAAGCAGTTCGAGGAGTTACTACAGGCTCTCATAGCGAAGGACTACAGACATCCAAAGGCTGATGCTGTTCTTGAGGTTGTCAGTGAACAATTGTCAGCTAACCTTGACTCCCGCATCTTGATCTTCACACGTTTTCGAGATACTGCTGCGGAAGTCACAGAAACACTGGAGCAACTAGATGATGCACGTGTGAGCCGGTTTGTGGGACAGAGCTCCCGCGGCTCTGACAAGGGATTCAGTCAAAAGAAACAGGTGGAGATCCTAGACGGTTTCAGGAATAATGAGTTCAACATACTTGTCGCAACACAGGTAGGAGAAGAGGGCCTTGATATTCCAGAGTGCAATCTTGTGATCTTTTACGACTGTGTCCCTTCAGTGGTCCCGTATATCCAGAGGAGGGGGAGAACAGGACGAAGAGCCCCTGGAAGAGTTGTGATTTTCGTGGCAAAGGGAACTCATGATGAGTTCTATCACTGGAGCGTGATGAGCAAGTTGAAGAAGATGCCAAAGGCTCTCAAAGAGGCTGAGGTCGACGAGAGCGAGAAACAGACAAGTCTTGAGGACTTTGCCAGAAACAGTGAGGCACAAGAAACCCCAGAGGCAATCACCAGAATTGCCCCAAAGACTGAACCTGAGCAGATAAGGCTCATCGTGGACTCGAGAGAGCTGCCCACTGCGGTGGCCCGTGAACTTGCTCGTCTGGATGTAGTAATATCCGGAGAGAGCCTTGAGATTGCAGATTATGTGGCATCTGAGGATGTTGCCATTGAACGGAAGGAGTCGAATGATTTCATTCAGTCACTCATTGATGGGCGACTCTTCGTCCAGCTAAGTGCTCTACGCTCAGCTTACCGACGTCCGGTCCTGATAATTGAAGGAGAACAGATCATTGGATTGAGAGGTGTGAACCCCGCTTCAATCTACGGAGCGCTGGCTTCCATTGCAATCAGAATTCAGGTCCCGATAATCTGGACACGCAATGCAGAGGAGACTGCCAATGTTCTGTATCGTATAGCACATCTTGAGCAGGTCGCATCGAGAAAGCCATTGCGTACTCGATCAGGGGAAACCAAGACCAGTGATGCAGAAACCTTGGAGTACATACTCTCGGGATTCCCTGGAGTAGACACTGTGATATCCAGAGCATTGCTCACCGAGTTTGGCACATTGGGGCGTATCTTTTCTGAAGACGCCAAAGGCCTACAGAAAGTGAGAGGTGTTGGACCCAAGATAGCAGCTAGAATACGACACCTGCTCCAGGCTGAATATCCAAGATATGAAAAAGGAAACTGATTTTGCAGGTCTAGTATACCTTTGGGTTCTTCCCACCGCCTCTTCGATAGGCATCTCTAAGCCCATCTGTGATTAGCCGGCTGGTCTTCCAGTACTGCTCATAGTCGCTCTCGTTCAATCGCACAATGCTGAGAAGACTGCGAAACACCACATAGAGAATAGGGTCAATCTCACTTGCTTGCCGGAGAGTTTCTTTTGCGTACTCCCTGCCTGTGTCTAGTATTCTATCTCGCTTAGTCATCGCCTCTGCAATCTGCAGAATCTCACTCTCACTCTCAAACTTGAAGCCCAGATTCTTCATCGTTGAAACGATGTCCAGAGTCTTGTCAATGTCCCGAGGACTGTGTGCCTCAAAACCATCAAGATCCCCAGTTGTTATGAAGACATTTTCAGCAGTAGCACGCCACAACTTCTGCATTATGTGGCTCTCGCCGTTTCCGGTTGGCTCGTATCCATCCATTTGAATAAGGCCACACTTCTCCAATTCCTTCAAGTGATAACGAACAGTCTGGGGTTTCACTTCCTTGTTGACATCTTGTTTAGACAGGAACTCCACTAATTCAGTAGTAGACATTTGTCTTGCTCTCAATGCATGCAGGATCTGTCTTCGGTTCTCATCACTGAGAGCCTTGTAGGCCTCAATTGCTTGTTGTCCTGTGAGAATCTTTAATGTATCCATGCGATTACTGCCCTGCACTGAGTATCACCTATTTGTCTCTACATGTATCGAGAGTTGAAGCGCTAGTGACTTCTTGACTACTAATAGCCCTAGGGCTATTAGTATCGGTTTGCCAATCTCCATCCGGTGTACTGCCTTCGATTTGCTTTAAGCAGGTACATAGATCCATTGGCGCATGTCCTGTAGACAGGGTACACGCTTGATCAAGTGCTTCTTCAGAAGTTTTCGAAGTGCATAACGGACTGTCCTTGGTGCAAAAGAGACCTTGTCAAGGAGTTGCTTTGGAGTAACTCCATCCTGACCGCTGCTTCTGAGAATGTCCAGAACAATCATCTGGCTCTTTGTGAGCTTCATGCTCTTCAATTCCTCCTGAAGTTCAATTTCATTCATCATTTTCCATTACCTTCCCGTAAAATTCCGAGTCTGTTGATGAGGCTCTGCAGAGCAGAATTGCCTCAATCAAACAAGTATCTATGTTACAAAACTGCTTATTAACTTATCGCAGCAAGTGGGCGATATGTCGCAGTCGTGCACCGCGTTATCTGATGGTCATAGAATTGATCTCTCTTCTGTATGGACATTCTCTGCGTACAATCCTATCATCTACAAAGCCTTTAATTCTACAGACGGTAGGACTTCTTCGACCCAAGATGAAGAAGGCCGTGTTACTAGCAGCTGGCGACTCCACGAGGATGCTTCCACTATCTGCAAATCAACCAAAACATCTCCTGCCAGTAGCTGGAAGACCTCTTCTGTTTCACACCTTGGAGGCACTGGAGAAGGCAGGTATCGAAGAGACACTCATTGTCTATGGCTACCATGCTGAGAAACTCAGTGAGTCTGTGAATTCGCAAACATGGGGCAAAGGCAGGATGTCTGTTTCCTTCGTCCTGCAGAAGGAGAGAAGAGGAACAGCACATGCGGCAGGTCATGCCAGAGAGTTTGTTGGTGATGACACGTCATTATTGATGAATGGTGATGTAATGGTTGGCCCGGGCTGCTTTGAGGGGTTGATTGCGTATCATGAGAGTGGGAATTTTGAGATGACGCTATCTGTGCAGCCTATTGATGACCCGAGTCCATATGGTGTTGTTGCCGTGAAAGAGGGAAGGGCAGTGAAACTCATCGAGAAACCGAAGAAGGAGGAGATGGTCAGCAATCTGGTGAATGTGGGGCTCTATGCTGTAAGTGGGTCACTCTGGGCAGCGATTGATAAGACTCCACTCTCCCCACGAGGGGAATATGAGATCACTGATTCGATAGGCCTGCTGATTGAAAGAGGCAATGTCGGAGCGTACACGTTACCGTCATGGTGGCTTGATGTGGGTAAGCCATGGGATCTGTTGGAGGCCAACAAACAACTCCTGAGTCAGTCATCCAAGAGCATCAAGGGGACCGTGGAAAAGGGCGCAGTGATTAAGGGCACCTGTATCATCGAGGCTGGAGCGGTCATAAGGACAGGTGCGTATGTAGAAGGACCCGTCTATATCGGACAGGATGCTGTTATTGGGCCAAACTGCTACATCCGTGCGCATACTTCACTTGGAAAGAAGGTGAAGATTGGAAATGCTGTTGAGATAAAGAACTCCATAATCATGGACAACACCAACGTCGGGCACCTATCCTATGTTGGGGACTCTATCATTGGAAGAGAGTGTAACTTTGGCGCAGGAACAATCACTGCGAACCTGAGGCATGATAACCAAGCTGTGGAGAGCACCGTGAAGGGAAAACGTGTGAGTTCTGGAAGGAGAAAACTGGGAGCCATCATTGGCGACGATGTGAAGACGGGGATTGGTACTTCAATTGCTCCAGGAGTTGTCATGCATCAAGGCTCGAGAACAGGCATAGGTGTCATAGTGGACAGGGATGTTGGACCAAACCAGTTGGTGATTGCGAAGCAGAATCAGACTGTCATTGATCTGGACTCCTCCAAATGAGGGTGTTACGTTGGCGTCAAGACCATTGAGAGAGTTCAATTCAGTCGTGAAGAACTCAAGCAAGGTCGATGTGCTCTTTGGGTATTGCTATCCTTCGACATATCGTGCAGGCATGACTGGCCTTGCTCTGCAAATACTCTATTCAGCGCTAAACAACAGAGAGGATACATCATGTGAGAGATACTTCAGATTCCAGACACAGTCTCCAGCATTGTCAGTCGAGAGCAATCGACCGCTGAGGGATAATCACATTGTAGGATTCACATTGACATATGAGGAGGACATACTGAACCTCATACAGATGCTGGAGATAGGTAGGATCCCCATTCTCGTTGAGGACAGAACAGCTGATGACCCAATTGTCCTGGTAGGGGGGCCGGTCGTGAGCTCCAATCCTGAACCCTATACTGATTTTGTGGACGCCTTTGCCATTGGTGAGGGAGACTTGGTCGTTCATGACATTGTGGAGGCGGTCAGGACAAGAGGATCTCGGAACGAATCAATAGCAGCTCTGGCAGATATTAGGGGTATCTATGTCCCTACAGCCAATCCAACTTCTGTAAGCCATATCATGATAGAGAATCTTGACTCTCTGGAGTACCCAGTAGCTCAAGTCGTTCCAGACGTTGAGGAGGGATCGAAACTTGAGCCCGTGTTTGGCAAGTCATTCCTGCTGGAAGTCACAAGAGGTTGTGGTCACTCATGTAAGTTCTGTCTTGTGGGGCACATGTGTCAGCCAAGAAGAACTCGTTCATTAGAACGATTGAGGGAGCTTGTAGAACAGGGAATCAAGCGGACACCTGTAAAGAAGGTGTCATTGATCGGGTCATCACTAGGTGACTTGGATAGGCTAGAGGACCTTGTATGTTGGATTGTGAAACAAGGGGTAGAGGTCTCTGTTCCGTCGCTGAGAGCGGATTCTGTGACCACAGGACTATTGGAGTGCCTAGTCAAGGGGGGCCAACGGACTCTCACAATAGCACCCGAAACAGGTTCAGATGAACTCAGAAGGAGCATCGGAAAAGACCTCACGGATTCAGAGATCGAAGAGGCAGTGAAGACAGCAGAATCAGCTGGGTACAACTCGTTGAAGCTATACTTCATCATTGGACTACCAGGAGAAACGGATGCAGATATCGAGTCCACCATCAGGATGATACAAGGCATAGCTAGGAACTCGATGATGAGAATCACAGCTAGCTTGAATCCGTTTGTTCCAAAAGCAAGAACAAGATGGCAGCTTGAGCCTCAACCTGGAATAGAAGTGCTTCGAGGTAAGATACGACACATCGAGGAGGGGCTTAGAAACACACCGCGAGTGACATTAGAAACTCTTGACCTGAGAAGCGCTCGGATTCAGGCAGCTCTGTCAATTGGAGACAGGACTCTTGGACAGGTCATCCGCGCTGCAGCCTCCTACGGAGGATATGGCGGCTGGAGGAGAGCTGAAAAGGAAACGGGAATCCCATTGTTCTCACTAGGAAGCGATCCAGAGCGTCTTGGTCAAGGAATACCGTGGGCATTTCTCAAATGATAACGCTTTTTGATGGGGTGGTCATCTCGGTAAAGCTCTTAAGCCAATCCTAAGAAATGACTCTTGAGAGATGTCATGGTCATGATTGACCGGAAGCATCTGGTGAACACGATGCCCGAAGACGATGATTTGCGTCAATCCTTCCCAGCTCTCGCAGAAGAGCTTGAGGAGGGAGGCACAAAATCCTTCAAAGTAGGTGGTGTCCGAACAATGTCTGAAGAGTCCGATCAAGGTCAGGAGAAACAGACATTCACTCCTGATGTTGTTGACTACATACGCCGTTGTGATACAGCACCTCAGGCAATAGAGATAGTCGACTTCTTGGCGAAACGGGGAGAGATTACTGCTGCACAGGCAAAGGCGATAAAGAGCCAAATCAAGACTGAAGGTATTCGAAGTTTCGGTGCAAAGAAAGAGAAGGATCACTACTTGCGTCACGGTCTCGAATAGAGCGGTGGAAAGGCTCACTTCGACGAGTACTGTTGAGCAGGACCAGTTGCAGCTCACTACATACTAGTTTGAGACTAAGTCAACTTTGTCGAACATAGTCACCTCTGCAATCGCCACTACAAGAATAACTACAGTAGATTCCAGTCGCCGTCTGCACGGTATGAACTCATATTAGGAACCTTGCGTACTAGCTCGGCCTGTACAGACTCTGCTCCTTAGCCCAAGTGATTGTTTCAGGGTCGATTCGCTTGAGTTCTCGCTCAGGAAAGTCACTGAGAAGCTTCCATCCAATGTCCAAGGTCTGCTCGAAGGAGCGGTCCTCAAACTCACCTTGATTGATGAACTCAGACTCGAATCTGTCTGCAAACTTCAGGTACTTCTGGTCACGATCCGTCAAGGCTTCCGAACCAACCACTGCAACAAGGTCACGAAGATCGCGGCCCTCGGAGTAGCCATAGTAGAGCTGAGCCTGCACCTCTTTGTGGTCAAAGCGCGTCATCCCCTTGCCAATACCTTCCTTCATCAGACGACTTAGAGAGGGACCAGGGTCAATCGGGGGGTAAATACCTCTCCGATGAAGACTACGTCCAACAATTATCTGACCTTCAGTTATGTAGCCTGTAAGGTCTGGAATTGGGTGTGTCATGTCATCCTGTGGCATGGAGAGAATAGGCATCTGTGTGATCGTGCCCTTTCGACCATCAATTCTTCCAGCGCGTTCGTAGATGAGACTGAGATCGGTATACAGATAGCCAGGATAACCACGCCGACCTGGTATCTCCGATCTTGCAGCACTGATCTCACGAAGCGCTTCTGCGTAGTTGGTCATATCTGTGAGAATGACTAGAACATGCATGTCTGCTGCATACGCCAGATACTCTGCAGCAGTGAGCGCCGCACGAGGCGTGATTATTCGCTCGATAGCTGGGTCATTAGCAAGATTAAGGAATAGGCATGTATGTTCAAGGGCACCAGTTTCTTCGAAGGAGTCCATGAAGTACTGTGCCTCAGTGGCAGTGATGCCCATGGCCCCAAAGACGATAGCAAAAGCACTCTCTTCTCCAGGTATCTTAGCTTGGCGGACAATCTGAGCTGCAATTGCGTTGTGGGGAAGACCAGACCCTGAGAAGATAGGCAGCTTCTGACCTCTGACTAGAGTATTCAGACCGTCAATCGAAGAGAGACCTGTTTGAATTGGTTGCCTAGGATACTGTCGTGCATAGGGATTGATTGGAGAACCGTAGATATCCCAGTGGTCTTCGGCAGTGAGTGGAGGACCTTTGTCAAGAGGATTCCCGGCGCCATCAAGAACCCTCCCAAGAATCTCCGTGGAAACAGGCAGTTTCATGGTTTCTCCAGTGAACCTAACCGACGTGATATCAGCATCTAGACCACTGGTCCCCTCAAAGACCTGGATAACAGCCCTGCCACGACCGGTTTCAAGAACAGTCCCTGTCAACAAGTCACCGCCGCTCGGAGACCGTATCTTAACAACTTCGTTGTAAGAAACGTCATGGGTGTTTTCCACTACCAAGAGCGGACCACTGACATCTGACACTGTGCGATAGGCAATAGAAGATTCCTTGGGCATCTGCGAAACCGTCCAGGTTATGTTCCAAATCAGTACCCGGTCGTATCAGTGGCGGAGTTTTAAGAGTTGCGAAGTGCCTCTCAGAGCAGGAGTGGGGTCAGATGGAAGAAAACCAGAACGGGAGCTAGCATTAGAGACCTGACAATGAGGGATTGACCCCTAGACCTGAGCTCCTTCGTACTCGGAGTGAAATAGAGGACAGCTCCGGCAAGGCAACAGATGCCAGCGATGGCATCACCAACCCATACCAAGATGTATACAATCTCAGCATCGCTCATACCAAAGAACTGCAACCATGCGAGTGTAGCGCTCTCCATCGTGACAAGTTCAACACTTGAGAAACTCGCGATGACATTCACTATCAATGGACCTCCAAAGTACAGTCCAATTCCGAATGCTACTAGGACCTTCGAGAGACCATCACTGAGCCCTGTGGCGTACAGTATCAGGCCTATAAGAATGAGAAGCAGATAGCCACGTATCGCAAGAGCAAACAGGACATTTAGTATCTGACCCATTGCCACAGACCAAGATTCTGGTAATGCCGCATCGAATGGAAACTGCGCTAGCGTGAGAACTAGCGTAGGAGGAACCATGAGAGCCATAATATGGAATCGATATGCAGGAATATAATGACCACTCAGAGTAATCCAGAACGCAGTATCCTGAAATCAGCAGCCATCAAGGTCTTGACCTTTGGAAATCGCAGTGCTGCTGCAGGATGATAGGTCATGAAAAAGGTTCTGCCCTTTGCCTCAAAGAACTGACCGTGAGACTCTGAAACACTCCACGGACCTACCATCGATGAGATTGCGACACCTCCAAGGAGCACAACCACTCTCGGATTGACCAGCTCAATCTGTTTCTCAACATAGGGTCTACACATCTCTATCTCTGACTTAGTGGGAGTTCTATTGTTGGGAGGTCTTGACTTAAGCACAGATGTTATGAAGACTTCATCTCTTGTCAAGCCGATGCTCTCTATCATATGTGTAAGGAGTTCGCCCGAACGGCCAACAAAGGGTCTGCCCAATTCATCCTCTCTTGCACCAGGCGCTTCGCCGATGAGAAGGACTCTAGCATCATACGGCCCCTCACCGGGAACTGCATTCAGACGTGTTTCATGAAGAGGACAGAGCCTGCAGTTTCGAATAGACTCATGAAGTACGTCTAGTTCCTGTCTACGCATCATCTCGTCCTCATAGAGTGCTTCTGAGGGAATAAATACCACGCTTTGGCTATGCACCATGTTCAGCAAGGAAACCGGATTCAGATACTTCTTGGAAGAGAGACTGAAATTCACGTTCCATCTTCTTCTCGATAGCATCCATTTGACTCTCATAGGAGTCCCAAGGTGTGATCTTCATTCGAGCTACGTTGTCTAGTATACTCAGCTCCAATATCCTTCGGACGTGAACACCCATCTTGACAGCGGCTGTCATTTTTCGTGAGAACCCGATTATGACTCTGAGCATTCTATATGTCTTGCCAATAGGAGAGTAAGTATCAATCTCATGGATTGCACTCTGAGTGAGAAAGTCTTCCTTAATCATCCGTGCAGCCTCAAGAATAGCGCGTTCTGATTCTGGAAGCGCATCAGGTCCGACTAGCTGGACAATCTCGCGAAGCTCTTGGTCCTTCTGAAGTATGGCAAGTGCCTCCTTCACTATGCCAGGCCAGTCTTCGCCGAGATTCGACTTATGCCATTTCTCAAGGGTGCTGTGGTAGAGCGAGTAGCTTGTTAGAGCGTTTATTGCGGGGAAGAACCTTCGTGCTGCAAGATCCTTGTCCAGAGCCCAGAAGACCTTTACAATCCTGAGCGTTGCCTGTGTCACAGGCTCTGAGAAGTCGCCGCCGGGAGGCGAAACTGCTCCACAGATTGTGATAGATCCGAGGCGTTCGCCTGAACTGAGGGTCTTGACCCTCCCTCCACGTTCGTAGAACTGTGCAAGGCGTGATCCAAGGTATGCAGGGTAGCCTTCTTCTGATGGAAGTTGACCAAGTCGACCAGATATCTCACGAAGAGCCTCAGCCCAACGAGATGTTGAATCTGCCATCAGCGCCACGTCGTATCCTTGATCTCGAAAGTACTCAGCGATAGTGGCTGCTACATAGATTGACGCTTCTCGTGCCGCAACTGGCATATTGGATGTATTTGCTATTAGTACAGTACGCTCCATGAGCGGGCGGCCTGACCGGGGATCTTTGAGATGAGGCCACTCTTCAAGAGCCTCAGTCATCTCATTCCCACGTTCTCCACAGCCTACATACACAACTACTTGTGCATCAGCCCACTTTGCAAACTGATGGAGTGTCACTGTCTTTCCAGTCCCGAAACCACCAGGAATAGCTCCGGTTCCTCCTTTTGCTTGAGGCATGAATGTATCAATGACACGTTGTCCAGTGATTAGCGGTGTGTCCATTGACACTCGTTCCTTGAATGTGCGACCGATTCGAACCGGAGTCTTCTGCATCATTACAACATCATGTATGTCACCATGGATGTTCTTGACCTTGCAGATTGTTTCAATGACCGTATATTCACCCTTTGGCACAATCTCCACTACTTCGCCTGCAAGTCCAAAGGGTATCATGATTCTCGAGGTGATGATGCCAGTTTCTGGGACTTCACCAATTATGTCACCTGCCTCTACCTTTGTGCCAACCTTTACGGCAGGGATGAAAGTCCACTTCTTCTTTTTGTCAAGCCCATCAACATTAAGCCCGCGGGATATGAAGTCACCCGATATCTTTCGCAGGATGGGTAGAGGCCGCTGAATACCGTCATAGATGGAACCAAGAAGACCAGGACCAAGTTCCACAGACAGGGAGTCTCCAGTGGATGTGACAGGCTCGCTCGGAGCAAGACCAGAGGTCTCTTCGTAGACTTGTGCAGTAAATTCGTTTTCAGCAACCTCTATGACCTCACCGATGAGCTGCTGCTTGCCGACTCGAACTACCTCATACATTCGAATAGAGGGTAGTCCGGAGCATTTGACTACAGGGCCTGCAATGGTTTCGATTCTTCCGATTTGTTTACTCAATGGAGCACAACCTCACAGTACTTGTCTTAGATCTTGATCTCAATTCCGACTGCTCTTCGTATCAATTCCTTCAGAACTGTTTCGTACGTACCAGTGGACGCGTTCCTATCTGGAATCAGCAGTATCACAGGTACGGGTGACTGGGAGAGCTCGACGATAGTGTCTTCCACTTCTGAAGCGAGAGGCTCAGTGATAATAATGAGCCCCATACTCGGGTCTCGAAAGAAGTCAAGAAGGAGCTCGCGCGTCTCATTTGGTGACTTTGGTGTGGCACACTCGCTGACTCCTACTAATCTGAATCCTGTGACAGTATCCCGATCGCCAATGACCGCTATCTTATTACTTGACACAAGTACTTCCTCTGTGGTCGACTTACGCCTTGCTCCAAAAGCTTGCCTAAAAGCGTTTGGAAACTGACTGAAGACTTGAAGCTCCTCGTTCAGCCAGTAAAGAGGGTAGATACGTCAGATTCGTCAACCAGAGTCCAGCAGTAGAGGCATTTGAGCTGGAGCGGTTTTCGTGAGACGACTTGGTATTTTGTCTTGATTGGTTCACGCTCTTTGTTGGTAACGCATCGTTCATTGGGGCATTTTATGACGCCAGTAATGGTTTCAGGAAGTTCAATACGAGTCTTCTTGATGACTTTGGAGTCTTTGATCAGGTTGATTGTTGCCTCTGGGGCTACAAGCGCGATACGTGCTACTTCAGCAGAACCAAGAAAACGATTCTCAACCTTCACAATGTCCTTTTTTCCAATCCTTGAACTTCTGATGTTCATTGCAAGTGAAACGACATTCCCGGTCTTGCCAGTGATTCCCAGAATCTTCAGGACCTCAAGAGCACTACCGGCCCTGATATGGTCTATGACAGTGCCGTCCACAATCTTGTCAATGCGTATCTTGCCGCCGGCTTCTTCGGACATTGGTGTTGCCATGGGCCTGTCTGTAGTATTCTCCACGTTTTAGACCTTCCCCTCGTCACGGGCCGGACTAGTTCAAGGCGAAAGTTGATATGTGCTAGGGCAGGACCTCTCCTTAACTCGACGATGTGATGGTCTTGGTCCTAGATAATCTTGGTAAATCCCTCAACTCTGCACTGAAGAAACTCTTCGGTGCAAGTGTCATCGATGAGGAACTGGTGAAAGAGCTGGTCAAGAATATCCAGCGGGCACTACTCGTAGCAGACGTAGATGTCAATCTCGTAATGGCCATCACAGAGAGGGTACAAAAAGAGGCTCTAGATGAGTCGCTTCCGAGAGGCGTTTCACGTCGGGAGCATGTCGTTCGGGTCGTCTGGGACACTCTCGCCTACTTCCTAGGAGAAAAGGCAGTACCTCTGACAATTAACCCCGGAAGACCCAATCTTGTCATGATGGTGGGCATTCAGGGCTCGGGCAAGACCACAACAATTGGAAAGCTAGCTCGCTACTACCAGAAACGAGGAATCAAGAGCGGGGTCATCTGCGCTGACAACTTCAGACCTGGTGCGTACAGTCAGTTGAAACAGCTTGCTGAACGATCCAATGTACCGTTCTGGGGCGACGAGGAAGAAAAGGATGCGGTCAAGCTCGCAAAGAGAGGATTCAAGGAGATGAAGGACAGGGGAGTAGAACTCATTCTCCTAGATACCTCAGGTAGGCACAGAGAAGAAACCAGTCTGATCAAGGAGATGAGAGACATCTCAAAGTCTGTCAATCCGCAGGAGATTGTACTCGTCGTCGATGGTACCCTTGGCCAACAAGCAGGTGTCCAAGCAGAGGCATTTCAAAAGGCCACCGATATAGGCTCGATTATTGTGACGAAGCTCGATGGCAGCGCAAAGGGTGGTGGCGCCCTCTCGGCAGTGGCAGCCACGAAGGCGCCAATCAAATTCATTGGAACTGGAGAAGGAATAGATGCAATTGAACCATTCAATCCAACCAAGTTTGCTGGCCGACTGCTTGGTATGTCAGATATTCGAGGACTTATAGACAAGGTAAAGGAAGCGCAGATTGAGGTTGAGGAAGACGCGGTCAAACGAATAATGAAGGGGCAGTTCTCCCTGAAGGACATGATGGCACAGCTGAAGCAGTTGAAGAAGATGGGACCAATCGGTAAGGTAATGGAGATGCTTGGGCTTCAGTACAAACTTCCTGATGGCGTCGCTGAGATTCAGGAAGAAAACATGAAGAAATGGGAAATCATCATGAACTCTATGACCAAGGAGGAGATGGAGGAACCCAAACTGATCAAGGCCTCAAGAATCAAACGCATTGCAAAAGGGTCAGGCACTTCCCAGAAGGATGTTCGCGATCTGCTAAAGCAGCACGAACAGATGAAGAAAATAATGAAACAGATGGGCAAGCAGCGAAGAGGGCGAAAAGGAGGCATTCCTGGGCTTCCTGCTGGTCTTCCCGGTATGTAATTTGGATATGAGTTCCAATGCGGCGATTCCTAGTATTGTTTGACGATTTGCCAATTGACAAAGCGTCTGTGAAATCAGGCGCCAATTCATCAGAGGTCGTCACAGCCTGCAGGTGTGTCAACGTTGGTCTATTCCTGTCTGGAAATCTGCGCAGGGATGTCATAGTTTCGATTGCCACAGGGCCGATTGATGACCTGAGAGTCATATCATTTCTTGGAGAAACCTTGAAACGGGTATCGCCTGACGAGAGATCGATTTCATTCTTTTTGCTTAAGTCACTCGACATGGCTATGGGCCTTGCACAAGATTCACAGAAAGTAATGGACAACGGAATTATTGTCAGAAGGGAAGCGTTCAAGCATCTAATAACCGCGTATAGGCCAGATAATGTCTTCGTCGCATACAGGGGCAGCACGCCCGATTCTGATTCGTCGTACAAACTTGAGAATGCACTCCTTGTCTATGATACTGGGACATGCATAGATGTGGCAAGCTCCAAGATTATGCCGGGGAAATACAGGAAACTACCATGCCCATCGCATCCGGAGAGATTCATCTTAGATGTCAATGACAGGTTAGATGACAATACATCTGATACCTGAGGAAAGCTTCATAATCTCAGTATCGAAAAGATACTCGATTATCATTGCCTACCAACGTGACCCCGCAGTTCGAAAAGCAACGGGAAGTCTATGAAGAAACAGAAGACCTTGCTCAGAGGATAGTAGAGCTTGAGAAGCTCCTTGCACTCGCCCCTAATCACAAGGGAGGCGAGAGAATGCTAGCAGACTATCGCAAGAAACTTGCCCAGCTAAAAGCATTGATTGAGAAGAGAAGAGAACAAGAACGAGCTCGCCGATCCGGAGGCGGTACTGAAGAGGGAGTCATCAGGAAGGAAGGAGCAGGTCAAGTCTGTCTGATTGGAGTAACGAACAGTGGGAAGTCAACTCTCATCAACTCCGTTACTAATGCAAAGCTGGATGTAGGGAACTATCCGTTCACAACAGCAGTTCCGACTCCTGCAATGTTGACCCTGGAGGATATCAACATCCAACTCGTTGAATTGCCGGGAGTCTTCGAGGGTAGCCACAAGACCGGAATCGGGAGGCAGGCCATGTCAGTGGCCAGAAACACGGATTGTATCGCACTGGTGATTGACCTGTCACAGGATACTGATTGGCAGATGAATACAATTCTTGGAGAACTCGACTCTGCAAGAGTCCGTCTAAATAAGGAAAAGACAGCAGTACGAGTGGACAAGGTCGGTCTTGGCGGGCATATGATCTATGGTGCCCAAAACTATCAAGGTGACATTGAAGAGGTAAAGGAGTTTCTTCAGGCACGCAGAATCACAAACATAATTGTCCGGTTTCAGAAACCTGCATCCTTCCAGCAGCTAGTGGATGCCCTGGACACAAGTGTTGCCTATGTTCGAGCATTGGTGATTGCCACAAAGGGTGATGTTCAGGGCTCTGTAGAGAGATTCAAGGAACTAGAAGAAAAATACGGCTCTCGATTTGACATTGTTCCAGTATCCGCGGAGAAGAGAGAGAATCTTGATGGCATGAGCTGGGCATTCTATCGACATCTCGATATACTGAGGGTATATACGAAGAGCCCAGGAAAGGAAAGAGAGAGAAAGCCCATTGTGCTTCCTGAGGGGTCAGTCGTTGAAGATGCTGCAGCCAAAGTCCACAAGGAATTGTTCATCGAACGATTCCGGTCTGCAACGATAATCAGGGAAAACGATAAGATAAAACGCAGAGTGGTCGGCCTCAACTACCCGCTCCAAGATAGCGATGTTATTCAATTATCTCACACCTAACTGACAAGAGGAGTGTGACTGTATGGTAGAATTCCCGAACCTCATTGTTGTCCTTGTGGAGCCTGAAAGCCCAGGCAACGTGGGGTTTGTTGCAAGATCTCTTGCCAATTTTGGCGTCAAAGAACTCAGAATCGTCGGTCCAGATCCGAGGGAAGACTATCAGGCACAGATTTTCTCAGTCCATGCACACGATATTCTGGATTCAGCAGGCATCTTCAAGGATTTGGGCTCTGCCCTCGAAGACACGGATGTTGCGTGGGCAGCAACAGCCAGATCCGGCGGGAATCTCAGTGTCACCAGAGCACTAGTGCCATTGCACGAACTGCCCGATCCAACCTCACTCGATGGCAGGATTGCGCTGGTATTTGGTCGCGAGAGCTCCGGACTCACAAACGAGGAGATTGGCCTCTGCGATGTGTCATTCACAATCCCAACAGCAGATGAATATCCAAGCATGAACCTCAGTCATGCAGTCACAGTGGTGCTCTATCACTTCTTCTCAAACTATGCATCAGAAGAACCTCGAAGAACGTCGAAGGCAAGGCCAGCGACTCGGAAGGAGAGAGAGCAAGTGCTAGTATTCCTTGATGACATGATTGACCATCTCGACCTGAAGGACTTCAGAAAGCCTATTGCAAAGCAGATATTCAGAAATCTGCTCGGTCGTGCATACCTGACTGGCCGTGAAGTGACAACACTGACCGGGGTCGCAAGCAAACTGAATAGACTGGCCAAAGAACATGAGGACCCTGGTGATCAGACACCATAACCCATCTGGCGTCTGAGAACAGGATCAATCTTGTCGAACACAATCTTGCAAGGTGTGGGCAACTTGGGAGCAGCCTTGTTCAAAGCTTCCATTCCAGCGTAGATATGCTGGCGGTTGACTCTGACTGTTATGATTGCCTGATTCGGCTTGATTCGTGCTGCTGAGCCAATGACCTTTCCCCAGGCTCTTCTCATCCCATCCTGCACACGGTCTGCACCAGCACCTGAGATCATCTTGTTCTCTCTGAGATACTGTAGAGGCTTCACACGCATGCGAAGATGGAAGTTCAACCTGCCTGCGTCCTTGGTCAGCTGACGATTGGCAGTGACACGTGCAGCCTCAAGAGCCTGATTCCTAATCTGGCAGCGTTCAAGACCAATCAGCGACATCTCTACCTCGAAATCCCCTCCGGGATAGCCCATGTCAAAGCTGACTATGCGGCTTGCTGGTCGCCGATGTATATACCGCGTTCTCATAAAAGGAGGGCGATCACACTCCCTGTAGCATTGACCTGGTCGCTTTCCCATACTGTTCACCTTATGATTGGTTTAGAGTCTTAGCTGCACAGACTCAACGTCACCGCTTGAAGTTCCAATAAAAGGATTATGGCATGTATCGACCAAGACGACAATCAAGCATATCGGACCATCTTCGCTTTTTCATACGAGAATAAAACCCTGGGTTTTAGTCAATTAATGAGAGAGTACTACCTAGGTGGGACTAGCAACGACCTTCGCGTTCCCATGATTCTGAGTAGTCCTCGATGATCGGCGTCTCAAACCAAGGGCTGCATACCATATGCAGCCCATCATCTGGTGATGACAATGAAGACAACAGTCAACCTCTCAAAGAAGGGCAATTCGATTATGCTTGTTTTTGAGGAAGGGTTCTCAACATATTCAATTGCTGTTCCTTTGCCCTATGCTGTCAGTTTCTTCCTCAGAGGTCTGCTAGTCTCCCTTGCTGCCTTGGAACAGAATAAAGACCTCCAGAAGAAGATTGAACAAAAGGAAGGCATGAAGGCGGAAATCTTAGAGGAAATTAGGAAAGCATTCGTGCTGTACGAAAACGTGCTCAAAGAAATCGGACGGTAGGAGGGAGATGAATCAGAAGTGCATGATGCTGCGACATCATCAACACTCTTTCTTAGGTTCACAGACTGTTTACAATCAGGAAACGGACTAGGCCATACTTGGTACTTTGGATACGAGCCCACACTTGAAGCACATTGGGATTAAGTCTTGGAACTCGAAGAATTATGATGAGATATCGCTGTCAACGGAATCTAGCATAGGGATTTGGGTGGGCTTTTATGAGGAAGACTTATCACAATCGTTACCTATTCATTTTGGGCAAACATAGGTTTGGTTTAGGTTTTAGGAGGAGAATGGATTTCTATGAGTGACTACGCAGTGTCTATCAACAATGTTACAAAATCATTTGGTAGTGTAAGAGCTCTAGATGATTTGTCACTTAATATAGATTCATGTATATTTGGTCTAATAGGACCAAACGGCGCTGGGAAGACAACTCTTCTCAGAATTCTTCTGGGGCTCATTAGGCCCGATAACGGCACTGCTAATATCCTTGGCCATAGCATTCTAGACCGTCCTGAGGATTACCTTGAGCACGTGGGAGTGCTTCATGAGAATCCATATTATCCTCCTCTGATGACAGCTCGACAATATCTCACTGATGTAGGCCTTCTCTATCCCGATCAAATCCCAGTTGATGAAGTATTAGCTCTGGTAGGACTATCAGAAGCAGCAGACCGCAAGATCAGGTACTTATCTGCAGGCATGTATAGACGCTTGGGGCTTGCACAAGCACTTGTGGGACGGCCACGACTGATCCTCTTGGATGAGCCCACTTCCAACCTCGACATAACCGGACGAGATCTTGTCATGAGGCTTATTGTTGGAATTCATAATGAAGAAAAAGTGTCGTTTCTCATAACATCACACATTCTCTCGGAACTGGAGCGAGCTTGCCATCAGGTGGCAATCATCGTCAGGGGCAAGATTGTGGAGAAAGGAGCCATAGCCGAACTGGTAGAACGACACACGCAATGTAGATTCAGGGCAATTTCCTCTGACTCCTGGAAACTGGAAAAGTTGTTGAAAGGAGAAGAGGGAATTGTCAGCGTTCTCGTGGAGGGTTCTAAGTCACTGATTATCGAGGTTTCATCTGATTATGTTAGAGACATGGAATCGCGTCTCGAAAAGGCGGCAAATCGAGGCGGCATTCAATTCTACGGTATTGAGGCCACTGGGACTCTTGAGGATGTATTTAGGAGGTTAGTCAGTCGTGGTTAGAAGAGAATCTCGCAGATTCAGAATTCTTAGACTCGAAGTGGACGTGTCGTTTCCGTTTCCAACGATTATAGGCATTTTTGCAGCATTCATAATGATTGCATCTTATTCTCTGCTCGGTATGCCGGACATCGGTCTGCAATTTGCTCTGCCCATAGGGTCAATCGACCCAAGTTCAGTAGGAGACCTTGCTGCTGCCATTCGGATAATGATGACACACTCGATAGTTGTTTCGACACTCAATCTGTTTTACGTCATTCTCTTACTGGTCCCTTTACTCATGGCGTTTAACTTTGCCCTCGGCTTTAGCAACGGTCAGATTCGAATGTTGGTGTCCTACCCTATTGGAAGAAAGAGAATAATCATTACGAAATGGGGATTGATTTTCATTCTCTCGTCTGCATCGGTAACGCTGGGTGCGCTCTTTGGATTGGCTTTCTTTTTTCCGTTTACAATGGACATTGCCATATTGGGTCAACTCTTTATTCCCCTATGGATTAACATCTTGCTGGTAACAACAAGCTGTCTGCTCATGGCCGTTTTGTTTCGGAGCGCGCCGTTGACAGCTGTGGGAGGAATAAGTCTTTGGCTTGGCACTTTTGTTTTGTTCACAATGCAATCCTCTTCCTCCTTTCTACTGAACGTACTGTTCCCATTCTTGTCGGCGATTAATTACTTGAATCCTGATTTCATAAGTCCCATTTCGTTCTTGGGTGCAACATCACTGAGCGATGTTCTTCTTGGATGCGGAGCCGCATTTTTGTTGAGTGTGCTGTTATTGTGTTTCAGTGTCTTCGCCTTTCGGAGATTGGAGGTCTGATTAATGAGACTCGGACATTTGTGGAAGTCCCTTTTCGTTCTTGGCATTACTGTGATTGTGATTTCTTTCATTCCAAGTAGCATCTTTCAGGCAACAGATGACCTCTCAAGTGATTATTATAGAGGGCATCTGATACAGTGTCCAGAAGATCCTTTTCTTGTTGTCACTGAAACAGATGGGAAATCGATTGCTCTCTATATCCTTACGATTGTAGAGAGTGCCAGACTGATGAATGGAACGCCAATAGAAGACGTATCTACAGTCTTTAGTCTCGTCAACGTAAGTGAGTGGTCCGGTATTGCCCATCTTGGGGCTCCTGGTCTATATGTTGTTTTTGTAACAGCTGTGAATCAATCTGAAACATCGTATTGTTCAATCTATGTCTTCCGCAGTGTTCCACAATTCAGAGTGTTGATTGCAGGAATGGCTTTCCTTGTTTTAGCTTTTGCTGGCTACTTGTTCAAATCCCCAAGAATTCCTCGACTAGTGATGAGGCATAGGGAAGGTATGATGGAGCGAAAAGAAACCGGCTGCGAAACCACGGCACCTTCATGAAGAAATGCTTAGAGGAAATGCTGAAACTCACTGAAAAGAGATCCACACGAAGGTTTCAGTCAGTGAACAGATATGGCATTTCTTCTAGGCACCGACCATGGCAAGTTGAATACTTAGTAATCCCATGCGTTATGTACACAGACTGTGGCACTGATTTCGACCAAGTGAGAGAATACTCAGCGTTTTCCATTATCTCAAACTTCAGTTCAAAACTCTACTATAGAAGTACCTGCATGATGCTGCTCAAGTTAGTTTAGTCACCACAGTCCCCTTATTTGTGCCTACCCGGACAGCTGATTCTTGGGATTCAATGAGTATGAGAATATGAAAAACAAGCTAGAACCCAGAATATGGATAATCCGGTTTCTGTTATGGATGCCATGTGCAAGACACTGAATGGAGGATTGCCTCTTTGCTCCATTTAGCCTTCTTTCTGTCACCATGGCGAGACCGGTTCCTTGGGACCAGCGAGGTGCATCAACAAGAGGCCGGTGATAAGTTGTATGGGAATAGGACCAATATAGACAAAAGCTCCTGATGAAATCATAGTAGGAAATGCTACAATCAATGATGTGATTGGCAGGACTAGTGTCAAGGCTCCGACCAGAAGTGTGTTTCTTTTACTAGTCGCACCTCTTGTGAAACGTATCACTTGAAATGCAAAGATGATATTGAAGAACCCCAGCGACAGTCCAGTGGACAATGCGTAGTAGGTCAACACCTGTAATCCGCTCATAGAAGACTCCGGAGGATATATCGCCCAGAGGAGTGCATAAGTTGCTATGCTCACATGCCCATCGTGGCCGCCGAACCCGTATAGAAACGTCGTATACGGTGGCACGACTGTCGCCAACGCAATAACTACTGATGCATGTTTCCAGCTGAGCCGACCCGCTAGATTACGCATGTCTCTCTCCAACCGTTGTATCTTGCAGAGCCACTAGTATTAAAACTTGCGAGTAGCCGATGCTTCTAGTTCCTTAGTAACGGTCTACCAACAAGAGAGCTGCATTGATAACCGAGTGATGCAAGTATTCACCAGTGTAACTTGACAAGGCAACGGAGGAATTGAAAAAATGGGAAAGGCAGGCGTCGCGGCGGGTGTTTTGACATTCATATTTGGCTTGGTCCTACTTGTTGATGACCTTCATGACTTTGTAGCGGGTACAGACTTTCTTCACTTCTTGCCAGATTTCGACCCATACATCATATGGGGCTTTCACCTGCACCATCTCTACATAGGCGCCCTGATCATGCTGATTGGACTGGCGATAGCTGCGAAATACCGTGAGTGAAAAGATCGGACCACTTTACGCATGCAGCTCGATGACAATCCAGAATGATCTTGACCATTACTAACAGTGCATCAGGAACAGCCTAACTACTCGGTAAAACTCCAACTATCATGAGCGGAAATATGACCGTGGCGTCACCAATCACGGTTTCAAAGTTTGCGTCAGGCTGTACCTTCTGCCATGAAATCCCTTCTACAAGAGGCGCACCGCTTTGACTACCTCCCTCAGGTCTGTCCAGCGTGATTTGAATTGCCATATCGAGACCGCCCCTCAAGATTGTGCAGCCCATGGTGAAATGCTTGGTGAGACCTCCCCCCAACATGATTGCGCCGGTCTTTTTCTGTTGAGTGATGATCTCTCCCAGTATCCGAAGGTCCTTCACGAAATCTAATGCCAGTTTCTTGGTCGTGCTGTATGTATAGAGATGGAATCCTAGCATGGAGTCCATCAGGCCGGGCGAGAAGATGGGAACATCATGGACTGATGCCTGTCGAACGAAGGAGGAGTCATCTCTCACGGATTGCCCCAGCTCCCTAAGAAACTCACTGGGTGCGAGCGAATTCATCTTCCGGCTTGGAAGCCCATCAAGAAAGTCATAGATGCCCTTCTCGAACTTCTCGAAATCTTCCTCCTTGACGAAGATATCAGCAATTCTGCCCATCCCCGCTTCACGAAGCTCGCAATCATCCTTGCCAGCTGGGATGCGGTAGTGAGCCCCTCCGTATGCCTCAACAAGATCATGAACGATATTTGCTCCGCTGGTGACTATCGCATCTATGTACCCTTTCTCAACAAGACAGCGAACGGTTTCTCGTAGACCGCCGGGAATCATGGGACCAGACATCGATAGGAATGTGTAGCAATCTGGGTCTGCAAACATCCGGCGGACAATTGTTGTGGCTCGTCCTAGACGACCAGCCCCAAGAACACCCACACGGAGCATCGAGTCGAGAAAATCGGAAACGTTGGTATTTGAACCAACAGGATCAAGATGATGGACCTTATCCATGGCAAGTCACCACAGGTTGCGAAACAGTCTTTGCCATGATAAGTCATTCGATAAGAAAGAGGGGGAGGCGAGTCCAGGTACAATTCCGGGAGGACAAGACCCGGACCCGCGCAAACCAGAATAAACCCGACTCTGCTACTGTCTGCTGCAGAATTGAGCATTTCCTGCAACGAGTGTCAGATGGAGTGAACAATACGGTTCCGGGGAGTGTACCGAAAGTATTAGATTGGTGGCCTTGTTCCATATCTTTAAACGGACTCCCCTGAGGCTACACCTATGCAGTCCTTACTCAATATGGCTTCGTTCACGATAATTCTGCACGGACTCCTCCTTCAGACCATGTGGCTATTTGTCGGGCGAAGGGCACGAGACAAGTATCTCGGTGATATCATGTCCTTCCGTTCTCCGTCCTCAAGCCTGTCAAGGTATTACCATTGGCGCGTTTCTAGCTTTCAGAATGCCCTCATTGAAGGCAGTGTGTTCATGATTATTCTAATAGGGTCTATTATCCTACTTACTACGACTCTCTATGGATTCGAATTGATGATGAGCTCCAGCTTCATTGTGTTCTTCATAGTCTTCCTCTCATTCATCAGTGTAATGCAACACGCGTGGAGAGTAAGAGAGGTTGTTGACAGCCAGGCTCGAATAGTGGCCTCGGTAGGATACTCCAAGGATAAGATCGGAGTGACAAGGGAAATGGTGGAGAATCTCTACTTGCAGGGGCCGATGGGAGATGGCAGAACATGGTTTGCACTGTTCCGACTTGCTCAGAGGCCTGATGTCATTGGATGGACAATAAGAGATGTGCTGATTGAAACGGGAAAAAAGGAAGATACCAGTTTTCGAAGAAGCAACGCAGACTCTAGTTCTCTGTCAGGCAGCGGCCCGGGAATCGGTCCGTAGTCAGAAGTCAGAGAGTTCATTCAGTAACTCTTATATCCGATTCTTTGGGCGTTCACGAGGACCCCCATTGGAGGAACTCCGCATGTCTAAGA
>PRDH01000066.1 GCA_003345545.1 Candidatus Thorarchaeota archaeon
TGGCATCTATGTGCATGCCTGTGATTTCATCAAGATTCGGCGTATGTTCATAGTTTCTCAGATACTGTACAATATTATCTGAAGGTTTCAGGGTTTCAAGTCTTGACCTGATCAGCTTCGCATACCCTGGGTCGATTTCGACCACAATGGACTTTCTTTTCATTTGATTAGCAGTCACTGCAGTTGTTCCTGTTCCCGCCATGGGATCAAAGACCGTATCGTTGGGCAGGGATGACGTGAGAATGACTCTGAGGAGCAGTGCGATAGGTGTCTGCTGTTTGTGAATCCTATTGCCCCCCTTGTCCCGGATGGCCTCCTCTCCTGCGAAATAGCCTGATGTCAGCTCTCTAATGTCCTCCCAGATGTCCGTGACATACATTCCAGATTCCCGTTGATGCTTGTAGTTGGGCGGCAAAGGGGGGTCAATCCTCAGCTTATTGAATACCCGAGGTCTCTCCCCCTTTGTTACAAAGGCAATGACCTGGTATTGCTTTCCATACCGCATATTGGAGGGAATAGCAGAGGTCATCTTTCGCCAGATGATTAGATTCTGATAGTTCCAGCCTGACTCCCTGAGGACTTTGAGAAGTCGCTCAGTGTTCTTCTCTCGATGCATGAGATAGAGTGCTCCGCCCTGCGTTGTCACATGATGAATCTCGCTCACTACCTCTTGTATCCAGCTCCAGTACTTCTCCGGGTCCTGTGAATCATCAAAATAGCTGTAGTCCTTTCCCTGATTATAGGGTGGATCGAAAAAGGTCAGGTCCACATTCTTGACACGTCCTTCTCTGATGAAGTCCAGGCAGTTTCCAAGCAAGACTTCATAGCTAGGATTGTTCTTGACCACAGCATTCCACCCTAATCGAGGAAGCACCAGCTCTATATCATAGTGACATATGCTGGCTTCTATGTATTCTGTTTTATAGCCGGCTCTTGATACTCATGCATTGCTCTGTTGACAATCATTAACTGGTACGCGACAAATCAAATACCGACATTGCTCGAGGAAGCGAGTTGTGATTGAATCTAGGACACATCCTCTCTAAGGCATCAACTGCGGCGGCCGCTGTTGTTCTCTATCTGCCAGTCATTGCTGGGATCATCACGCCCATGCTGTGGATTCTGCCGGCATGGTATGTATCTTGGTACCTCCTGTCGTATATCGTTCCTTTCTCGAACACATGGTCGGGCGTCTTCACAGTTTCATGGGACCCTGTTTCCGACTCTCCCAACGCCATGGTTGTAGTCGCTTTTTGGCTCTTTGGACTAGCAACATTCATGGTGGGCTTTGGACTCTTTGTCTACGCCTTGGCAACGATGGTCCGCTCTCGTTCTTCTATGAGCGGACTCGTCACATCAGGTCCCTATAGATGGATTCGGCATCCTCAGCATCTTGGCATCATCCTCATGCTCTTCCTTCTTGCATTCCATATTGATGGCTTCGATTCTGTCGATATCCGCCTGGGTAACCTAGTTTCACTCTCTTCACTTGTCCTTCTTCTGGTTCTAGTAGCAGATATCGAGGAAATTGGTCTATCCAAGAAGTCTGGTGATGATTTCTTGAACTACTGCGTGAAGACTCCCTTCATGCTGCCGCTCCGAGTTCCGAGTTCGATGAAAGCGAAACTACCGGCTGTTCTCCACCGCAGGTCTGTCCGGTATCTATTGGCATTCCTGTTCTTCTGGTCTATGATGGCCCTGCTGTCGTATGCCTTCACGTTCCTGCCCCTCTTCTATGTACGATGAAACAACTGCTAGCAGAGAGGATTCGGCATCATTCTTCAGGATTTGCAAGGGCTATCACCAGATTGACGTATACTGTACTCATGGTGCACTAAATCGATAATGTAAAATTATATAACACATTGTTACGCAATCATGTATTAGTTGGCGAAGTCTAACTATGATTTTGGGTGAAACAACTCATCTTAAAACAACCGAACCCTTGACTGAGATATTCTCTCAACTTGGGCGTGCCTGTTCAATACCTCTCATTTTCGCGCTTGGTGAGCGTTCGTACAATATCGATGTTCGCGAGCTTCAGGAGAGCATTGATTCGAGTGGTGGCAGGAAACTCAATGAGTCGACCATCTCGAGATGCCTCAGTGATCTCGTCGAAATTGGTCTTGTTGAGGGGACTATGCGTGCACACTCTGCTCCAGTAGCAGAGTACTGTCTGACGTCTACAGGTCAACAGATCTATAGGCACCTCCTCCAGATACGTCATCTAGCTGAAAGAGCTAACAATGAGGAAACCTTGCTTGACAGCATGTCGGCCTGCTAGGAGGTCTTTCCAGACCGTCTGATTCAGGGTCCCTCAAGGATCCTGTAATCCCACTTTTTCTATGAGCCATTTTTCCATTGCTTCAGATTCCCACAGCCTGAGCAATATGTAATAACTGAGAACGACGCAATTGTTTATTTGACAACTATACGTATAGTACAGGACGCACCATTGCGTCCTGCGAAGAAGTGTGAGAAAGGGAATTCATATGCAAATCAAGAAGAGAGATGGTACACTCGAGCCATATATGCCAGAGAAGGTAGTAGTCGCCGTAGTGAAGTGCGGTGCTCCGTATCAGACTGCACGTGACATTGCTGCCTCGCTGTCAAAAAGACCCGAGAGCGTCATGAATGCCACTGATGTCAAAACATACATCCTGACCGAACTCCGTTCGAAAGGTGCAGCGAAGGCTGCTGATAATTGGGAAGCCTACGACCGCAAGCACAAGAAGAAGTAAGTTCTCGAAGAAGGGCTCCATCCACTGGTTTGATACCTTGCATTAGAAACTCGTCATCATTGAAGTGAGCTTTGATCATCAAACCGCTTGCCTAGATGACACTCTATCTGACGGAGCTGCACCTTGATAATAGCGTATTTCATGATGCCCCTGTCTGAGAGTCATCACTGATACATGAAGTTGAAATATCTGCTCTGCTTCATTACAGAGAGGGTCCTCAACGACATCACAGGGTCGGTGCGACAAGGCACATGAAGACAATCGACTACGACTCCGTTTCAAAGGTCTATGATGAGGTCCGTACAGGCGACCCAGAGATGGTGCAACATATTCTGGAGGGCATCACTCTCACTCATGACTCAAAAGTGCTTGACGTTGGCTGTGGCACTGGAAACAACACTTTACTCCTTCAAGCTGCGACTTCCTCTAAGTTGATAGGACTGGACATCTCACGTGGCATGCTCCAGAAGGCCCGACAGAAGACAGACCTGATTCAGCTTGTCCAGTCTCCCGCAGAATCAATCCCCTTTGCAGACCAGTCCTTTCGTCTTGTGTATATGACCGAGGTCCTGCATCACATTCGTGACATCAGGGCTGCACTTCGAGAACTACATAGGATTCTCGAACCGGAGGGTTCCATCTGCATTGTTACACAGTCACATCGACAGATAGAGGAACGAATGACTTCACGGTTCTTCCCGGCTTCCGCAAAGGTGGACAAGGAGAGATATCCTGACATCAATGTCATTGAAGGTGTCCTAACGGCATCGGGCTTTAGTGATGTGCAACCGGTTTCTCTCTCGTTCAGACCAGTGAGGCTTGGCAATGATTATCTTCTCACAGTTACGGGGCGTGGCTACTCGATGCTTCACAAGATCAGTAAGAATGACTTTGAGTGGGGCCTGAAGAGACTGAGAGCTGCGTATGATGCAGGTGAGGAACTGATCTATTCAGCAGGCTACACCTTTGTCTGGGCAAAGAAGTGAGCGCTACTCCACGACTAGATTGATCGTGCATCGGCTCTCTAACTTTGATCTGAACGACTCCTCAATGACCAGAGTTGTCTGTCCAGGTTTCAATGCCTTGAAGAACCACTTTCCCCTCTCTGCATCTCCGCCAGTCCATCCTGGCTTCTTCATGTGCTCCGGATGCAGGTATTCCATCTCTGTCTTCTCGTGAGATATGATTGAGGGGTCTCCAATTGTGAACTGCGCCTCTTCGCCGACCGATTCATGTCGATGATACTGATAGTAAAACCTGTCCCCAACAGAGAATTCGAGCACACCATCATCTCCTGCGCACAGTATTCTTGGAATATCATCTCTCTCAGGTTTCGTCAGAGTCACTCTCCTAGCCTGCGTACAATCGGTTTCTTGTTCCGATAGCCCCGCACCACCATGAAGGCAACGACAAGTCCGACAATGGCTCCTATGGCAATGATGAGAATCGTTGTTAACTGTATCTCTGTGCCAATGACTGTTGGCATGCCTGCATGCCAGTTCACGAGGACTACGTCTATCAGATCTGTGCCTAAGACGGCATATTGCTGCCTGAAGTAGTTCAGAGTTCCATTCTGCTTCTCATACAGCGACTCAAAATGGTAGGAAATCACACTCTCATCTGCTGTTTGAAACGATCCTATGGATATCGTGCCCCACTCATCCTCAGTATTGACGAGTGTCACTCCCTCGAGTCCCGTGATGTTGGCAATACCAGTCAGGAAGTCCCAGTCCCCTATTGGCACTGCGAACTCAGTCCGTCCAGTCGAGATAGCAACCGAGTCACTTGCTCTCTCAAAGTCACAGTGTGCCAGAGGCATCTGCGTTGACTCGTTTATGAGGCTTGGAATACTCTCTATCTGGGTAATCCTCATTGTCATCTTTTCGCCGACTACAAAGCCGGATATGAAGGGGAGGCTTCCTCCCGCGACCGCCAGATAACTCGGGTCGCCGACGTATGCCTTTTGCAGTACGTAGGTGAACTCCTCGCCCACACCCACTCCCCACTCAAGAGAATTGTTGGATTGCCCAATGACTGATACTGGCATAGCCAAATCAATGACAACAAGCAGCATCAGAATCGTGACGGGTTTCAATCTCAAGGAGTATTCACCGTGGGTCTTCGGAGTTGCTTCGGGGATAATGAAGATATTCATACCTTCATGCGATTCAGAGAATTTCGAGAAGGTCTGCTATGTCTTCTATGACAACGCAGTCTACGGGGATCTTCTCAAGCTTGGCAGCATCGCACGATGACAGAAGAATTGGCACCATTCCTGCTCTCTGAGCCGCAACGAGATCGGTATCGATAGTGTCCCCAACAAAGGCGCACCTTCGCGGATTGAGGTCGAACTTGGCTGCTATTCGCAGGAGCATGTAAGGTGAAGGTTTGGCATAGCCGGGTACATTGCTGAACTCGATGGCATCGAACAGATGAATGATCGAGTCCAGCTCCAGCCGCTTGGCGGGACTCCCGTATCTGTTCGAAGCGATTCCCAGTCTGAAATCTTTGTCATGTAAGGTCTCGAGAACGGACTTGACGCCCTCAAACAGCATTGGGTGACTATCTCCATAGACCTCGCCGCATCTAGCCCCCAAGGCCATCGCCACATTATCGAGGTCTTCTGTGACTCCCAAGGCAGACAGCAGGCGTCTATCATACTCAAGCCAAACATCGGTCGTCGGTTCCCAGTCTGAAGGGACGTTGTTCTCGACCATGTAGTTCCAGAGCCACTCAGTCGGCTCTATGAGGGCTCTATTGATGTGAGCATCCGAGTGTGCTACGGGATTCAGGATGCGCCTGTCGTTCATGAATTCCCTTGTCAGTTGGCAGAGGTCCGCCTCCGGATTGTAGAGTGTGCCTCCAAGGTCGAAGATAATGGCTCTGATTCCGTCGATTCTCATTGTAGGCATTGGCGTCACATTGGAATACTTGTATCCTTCGTAGACGGCATCTCAAGCCTTTTGTGTGATGCTGATAGCATAGGACCTGATTGCCATGGAGAATATGGACGTCGCGCTCAAGGCTGTGGACCTGCATCTGAAGGCGAATCCAGATGATGCCACAGCATGGAATGCGAAGGGAGTCATCCATGCGCAGAAGCATGAGTGGGGAGAGGCGCTCCGGAGTCTCGATCAGGCGCTACGCCTCGACCCGAATCTTGCCCGTGCCCATTCCAATAGGGGGCGTGTGCTCCTCTCAATCGGGCCGGACAAGGCTAGCGAGGCTCTGAAGTCTTTCAACAATGCTCTTCAGCTGCTGCCAGACGACCTCCAAACGCTTCGCGACAAGGCGGTTTCTCTGAGAGCCCTTGGTCGTGCAGAAGAGGAGCTGGACTGCTACAGGAAGATAAGTGAGGCTTCAAGGAATGAATGGGAAGTCTGGCTTCGGATGGGAGACCTGCAGCTGGAGCTGGGTGATTTCAAGGCCGCTGACTCAAGCTACAAGACCGCGCTGGCACTCAAGGAGGACCTTGTGCCGGCCTTCATCAGAAGGGCTATTGCGCTGGCAATGATGGAGAGCTACACTGATGCATTGAAGTCTGCGGAGACCGCGACAAAACTTGCTCCTGAGAATGCAGAGGCATGGCTCATCCAGGGCGATGTCAACCTGCGTGCAGGAAGGCACAAGTCTGCGTTCAAGTCCCTGAAGAAGGCATCTGAGCTCGATCCGACCAACGCGAGCATTGAGAACACAATGGGGATGGTCGCCTACAAGGATGGCAGGCTGGATGAGGCAGTGATACACCTCCGTAGAGCGCTCGTACGCCAGAGGCGTTACCCCAGTGCTATGCGCAATCTTGCCTTCATTCTGATGGAGCAGGAAGAGTGGAACGAGGCAAATAGAGTCTTCACAGATCTTACGGCGCTGGTCAAGGATGATCCCGATCTCTTCGATGCCAAAGCTACTGCCCTTGCACGGCTTGATGATTTCTGTAGTGCAGAAGAGGCGTGGGAGAAGGCTCGCAAGCTCTACAAGGCGAAGGGAGATGAGCGCGAGGCCGAACGGGTCACGGTCCTTGGAAGAGCGGCGCGGATCAACTGTGGTAAGTTGAAGAAGGCAGCAAAGGCACAACGTGAGGATGAGAAGCTCACCCGTCGTCTCTCAAGTCGTCATGAGTTCAGAAGAAAGGAGCGTTGATCTCATTGAGGCTCGGAATCGAGTCGACCTACCGAATCGGTGGAAGCACCATAGGTCTCCATCCTTGTTATCAGATTATCTAATCTCATCTGTGCCTCAATGTACTCGGGATTGATAGCAATGGACCTCCTATAGGCATTATAGGCCTCAAGATAGTGCCCACCTCTCTCGAGTAGTCTGCCATAGTAACACCAGCCCTCGAAGTCCTCGGGTCTACCCACGAGGAGTTCTCCTATCGTATGCGTGACAAGTCGCGGAATCACACTGATGAAGACCAGTGCAACAATGCCGGCAATGACCAGTGGAATCACGAGACTCATGCAGATACCTTTACTCTCTTCCTATTGAACAATCGGTTGTGGTCTCTTACAGCACAGGCTTGTCGAAAAGGATTGACTTGATGAAGATGTCGATTCCAAACCGGCCTTCTGTCATCTCCATGTACCAAGGTGCCTCCAGTCTCAGGATTTCCTGTATCTCCGCGACCGTCTTCCCTGATTCATGCAATTCCCTGGCCTCTTGCTGGACTTCCTTGATGTAGTCGATTCTCGTCTGTATGTGCTCCCGGGGCGACTCAATTGGTCCTTTATGACAATCAAAGAGAATCTCAATATCCATGGCCAGTATCTTCTCCATAGTCGCAACCATCTGAGGAACATTCTCGTCTGGCATTGCTATTCTCTTCTTTGATGGCAGAGGTAAAGCGTCCGCAGCAAAGAACCACTTCTTCGCAGGTTCGTAGAATCCCACCATCTCCATTGTGTGCCCAGGAACAGGCACAACCTCAAAGTTGAGGTCTCCAATAGAGAATCTGTCCGGCAAGAGAGTCGAATCCCAAACCGGTTCAGGTTGACCCCACACGAATCTGAAGAACTCTGTACGCTGAACGGGATTTCGCAACGCCTTTTGTACAGACTCATTGGCGTAGATGGCTACATTGCCCTCAAAGACCTTGCAGCAGCCGACATGGTCCTCATGAGAGTGAGTGATGTAGACCTGATTGATCTTGTTTCCACGTGCGAACTCACGTATTCCACCGATAGCATTTGCACATCCTGTATCGAAGAGAGCGTCTCTCACAAGATACGCATAGACAAACATGATGGCTGCACCATCCTGTTCGGTGGCAGTCTTGACACACGTTATGTCCTCGTTGAAGGGAACAATCTCAATCATGGTGTTCTGTTCATTGCATACCAAGAATTGAGTCCTTTGGTCTGCTCACGTTACTGTATGAACATCCCGACGAATGGGAGGCGCGAACTTGCGTAGGCGTTGTAGGCCCATGACCTTGTCACGCCTATCCATCTTGGCATCATTGAGTGCCTGTTCCATGAATTCAATCGCTCTGTCATAGTCTTTCCTAGGGACTGGGAAGGGGACACCGTCTTTTCCTCCAAAGGCAAAGCACATTCTAACCGGGTCCGACCATGATGGGGGTGCGCCAAAGATCATCTCAGCAATCAGTGAAAGACCCCTGATAGTTGCCGGTCCAAAGCCATCCTTCAGGAGGATTCCCTCATAGTTGTCCGGCTGGGTTTCATATGCTTCCCGGACAGCATCCCAATTCATCCTGCTTGGAACAACTTTGTATGAGGGTAGTATGCAGGTCTCACCAGCATCATCAAGCCAAGGGATTAGCGTCGATTCACCATATGACTTGATGTCCTCGAAGTAACGTCTGACCCTTGTTGGGTCCTCCTTGACGATGTCGATGCTGACCTTGCGACATTCCTCAGAGTTCCTCGATGTCATATCCAGCGCGCAGTCCTTGACCAGTCCAGAGATTAGACCAGTGTGAGGTTCGTCGATGTAGCTCTTGGTTTCTCGAGCAGTCCAATGGTACCGTCGAGCATCATTGTTCTTCGTGTCCATTCCCTGTTGAACGACGGTCCAGTTCTCTTCACCATCAACAAAGAACAGATGCTGGTACAGCTGATAACCATCTTGGACTCCTGCATTGTCCACCTTCGCTACTGCCTTACTTATCTCGACAAGACCGGCGCCATCAAGCCCATAGTCATCCAAGGCGCGAAGCTGTTCTGGTACCTTCTTAGATGCAAGACCCTTGCCGCCGATTCCGACCATCCCATGGGTCTCAAAGCTCAAGGCGCACTTCAGTACACCACATGTGACAGTTGTAGAGCCTGAGCTGTCCCAGTCATAACCAAGCACGTTCGACAGAGCCTGAAACCAGACAGGATCTGAGAGTCGGAGAAGAAGTTCAGATGTTCCAAATTCATCCACGATAAACTGGCACAGCGCGCTAGCCATCGGTATCATCCGTTTCACAAGCCAGTGTGGCGCCCTGCCTGGGTGGAGTTTGAGGTCAGCAACGCCCGCCCGCATCAAGGCTTCATCACCAGTTGACTGTCCTGCGCTCATCAGAGCGAGGAGTGTAGTTTCTCAAGTCTCTCTTTCGCGGCATCTCCCGCATGCGAGAGCCATTCTTCGAGCGTGCTGCATCCGTAGTCTTTACAGTGTGCACAGGTCTGCACGCGTTTCTTGCTTGCGCATAGGCGTACGCTGCACTTGGAACAGAACGCAAAGCGTGGTCCTCTTGATTTGCACCCCGCACAGTCCAGATTCTCGGCGGTGACTGGGAAGCTAGGATTATTCCATTTCTCTACGGTCTCACGGCGGAGCTTGTCATCATTATTGACAAACGCAAGATGCGCCGGACAGTCTGAGCAGTCCAGTCCACAATATGCCTGCATGCTGACGGTCATGAAGTATGAAGACTCCTCGAATGTATAAAAGCGAAACAGATATCCGAAACTAATTCTTTCGCTCCTCTTCTGTTTGTGCCTCGAACAATCCTTTTATTGGAATTCGTATGAAGCCATACCCTGAGCGATATTTTGTCTGCTCAGAGAATTCTTTGATATCCTATGAGTTGATACACATGGCAGATAGCGCAGAGTGGAATAAAGCAGTCACGTACGCGGATTTCGTGAAGAATGCACGCGAGAATATCGAGTTGATGAAGGCTCGCTATGATGACTTTCAGTTCAATGAGAGCGACTTGGAAACACTTGGAAGCATTCAGAATGATATCAAGATTCTAGTCATTGGAACCGAGCGGTGCAATGACACAGCTGGAAATCTTCCCATTCTTGCAAAGATGGCAAACGCCTCACCGAAGATACAGCTTCGGATTCTCGATAGCGACTCGAACGTGGACTTTCACCAGCAGTTCAAGGTCAATGGCAAGAGGAAGACGCCAGTTGTTCTGTTTCTCAGTAAGGACCATGAGGAGCTCTGCAGGTGGGTCGAGCGTTCAAATGCTGCCTACAAGATCATCAACGTAGGGACTGTTGAGTCCGTCGAAGAGAGGAGGGCCGCACTGAAGAAGCTCTATAGCGACCCTGAGATACAGCGTCAGAGCCTTAACGAGTTCCTGCGGCTTCTTCTGCGGGCTGATTTCATTCTCGGAAGAAAGTAAGATGGTTCACAATCTGGGCAAGGCAGACTGGACTGACAGGGACAGGATACAGGGCATAATTGACTCCTATTCGCTCAGGTATGGCGAATCCTTCTGGGCGGCCCTGATAGGACTGATAGGAGAGCAGAGGCGAGAGAGTATTGCTGATTTTGGATGCGGACCCGGCCTCTTTCTTGTCGATGCAGCTCACAGGTTCTCTGCCAGAAGGCTCTTCGGGCTTGATGAGAGCAAGGAGATGCTCGAGCAGGCAAAGACATTCATCCGGGCGCGAACAGCTATCAAGTCCTATGAATTGACAGTCATCAACTTCGATGCGGCAACAATTCCAATACGCCCCAAGTCGATTGATCTTGCCTTTTGTGGTTTCATGCTCCACGAGGTTGCATCGCCTCAGGGTTTCGTGGACCAAGTAAGTGGAACATTGCGGACTGGAGGTGTGTGTGCGGTCCACGACTTTGTCTCCCGAGACGAAGAGACCTTCGTCAGGAAAATGACTGAGCAGGGAATGGCACCTGAACGAGCAAGACTGCGTTTTCCACACATGTGCAAGCACTCGCTTGATGACATCAGAATGTTTATGGAGGCAGCCGGGCTACAGGATGTGCAGAGCTCAGCCGTTAACGATATACGTGGTCTGGCTGTTGGGTTAATGAAGTGACCCAGACTATTACAGTCTACAGGACTCAGTGTATACCATGTCATCGAACCGACGAAAATCACCATGGGCGATTGATGAGAGTAAACTTCAGTGCCCCAGCTGCAAGAGTACTCGGGTGACTCGAGTCATTAATCCGTGGGCATTGGCCAGAGGAATTCTGATGTTCAAGTGTTCAGTATGCGGTAAAGTGTTCTACGACAAGGATGCAGATGACTATCGACCTACCTTTGAGAGGTGACCAATGTGTCGAGGAGTCTTCAGATGCTCAAGTATCCATTCTCCCGAGAA
>PRDH01000067.1 GCA_003345545.1 Candidatus Thorarchaeota archaeon
GCGATTCTTGAGAAAGAGAGATAAGGCTGAAGGTCTATCAGAGCAGCAAAAGAGGGTGTTAGATGAGCGAGAGCAACGAACCCATCACAATAAAGAGCATCCTTGTGGCCGTGGACGGATCCGCGTATGCAGAGAAGGCAGTACGCTACGCCTGTGCCATGGGACCTCCGTTGGGCGCAGAGCTCATTCTGCTACATGTTGTTCCAATGGTCGTTTCAGCAACGCCGTACCACGACACAGTTACAGACCAGCCTTTCGTTTCCCTTCAAAATCTTGGGGAGGACATTCTGGATAGAGCCAAGAAGATTGCAGCAAGCTGTGGATGCGAGGTCACTGATCTGCTATCTCACGGCGATCCCGCATCACAAATCATTGACATAGCAAGTGAGAGGGGTATTAGCATGATTATAATGGGCTCAAGAGGTGTGAGTGGGCTGAAGCGTCTTTTCACTGGATCTATCAGTGACAAGGTTTCTAAGAATGCGTCGTGTCCCGTGATGATTGTTCGTTAAGCCCTCTCACTTAGCTTCATGGGGAGTGTTGGCGGTTGCGACGCACTCATGAGTACGGACTCTCCGTAGATATTGGCACTTCCAACGTCACGCTTCATCTTGTCAGGCTGTCCGACATTCATGTGGTATTCGAGCTTGTCGTACCCAATCCACAGATGCAATTTGGTGCCGATATCATCTCTCGAGTAACTCATTCAGTTCGTAAGAGAGAGAATGCTCAACAACTTACAGCTTTCATCCGTGCTGCCGTTCAAGATGGACTCGCTGCGATACTTAAACAGCTTCAGCTTGACCCAGCTACTATCAGGAAGGTCGTCATTGTTGGCAATACAGTGATGCATCATCTGTTTTTTGACCTCTCTGTTTCATCCTTGGCGAAGGCACCCTACACTGCGGATGCCAAGGCACCTGTTCACATGCCTGCTGCAAATGCTGGTTTCACAGTCTTGCAGGATGCAGAATGCTACTCTCCTCCCATTGTCGAGTCTTTCATTGGGGCTGATGCGCCTGCGATGATGCTAGCTGCTGGATTCTTGGAACCGCGAACGAATTGCATCGCGATGGACATCGGTACCAATACAGAGATTGCGGTCAAGTCTACAGACGGCGTCTGGATTGCATCAGCTGCTTCAGGCCCCGCCTTCGAAGCAATGTCAATGCAGTGCGGTATGCCTGGCGAGAGTGGTGCGATTAACACTGTACAGATTGATCAAGATACGCTGCGACCCAAATGTGGAACCATTGGAGGAGAGAGGCCGCGTGGCGTCTGCGGCACCGGAGCGATATCAGCTCTGGCAGCAATGCTGGATAGGGGAATCATACTCCCCAGAGGCTCACTTAATAGAGACCTCAATTCAAAATGGCTCTCTCTCAATGGCAGTATTGCATACTACATTCTCGTTGACAATACAGCTTCAGCCAGCGGCCGACAAATCGTTATATCTCAGCCTGATGTCCGAATGATTCAGCAGTCTAAGGCTGCAATTCGAGGAGTCATAGGGCTGCTCCTTCATAAGGCCAGACTGGATGTTGAACAAGTCGAAACTCTCTATGTCACTGGTGTGTTCGGTTCCGATTTGCGAATAGAGGATGCATGCAGGATCGGCATGCTTCCAAGATTTCCCAATGCAACTATCACCCGGCACAGTGGGGGTGCCATTGATGGAGCGGACCTACTAATGATTCCGGAGAATCGAAAAAAGGCCGAACAGCTGCTAACTCATCTCACATACATTGAGATGGCTGGCAGCCCAGCATTTGAATCACGATACTTGGCTTCTCTCCCCTTTCCAGCTCAGTAGATGAGGCTTTCGAGATTAAAGACTTCACCCGCCCGCATCCTCGTAGATGAGAGGGGGCGTCCGTCCTTAGAACGTACCATGGGGATGATTATAATGTGAAATCTGCGCAGTCCATTATCTATCCTTAGCTGGTTGATGTTAAAGGCATTCTTGACAACACCTATCTCATCGGACACTATCAGTGCATCGAGCTCCTCCATAGTATCTCCTCCACCCTCCTTGGTATCAATAGGAAAGATAGATGCCCTGCGGACATCACCCTCAGCCTTGAGAAACTCCTCCAACTTCTTATACCGTTCCGCGTAGGACTGAATACGGTCTCGATTGGCCTTCAGACTCAGCATCTTGTCTGTAGTCAAGCCGATTGCCACATTGCGACCTAGCTTGAATGCTGTACGCATAATATGCTTGTGTCCCTCATGCAACCTGTCAAAGGTTCCTGCAAAGACGACCTTGTTGTACAGCCAATGGCCGCCTCGCAGAGATTACACCCTCCTCGACTCGATGATGCCCGCTTCAGTGAAGTCATTGACAATGCTGAGGAGTCCCTTGGAATCGAGGTTACCAAACTGGAGCCACAGCATGTCCCAGATATCCTCCAGTCGTGTCCAGTCCCTGGCCATGTTAAGTATCTCATCGAATCTGTCCCACGCGTGCTCATCCTCGCGTCGCATCTCAGAATACTTTGCAGCCTTGTCACCAAGTCTGAGCAATAGAAATGAGGGACTCAATGCATAGGGGTAGATACGCTTGATTTCTACGCCAAAGCTATCAGTGTCGAGGATAATCTGGTCCTCCTGCATCGCTTTGAGGCCGACCTCTGCGCATGCTCCTTCGTATGCTTTTCTGGCTACGACCATTTCAGTCGTATAGGTCATTTGCAGACTTGTCTTCAATGCCTGTCTGATTGCTTCTTGCTCGTTGATCAGCGACCATTCACTTGCTGCCTTGTCGAGAGTTGCTTGTCCTAGATCGTGAACCAAGCTAAGCCATCTGAGCACCCTTGGATAGATCTTTTCCGGGTTTCCATGGCAGCGTGAGAGGTCTGTCACTCCACTGACCAAGACCTTTTCCATGAGGTCGACGAATTCGTTACGACACTCTGTTAGAACAGCTTCCTCGTACACGTGCTTAGGTAGTACCATAGACAGTGCCGACAGCACAGCAATTCTTGTTGCGTAGGCCATCTGTCTCGTGTCAATCTTATCGATAGTGTCAGTTGATGTGTGATAAAATCTATCTGGACTCTGGTTCAGCATCACTGCAGGAATACCCACTGTACTATCGGTAAGCATGAAATGGTCGCTCCCAGCTCCATAGCTATCATACTTGTACGGTAGGGGAGTCATGGTGCCACCCTGAGTTCTATCATCTTTTCTGTCAGCTTCTTTCTTGAGCCAGTGCAAGACCACGTTGTTCAGCGTGCTTGGCAGGGAAAACGGTGTCCTGAAGAGATACAGAGTAGAACCAGATTTGGCCGGATCCGCACCTACCATGTCCATGTTGAGCATCCCCTTGCAGCGTTTCAGGACTTCTTTCTCCCTGTCTATGAAATAGATCGTCCCCGACATTTCTGGGATCCAGAGGAATCTGATTGAGTATATTGGCTTCGGAATCCTGCCTTCATTGACCAATTGAGATATGACTCTCAGAGCTTCCATCAATGCGCCACTGCCAGAGGCATTGTCGTTGGCACCGGATTTGGGATGACAGATATGTGCTGCAAGCCAGAACTCCTTTGAACTGTCCTGTCCGGGTATCAGTGCTGAGAGGACCTCTGTCTTGCCCTCCCCCAGACTTGCATTGACTTTTGCCCTGACCTTCACTTTCTTGCCGCCTTCAATCCAGGACTTCAGTTTCAAACCATCTGCTTGTGTAAGCGCGAACCCGAACCGTGTCTTGCCACTCTCTTCTCCAGTTGGCCAGATTGCATCATAGCGTCTGAGACCTGCAATCTCATCCTGCGATGATGGCGGCACAAAAGTGAGCAGACCAGCCGCTCCATATTTGATGCAGGCCACCCTGTGAACCTGACGTGCCATTCCTTCTGTGAGAACTATCTTACCTTTCACATTCTTGCCCTTGTAGTCCTCTGGCTTCAGTCCTTTGCCAATGTAGCAGACCTCGGCCTCGATATCTGCGGATGTTGAGTGTGCAATCAATGAGATTGGCTCAGCAGCAAAGTCTGCCAGCGTCTTTTCTTCTGGCTCGATGAGGCTGAGTCTTCCATATCTTGGTTCCCAACCGGGAACAGCCTCCCAAGTTCCGACAAGCGTCTTTCCATCTGCTGGATACTCATAGAGCTTGACCCCGACATCTGTCATTTTTTTGATTTCACTTGTCAGATACGCTATGGCATCATGCAGGCCTGGGCTTGCTTGAATTCTATGGAACGCAGTTATTGACGATACGTATTCCTTTGCTCGAATTCCTGATACTGTATCAACAACTACCTTGACAATCTCTTCTGGCAGCATTGCATTCACTCACACTGAAAAACTGTGTGAAACTCTGACATAAGTAGTCTACGCCTTGGGCCAGTTTGCTGGAAATAGGCAGAAAAACGTGTGAGAACGAAGCCAGGAGTGAAAGATGATTCCCGGTTCAATTCTATATGCTCTGTTGAATCCCTATGGCACCGAGGTCTGTGCAACGAACCTTTTTTTGACAGGGTTTGATATGTCTGTCTCCACTGCACGCTGGAGTGAAGACTCATGGCTCTAGAGAACTTGACAATACTCACGATTGTGTTTGAGTTCGTGCCCCCGCTAATCGTCACATTTGTCTACCTTCTCTTCTTCGGGAAGAGAAAAAGCAGGCTCATTGAATCGTTCATCATTCTGATGTACGCTAAGACAGTCACATGGTTCCTTCTTACGATAGCAAGACAGGATGTTTCAGTCTCAGCCGGGTTCGACTCAGTCGTGGACACATCCACACTTTCGTGGCTACTGCTGATTGATATGCTATCGCAGTTCTTTGTGTCCCTGCAGGAATACCTGACTTGGATAATGGTGTCCTTCATCGCTGTCCTATTTGGTATACTTGTCCTGACTGCTAAGCTCACTCTCCAAGATCCTCTAAAGATGGTCTTTAGGAATTTCATAAAGAAAGTCGTAAAGAGAGAACCAGAGAGCGATGGCTACTCTGGGCTTCGCGACCGATTGAGCAACATAACCTTCGAAGGTCTTGAAGCCAATCCTCTCAACCCAGAAGTGCAGGCAAGGACATGGCGACAGGCTTCGAAGGACTATGTCATCATTGGACTTGCGACGCTTGTACCTTCAATCAGTGTGTATGCAGGCGGTCTCGATAGTTATATTGTTGCGGTGACCGATCCGTCACATTATGTGGCCACCTCCAACTACCTGATAGGCGTTCTGATATTCTTAACATGGATCTATCGATTCGGATATCCTGCTTCGAATAGAATCGCCAAGGCGGCAGGTCTCCACTTGGGTCAACGTGACCTTGGCGCTGAGATGATGCACGGAGTCCTAGGCTGGTTCTTCAGGCTCAATATTCTCCTAACACTCTACATCTTTGCAGGTCAAGCAATTGACCTTCTGAGTCGTGATTTGGAGAATGCT
>PRDH01000068.1 GCA_003345545.1 Candidatus Thorarchaeota archaeon
AGATTCTTGGTTCGATGCGATTTACCTAAGGCATTCTCAGAGAAGATACTCTGGAGAGAAACCAGATGAGAAGATAGCGGATAGACTGGACATGGTGTGTAATGGTTTTCAACCATTCTCTGGTGCCAGAGCTGTTCTTGTGAGACAACCAGGAGAGGATGTGTTCAGGGGAATCATTGGTTCATATTTCAAAGTCACAGATGCACCGTATTATGTGGCATTCATTGGCGATATGAGAGAGCCTACTGTCCAAGAGGTCACAGGATACCTCGGAGAGGGAATCATCCTTGAGGCAACAGTCCTTGGCCTCAATACATGCTGGGTGGGGGGTTTCTTCCGCCGTGATACTGTCGCAAGACAGATTGATCTGCAGAACAATGAACACGTACTAGCTGTCACGCCCGTCGGATACTCGAAAGACGAGATTGATAGAGTAGGCGTTTCCACTAAGGTTCACAAGAGGAAGGATTTCAACAGACTCGTCGTGAATGGTGACTTTGAAGGGAGCAGCTGGATTAAACCAGCAATTGAGGCGGCTAGGTTAGCACCTTCAGCAGCCAACAGGCAACCATGGAAACTTGAGATTGGAGAGAGCTCAATTATGGTTTCAGCTGACAGTAGAAGACTTGATTTCGGCGTTTCAAGAAGACTTGATTGTGGAATTGCAATGCTACACATAGAGCTTGGAGCTCTCTCGGCCGGTGTCCATGGGAAATGGGAGTTACTCGAGCACCCGAGTGTTGCCATCTACAGAGTCAATTAGGTTCCATCTCTATCTGGCTGTCTTGCTCAGTATTCGGAACACGTGTTCTAATTGATTGCATCCAAAGCTAGGCACTCTTCTTCTGAAGATAGGGACCTCTGTCAACAAAACCCAGCTCACGATAGTATTCTTTGACTCCTATGCCACTGTTGACAAGAATCTGGGAGGCATCGAATTCAGTACGAGCAATCTCTTCAGCACCAGTAATCATCTTCTCACCCAGTCCAAGGTGTTGCCAAGCGTCTGCATCTCTATGACCAATGTCAACAACGGGGCCATATACTCTCAATTCACGAATGATGACAGACGGTTTCTCGACGATTTCAGGTCTGTGAGCAGCTTCACTCGGGACACGAAGACGGATGAAACCAAACAACACATCCAGATCTGGGTCTTCAAAGGAAACAAAGATCTCTTTGCCATCAGAGGCGTCATAGTCACGACGGACTAATCGGATGTTATCAGGGTCTATCAGCTCATCGGACCGCATCTGAAAATGGCCAATCTCACGATGCCGAATCGTCGGATCCCGCAGACCCGCAGATTTCATCTGCTGATCGACGAGTTCGCGAAGGTTACCCTGATTCAGACCAGCTTCTATCTGATGCAGGGGAATGTCTCTCTGCATCCTCTGAATCCGCACGTATTCAGGCATGGCACTTACAGCAGCGGAGATTACTGAAACCACCTGCTCATTTGTGTAGGGCGTGTACACCCCGGCCTGCCACCAATCGTACAGTTTGGTGTGCTTCACAACAATCGTAGGATAAATCTTGAGCATGTCAGGCCGAAACCGGGAATCTGAGAAGAGCTGCTTGAAGGTTTCAATGTCGTCTTCAGGAGTGGCTCCCGGGAGGCCCGGCATCATATGATAGCATACTTTGAGGCCGCTATCACGAAGGAGCTTCGTCGCTCTGACTGTGGCATCAACCCCATGACCCCGCTCCACGAGTGTGAGTATTTTGTCAGAGAGAGTCTGTACCCCAATTTCAACCCGCGTTGCACCCATCTCGAGCATCGCATCGATGCTCTCTCGTGTCACCCAGTCAGGACGTGTTTCAAAGGTCAGACCAACATCACGGACCGCAGCAGTCTCATTCATTTTCATCGAGGTTTCTAGATTGTCACTGACCGCCCCATTCATTGCATCAAGACAGCCCTTTACAAAGAACTGCTGGTATTCTCTTGGTTTGGAACACCAGTCTCCGCCCATCACTATCAGCTCGACCTTGTTTATGCTGTGGCCTATATTCTTGAGTTGGCGTAGTCTGCTCTCTACTTGCCGATAGGGGTCGAAGTCGTTCTGAATGCCTCTCATAGTGGCAGGCTCATACCCTGTATAGCTCTGGGGAACTCCTTGTTCAGGGCCGCCGGGGCAGTAAGCACATTTTCCGTGAGGACATCCATACGGCCGAGTCATGGCCGCAACGATAGCTACTCCTGAAACTGTGCGCACTGGACGTTTCTGAAGAAACGGTCGAAGAAGATCAGTTTCTTCAGGAACGGTGGCACCGAGAATATCAGCATTTGAGGGGGTCTTTTTACAGTGATATTTCGCACAGACGCGGTTCTTGATCCTATTGACCGTTCTACGACTCAGAGGCTCATTGGAATTGAGTAGAGCCTCAACAATCTCCCTATGGACTCGATATTCGTCGTGAGGGTCAGTCATAGCACACTTAGCTCAACGATTTCGGATTAATAGGATGCGGTTTGACTATGGTTTCACAAGCTTCGTGTAAGCCTATTTCTCAGGAGGGGCGGGTGATGTGAAACCATCAATGCTGATGCTCTCAACACTGTTATCATTATATGAGTGGGTGAGTTCACCAACTAAAACCGTTTCAACGCCGAACCGTTTGCAGGCATCCTCCAGTGTCGATACGGCCACCCTTGTCCAACCAGTGACATCAATCTCTCCTGGAACTGCTACCTCTCGTACCATTATGCTGAATGGCCTCACATGTTCAGCAGTGAGTATCTTTGCCACAACGGACAGCACCGTCCTTCTGTCCTCGTTCAAGGAGTGAGCGTAGGCCAGTATCAGTCTGTCAACTGCATCGGGGCTTCCAATGGCAGACAACGTTGTCAGTCCTGTGAGCCATTCATCGTAATCATTAGAGCTCAGTAGCTGTTCGCAGTAATCCATTAGATCAGGATCATGTCTACGAGCCAGTTCTAGGAGAGCCGGTCTACGAAGAAGAAGATGAACAGTACCATCATTGACCAAGTCCCACAGCCGAGCACTATCGATATCCACGTGTAGAGGGGTATGGTCTTCGACCTGATAGGGTTTCAATAGCAGTCGCAACTGTGGGCAGGTCATGAACTGCGGTATCGGCCAGGACTATTAAGGTCGTCATAGATCTAGACATGAGAACAAATGCTGTCGGTCCTGCTAGCGTCAATTGGATAGCTTTTTATGACATCAGCTCAGAACCACAGTACTGACAAGGTGAAGTATCGATGCCTGGTTCACATGGTTCACTAACAAAGGCGGGAAAAGTACGCGAGTCCACACCAAAGGTCAAGGGTCGTGAGAGGCATACACCGATTCCTCGACTGCGGAACAAGAGGAACTATGTAAAGCGCTTTGTACAGGGTCAGACAATTGGCGTCCGCAAATGAACACTGTTTCTGAGTATAGGTTTCTGATAAGTCGAGCAGAGGTTCAACATTCTTTCTTCGAGCCCATTTGGTCTCGATAATGCCGTCCAAAATCAGAGAGTTTCTTAAGCTGCACTCCTGTGAACACAGGTCCGTCCAAACAGACCAGATCACCTGTGGGGTCCATTGCACAGGTACCACAGATGCCGCAGCCACATTTCATGAACCGCTCTAGAGATGCCTGAAATCCAATACCGGCCTTGGTGGCCAGTCTAAACAACTTAGCCATCATCAGTTCTGGGCCACATGTATAGAGTGTATCGAACTCCCTAATATTCAGAAGTTCGGTCACACCTTCAGTAGCCATCCCCTTGAACCCGGAACTTCCATCATCAGTCGTCGTTATCAGTCTGAAGGCACTGTTAGTCTGTTCAGAGAACTCCCTGTGAAACACAAGGTCATTCTTCGTCTTGGCTGCGATGAGCAGAGTGACTTCTGCGCCTTCTTCAAGAAGATTGTAGACAAGGGGTCGCAATGGTGCCATTCCAACACCCCCACCAACAACAAGCGCCCTCTTACTGTCAGTATCAAATGATTTCCCAAAGGGGCCCCGTATTCCAATCCAGTCACCAGTGGCCATGGAGATCAACGCCTTTGTGGCTTCACCTATGTTCAAGACAGTTATTTCTGCAACCGGAGGGGTCCATTTTGATATACTCATGGGGACTTCGTCGACTCCGGGAACCCATACCATCAGGAATTGACCTGGGCAGAATTTCATAGTTTCGTTCATACTGAACTGCAGCGTCCGGCATCTCGAAGTTTCGGGGACGAACCCTGAGATCCTGACTGAAACAAAATTCCCCAGAAGATCCTCAATTCTCATGTTTCGGACCTCCGTGCAGCGCCAATTATGTCATCCACACTCTTCAGACCTAGTTGCTCAATGTATCTGCTCACACCACTCTTGACCTTTGAGAAGACCTCAATGTCATTCATCACAGCAGTACCAATCTGTATGGCAGTCGCACCAGCGAGATGCATCTCCACAGCGTCCTCCCAAGTTGATATGCCACCCACTCCGATGATGGGGATTGAGAGTGCAGTATAGAGGTCATAGACACACCTGACAGCGATTGGAAATATCGACGGTCCAGAGAGTCCGCCAACCATATTTCCCAGAATCGGTCGCCGCTGACGAATATCTATCCTCATAGCTCGAACTGTGTTTATAGCCACAACGGCATCTGCGCCTGCATCCTGTGCGGCCTTTCCCACGGAAACATAATCAGAGGCGTTAGGAGTCAGCTTTGCAAAGACTGGGATGTCGACAACCTGCTTTGCAGCACTCACATAGTCAAATGTCAGTTTAGGACTGTGGGATATCTGGCTGATTTCTGCATGAGGACACGAGAGATTCAGTTCGATAGCTGATGGCTTCATCCCTGCAGCCTTCTCTGCAATGTCTGCAATCTCTTGCGGAGTGTTACCAAAGATGCTCATGACAACCGGAATGTTGGCCTTCCGCAGCAGCTTCATTTCGCTCTCAAAGGCATCTATGCCTGGGTTCGTCAGACCAACCGCATTCAGTAGGCCGCCATGACTCTCTGTCAAAACTGGACCGGAATTGCCTTTTCGTGGTCTGAAACCTATAGATTTCGTGACAACCGCATCAGCTCCAGAGTTGACTACTCTAATCATTGTGGAGGCAGCAACACCTAGAATTCCTGAAGCCAGCCAGTAGCCACGTATTTTCAACTTGTCATCATTTATGTTGGGGTCAGCGCTCAGTAATAAGCTAGTTGGCAAGACTTATTCGGTATGTAATCACTCAATCAACCAACTCTATTGAGGATGGATTGACTGTGCCAGTGTATCTTACGGTTTCGGCCTTTGGGGCGTTCGTGCTCAACCAGCACAATGAAGTCATTGCAAGACAGGTCGCATATCCTGACGAAGCATTAGCGGTCTCTAACCTTCTCGCGATCAGTGAGGGAAAACCTACCGATCTGATTAGATCAGTGGTATCGGAGATTGTCAGACTTGGCACGACTGAGGTGTTCGTTGAGGATCAGATGCTAGCACGCTCTCTAACACAATTCGAGAACATTGTGGTGAGGGTTGCTGATGATGGCGTGATAAAGTGGTTCAGGGAGAATCTTGGAGAGTACCTCAGGCAACTCAGTATAGTGAGGTCTCAAGAAGAGATCTCTTCGTTCAGGTATGCCGTGGCCATTCGACTATCCAAGGCCAAGTTGAGCGCGGCGAGTGGAGAGAAAGACTTGCTTGCGAAGAATGCAATTGATGCTATCGACGAGGTGGATAAGGCAATAAACGTCCTCGTGATGCGAGCTCGGGAGTGGTACTCGATTCATCATCCCACGCTGAGCGAACTCGTACAAGACCAAGATCAGTTTGCACAGATACTCATGTCCTGCTGTGGAAAGGCAAGAGTGACCAAAGAGTGTCTAGAGAGGGCGGGGGTCCAAGAGGACATCAGGAACCAAGTGCTGAAAGCAGTAGCTGGCGACATCGGAGCAGACATGAGAGAAATCGATCTTGGTATTATTCAAAGCCTTGCACGTACAATAGATGGCCTCCACAATACCCGCAGGGAGATTGAGTCCTACGTGACCACCGTCATGCAGAAAATAGCGCCAAACATGACTGCACTAGTAGGGCCTCTCATTGGAGCGCGCCTGATCAGTCTCGCAGGATCACTCAAGGAGTTGGCACGAAAACCCTCAAGCACCATTCAAGTGTACGGGGCTGAGAAAGCTCTCTTCAGGAGTCTGAAGACAGGAGCAGATCCACCAAAACATGGAATCATATACCGCGTGACGGAAGTCAATGGTGCACCATACTGGCAAAGAGGAAAAATAGCGCGAGCACTGGCAGGCAAGTTATCGATTGCTGCACGTATTGATGCATATGCAGAGAGAGACATGGGTAACTCTCTTAGAGAGGCCTTCTTGTCCAGAGTCGAGGAGATACGGAAGCAGAATCCAGAGGCTCCGGTCAAGGAGGCTAAACCACTCAAACCAAAACCAGAGGAAAAACGAAAACAACCACCCAGAGGTCGGGATAGGAGCAAGGGACGGAATCGAAAAGATAAGAGGCCCCAAGGAGGGCGAAGATAATGTCAACAGTGGCACCACACAAGTTCGCTGGAGTATACACATCAACAGATGGAGAATACACTTCTCTCTCCACAAAGTCGCTGGTCCCAGGGGTCAGTGTCTATGGAGAGAAGCTTGTCAACGTAGGACAGGACGAGTTTCGTATTTGGTCACCAAGACGGTCCAAACTTGCAGCAGCCATAAAAAAGGGCCTAGCGGAGATGCCCATCCAGCCGGGCTCTAAGGTGCTGTACCTAGGTGCAGCATCAGGCACAACAGTGAGCCATTGTTCGGATATAGTTGGAAAGGGTGGTGTTATCTACGCAGTGGAATTTGCACCTAGAAGTGCAAGAGACCTGGTTCAGCTCGCTGCCTCACGCACCAATGTGATTCCGATTATCGAGGATGCAAGGCATCCTACACGTTACGCCCCGCTTGTGTCCGGCCCAATAGATGTCATCTACCAGGACGTAGCACAGCCAAATCAGGCGACTATTCTCTGTGAGAATCTCAAGACATTCTGCTCATTTGGAGCTTGGGGGATGCTTGCCATCAAAGCTAGAAGCATTGACTCGGCAACCAGTCTTGACAAGGTCTACAACAAGGAGATTGCAGAGCTTGACAGGAGAGGATTGGATGTCGTGGAGAATATCGATCTCGAACCACTAGAGAGAGATCACCGGTTCGTTGTATGCCGAGTGACGGAGGATGTGACTTGAGTCCATCGATAGACAGACTGATTGAACATGAAATTGACACTCTTAATGACCACCTCCCTGAGTCCAGAGTTACACTTCGGGAACTCTGCGAAATGGACAAGCCATGTTTCAACACACGATGTGGAGAGCAATCGGTCTTCCGTGTTGAGGAGTTGGAGTGGCTTCGAAAGCAGGTTCCTGGGTTGTATCATGACAGCGTACGGTTACCTATTGTGATTTTGAGGCGGCTCGACTATGGTCTAGGTGTATATACAGTAGCAGGCAACAAGATAGAGCTCTTCATGATTCACCGCATCCTAGGATATGTTGACCTAGAGTGGGAGGATTTTGCAGCATGGAAACCTGTTGAGCGCTTAGCTAGGCCACAGGTTCAAGTTCTCAGAAAGAGGATGCCTTCAACTTCATGTATCGGAATCGTGCATGCTACAAGGGAAGATGCAACAGAAGACTCGAAACCTGATGTATAATATGTTTTCACTATTAGATAATCTGAAAAGGATTTATTGTTGAACAGAAGCTGGTCGATGAAAATGACTAAAGCCAGAACTCAACTAACACAGGAGATAATCACCCAGTTAGGTGAGGCTGGATTTAGCCTATCAACTCAGTGTGACGTACGGCCAAGCTGTTTTGATATGGTGGCCCGCAAAGGCGACCGGCTCTTGCTTGTAAAGGTACTATCCAATATCGATGCCTTGACCAAGGAAGATGCAGAGGCACTGCAGCTAGTGGCCAACTTCTTCAGCGCCACTCCGCTGATTGTCGGTCACAAGACAAGGAAGGGACAACTTGACGAGGGTGTAGTATACAAGAGACATGGGCTCTCTACTATCGCACCCCCAAGCCTTCAAGGTATGATTGCAGAGGATCGAATGCCCCGCGAATTCGCACAGAGAGGCGGTAGACTGGTAGCAATAGATAGTGCCAAGCTCAGAAAAGCACGTCTAGAGCGCAAGATGACTACCGGTGACCTTGCAGATTGTATTCAGGTATCTGCGAGAGCTGTTCTTGCATACGAGAAGGATGAGATGGACGTCAGTATTGAAACAGCAGAGCGTCTTGAGGAAGTACTGGAAACAGACCTGATGATTCCTATTGATCTCCTCCGAGAGCAGGAGGAGAAGATGATGCCTCAGCAAGGCGCCCCGACAGACATGCTTGAACAGCGTGTGAACGAGTTCTTTGCAAGGCTTGGCATGAAAGTCCTCTGGACTGATCGTGCCCCATTCCATGTAGCAGCAAAAGAAACAGGTCCACCTCTGATATCAGGTGTGGGCTCGATAAAGAGCTGGAGCCTGAAGAAACGCATGGAGATTCTCAAGAGCGTTTCCAAGGTATCAGAGTCTGATGCAGTGATATTTGTCGAAGAGGGTCAGAGCGAAGAAACAGTTTCGAGTCTCCCGGTCATACGCCAGCTTGAACTTGATGCTATTGATAAACCTCGAGAACTCAAGAAGATCATTGCGGAGAGGTCCAGTGAGTAGAGCACCCGAATCAGAGGATGCTTGTTTGTTTCGCTTCATCCTGAATTCTCTTCACAGAGCTCCAGCTGTGACGGACAATGGATGGCAATCTCTGCCCATCTCGAACCAAGTTGGTCACAAATGCCACTGTCTTGGGATCAGAGGGATACCCCGAACCAAAATCACCATATCTATCATGTAAGCCTGTAATCACCAAGTCGCGCTGAACCTTGGCGAGAATTGAAGCGGCAGACACAATCGGATACGTTGAGTCAGCTTTGTGCTCAGACACGAACACTGTACCTCTCGAGGCAAGACCACTGATTTCGCCTATCTTGATACCGAAACGTTCTGCATTCACATCGACAGCATCGAGATAGACCCTCTCGGGTCTTAGTGCCTTTACAATTTCAATGAACTCCCTGACCTCTACTTCATTCAGCGTGGTTTGTTTCCTGAGCCTGTCGATCTCAACGGCCGAAACGGACCGAATAACAATCTGTTCAGCTATGGATTCAATCTTCACACCTATCTTCTCACGACGAGATGGTGTGAGTTTCTTCGAGTCTCTCACGCCAATGCGCTCAAGCTCTTGGAGTGTGTCGGGGAGTACTAGGACTCCACAGATGACCATGGGACCAATCAGTGGCCCGCGGCCAGCCTCATCTACCCCGGCAATTCCACGAAGACCAGCCCCTCTCTCTGTCATACTTCGACAGATGAACCAGCCGCTTATTACTGTCACGGCTGAGCAAGTTGAAGAAAGAGTGGTGGGGACGGTGGGATTTGAACCCACGATCGACGAGTTACGCCAAGACGACGGTCATTTCTTGACCCCGCTCATTTCCAGTGCGAATTGCACCCAGATCTGGAGCCCGTCGCCTTACCGGTCTAGGCCACGTCCCCGGCGTCGAGAGGCTGGACTGTCGTACACGTTAAGAAGTTTTCGTCAATCTGATTGACTGGTGCTCTGTTGCAGGTTCAGGTGGGAATACAGTAGTGTCAAACATATGAACTGTTGACTGGTCTAGATAAAGGAAACGCAGAATATCATTCATGTTAGCGATGATTGATTGATTTGTTTCAGAAATACTGCTGGAATTCGACAATTATGGATGTACATCGTTATGCACTGATTCTCTGTATTCACATTCAGTGACAAAACAATGAGACCATCACTTGAACCAAGCTTACCCGAACCATGGTAAGACAAAACTCGTCGTCAAGTACATAATGCAAAGTCCCTTCATCGGGACTTTCGTTCTCTTTTTCATCATACTTAGGATTCTAATCCTCTCTGCGTTCTCATCTTTGCATAAGAGTGATGAGAAATGCAACTAGGGGAAGTTCTAAAACGTGGTAATAGGATGAGCTACAGAACACTCTTCAGGGGAACCTCTGGATGCCTGTTTCTGAAATGCAAGCAGTGAAAGTGTGGAAGACTTCTGAGGACTATGAGATAGGAACTCTCTCATACGGGTCTGAGGATGTCTTTGTCAAATTGGGATCCGGAAGAGTCATCGCGGGCCAGAGTTCAGAAGGCGTCAGGGTAAGCCTGCAAGACAAAGTCACAATGGATGACAACGGTAGAAGCGTGGTCGAACCAATTGGATTTGAAGTAACAGCAGTATTGAAACCAGTTCTTATGATATTCCATCCATATACCTGTCAAGGAGGGCAAATACTGGAGGATGTTTTTCCACCTTCGACCTCGGGATTCTATGGTAGATTACAAGCAGGCAGTGCGGACGCACTCTATATTGTTCAAAAGACTGAAAACAATGAACGATTTTGGCTCACAATTGTTAACCCACAGAAAGGAACAATCTATGAGTCCTGCTTGATTCAGCCTTACGAGGCTGAAGCACTCTCTTTGTTCGAAGACCATAGAGCGTTCCATGCCCTCTCTCGCAGTTCTTCTATTGACAGAGAGAGGACAAGGCATGAAATTCTAAGTGTTCTAGACGGGCCACCGCCATCGTGGCAAGAGTTATCGAGAGTTCTTGGTGATGTCACTATTCCAGATTTGAATGTGAGAACAACAATGAGGAACACGCTTGAAAAAATAGTTCCAACTTCATTCCCGGGTACTATTAGGGAAGAACTCATGGCATTTCTTGCCTATGCAATGAAGAGCAGAATTCCTGACGATGATCCCTTGATGTACTCGTTCAAGTTCTCCACAATGACAATTATAGATGAACTCCTACGTGGACATGTGATGAATCTGATTGATGGAACAGAGTGGCCGCCCTATGTAAAACTCATGCTATTGGCAGCAAAAGGGCAACTTGATGCTCCTAAGAGAGCTGTTTCTGACTCGATTAGTAACGTGCCATGGCTTCTCTTCAGCCAAAAGTGTGCGGAGTTGCTTCCAAATTGGCTGAAGCTAGCTGTCCAATCAGCGAAAGCTCTGAATGATTCAGGAACAATAGTGCTAGGAGTACCCACGACAAGAGGAGCAGCAAAGAGATCTAGAAGGGCATGGAAAAGACGTTTTGCAGAAATATCATACGGAATCAGAGTCGGAGGTTATATCAGCCCAGCATCTCTGGGCTTGTGTGAATTGGTGTACCTCGGTGCAGCGTATCGATGGGCGCATAGACATATGAAATTCATCGCTCAATTAGGTGGTGTTCTTGAGAATTCTCCCCATCTGCATGTAATGATAGCACCTGTGAGAGCTGCGGAGCGTATCAGAAGGGCAATTCCAAGTATTATGAACGTAGCATGGACGTTTCGGACCTCGAATATGAATATCTTTGACGATGAAACAAGTAGCTGGTTAGTACCCGGCCAGCAAATCATCGAATCAATAGAGAAGGAGTCCTCCCTTAGAAGTCTCAAGAAACAATTCGGAGGGGCCAGCACTACTGATATGTACTCATTGTCAAAGATTGAGGCAGAAGTGGCGGACCTTGTGGCAGAGGGTATTGAGCTGGCCTATCTTGAGAAACCAGAGTATCTCAGGAGTCTGAAGTTGACAAAGAGAAGAATGCATGCAACTCTCTCTGCACTTCTACGTCACAGAATTCTGCATTTCTCATATGAAGTGTCAGACTCCAGACTGATATCTCTGGCCACCATCATTCAGGGAGAGCGTGCGTCTGTCACATCTCTCGTTTCAGCATTCCTACGTAACACGCCTACATCCTACGCTAGGTTAGATCAACATGGAGAGAACGCAATTATCCTCTCTAGACTTCCTGAAGAATCAGTCTACAGCATTGCTTCTCAGTTGCCATCCCGCGGAATGGAACAGGGACTGAATATTCGATGTATGCGGCCCACTACATTCCGAAGGTATACATCGAATCTCTATCAAAGACTGCTTAGAGAAGATGGAACGTGGGATGATGATGTGAGCGCGTTCCTCTCTCAGGCTAGATCCAGAAGAAGAGAGCTGTCAGAGAGTAATGCTTAAAACCAAACGGAGAAACCAAACGTCTTGATGGCGGCCATAGGTTCCCGTGTTCACCTGAACTCGGCCGAACTCAGAAGTTAAGACGGGAGTCGTTTAAGGAAGTGTACGCTGCGCGAGCGCGTGACAAGCCTTAAAGCTGCCACATTTTCCTTCTTATGATGCCTCAAGAATTGTTGAGATAGAAGCCATTAAAAGACTAACAAAAGAAGACGGACTTGATTCATATGCAGCTAGGCGCAACGAGCGAATACAGTTGGATTATCAATATAGCATTCTTTGCCTTCATCATGCTATTCAGCCTCTATGGGGCAAAGTTCCAGATGTGGCAGTGGTTGAAGCAAATTGAGGTGGGACTGAGCGAGATGAAACGAATGTTCCTCGAGTCCCGGCAGACTGCTATTGATACATTCAAGAACTATGGCAAATCTGAGGAGGCCATAGCCAAGGATCTGGATAGATGGATGGATTTCTTCACAATAATGCCTGTCGACTTAGATCCAGCAGGTATACTGAAGAGACTCGACCACCTGCTTGATGAACGCAGAGACCGATTTCAGGAGTTCGTTGCAGAACTAGCCCCTGAGTCTAATGCAACTACGAATCAGAATCTAGAAAACACACTTGAAGTCACACAGGTGCTCGGACTGATATATCGAGTTGTCAGGCACTTCTACATACTTGGAAAGAAGACTGGGAGCCAGATCATGATTATGCAGATTCAGATGCAGATGCCGGAGCTCCTTAGAATGGCCAAAGCATACTACGATGCTATTGGAGCCTTCTCGGATGGCAAGCCTATTGGAGACGGTATCGGGCCACTAGTCGTTACCAAGTTCGCCAGAGCGCATGGTGCAACACCTGAGAGCTACAACCACGAGATTTCACGAGAGGTCGGGTACTATGTTGTCGAATCAGAGGGACGAACAGTCTATGCCCTTAGAGCAACGGGGCCAGGTGGAACAGTCGGGAAACCAGGTTTTGGCGTAGAGAAACTGGTTGAAAAATACGAGAAAGGTATTGCTCGAATCATCACAATTGATGCCGCACTGAAGTTCGAGGGCGAGGAACTAGGAAGGGTTTCTGAAGGAACGGGTGCCGCTATTGGGGATCCGGGACCAGAAAAATATGCTATTGAACAGACAGCGACTCAGCATGGAATAGGCATAGAGGCCATAGTGATTAAAGAGGATGAGGCAGCAGCTGTTGGTGTCATGGACAAGAAGGTTCTTGATGCTATACCGGAAGTGCTCGAGCGAATAAAGGAATCAATCCTGAAGAGAACAAAGCCAGGAGACAGCATTATCCTAGCAGGGATTGGAAACACAATGGGTATTGGCCTTTGAGGTGAAAAAATGAGTACAGTAACAAGATTGCTTGGCATCGCCTTGGCAGGAGTGGGTTTTGTCATCCTCTTCTTTGGCATGAACACTGGTGATGTGTTGTCATGGATCTGGTCGTTTGTAGGCCTCATTGTCATGTCCTTTGGATTCGCTCTGCTTACAGCAGGCAGGACAGCACAGAAGAAACCGCCTCCTCCAACAGTCACTGAGATACGCTGCAGTAGCTGTGATTTCAAAGAGATACGTGACTTCAAGAAAGGAGACTATGTCTTGATGCCTGTTGGAGATGCATGCCCGAAGTGCCACAGTGCCATGACCATCGAAGGCGTCTACATCGTAAGAGAAGAACCTGAAGTCAAGTACAACGTCTAGGCCCTCTTTGTCAAGACCACAGGGCCCTCTTCAGACACAAAGATTGTATGCTCAGCCTGACTCACCGGGCGACCTTTCTTCTCCATCTGAAGTGGGAATCCTCGAATTGCCTTTGCCCGGACGAGCGTTCGAATCTCATCAACGATGTCCACATCCTTTTTGGATGATCCAATCCATCTCGATGCAAATGGAAGAGAACGGTATTTTTCCAAGAGATATGTTCTGAGAGTTTCGGTGGTTCCTGTGAGCTGTATGTCCAATCCAGTATTGGCAAAGATGTAGACATAGTCACTATCGACTACTGTTCCAGTCCCACTTGTCGCAAATGGCTCGACGGCATAGTACTCCCCCACTTCAACCATTGGTAGTCCTCGAATCTTTGTGTTGGGAACCTGTTTTCCAGCGTGAAGCTGGTATCTCTTGATGTCATGGCCAGTCAGGTTGGAGATTGGTCGAAGACCGTATTCTTTGATGACGTGCTCGATATTGGCTCCAATGTCCCCTAATGAAACCGTGGGATGCATCATTGCAATGGACTCCTCAAGTGCATCTTCCGTGGCTGCGATGAACCCTTCGAGCGTTCCATCAATATCGACCGTGAGCGCAGTATCTGTGATATAGCCATCTACATGCACACCAATGTCTAGCTTGACAAGCCCAAATTCTGGTATTTCACTACGATCGCCTTTGGGAGAAGTGCTATGTGCTGCTATATGATTGACCGAAACATTACATGGGAATGCTGGAATACCACCATAGTCACGAATCTTCTTCTCTGCAGCTGTGCAGATCTTGATTATTTTGACCTTTGGTTCAATCATCTCACTGATCTCTTTGAGTACCCGTGCTGCAATCTCCCCAGAACGAACCGCAGATGGATTTGGACTGGTGACCATGATATCGCCTTGAAGAAACGAAGCAATAACCACTCTTAAGCGGTTCCATGTCCGCCACTAGACCTCGCCCTGTCGTCGTGTTGAAACGATTGCACCCTCTTCTCCCACAAAGACACTATGTTCGAACTGAGAAACCATACCGTCCTTTCCTTCAAACAGGACAGGATATCCGTGAATGGCGCCTGCTCGTATCAGCGCTTTGATGGCTATATCTACATCGACTCCGTGCACATTGTCATGAAGCCAGCGGGATGCCCATGGAAGTGATTTGAACAGCTGTCGTGATATGCTCCGGACCTGCTGCGCAGACGGATCGAGTTTCTTCTTGTTCTTTAGATCGTTTGAAAAGATGTATGCCGTCTGTCCACTCCTAATTGTGCCATTTCCATTCGTGGCAAATGGCTCGATAGCATATGTTTCTCCGAGATTCATCGAGGGAGACGTCTTTTGCCCGATGTTTGGAACATTCTTTCCTGCATGAAGCATCCATTGTCTGAGTTGATGTCCTGATAGCTGGTGAACCGGTCTGAGACCGTACTTCTTAACCGTGCGCTCTATTACCTCTCCAACCTCGCCCACACGAACTCCTGGACGAACCATCTCGAGGGCAGCATCGAGGGCATTCTTTGCTGCTGCAATGAAGTGCTCATAGGATCCGTCCAGATCAACCGTGATGGCGGTATCTGAGATGTAGCCATTGACATGGGCTCCGATGTCCACTTTCACAAGGCCTCTATCCGGAAAGATTCTCTTGTCATCATATGGACTTGTGTAATGCGCAGCCTCGTTGTTGATTGAAACATTACAGGGAAAAGCAACACCAGTCGCCCCAAGCTCTAGTATCTTCTCCTCCGCGAGCCTGCATACCTTCAGAACTTTGACACCAGGACGGACCTCATTCTCCAGTATGGTAAGAACACGTCCCGCGATTTTGCCGGCCTTCAGGAAGTCTGGATGGGGCAATACGGTCATAGTCTGTCACCAGATTTGTCGGAAGTGCGAGGGTGTATTTAAGTCTCAGATTCTGATCATGGAAGTGAATCTTGAGGACACTGGCAGATGTGTCGTCAAGAGAAGGTAATAGGTCAGAAACAGGATATCTGCAGTTAAGACACAATTCAATATCAAGTCGACACAGAAACAGTGGCCGGTACCTGTATCCCTACACTAACTCCCAACATCATGGCTTCAGAAATGCATCTGGCTCCGCTGAGCTGTCTCGGACAGGGAGTAGTGGTACCGACCGGCCAGTCAATGTACGAGACCAAGGTGACCCGCACTTCATCTGAAGGACATTCATCCACATCAGGCGAGTCCGTTGTGGCTCGTCCTTTCGGTCCTTGACAGGCAAGTATTCAAGACTTCGAATTCTCTTGAACATATGGTTCTATGAACGAGGGGTCATTAGCATTCCCACATGGCGCGGATTCGTCATTCTCTCTGGTGAGGAAGGATAGACATTGGTCGAGTTCCATGGTGGTAGCGACATCTTCAAATACGTTGAGAAGGCAGCTCATCTCGTACAGTACCGCTGCAGCAATTCAGCCGTACTCTGCAAATCATCATATCACATAATCATCAGCGCCACGTATCCCCCAAAGCCAATCGAATAGATATCAGGCGGGAGAGCTCGCGCGGGTCCCAGGACCTTTATCACTCACAGATTCATCACATCACGGTTATCATATCACACTCCAGACATGGAATAGAATGAGAGTCGAGGTAGACTGAGTCCAGACATAGACACGAGGCATTGAGCTAGGCCATAGGACGACGCAGGCATTGACCACCTTGGTCGAAAGGTAAGGGCACGTGGCAGTACAGTATAGGAGACGTGCATAGAAATAGGAACAGATTTCGACCAAAGCACAGCAAAATATGTCATCAGAGCAAGAATGGAGATTGATGGCGTGGTCGATAAACCGGATGTCGTAGGAGCTGTCTTCGGGCAGACTGAGGGACTGCTTGGAGAAGACCTGGACCTACGAGAGCTTCAACGCACTGGTCGTATAGGGAGAATTCAGATTGCCATTAGATCACAGGGCGGAAGCACTACAGGTGAGATCGTGATACCTGTATCGCTCAACAAGACTGCCACTGCGATACTCGCAGCCGCCTTAGAAACTGTTGATCGGGTTGGTCCCTGTACAGCCAAAGTGATTCTTGAGAAGCTTGAGGACATTCGGGGCGCCAAGAGACGAAAGGTTGTAAGCAGAGCAATCAGTATCTTGAAGGGCTGGGAAGAGGACATCTCCCCTGGCACTGAGGAGATAACCACCGCGGTCACAAAGGGGCACAAGGTATCAGTGTCTAAGTACGGCCCCGATGGGCTACCCGCAGGTCCAGAACTGAATGGCAGCTCTGAAATCATCATCGTCGAGGGCCGCGCAGACGTCATCAACCTCATGAAATGTGGAATAATGAATACAGTAGCAGTCGAGGGAACTCATGTTCCGAAGTCGATAGTCGAACTCACAAAGAAGAAAGGTAAGAGAGTGACTGCATTTCTCGACGGTGATAGAGGTGGAGACCTCATTCTACGAGAACTCATGCAGGTTGCTACCGTTCACTATATTGCCAGAGCACCTGAAGGCAAGGAAGTTGAGGAACTCACAAAGCGTGAAGTGATGAAAGCACTTCAGACTCAAATCCCTGCAGAACAAGCCTTGTCGCTAGTTCAGGATAAGAAGACTGCAACAAGACCCAAGAAGTACGCTACAAGGAAGAGCATTCCCAAGAGTGCTGAAGAAAAGGCACGTAGTGAGCCAAAGGAGGTTGAGGGAACATCTCCAAAGAGAGAGAGAACCGCAACACCGATTGGTAGACCAACAGCAGCTCGGAGAGCACCCATATCTGTCGATGAGGCATATGTTTCGAAGATTAAGAGCATCAAAGAAGCCTTCAAAGCAGTCCTATTCAACGCAGACAAAGAGGTCATGGTTGAGTGCGGCGTCGCAGAGCTTGCCAAGAAGCTTGAGGAACAAGAAACTGTCCCAGCAGTCGTTTTTGATGGGGTGATAACCCAACGTCTAGTGGATATTGCAGCAAAGAAACAGACGACGCTCATCATTGGGGCAGCCATTGCGGACATTGAAAACAAGCCGAGTGGTCTGAAACTTGTCACCTTTGACGATCTTGGCCAGTGAACTCGACGCAAGTTGGACTCATTTCACAGCAGGTCGTGAAGCGTGCAAGAACCGCTTCACACCTCGAATTTTCTCGAGTAATACTCACAATTATGTCATAGAAGCAGTGAGTCATCTACGGAGCAGACGTGAGGCTCTCAACCTTGACATCGATTTTAGATGGACTGGAAACAACAGCACAGGTAGTAACACCAAAGAGCCCTTTTCAGAGGGTCATAGGTCAAGCGCACGCTGTGTCAATAGTACAGTCTGCCGTGAAACAAAGGCGGCATGTTCTCCTGTGCGGCGCCCCGGGAATAGGAAAGTCTATGCTTGCAAAGGCGGCCTATTCGCTCCTCAGTCCACCCAATCAGGAGATACGCCTTCGAAGGAATCCGTCCCAGCCAGACAGACCCATCGTCATAGTATCTGGCTCAGAGTATGAGCAGGCTACACAGAGTGCGGGCGATGAGCCTAGTTTTTCACTATATATGACACCTGATAGACTTCCAGTTGATATCTCTATCAAAATGGGGTATAGATGTCAAAAGTGTGGAAGTCTATCCGTGCCAACAGATCCATTATGTCTAGACTGTGGAGCCGCGAAAAGATGTGACTGGTTGGGAAGCGATTCCTATCATGCTCTTTTCAGGATAATAGACGTCGTGAGAGAACCTGCCCTTCAGACCGTCACTAGCATTGAGAAGATAGCAGATTCTACGTACCATACGACCTATGAGAGGATAGGAGACACTGAGATCTCTGTAACCCGCCGAAGATTGGAAGATAGTACGCAGACTCCTCCGGAACAGAGAACTGATGCGGAGAGAGTCCTAGTGGCAAGAGAGGCATGCAGATTCATCAGAGTGAGCGGTGCAAGTCATGTTGAACTCCTTGGGGACGTCAAGCATGACCCATACGGTAGCGCTGAGTCACTCGGTATGGCAGCTCATCTACGAGTGATTCCAGGAGCTATTCATGAGGCACATGAGGGTGTCCTCTATATCGACGAGATTTCAGCTCTTGGTCCACACCAAAGCCACCTCTTGACTGCCATGCAGGACCACGTCTATCCAATATCAGGACATAATCCTCTCAGCTCAGGCGCTGCAGTACGAGTGGATAACGTGCCCTGCGATTTCATTCTCTTTGCATCATGTAATCCCGAAAATATCGGTGCTATCCTACCAGCTCTGAGGTCTCGAATCCGGGGCTACGGATATGAGATTATGCTATCGTCGTGGATGAAGAAGAGTGTTGAGAGTGTCAACGATATTATCAGATTCATTTCACAGACAGTCGAGGAAGATGGCAAGATACCGCACCTCACCGTCAAGGCTGCTGAAGAGGTGATAGCTGCTGCTGAAAAAATGGCCTTTCAATATGATGGACAGAGAGATGCGCTCACACTGCGTCTTCGCGAACTTGGAGGCCTCATCAGAATAGCTGGAGACCTTGCTGTGCAGGACAATGCAACGCTGATTCAGCCAGAGCATGTGAAGAAGGCAGGAGTGTTGAGCAGAGGTATTGACCTAGACGAGATGGTTTCTCACTCCTATGGAGCCCCAGAGATGGCTAGCAGAAACTATTTCTTCTAACGGCGGAATCTGTCCTGTGGTGACGCATTGAAGATCCTGAAACGCATCCTCAAGGAAGGAACAATTGTCCTGAAGATTGAAACCTTGGATGATCTTTGGCACCTGTATAACACAGTTGGTTCCGGAGATGTGGTGATATCAAGGACTGTTCGCCGAGTGAGAGTTGGAGATGAGGAGAGTAGAAAACAGGATAGTGTCAGAAAACCTATGACACTGAAACTTCGGGTCGAGGATGTGGCATTTCACACCTTTACTAACCGTGTCAGGATTAAGGGCCAGATACTAGAGGGACCAAGTGACCTTGTGAGCATAGGATCGTATCACACAATAAACATTGAAACCGGCGACACGCTGACCATAGTGAAGGGCCACTGGCCAAAGTACATCTTGGATAGGCTTGAGGAGGCCACAAAGGACCGGTTACACTCTGTCTGTCTCATTGTTACCATTGAGGATGGCGATGCAGAGATTTTCCTTGCTGCAGACTACGGATTAAAGGAGGTAGTACGGGTACGAGCTAATCTCTCTCGTAAGAGGGGGGACCAAAAGGCATACGACTCAACGATGCATGACTTCTTTGTGGATGTCACTCTTGCAGTACGGTCTCAGCTAGAGCAGAGTCAGATAGGACTCGTAGTCTTGGCGGGGCCTGGATTTGTGAAAGATCATTTCAAGGACTATCTTGGCAAGGCAGGAATCAAGAACTTGCCTCCCATGGTTATTGAGGGTACGAACTCAATTGGCATTCCGGGTGCAAAAGAAGTGCTCTTCAGAGGCGTCATTGGAGAAGTCATAGATGAACTCAAGGTGGAAACCGAGACCAAGTTGGTGGAGAAACTTGTCGAGCACATATCGAAGGACAATGGGCTAGGAAGCTATGGTGACGAGCAGGTCGCCAAGGCAGTTCAATATGGAGCAGTTCAAGATCTGCTCATCACAGATAAGAAACTCAGAGAGGGCTCTGATGAGGTCAGACGAGAGATGGACGACCTCATTCGAAACACCGAGAAGACGAAGGGAGCCATCCATATCGTATCGACAGACCATCCCGCAGGAAACCAACTCCATCGACTGGGCGGAATTGCAGCCATTCTTCGTTTTCGTATCGTAGAGTGACTAGACAGGGTCGAACTGAATCTGAAGGCGGTCCCATGTTGGGTACTCATATGAAATGCCTATCTCCAACTCTCCGATGTTTTCAAGACTGCTCTTGATCTCTTCGGCACACTCCTCGAGAAGTGTTGGAGCCAACTCGATTCGCATTCGAATGATATCAGTATTGATGAGATTGTTGGGAATCCCAAGCTGAACACTGAGAATACCACGAATATGCTGCAACTGCTGAAAACTCAGGCTGGACCCATGAGGAGCTCGAATGATTCCCAATACTAACAGGGGGTCTGTATCGTCACGTTCCTCAAACTCCCGGATGGTCTGCTCAAGTCTCCGTTCCAGCCGATTCCGCAACTGAATGGCATCCTTATAGCGTGCAGAACAGAAATGAACTGAGAGTCTGGTGAGACTATTCGCAGCCCACTCGACCACTTCTCTTGCTGTTTTGGCACTGCCCTCGATGCTGGCACTTGCCATATCTGTCAACCGCATGCCCTGAGACAACAAACTCTCGAAATTAGTTTCGCTGGCCTCAAGCTCATTGATGTTGAGAAAAGAGGCTCCCACCTCTTCAGCTCGACGTGCGGTCTGCTTAAGCCTCTCCGCACTTCCAGGGACTGCTGGAACCTCCAACCCAACATCCATTCCAGTGGCTACTGCGAGCCCTATTCCACTCCAATCATCACTCTGAGGATGAAATCGAATCTCATCGAGTCCAGCCTCTCGTAGTCGTCGGAGGTCTTCTTGGCTGACTGAGGTCTTGCTTGTGTAGAGATGAATATGAAAATCTGGGCCATACTTAGACTTCAGAAGATGGATGTATTCCACTGTTCGGTCTAGAGCGCAGAGTGGATCGCCACCACTCATTCCTGCACCTTCACCCTTTATTGCATCGACCTCGAAGAGAATATCGTCTTCAGTGGAAACTGGAAGCTCATCTGCAAATACGACATCCGTACCTGCTTTCTCCTGAGAGAGAGGGCAGTAGTAACAGGAACTATCGCATAAACCAGTGACAAACAGCACCATCTTTGACCCTCTGGCACAGAACATGCAACCTCGTGGCAGTTCTCCCACAAGAAATGACCCACCTTGATGCTGCTCAATCTCACGGGTCATTGTCATCGCCTCCTTCCTTGTCGACGATCAATTGTACGGCGAAGAGCAGGATCATTGTCTTGGAGTTGCTTCGTGACTTCCTCGAAACTCTCTGACTCCTCTAGGGAACGCTTGAGATAGACACCAGTTCTACCTACACTATCACGGCGTGTCAGTACTCGCACTCTCTCTTTGGCTATTTCGGTACTGACTGAAAGCCTCTTGGCAATCTCCTGCTCATGACCAATTACTCCATGTTCTGTATGGCCGTATGGAGCCGGTTCTATTAGAACCAGTCTCTTATTCACCCCAGGCACTCTCTCATCGGACTCGAGGCCCTTCAGATCTATAGCTCCGCCCCAGTGGTAGAACTCTTCCTCTCTCGGTCTGAGTTTGAACATCGGAAAACTGACAACAGTGTTGTCTTCGAGATGAAGATGGCCCTTCAGGACCATCGACGGCGTTGCCTGTACCAGCTCTCTCTGCAGAGAAGGACCAAGGGCCAACTCTAGGCGATAACTGGAAACGGGCTGGCGAATAATGATGTCGATGTCAGATGATTCTGACACATCGCCTCGGGCGAGGGAGCCATGCACCAAGGGCCGGACAGCAATGGATGATTCAATCTTGTGCATGATGTCGATGGCACGCTGCCGCAGCCTATTCAGAAGATGCCAATGGGCTTCATCATATGTGACAACCCTGACGTCGTGCAGTACCTCCGGTCGCCTTGCCATTCTGCATCATCACCTGATCGTATCCAGCATCTCACAGGCTTTACATATTCTTGTTGAGGAGGGACTACCACATTTCTCACACGACATGAGCTTCCACTCTTGTCGAGATTCCCTGAAAGCAGATACTATCGCCTCAGATGACCGTAGGATTGCCAGCAGTGTGCCAGGACGTCTGTACTCCGCGTCGTTTAGGAATGCCCTTACATCATTGCGATAGGCATCGTTCGCATATGGACATGGTATATCGTGATAGGGAAGACTGAGATGGTGAGAGTAAGTGACAATATCACGTTCTGTTAGTTCCGTCAGAGGTTTGACACGCGGAACAAACCCCTGCGTGGGCTGCTCTCGGGACACGTTTGTTCTCGCAATTCTTGGACTATCCCCTCGCATGAGATTCATGAGCACGGTCTGTGCTTCATCATCAAGATTATGGCCTGTTGCAACTACGCTTGCCCCCAGTTCCTGTGCAGCAGTGTTAAGGGCACGTCTTCGAAGAACACCACAATATGAGCATGCACCCAGCGAACTTGATGGCTTACGTTGTACTATCTTGTCAAGAGAATAGCCAAATAGCTTCCTAAAGGAGAACACTTCGAGAGTAAGATCCAATGAACGAGAGAGCTCTCGAGCTGACTCAAGAGACTTGTCCCGATACCCTCTGACTCCTTCGTCGATGGTGACGGGAACAATCTCGGACTTAGGAAAAGCACTCTCTATATTGTGAAGTATATGTAGAAGAGCTGCGCTGTCCTTTCCACCAGAAATGGCCACCAGAATTCGGTCGCGCTCTAGGAACATCTTATGTCGATTGATGGTCCTTCGTACGCGATCCACTGTCGTCTGAACTAGACATGAACCGCACAGCTGTTCTGATGTATACCTACGCAAGTAAATGGCAGGTTTTCCACACTTTGAACATTCTGGTTGCATGACGGCGACGCCTCTGAGCCACCGTATCTTGCACTGTCAAATTAAAGGTATTCAAGAGTCCGAACGTTTTTTTTTTGCCTTGGCGTCGGCGGTTTCCTTAATCCTGATGCCGTCAACTTAGCTCTTACAATTTCGCTTCTTAGTGATCTCAGAAAAGCCCCTTTCCCATCACTAGGCTCAGAACGATACTAAGAACTACAATCGCAAGGGCTGCAAAGCGTATCGGGTACATTATATACCGAATCTTCTTCTCGTCAGAGATCCGGAGGCTCAGACCATTTGACAGCAACTTGTCGCCATCTAGGAAAGGAATTGGGAGAAGGTTGAAGACTGCTAACGAAACGAGGATGAGGTAACACCAGAAGATTATCTGTTGAGAATGGAACACAAGCATCGGAGAGAGTATGAGATTCCAGCCTGGTTTGGGTTCCCAATAATCAGCCCCATAGATGCCAAGGTATCCTCGCGAAGCATTCGACTCGCTCGCTGCCAGTACGAGTGTCAAATTCTCATTCAGCGTATGTACAGTCACCTCAGACCCTGCAGGAGCTCCATTCATGAAGGCACTGACAGCAGACCAGTTGGCAATCACCGTATCATTCAGGCCAATTATCACGTCGCCTACCTCAAGAGCTGCAGCTGCGGGACTTCCCTCACTCAGCTGATAGATGTACGCTCCACTCGGCGGATTGTATGCGATTGAGGCAATGGAATTGAAATTGACCAAGAGTGCGAGAAAGACGAAGCTCCAGATAATATTGGAGTAGGAGCCAGCAGCAAGCAGGCGCATTCGAGCTTTTGGAGTCGCTTCTTTCTCGAACGCCTCCTCATCTGGCTCCACGAACGCTCCGAATAGTACTAGGAAACCAAGTAGACCGGAGCTCTTAATCGGAATGTTGTCCTTAGATGACGCAAGTCCGTGAGCAAACTCATGTGTGAGGATTGCCACTGCAAGCGCAATCAACATGTATACCAGGGGCAGTCCCGTGATCGTCACTCCCGGGATTATTGGTACAACGCCCCCTGCGGCTTCCGGTTGTACAAAGAACTTGATGAGATTCTCACCAAACATCCAGAAAGAGAAGATCATTCCTCCAAACCCAACGACTACACCGATGTTGAAGAAGATCAGTGGGAATTTCTTGCCCATGCGAGTCAGGAACGCATTGAGACGCTGAGTTCTCCACATGAAGAAGAAGGGAGTTCCAGCCTCAACGCCCCTCTGTTTGAGACGCTCAACACCAATGTACTGTGCAACAGTATAGATGATCAGCCAGAAGAGCCCTATGAGTATGAAAGCGAGCACGGTACTATCCATTAGTCACTGCACGTCCAACTGGAATTTAGTGGGGGAAACTATGGAGGGCGTTATAATGGTTGTGACATGGGTATATTAGACCAAGTCAAAAAAACAGGCTCGACCCGACCGCAACCCTCATAAAGTGACCTCTTCAGCCTAGCGCTGATGTCCAATAGGACTCACATCATAGATCTAGGTAGGCGATACAGTAGTTGCCGTTCAAGCTTGTGATTTCAGACCCTGAAACTGGGAAAGCCATCCAGTACGAACTAGATGATGCAAAGACGAATGCTATGGTCGGTAAGCATGTTGGTGATATGGTAGAGGGCGATATGTTGGGCCTACCAGGGTACAAGCTGAAGATCACAGGCGGTAGCGATTCTGCTGGATTTCCGATTCGCCCAGATGTTCATGGAAGTGGAAAAAAGCGGCTTCTGATTCGAAGCGCACCTGGTTTCAGACCCACTAGAAAGGGAACAGGAAAGCGGAAGACAGTACGTGGAAAGGAATTGAGTTCTGCTATTTCTCAGGTGAATATGCGAGTCGAGGAGAAGGGTGCAACGCCCCTTGAAGAGCTCGTCATGAAGACAGCCTAGTCACAACATCCACGTCGACAGTCATTGTGCATAGTGTGAACCATATACTTCTTATGTGCAACAGGAAAGGTGTGACCACGACCGAATAAGTCACAGCTGGAAGTGAAGACTAGGTGACTAGAAAATACGCAGGGCAATCCGAGGTAAGTATTGGTACGTTGGGTCACGTGGACCATGGAAAAACCACATTAGTTTCATATCTCACAGGTGAGTGGACCGATAGACACTCTGATGAGATCAAGCGGGGTATTTCCATTCGGCTGGGCTACGCAGCGACCACGATAATGAAGTGCAAGAACTGCCCTGAGCCTGATATGTACACGACCTCACATCTAGCAAAGGATGGCAAGTGTAGCAAATGTGGGGGGTCTCTTGAGGTCCTGCGCGAGATATCCTTTGTCGACAGTCCCGGTCACGAGTCACTGATGGCGACCTGTCTGAGCGGCGCCAGCCTCTTGGATGGCGCAATCTTGGTGATTGCAGCGAATGAACCCTGTCCCATGCCTCAGACTGCAGAGCATCTCCGTGCTCTGGAGATTATAGGTGTGAAGAATATCATCATAGTTCAGAATAAGATTGAGCTCGTCACAAAAGAGCAGGCGAAGAAACACTACCAGCAAATCAAAAACTTCGTGAAGGGGACTATCGCCGAAGGCTCAGCAATCATCCCAGTATCTGCAGTCTTTGGAGCCAATATCGATCTTCTGGTCAAGACCATTGAGGAGGTCATTCCAACACCCAAACGTCATGAAGATGCCCTACCAAAGATGTTCGTTGCTCGTTCCTTTGATATCAATCGTCCGGGTACTATTCCGGAAAACCTGCGTGGCGGAGTCGTGGGCGGATCGGTGATTGAGGGAAAACTGAAGGTCGGTGACGAGATAGAGATTTCCCCCGGTGCGAAGACTGAGAAGGGATTCAAACCAATCAAGACCAAGATAATCAGTCTCTTATCAGGAAGCGGCAACTCTCTCCAAGAGGCATTTCCCGGGGGTCTAATAGGTGTGGGTACTTCCTTGGATCCGGCTTCAACGCGTGCGGATCGCCTTGTTGGTAATGTTGTCGGCAGAGTTGGCAAGTTGCCCAAGGCCATCGAGAAAATGATGGTAAAACCAATTCTCATGCAGAGGGTCGTGGGGATGGAGAGTAAGCAACAGGTGGAGAACCTGAAACTCAATGAGTCGATGATGATTGTGATCGGTACCGCATCCACTGTCGGGGTCATCACCAGACTGCATGGTGATGAGATAGAGTTGACACTCAAACGTCCGGTCATTGCAGAAAAGGGGCAGCGCATTGCGATTGGTCGCCGTGTTGAGAATAAGTGGCGGCTAATCGGGCATGCGGAAGTGTAAGTAGTGCCTCTCATCGTTGTTCTTGATACCAATATGTTGACTGTGCCTGCTCAGTTCGGTGTGGATGTTTTTGCCGAAACAGAGAGAATTCTTGAGAGAAACATTGAGTTTGTCGTGCTTCAGTCTGTTGTGAGCGAACTTGAGAGAAATCTTGTGCATGAAACCAGAGCAGGGGGTCAGATGTTCAAGATAGCCTTGGATCTTGTACAGAGATGCCGAGTTGTTGAACCCGGAGAGCCAAGAGAAGGCATACCTGTGGACGATGAGATCTTGAGATATGCGATCACCACTGGCGCCGTCATTGCAACAAATGATAGGAGACTTAAGGAGCGTGCGCTCTCCCAAGGAACTCCCGTGCTCTACCTCAGAGGCAGGAAGCAACTTCAACTGATTGGATTCATTCCATGAGCCGTGTCACAACGTTTTTATGGTTTACAAAGCGATGAGCCGCTGAGCCGTCTGGTTCAGACCCTTGGGCACATCCCAGAGTCTGAAGTGTTCTGAGAAGAATTATTCTGTCAGGCGAGGAGCGTCTTAAGTTGTACAGTATAGTGACAGTGAAAGATGTCGTACGCATTCCACCAGCACAATTCGGGTCACCTATAGAGGATGCAGCGATGATTCACTTGCGGAAACAGCATGAGAATGTCCTGGATCGCGATGTTGGCCTGATGATTGCTGTAATAGGGATAGATGAAATTGGGCAGGGTCGCCTGATTCCCGGTGATGGAGCAACATACCATGCGGTGACCTATCGTGTGCTTACGTTCAAGCCTCTCCGAGGAGAGCTTGTAGAGGGTAATGTCGTCGAGCTCATGGACTTTGGGGCATTCATTCGAATGGGCCCACTGGACGGTCTATGTCATGTGAGCCAGATATGTGATGACTTCATCACTCAGGACACAAAGGGAAGTGCACTTCTTGGAAAGGAAACTGGACGTATGCTCGCAGAGGGCGACATGGTTCGTGCCAGAGTCACATCAATCAGCTTCGAGTCTGGCAATAAATCAGGAAAGCTGGGACTCACTATGAGACAGCCATTCCTTGGAAAGATTGGACCAGACCAGTCATGGGTAGAGGATGATGTGAAGGCTGCCCGCGGCGAAACCAAGAAGGAGAAAGAGAAGAAGAAGTAGCTGGGAGGGAAATGAAATAGCAAAGATGAAAGCGTGTCGAGCCTGTCACTACCTCACAAGCGAGAGTATGTGTCCCAACTGCAAGAGTACTAGTCTGTCTACTTCATATACGGGGATTGTAGTCATTCTTCCAGGAAAGAGCCTACATGACGACCCCAGAAAAGACTCCTATGTGGCCTCGCGACTCAACATTGACAAGCCAGGCAAGTACGCATTGAAAGTTCGCTAGTGTCACTGGTGAAAGATTTATTAGACAACTCCAAGTCGGCTGGCTGACCCCACAGCTGATGTGGTCTGATTCTCAGTAAGTGATGCCAATGAAAGTAGAGATTCTAAAGGAGAAGGAAAACAAGCTCCTCGCACGAAAGGAGATAGAGTTCAGGATAGAACACGTAGGTGCAACTACTCCGAGTAGGGCTGACATTCGTGCGAAGATCTCAGCACAGTATAATGCGGACGCCGCAGCCGTTGTGATCAAGAAGCTCAAAACAAAGTATGGAATCGGAAAGACCGAAGGCTCCGCAAGGGTATATGCCACTCCTGAGCAGATGAACAGGATTGAACTCGACTACATCATTAAGCGTCATGAACCAAAGAAGAAGAAGAAGGAAGGCGAAGAGTAATGCCACAGGCACATACCATGTACAAGGTCGACAAGGCCGGAAAGGTGACAACCAACAAGAGAGCATGTCCCCGTTGCGAAAAAGGCACCTTCATGGCAGAGCACTCGAATCGATATGCCTGCGGTCGCTGTGGATATTCCGAGTTCAAGCGTAAGGACTAGGAAGGTATTCCTTCTGCATCTCGTCACATGCGTTTTTTCCTGCAGCGGTCAGACTATTCACCCACAATGGCCATCACCCATCTGATGAAGAGAAGTACGCCAACGACCATCGTCAGGAGAATGTCAGCCAAGAACGCTCCGGGCACAGTGATCTCCAAGATCGAAGAGAGAATGAGCGCTACTGGAAAGGTCACTATGAAGGGGAGCGTTGCAATCGTGAGAGAGACCTCCTCGCTTGATACCATCACGTTCACGAGCAGGACTACCCAGATGGCGTAGATAGCAATCAGGAGTGAGGCTTCGATAATCATTGTGCACGTTCTCCGTTGGTGAAGCTCTATTCCTATGATAGAACAGTGTGTGTATAACCGGTATGAGCAATCAATAAGAGCTGTTCCGTTCCTTTTCAGCCCATATGAA
>PRDH01000069.1 GCA_003345545.1 Candidatus Thorarchaeota archaeon
AACGTCTTTTCCCTTGTCCGAAACGAAGAACTCCTGAAGCGATCCCAATGGCATCCGTGTCACCTGTCCGCCAGATGCTGTGACAAGCTCATCAATGACACTCGATGTATCGATGGACGTGGCGACAATCCCGCCGCCCGCTCTCTCCACCTCGTTTCTTGCAAAGAGCGCGATGACACGGTTCTGGTCGATGAACTCACCCCGTTCATCAATCACTGCTAACCTGTCTCCATCCCCATCGTGACACAACGTCACAGCAAAGTCAGAACTGGCTGCCATCTTCATTGCATCACGAAGATTCTCTGGTGATGGTTCCGCAGGTCTTCCTGGGAAATGTCCATCTTGATGAGAGTTCATAGTAGTCACAGAGAACCCCATGTCCAAGAGCAGGGATGGTGTGTAATTGATAGCTGCACCATTTGCCAAGTCAAGCAATACCTTGGTACCTTTACTTCGTGTGCCTCGTTTCAATAAGAACTCCTTGAGATACTTCAGATACTGACCCCTGATTTCGAGGGACTGTACCCTTCCACAACTGTCCCAGTCTGCAGCGAGGTATCGGTGCTCGGCAACACAACTCTCTATGACCGACTCCTCAGTCCTGATGAACTCTCTCCCGCCAGTGAAGAATTTGAATCCGTTGTCTGTGGCTGGGTTATGACTCGCTGTCACGATGACCGATGCTGAAATACCACTGATTTGACTGCAATGTGCGACTGCTGGCATCGGTGCAATTCCCAAGTCCATCACATCTGTACCAGTCGATAGAACACCAGCAACCAGCCCGTTTCTTAACATCTCTCTAGAGGTCCTTGCATCCGTCCCAATTCCAACTGTTCCTTCTCCCTTCAAGAAGGTACCAAGTGCTCTGCCGAGATTCAGAGCCAGTCCGGCTGTTGTCTTCTCTGTAATTGAGCCACGTATTCCCGAAGTCCCGAACAGCTTACGCGTCATGTGTATTCCTCTAGCTTTGTGGCAGTGCAAGGTCGACGATGTCCTTTGCTGCCTCGCCCATTCTCAGCAAGTTGTCAACAACATAAAGCTGAGTCTGTGGTTGTCCTTTTGGTGCTGTTATGATATGTTGTCTCAATTTTGCAGTTTCAGAGATGAGCCACCGTTCTGCGTCGATCACCGAAATTACCTTCTTTGAACTGAACTTGAATAGGTTATTCACAGCATCGGAAAGCATCTCTCGTACACCTTTGACAACCGGTTCGAGTTTCTGTACAAGCTTTTTATCAATCGGCTCTTCAGTCCTCTGAGCGACATCTACTGCATAATCAGCTATTCGTTCAAGGTATTGTGCTGCCAGCCTGAAATCAACAGCCTCAACTGGTGTGATTTTCATCATCTCACTCACTCTTGGATATTGGATTGCAGATCTCAGTTCTCTGACTATTAGGAAGAAGAGCCTGTCCACCTCCTCATCACGTTGAACAACATCCTCTGCGCCCTCCTTTGATCCCTCGAAATAAGCTCTTAGAGAGTCTTCGATCATCCTTGACGCAATCAAATTCATGCGTTTCATTGCAGTGCCCACAGGTAGAGTTGCAGGATCGATTAGGCATCTTAGTACTATCTGGTAGTCATCCTCCTCTGTCACCTCTAGTGCAACGAATCTCTTGATGACATTCTTCAACTGATCTCTCTGAATGTTTGTAATTGGTTCTTTACTTACAATTCGAATTTCATCAAAACCAAGCAAGTACCTACTAGTTATCTCCCACCGCAAATCATGTTCAATCTGTGTCGTTGTTGATCGTGTTTCCCCAGCCTTCGGAAGTCGAGGGTCAACGATGAGACATCCATCTTCACGTTGAATCAGAACAACTGGATCGCCTTTGCTGAGGCCCTGACTATCCACCCATTCCTTGGGCAGAATCACAAGAAACGAGCTGCCGGTCTTTCCCCCGGTCTGTTGGAGCTTTCTGATGTATACCATTAGTATCACCTGCTGGCGATGGTAAGCACAAACTGAGATGTAAAAGGCGCGCTTATTACGCTTCCCGCAGGTTCGTATTGAGGCAGACGTTTAAAACAGAGATTCATCATTTCACCATTGGTGGCTGCTTGATATCCACAGAACGTCATAGTGTCTTGGCAATCCTCATCAAATCTGGATTTCAGATAACACCAGATGCTCTAGACTATATACTGACTTTAAGGGCTCCCGTACAGATTGTTGAGTCTATCATCTCAACTAAGGTGCAGAGTGAGAGTCCCTCTGTTCTCACGAAAGATTTTGTCCAATCAATAGTTGAGGGGCAGCAGGTCATTACTTCCTCCAAAGAGAGAATGTCAGACGATTATCATATGCCCACTACTTCTCTTGACACTAATGAGAGTCTGAGTAGTGACTCCATCTGGCAATACAGAATAGAGAAGAGTCCACTTGAGCAGATGGTTGGCTCTGAGGGCATCATTGATGATTTTCTTGAGTTGTTTAGAGACCGCTTCATCAGAATCAAGAAAATCTACATGGGTCGCATGGATACGCAAAATGCAGTATCTCCAGATGTTGCCAAGATGCGGAAGAGCTCGATACCACGAAGAGCTGCAATGAATGCCGAAGGTGAGAGGGCGAAACGCCCGCCAAGTCAGGTTGTGCTTGGAATAATCAAGAACAAGAGTATCTCAAAACAACGCAACATCATCATTGAGCTTGAAGGTCACGAGGACTCATTGATCTGTGTTATTCCCTCAGGTTTCAAAGGCCTGCAGGGTCAGAAGCTCTCTGAGAAGGCAAACTCACTGTTGCTAGACGAGGTCATCTGTATCTCGGGCCATGTTGACAACGATGAACGAATGATTGCCGATGATGTTCTCTTTCCTGATATCTCAACAGCCCGCCAAGTAGGTCGGGCAAAGAGAGAGGTCTACGCCGTATTCATTTCCGATTTACACTGTGGCAGTAAGGAATTTCTAGAGAATGAGTTTGATCGGTTCATAAATTGGATGAACGGACGTGATGTTGATTCCTCGGACGAGAATATGCTGGAGAAAATCAGGTATCTCTTCATTGCGGGAGACCTGGTCGACGGTATCAGTGTGTATCCCAACCAACGAGAGCATCTTGAGCTATCAAGTCTATACGATCAGTATGCCGCAATCACTAGTAAACTACAGAAACTTCCAAAGAGAATCAAGATCTTCTGTATTCCAGGGAACCATGATGCATGCAGACAGGCCCTTCCCAGGCCGCCAATCCTAAAGGCGTTCGCAGAACCGCTCTACAAACTTGAGAATATGACCATGCTTGGTGATCCTAGCCAGATCCTTGTAGAGGGTGTAAATATCATGATGACCCACGGAGACAGTCTAGACGACCTTGTGACAGCACTTCCTGGAGCCTCCTATGCAGATCCTGCAACATCCATGATAGAGTTGCTGAAGAAGCGTCACCTAGCCCCGATTTATGGTGGCAAGACTGAACTAGCACCCTTGCATCGGGATTGGATGGTCATAGACACACCTCCCGATGTCGTCCACTTCGGGCATGCGCATCATAATGCCGTAGATAGTTACCGAGGCGTACAGATCATCAACTCAGGTACCTTTCAGTCACAGACTGACTTCATGCGTAAGCAAGGGGTGATACCCACACCAGGTATTGTGACATTTTTGAATCTACAGACCGGTGCTCCCGACTTCAGGTCTGTCATTTGACACGTCCTGAATCATCCCAAGACGTCCTTTGCTGCTTTGCTCAGTCTGATATCATCATCAAGAATGGTGCCTATCTGCTTCTTGTTCACAGCCAGTTTGATTTTCTTCGTACGACCATAGCGGCCCTTGGAAATCACGGTTGTATTGATGAGCCCGAGCATGTCCAACTCTGAGATTAAATCGGAAACGCGTCTCTGTGTCAATATATCGAGAGAGAGCGCCTTTGCAAGGTCTGAGTAGACATTGAAACACTCTCCAGTGACGATATCATTGTGCCCTTTGTCAGCCAGAGCGTATACAGCAAACAGTACTGCCTTCGATTGCATTGGAAGCGTCTTTACGGTTTCAGTTATTGTGTCTCGCTCAATTACTTTCTGGGCATCTCGTACATGCTCTTGACCAACTTTTGCATCTCCCCTTCGCTCAGCTAGTTCGCCTGCAGTTCTCAGTAAATCGAGTGCACGTCGCGCGTCCCCATGTTCTTGTGCAGCCAGTGCCCCAACAAGATTGATGACTCCCTCATCTGCAATTGCTTCTCTATTGAAGGCAATTTCCACCCTCTGTTGTAGGATTCCTCTTAGTTCGACTGCATTATAGGGTGCGAAGATGACCTCTTCTTCGCCTAGCGATGATAGTACCCTAGGGTCTAGCATCTCTTTGAAAGTCAGGTCATTACTTATTCCTATAATGGAAATACGGCTTCTCTCAAGTTCTCCATTCATCCGAGTCAATCCATATAGAATGTCGTTTCCCTGGCTTACATCCCGTTTTACAAGATAGTCCACTTCATCAAGTACGACAACCATGATGTTCTGCCCCGAATCAAGATGTCTCTTGAAGATAGACCTGATCTCATCAGTAGGTAATCCAGTAAAGGGAACATCAGACCCATCAGGCATTGTTGCATTGACGGCGTCACAGAGCGTTCTCAGTACTCGGTAGTTTGTTCCAACTATTCGACAATTGACAAGTGCGGTCTGAGGTGGTTTGAGCCCACTCTCCTTCGCCTTCTTTACTAACAAATCCAAGACATACCGAGCAACAACGGTCTTCCCAGTGCCGGTCTTGCCATAGCAGAGAATGTTGGATGGCGGAGCTCCCCGTAATGCTGGTCCGAGAATGGAACCTATCTTGTTCATTTGATCATCCCTGTATGGAAGACTCTCAGGCACGTATGTTGCTCGTAGCGCAGTTCTATCCCTGAAGATGTCCTGTCCCTGCAGGAATTTGTCAAACAGTTTATCGAGAGGTTTCTCCATTTCAGACAGCTCCCAGTCGTGAATCGGGGTGTGAGAATCACAGTATGTTCTTAAACACTTCCATAAGAAGTTGAGGTAAGTTCCACTGGATTTCTATTGGAACCTATGGAGCATATGGAACAGATAAGAGTAGGTATTACCAAATCCATACCAATAACGCTATCCATCTGCTGATACCGGTATGTTTGGCAATGCACACATTCTGGTGAGTATCACTTGCGTCTTAAGGATCTAGAGATTGCACTCGAGTCCATATCACGTGTTGGCGAATATGATGTTTCACTGGAGCAATACCCCACCCCGGCTCGAATTGCCTCTGCAATCCTCTTTGCGGCTCAGATGGAGTATGGTGACATAACGGATAAGACAGTATGCGATCTGGGGTGCGGGGACGGCATATTTGCTCTTGGTGCCGCTCTTCTCAACGCTGACAAGGTAATTGGAGTTGATGTACAAAGCAAAGCCTTAAAGGCGTCACAAATGAATTCACGAATGCTCGGGACAGAAGACACTGTAGACTGGGTACTAGGGGATGTTTCCTCTTTTCAGCTACGTTGTCTTGTCGACACTGTGGTCAGCAATCCTCCATTTGGTGTAAAGAGAAGAGGTGCTGACCTGAGATTCCTCCAAAAGGCGATCTCAATTGCCGATGTGACCTATAGCATTCACCTTGCAGGTGACAAGAACAGAGCCTTCCTGAAAAACGAAGTTGAAAAGCTTGGCGCAAGTGTGACACAAATCGAAACATTCCAATTTCCAATCGGTAAATTGTTCGATTTTCATAGGAAAAGCGTGCATATGATTAATGTAGATCTCTATCGCATATGTTCAAAAGAGTGTGAACCGAATGGCCGATGTTAAGAGCGGTGATATTGTAGTACCCGGAGACCAGCTATGTGTTATTGAAGAGCTGAGCCCCAGTTATGGTACCTATGAAAAGGATGGCATCGTCTATGCTGCTGCGCCAGGTGCAGTGTCCATGGACCTCAAGGAGCGAATCATCAAGGTTCTCCAAACAGATGGGAAGATGAAGTTGGCGCTCCCCGTCAAGGGTGACATTCTGATGGGTGAGGTCGTCAATGCCTATGAGCAACGGGCAGAGATTGCCATAGTGCGCAGGAACGGTAAGGACTTTTACAGCGGCCTAGTAGGTGAGATTCATATCAGCAACGTCACTCGTCGTTTCGTAAAGAGCATGCATGATGTACTAAGGGTGAGCGACATCGTACGCGCTGTAGCATTGAACACACATGAGATACCCACAACTCTGAGCGTAGTTGGGCCAGAACTAGGAGTAGTCTTCTCTAGATGTTCCAGATGTGGCAATCCCTTGACCCTTACAACATACAACAACTTGTTCTGTCTAAGGTGTGAGAACAGAGAAACGCGAGAAGTCGCTAATGACTATGGCCAGAACTATGGACTTGAAGCAAGACCTGATCTGGCACCCCGACGAAGGTCCTATGATAATCGAGGTTATGACCGAGATGACCGTCGTGGAGGCAGGCGCTTTGAAGGCGGCCGTCGTGAAAGGGACGGAGACAAGCGTTTTGGCGACAGGAGACCGGAGAGGCCTAGTCGAAGAGGAAGTGACAGCAGGAGGCGTCGTGATTGAAACCAAGGACAATAGAGAATACGAAGTTTGAGATGATTTTTGAGATTAGCGGAGAAGGGCATTCGTTTCCCAATCTGCTACGTAAGACCCTTCTCGAAGAACCAGCCGTAGAGTTTGCAGGCTACAATATAGACCATCCACTCCTTGCAAGTCCTGTGGTTACTCTGAGGACACAACGTCGCCAAGCAAATGTGGTCCTTCGCGAGGCTCTTGAGAAAATGCTTGCTCGTACAGAGGAATTTCGAAAGAAGTTCAATCAGGCAATGTCTGATCACAGTACTGAATAGAGATCAATCAGTTATACAGGTGAGTCCCAAATGTGGGAATCCTTCGTTCAGCATACGAGCATCGAGCAAATCATGAATGATAAGGGACTTGCAAAAGTGGGCGACAATCTGGTGAACCTGTGTTATTCACTGGCCAAGTCCTTAGTGCTTGGGTACACGACTGGGGAGAAAGTTCGAGACAGTATACTTGCACGTGCCATACGTGGAACATCAGTTTATTCGCACATGAACAGGCGAAGCGATGTTGGAAGAGCTGCGGATGCTTACGAAGCCATCATGGCATACCTGTGGATGACCAATAAGACGACGATCTTCGCCATGGTTGAATCCCTTGCGAGTCTCCTTGATATCGATAGCAACACCAGTCGAGTAAAAGAAGGTGAGCGTGCTGCTATCTCCTTCCAGCATCTCTTGGAACAGAACATCGTGCATCTTCCATAGTGTAATCACACTCACCAATGGCCCAGTCAAAACGCTTAATTGACAACTGCATACAGCCGCTCTGAAGTGGTGTGCAATACCATGGAGTTCTGTGACAAATGCGGTGCCATGATGGTGGTCTTTACGCAAGATGATGGTAGTAAGGTCCTGAGATGTCGAAGCTGTCAACACACTAAGAAAATCAAGGGCGAGATGAGAGTATCTCAGAACATTGAGAAGAGCCCGCATGACAAGATTGTTGTTGTTGAGGATGACTCCATTCCTATGCCTGTCACGAAAGCTATTTGCCCTAAGTGCGGTAACACGGATGCATACTACTGGACCCTGCAGACACGCCGTGGTGATGAGGGTGCAACAGAATTCTATAGGTGTACTAGCTGCAAACATACATGGCGCTACTATGGTGGATAAACAACCACCGCAAGAAGTGACATATTTATAGCCTCGCTCATGGTTCAATCAGAGGATAGTTGGTAGTCCCCATGCCTAGGACAATGAATAGGACGCTTGTGACTTGACAGAGGAGAAGAAGTTCATCCGAAAGAAACCATCACGACTCACAACTATTCGTGAGATTTCCCACTCGTTTCGTGGGCCTGTCAGAGTACTGGGAATTGTTGTCGATTCCCGCCCTGGTTCAGCCCTTGTACAGGACCTCTACGATGAGGATGTCAAAAAAGCAGGACGTATATGGGTCAGCGTAGAAGGAACTCTTGAGCTCAAGAAGAAGTATCTCATCATTGGTGAATTGACCGAGAAGACCGATGGCCAAAGCAAAACACCATGGTTGAATGCGACACTTGCGCATGATATAGATGCGCTCGATATTGCTTTGTATAAGGAAGTTCTAGACTTAGAGGGGAAGGTAACCAAAACAATGAGTTGATGGAGGAATCATGATGTTTCATGCAACACTTGATAGCACAAAGATATGGAAACAGATTGTAGATGCGCTTGCTACACTACTCACTGAGATTCATTTTATTGTATCTGAACGTGGACTCACGTTGACACAATATGACTCTTCTAGAGCTGCCATGGTCTATCTCTTTCTACCAAACAGTGTCTTTCAAGAGTATGTCTGCACTGGGGAGTACAATATTTGTCTTGGCGTTGATGAGCTTGTGAAAGTAAGCAGGCGCATGGCTGGAGATGACCGGTTGGAGTTTGACCTGGACGAAAACGAGAAACGTCTCAAGATTCGAATGATTGGCGAGGTTGAACGAACCTTCAGACTACAACTTCTTACGCCACCAGAGGAACGAATTCAAAGCCTGAATCCGGCCTTTGAGGTTCGCGCAGAGATGTTCTCGGACAGTTTTAAGCAGGCTGTGAGAGACATAGGGGTGGTTTCAAACCACCTGCGTGTGACAGCAACAAGTGACTCATTGACATTTACTGGGGCGGGCGATACTGGAGAAGCTGAGGTCTTTCTCAAGTTGGGCGATAATTCACCACTCCATCACCTAAGTGTGAATAACAGAGCATCATCGACGTATGCACTCAGTTACCTGACAGAAATAAGTAAGGCCATCTCTAGTGATAGTCTGACTCTGCAGATGACAGAGGACAAACCTCTCGTACTTGAGTTTGCTATTGCGGAGAATGGAGAGATGCGGTTCCTTCTTGCTCCACGAGTTGAACGGAGATGATAGCCCCGGTTTTCGACAATATACCGGCACCAGTTTCTTCCGAGAAGTACATTTTAATGGCTATGGATACTGCTAATATCTGACGAAACGAGGTCTAGTCAAAGGTCTCTCATGTAACTGGAGGAAAAGAATGTGTTCCACGCAACCTTGGACAGTACGAAAACCTGGAAGCAGATAGTTGATGTCTTAGCGACTCTTCTCACAGAGGCACATCTTCGAGTTTCTGAGTCCGGAATGACGTTACGCCAGCTAGACTCATCCAAAGCAGCAATGGTCGATCTGACTCTCCCATCTACTGTCTTTCAGGAGTATGCATGTAAGGGAGAACATGATATCTGCCTAGGAATTGATGAGCTTACCAGGGTGAGCAAGCGAATGGCCGGAGATGAACGCCTAGAGTTCAATCTCAATGAGAATCGGCTAGAGATCAAGATGATTGGTCAGGCAGAGCGAGAGTTCAAGCTTCAACTTCTCACTCCTCCAGACAGCCAGACCAACAAACCAAGTATGGCTTTTGAAGTTACGGCTGAAATGTACGCTGACGCATTCAAACAGGCAATCAAGGACATAGGTGTGGTTTCAAGCCATGTGAAAATTGTTGCTGAGAAGAACATGCTTACCTTCTCGGGAGAGGGTGATACTGGTGAGGCACGAGTCACTCTTTCAACTGAGGGCAAAGATCCGGCTCTCTTTCAATTGAAGGTTGGAAGTGGGCAGACTGCTGCCATGTACGCGCTTAACTATCTCTCTGAGATATCAAAAGCTATTCCGAGTGATAGCATAGTTCTCCAGCTCACTGGGAACAAGCCAATGATGCTGGAGTTCGCGATAGCTGAGGCTGGCAGTATCAGCTTCATCTTGGCACCGCGTGTTGAACGTAGATAGACTTGCCTGCCTACCCACTACAGGACGTGAGTTACCTACGAAAGACATCAACCCGTCCGCATTTCATTGGCCCTTATAGCAGAAATATAAAAGTCCACAAGGGGAATGGTCTTCTCCAATGTCAAAAAGCACTCATGGAAGGGCAACGACAATCATGAAGCTAAGGCTTCTCTTCCACGAGTATTACCTAGAAGGCCCTCAATCCTTAGATGTACCAGAGAGAATCAACGCCCGAGAGTTTGCTTTGCAGACTTGGGAGCATAACTGGCACTGCATAGAACGGAGAGGTAAAGACGACTCGGGCAAAGAAACTCGAACTGGCTGTGGGAAATCAGGAAAGTCTTTCCAGCCTCTGAAGGAGTGCCCGAACTGCGGGTCTGGAGAGGTCAAATCCACCAGTTGGATTCGACATGTTGGATACCGGTCTCGAGATGAGCTCTTGGCAGGTCTGGCCAACTCTGCACCTCAGAGTGTGTACCATTCTGCAGCATTCTATGGTGTTCCTATTGCAGCACACATGCATGAAAAGGAGTGGCAGGGCGCAGAGCTAGTCTTCGATATAGACGCAGACCACTTGGATCTGAAATGTGCGAATGACCACGATGCGTGGCGGTGCAATAACGTGGACTGCCATAAGACAGGAACTGGGACTGCACCGGAAACCTGCCCGGTCTGTGGAAACAGTAGTTTCAGTACGAGGAAATGGATCTGCGATAAGTGCCTCAATGCAGCACGTAAGTACACCAAGAAGCTCTATGACGATTTCTTGGTAGGGGACTTCGGATTTGATCCAAAGAAGATTCAACTCAATTACAGTGGACATAGAGGCTACCACGTGCGAGTTCGCGACCCTCAAATATACTCATTGGACTCCAATGCGCGCGTAGAGATAGTCCACTATGTGATGGGCCTCGGATTCAAAAGCGATAGGGTCATAGTCACTGAGCATGGCGTTGATTTGATACCAAGCCGCGATGTCCCTGGCTGGACTGGACGGGTTGCTGATGCCATGATTGAGTTCATCCAAGATATCGACTCGTACCCGGGTACAGAGAAATGGGTCCCTGCCCTGAAGAATCATAGGGCTGCTGCAGTGGATGGTCTCAAACGAACCCGACCAGTCTTGAGCAAGAACGTGAAGGGAGTTGGTGTCAAGTCTTGGCAGGAGATTGCAGAGAAGGCAGTCGAGCGCTATGGTAGTGAAATCGATAGACCTGTTACTCATGATATTCACCGGGTCATTCGTCTCATTGGGAGTCTGAATGGAAAGACTGGGTTTGTCGCATCTTCACTCACACGCGACAACCTTGACGATTTTGATCCATTCAGCGAATCAATTGCCTTTAATCAAGGCACGATGAAGGTCATATTTCACAAAGGGTCGAATGTTCCCTCATTCAAGATTGGCAGCGAGGTCTACGGTCCATATACGAAGGAAGAAACAGTGGAGTTGCCCATGGCTGCTGCAGTGTTTGTCCTCTGTAAGGGGGTTGCATCGATTGAGTGAAATGAATTACAACGATATCAAGAGCGCCTGGGAAGATGAAACAGAGAAAGAAGCCCTCCAGAATCTTGCGGATCTTCGACTTAGCAAGATGATTCAGTATCTCTCTAGCGTACGTCTATCACTTGCAGCAACCAGTGCGGATGAACCCCTTCAAGCCGACATATTGACCCAAGAGGCACTGAATCTAGAGTTTATGTTTGAAGATCTACTGGCACTTCGAAGAGATAAGATAGTTAAATCGGCACTTGTTGGACGGCGTCCAACAGGCGATATGACCCTTGCTGAGGAGGAGTTCTATAATAGGACCCAGCGTGCATTTGATGGTCACTCAGAGTTCATGAAGGAGTCGCTCACAGGATCGGTTTCATCTCAACCAAAGGCCAGGCCGAAAAAGGGCAAGGAGGTAAAGGAGCGAACCGAGGCAGTCTCAGTCAAGGCGCCTGATGAGATGGACTATGTTGTCGTGAGATTTCTCCGACCTATTGATGATGCCTTCATGGGACTTGACGAACTGACCTATGGCCCATTCAAGAAAGAGGATGTCGCTACAATACCTGCTGCAAATGCGAGAATTTGGTTGCGTGATGGCACTGTGGCTCGTGTAGTGCTTGAGGAAGGTGTTGTAGTAGATGAAAAATGAGCAGGTCATTGATGAACTGAACAGCCTCCTCAAGTTCCTGAATGAGCAACTGGATGAGATCAAGGCTCTCCATGAGAAATTTCTAGTCGCTCTTACGGGAGTTCTCAGACTAGCAAACGATGATGACTCTTTATTGACAAAGCTCCACGGCGAACCAGAGAATCTCAAGTCCTACCTGATTCAGATGGCCATGAGAATGTCCGATACAACTACGCAATCCTATGAGACTATTAGAAAAAAAATTGAAACCATAATCGGCTCAACACCCACGGACAGAAAGTCCTAAGAGTCAATGAGTTCAGACACAATTCATGCTCGGTCGCCGAACGCTCTTTCTGGTTATTGGATTCATCTGCATTGCACTAACCGTAATTGGCGGTCTGATGTACCCTATGAATACAATGAGCATCTTCGAGTTCAGCGCCTATGTCTTGACCGTGTCCCTTGGTATAGTTGGTCTGCTGTTTCTACTTCACCAAAGAGGCTTTGATGAATCCCTTTGAATCGACTCTGCAGTCAATGTGTCATGTCTATAAACTTTTAATACAGGCTTGGAATGCGCACTGCAACTGGCGAAGTGATTTGTCGCATGCATGTGGTGTACACCATGGCTGAAACTGAAGAACGGACTGGTCCTCCTGTCACACTTATCGACCCCATTGATATGTCGAAACTGGACACAAAGTTTCGAGAGGAAATCAAGAGCATGCCAAATGGCGAGGAACTGTCGGCCTGTTTTGCGTGTTCGACTTGCACTGCTGCTTGTCCAATTGCGAACATATGGAAATACAAGCCACATCAGTTGATCCGAATGATGCTTCTGGGGATGCGTGAAGAGGTCCTCATGTCCAATGAGATTTGGCTCTGTCTGACATGTTACCAATGTCAGGAGCGGTGTCCTCAGAAGGTTCGCGTGACTGACATCTTTTTCGATTGCAAGAACTTGGCTGCAGAGCAAGGCAAGGTTCCGCCGAAGGTTGTCGCACTTGCCAAGGAACTGCTTACTAAAGGTCAACTGTACTCAGTGACTGCAGACTGGGAACGAGAAGACATGGGCTTAGAACCTGCGGTTCCAGGTCTCTCAGTTGAAGCTGTGAAGACCATCCTCGGGAGTACTCGAACAAAGAGACTTGCGGGTGGTGAGGAATAAGATGCCCGTCTACAATCTATACATCGGCTGCAGCGTCCCCGTGAACTATCCGAATTATGAGGCCGCCATGCATAGAGTAGCTCAGGCTTTCGATATGGAACTTCTGTATATGGAGGGAGTGGCATGCTGTGGAAGTCCGAATCTGAGAGCCATCGACCATATGGGCTGGGTAACGGTCAATGCAAGGACCCTTGCAATTGCTGATAAGAATGGTCATGATATTGTCACCCCCTGCAATGGCTGCTTCGGATCCCTAAAGGATGTCTATCACCTTCTCAAACACGATGACAAGCTCAGAAACAAGATTAACCAAGTGCTGAAGAAAGAAGGTCTTGAATTCAAGGGAACAACAACACCGCGTCATTTCGTTGAAACGCTCTATAATGATATTGGAATTGAGGAAATCGAGAGGAAGATTACGAAGCCCCTGGATGGAGTAGGAATTGCGATACACTATGGCTGCCATCTTCTTCGTCCCGTGGATGTCACTGAGTTCAAGCCCGAATATCTTAAAGAATTAGTTGAAGTCACAGGTGCAACAGTTGTGGAGTATCCATTATGGAAGCAGTGCTGCGGAGCCACTGTGCTACCAGTAGATGAATCTCTTGGAATACGTCTTGCTCGTGATAAGCTGAAATCCATGAAAGAGGCTGGAGCTGTCTTTGCGACCGTGGTATGTCCTGCGTGTGGCAATCAATTGGACCTACAACAGCTTGGTCTCAAGGAATCATACGGAGAGGAGTACAGTCTCCCTGTGTTACTCTATCCCCAGATACTGGGGTTGGCAATTGGACTTGATGAACAAGCAGTTGGGCTCAGCATGAATAGGGTTCCTGCCAATCCAATTCTTAGCCATCTAGGTAGCTGAGGTGTGATTCATTATGTCCAACCCAGTTCTTGTAATTGGTGCTGGTGTTGCAGGGATGACAGCAGCAATCGAGCTAGCAGACTCAGGAGTCAAGACAGTGCTTGTCGAGGAGCTCTCTACAACTGGTGGAAACGCTCTCGACTTGTACAAAGCCTTCCCCACTGATGACTGTTTTTATTGCTTTGAAGGAAATCGTTGGCGTCCCGGAATCCGAAAGTGTTTCTATAGGAGCGCATTGATAGACCAACCGAATATTGACCTGAAGATGAACAGTCGGGTGGAAGAGATATCCGGCAATCCGGGTAATTTTGGTATAGTACTTGCCATTGGACCGCAGTACATTGATCCGATGAAATGCACCTTATGTGGCCTCTGTCTTGAGAAATCTAAATCCTTCAGTCTTGTGTCAGTGCAGTGTCAACCACAGGCTGTCATCTACAATCCCGACTCAAGAGACGAAGGCACTCAAATCGCTGCGAAAGAATGTCCTACACAGGCAATCAATCTTGATGCACAGGCCTCCAAAGAGACAATCACCGTTTCTGATATCATCATAGCCACAGGCTTTCACGAGATGAAACCGTCAGCCATTGATGAGTATGGTTATGGTACGCACCCCAACATAATCACACAGCTTGAGTTGGCTAAGCTCTTAGACCCAAATGGTCCATCTGGAGGTGTACTTCTACGCCCATCTGACGGAGATCCGGCTAGACGAGTGATGATGATTCAATGTGTAGGTAGCAGAGATGAGAACTACTATCCCTACTGCTCAAAGATATGCTGCATATTTGCTCTGAAACATGCGAATATTCTGACCCGGGAGCGCGAGAATGTAGGAGTCAGTGTGGTCTACATGGACATACGAACCTACGACAGATATGAGAGATACTATCGTGAAACAAGGGAGTCCGGTGTTGAATATATTCGAGGACGAGTTTCACGTGTTACTCCCCAAGAAGATGGCAGCCTCTCTATAGTAGTGTACGATTCCCTCTTGAATACGTATCTCCGGTTCTCGGCAGACTTGTTTGTGCTGTCCTCTGCATTAGAGCCCTCTGCAGGAAGTGGACACATCATAGAAACTCTCAGACTGAAGTCTGCTAGCGGATTCATCGGCCCGCTATCTGCTGATGATCCGGTTGTTGTCGGAAACCATGTGTTTGCTTGTGGTACTGCGCTTGGCCCCGCTGAGGTCCCTGAGAGCGTCACGCAAGCACGGGCTGTTGTTTCTAAGATACTGCAGAGCAGGAAGTGATGCTAAGATGAACAACGACAACAAATCAGCAGTCCTCCTATGCACCTGCGGAAAACAACTACCGCTCTTGTTTGACTTTCTGCAATCTGAGATTGACAAGATTGGCTCTGCTGCTTCGACTACGGTACACGATCAAGTATGTCAAGAGGCAGGCCTGACCAAGATTGCCGGACTCTTAAAGGCAAATGGAGGTCGTCTTGTAATTGCAGCGTGCACCAGCCAGAAGATACAGCCTCGTATCAGCAGATATCTCAAAGAACAGGGAATTGATGGATCCCAGATTCAATATGTCAATATTCGAGAGCATTCTGCTTGGGTACACCGCGATGCTACGAAAGCAAGCAAGAAGTCTCTCGACATGATTCGTGGGGCCATTGCGAGGTCAAGAATCTCAGTACCCCTCCCATTAGAGAGCAAAGAAGTCAGTAGACATGTGACAGTGATAGGTGGCGGAATTGCTGGTATCGAGTCTGCATTAAGCCTCTCGAATCTTGGCTATGAAGTGGCCCTCCTTGAATCCAGCGATCGACTTGGTGGTCATCTTCTATACCTTCCAATGGTTGCTCCCTCCGGTAAATCGGGCATGGAAGTCCTGAGCGGAAGACTGGAAGCTATTAAGAGTGATGCTGGTATCACTGTGATGACAAGAACCTCGGTCAAATATGTGACCGGGGAAATGGGTGACTTCGCTGTAAAGTATGTCACAGAAGGCGATGATGAGAAGTCTATTAGGACCTCGGCCGTCGTCCTTGCAATGGGCTTCAAGGAATTTGAGCCAATTGGAATGGATGAGTACAGATACGGGAAGAATCCCGATGTGATCACCCAGTTTCAGCTTTCCCGCATGCTCTCCGAGGATGTTCTTGGCAGGCCATCTGATAACAGTCCCATCAAGGAGGTTGTCATGGTTCAGTGCGTAGGAAGCAGGTCCGAAGACTACAAACGTGACTGCAGCAAACTTTGCTGCACCTTTGCCATCGACAACTCCTTGGAACTCATAAAACGGATACCTGATGTCACTGTTCATGTCGTTTACATGGACATTCGAGTGCCCTTTGAGAATGAGATGGTCTACAAGGAATCTCGTGATAAGGGGGTAGACTATATCCGCGGGCGAATCAGTATGGTCTGGGAGCATGATGGCAAGACCCATGTCAGGATCTATGACTCTCTGATGGACCAGTATCTAGAGGTTCCCGCTGACTTGCTTGTTCTCTCAACTGCAATACTTCCTCCTGATGGAGTTGTAGAGCTGTCTGAAACCCTTGGCTATGCAATTGAAGATGATGGACATGTGAAGGAACTCTACGGCAAACTTAGACGCAACGAAACTCGTCGGCGTGGGGTTGTTGCTGTCGGAGGAGTCACGCGCCCACAGTTTGTGTCTGAAGCCATCATAGATGCTCAGGCCGGAGCTCTCATGGTCCACAACGAGCTACACGGTGGAGCAATTCAATCAGTCGCACGTGGAGCTGTTCTTGACGTAGATGACTGTGTTGGATGTAGCCTCTGCGCCCAGCAGTGCCCTCGTGGAGTCCCACTCATGATTGAACAGACAGAAGCAGAAGAATCTGATGAAGAACAAAAGATTCTCTTCAAGGCTGCACTTGATACACTGAATTGCCACGCATGTGGGGTGTGTCAGAGCCTATGTCCTTCTGGAGCTACTCAGCTCAATTTTCTCTCCAACGAACAATTGTGGTCCGAGATAGCCGCAGTACTTCAGGATGCAGGGCCAGAGGATCCGATTACGCTATGTTTCTATTGCGAGGAATGTTCGGTATCGACAATAGATATTGTCGGAATCAGGAGAATGGAATACCCTGCTAGTACACGTCTGATACCAGTTCCTTGTGCCGGTCGTGTGAGTATCATAGACATTCTCAAGGCTTTTGAACATGGTACTAGCACGGTGATGATTGCGGCATGTGAGAAGGACCGTTGTCATATTGGGGGGACTGGCAATGAGATTGCTCAGGTACAAGTCGATGTCGCTCGAGACATTCTGGATGCCATTGGTTGGAAGGGAGAACGTGTCGACATGTTCAGAATGTTCAGCGCAGAGCCTGAACGCTTTACTAAAGCTGTTAATGAGATGGTAAAGCGCGCCAAAGATCTGGGTCCCACGCCTGTTCATGATGGCACTGCTGGCAAATGGAGGGAGGCGAGCAAGTGAGTCAATCACCACCTGAGAAGGCTATTGCACCCAAGAGACAACGAATGTTGGATATGGTATTAGCACTGGGTGGGCTCCAAGAGGAGTCCACAATTCCCCTCAGCAGAGTCAAGGATGAACTTGAGAATCTAAAGACAGAGCTTGCACCCCTGACTGACACGATCATAGCCTTTCCCGAGTCTTATTTTGACAAGTTCTTGGATGCTGCAAAGAAGAGTAACATTGTTGCTGAGATAAACGATCGAGGTATTCTGAAGCAGTCAATCTCGAATCTTGAGCAGGCACTGTCAAAAGGCGAATCGGTGTCACTAAAGGCGCTGAACAAGATACTTGCAGACACACTCGGCAGAATGACTGAGGTAAAGGAACACCAAGAAACCCGCGTAGAAATCGATATGACCGCAACTATCTCCACCATATCGAGTCTGGTTTCTGAAATAGAGTCAATCACAGATGGCTTCGAGAAAGCCGCTAAGACAGAGGCTGAGTCTGCCAGATCTGAATTAGTCACGCTCGTTGAGTCCCTTGAAAGCGTAAGAGAAAAAGCCGAAACAGATCCTGACACAGCTCTGGATGAGCTTCAAAAGTTAGGGTCTCAGACTCGTTACGGTCCAGGACTGAGAGCAATTGCACAAGTGAAACGAGGGAAGCGAGAAGGTCGGATTGATGATGCGCGGTTCAACAAGCTGGTCAAAGAGAATGCGCTCACCGAGGTCAACCGTGGAGTAATCCTGTTCATACTCAACAAAATGGGATCTAAGACCGTCGTACAGGTCGGAGAACTCATGCACACGCCCTCTCAAGATGTACAGAGTGCTCTCGTGACTATGATTCAGAGAGGAGAAATCGAGATGGTCGGCCTTGATAGTGATGCTCCTGTCTTTTCGAGAGTGCTCCCAGAAACGCCCAGCTCGACACTTCTTATGAAAAGGATTGTTCGACAGGTACGGGGGATGGCAAAATCCCTAGAAGGCGGGACCGCAGAGGCCGTGAATGAGCTACTTGGCAAGTTACAAATATTACTCAAACGCCTGCAGATTCTTGGGACCTACAACGAAGCTCTTCTATCTGAGCGTATCAACAAGCTTCGAGAAACTGTTGATAGTGTCACCGAGGCAGTACTCGGTGCTCAGACTTCTGAGGATGCTGAGAATCTCAGGCTTCTCATTTCTGCCGGGCTTGAAGCATTTGCCCGCTTTCGTCTAAAAATTGCTCTAGAAAAGGGTCCCACCCTTGTATCAGATGGCAATGTCTACGGTGAAAAACTGGACCCTGAAGTCTACAAGGCCATGATGGATACCTATCTTGATAATGAGCTTGAGAGAGGTACGATTCTGATTCTTATTCGGGAATTGGGAGCTCTCACAGCACATGACCTTGCAGAGAGAACGACTATCCCACCAGATAGAATAGTCAGGCATCTACTCAGAATGAAGCGCGATGAACTTCTCACGATTGCTGGCGAGAATCATGGGTATATTCTCTATGATGTTCCGAGGGCTCTCTCAGAGGCTGAGATCACGATACAGACTACAAGTAGTCTGGCTCTGCAACTGTCTGAGGCCAAACAAGAGCTTCAGAGGATACTGGGCGATCTGAAAGCGACCGATATCGGCAGACTTGCCAACTCATTAGAAGTCTTTTCAAAGTCACGTGACAAGCTTGCATCAGTTCGTGTTCGTGGTACTGCAGTCGATGAATCCACCTTGAAAGATGTGGAGGATAAGATACGGTCCGCAGTTTTACTCACCTATCGGACACGTGCTAAGATTCCAAGCACTAGACCAAAGGTGTCCATCGAAGATCTATTGGATGTCGATGTACCGTCTGTGCTTGATGAGTACAGAAGCATGATGGGCTATGCGCCTCTTCTGGGGTTTGGAACAATAGAGTGGGAACAATCAAGGTGCCTCGGTTGCAAGTCATGTGAAATTGCTTGTCCAGAAGATGCAATTGAGCTGAAGCCACAAATTGAGATACCCCGATTCTTCGAGATCTCTGACGATGCACTCTCCCAATTACCCTCAAACCGGTCCCTGTTCTACAAGACCATTCAGAGTCTCTCTACGATGAAGCCGATAAAGGAGATTCCCCTCGAAAAGGATGCTCCAGGATTTGGCACTATAGAGGTGGACCTCTGGTTATGCGTTGCTTGCCGTACGTGTGTAAGACGATGTCCAGGTCCTGAAGGCGGAGCCCTGGAGCTGGAGCTGAAATGGAGCCTGCCAGAGATAGTGAGGCATATCACATCGACATCATAGTCCTGCAATTGGACGTCCTAGATACCATTTAGCAACTGACTTATACCATTTGGTAAGGAGTCAAACGATGCATAATCCTCTGAGGGAACGTAATGGTCGATTTCAATCTATCCAATGAACAACAAGAGCTACGGAACAAGGCGAGAGCCTTTGCGCAGGAGTATATGATTCCCTATGCACACTACTACGACAAGACCGGTAAATTTCCACGTCCCATAATCAAGAAGTGTTGGGATGAAGGTCTCATGAACCTCTCAATCCCGAAAGAGTACGGTGGGCCGGGTCTGGGCACAATCGAACAATGCATCACAGTGGAAGAAATGGCTGCTGGCTGCGCAGGAATGACAACAAGTATCTACGTCAACTCTCTAGGAGCCGAGCCAATCTTGGTAGCTGGTACCCCTGAACAGAAGGAGAAATATCTTCGACCACTCACTGAAGATCTCAAGTTCGTCAGTTTCGCTTGTTCTGAACCAGGAATGGGTTCTGATGTCGCCGGTATCAAGACCCGGGTCAAGCGCGAGGGCGATAAATATGTCTTGAATGGATCCAAGTTTTGGATCACTAATGCTCCACAGGCAGACATCTTCACTGTCTTTGCTAGCCTTGACCCGGACAAGAGACACAAAGCACTATGCGCGTTCATTGTTGATGCTACCACTCCTGGAGTGAAGACTGGGAGGCCGGTTGAGAAAATGGGTCATAGAGCCTCTACAACATCAGCGGTCATGTTCAAAGATGCTAAGGTTCCCGTCGAAAACCTGTTGGGCACCGAGGGGGAAGGATTCAAGATAGCAATGAAGACATTCGCGATGACGCGTCCCTCGATTGCTGCATTTGCCACTGGTCTTGCTCGTTCGGCAATGGAGTATGCTCGTGACTATGTGAGCAAGAGGGAGGCCTTTGGCGAGAAGCTCCACAATTTCGAGGCCATTCAGTTCAAGCTTGCTGAGATGTTTATGAAAATTGAGGCAGCACGACTACTCTACCTCAAGGCTGCTTGGACGGCGGATTTCGTTGGTGACTCCACTATTCCTGCAAGTGCAGCAAAGGCATTCGCTACAGATATTGCAATGGAAATAGCCAGCGAAGCTGTCCAGATTCACGGGGGTTATGGATACATAGACCAGTACCCTGTGGAGAAGCTGTTCCGGGATGCAAAGCTGTATCAAATCTATGAGGGAACGAGTGAAGTTCAACGATTAATACTCTCCCGCTACGTTCTCAGTGGATATGAACCTGCGATGAGCAAGATTCCGCGTTGGTACAACGATGAGCCGCCTAATCTGTAATACCCATGATGACTGAATCCACACAGAATATGGTTCAATGGAATTGTGGGTGTATTGCTCATTGCGCTCGGTTTCTACATGCTGTTCCCAGCATGTGAAGTAAGGATACTAATCTGAGCAAAGCAGCCGACCGCATGAAAACGAACAAATAAAAAAAGGGGGAGGGACAGAAGTCCCTATAGACCTGTGGTCCTGACTGCAATGATCATCAGGAGCCAACCGATTAGGAGTAGTACGAACCCTATGAGAGCTTGATAGGCAAAGTAGGTAGCAACGTAGGTGTCAAGTAGATAAAGGAGAATGCCTATCAGTCCCAATATGAGGGCCACTATCCATGTGCTGGTTTTAATTACGTTCATGTTACAGTTTCCTCTCCTATGAGGATGCTACTGATTAGACTGTCGACGATACTTAAAGATTGTTATTTTAAGAATATGAGGGAGAAAAACACTGCAGCACACGACTCACACCTGGGCAGTCTGGCAAGTATTCAAGCATCTTCATGTTAGCCACTGAACTAGGAAACCTTGTTCTGAATTCAGAGAAGTTGTAGAGGGACTGAGAGTAGAGTCAACAACCAGCTATATCTGTCCAAAGTGCCATGTCTACAACGAAGCACGATGTTGATTCGAAGACTGAATGGACTCAAGACGATAAAGGCTCTTGATAACACACGCGTACGTGAGATTCTCAATCCCTTGCATGATTCGCATTCTCTCTCACTTGGTTACAGCCTAGCTCATGCTGCACTGAAGCCAAATCAGAGATCACTCCAACACAGGTTCCACGAGGCCTCGGAGGTCTATTATGTTCTCGGCGGTCGAGGAATGATGCATATCGATGACGAGGTGGTTGAAGTTTCGATTGGAGATACCATCTACATACCGCCAATGTCAGTGCAGTGGATTGAGAGTATGGGTCCTGATGACCTAGAGTTTCTCTGTGTCGTTGATCCTGCATGGAAACCAGACGCTGAAGAACTGGTCTAGACAACTTAGAAACGGTCCGAGTATGTGGGGCTCCCTAAGTCAATGCATAGGCAATGAAGAATCCTGCTATGTCAGCCTTGGTCGAAGCATACTGACCGCAGAGAGAGGACTACGCCTCTCTCATAGATTGGCTTGACAATTTTGACACTTTGCGAAACCCTGTTCGGTCTTTGCACCAAAATTTTGGGACTTGCACAGCTGGAAAGAGAAAGTTGATGAGAAGAAGGGCCATACTATAGTGCGCTGAGTTGAGGGGACATACGAATGGCTGCAGAGAACTCCAAAGCTATCTTTGTAGCAATGACCATCATAATGGGTGTTTCAGCTGCGGCCTTTTTGTCGATGTCTAACTCGGGTGATTGGATTGTAGTTGAAAACACCTTGGGCATTGCGAATCTGACAATATTGGCTAACAGTACTGGCTTACTATATCCTGAACTTTGTGAGGCGAGTTTCGTGTTTCTGGATTACGGTAGTTGGCTGGTCAATGCTAATTTCATGAATGACTCAGTCTATTGGTATGAATATCTTGAGATATATGATCGAAATTCACAGCTACTTCAGGAGAAGTGAAGTCTATAGATGATGCGCTCTATGAAGGACTGAACAAGACTTCTCCTTCTAATATTTCGGCCATGACACTATTGGACGATTCATGTCCCCACATCTGGTTCCAGATAGAAATCACATACACCAATGGTTCTTGGATATACCTCACCACGTTTCAAACAGAAATTGGCCATATCATAACCAACCATGGCGCGGGCACTTTTGATGGGGCCTCTTGAGCGGGACCGTCTTGGAGCCATTGTCTGCTCTGGACTGTCTTGTCCTAGCCATCTATACTGTCTTTTCCAACCATCTGGGTTAGAGCAGGAGTTACTCTCAATATTATCTTGGTCGTTTCGGAGATACAAAGGTCAAAAGATATAACGCCCTTCAAGATTGCCTCAAACCAATTCTCATGTGGTGCTTAGCTAATGCCTCCAAAGGACATGAACATCATCATCTTCGGTTGCCAACAATGTATGTACGCTGCCTCCGACTTAGCAGGGACCATGAAGCTGCAGTACGATGCGTCGAGCAGGATCATCAGAATGCCGTGTACCGCCAGGCTTGACATCAATTTCCTCTTGAAGGCATTACAGGAGGGGGCCGACGGGGTGCTGGTCGTTGGATGTCATCCGGGAGACTGTGCATTCAAGACCGGGAACTTGGGGGCAGAGAGGCGGGTCCGTTTCACAAAGAAGTTAATCGAACAGCTAGGGCTTGATGAGCGCCGCGTGAAGATGGTCTTTGTGAGCGCAGCTGAGGGTGATAAGTTCGCAGCCGAGGTCAACAAGTTCGCAGAGGAAATTCGGGCAATTGGACCGAACCCACTCAGACTGTGATACGGTGCAAAAGCGTGGCCGAGAAGAACTCGAGTGGGAATTCAGTCTGGCTTTTGAAACGTAATCCCTTGGTCAGAAGACTCTTCCTTGGAATCTTCACAATAGGGTTTGCGGCAGGAGCATTACGGTTTCTTTTTCCGTGGCAGGTACTGAATCTCGGCGGCACGGAATCTCTTATCTCACTAGGAGGCACTCTTTCAGCCATCGGACAGGTAATAGGACTCCTGCTATTGAGTAGGCTGTTTCGCGGCAAGAGAAGTTCAATGCTTGTGAGTGGGTTGCTTCTTGCAGCCTTTGCACTGACAACAGCTCTTGCTCAGGACAGCTTCATTCTCACATCGGCGCGTTTGTTCGAGGGAGCCGGTGCAGGGTTGCTTGCGCTCCTTATCATCAGGGTGTCCTGCGAATTCGAATCTAGCCGCGGAGAGACTGTCGGAACATTACTCTCAGCTTTGTTCCTAGGGTCAGCAATTGGCCAAGGTGCTGCAGGGATTGCAGTAGAGAATATGTCACTGGTTCTATCATTATCGCAGCTTGCTGCAATACAGCTTCTCGGATTCATTCTATTCGTCCCATTTCTTCCTGTTCTGGGATTGATGTTACCAAGAATAGAAGATCAGCCTGTGTCCACGACAAACGAAGGCCCCAAAGAGCACAAGCACTTCCACTTCAGCCATCTTATCAGAGTCCTTCTCACAAAAAGAGTGGTACTTCTTGCAACAATCTATTTCCTCTATGACTTCTCTCACGGCTTTTACACTCCAATACTCTCTATTCTCATCAATAACAACGGAGTTCCAATCAATCAAATAGGTTTAGGATATCTTACTGGCGACCTAGTCTGGGGAGGTATTCAGTTGTATGCTGGTCGCGTCGTTGATCGAATCGGTCACCTTTGGCCTCTCGTCCTTAGTCTGCTTGCCAAGGGGACGATAGTGTTCTTCTATGCGGGAGTCTTCTCATTCACGTCACTTGTCCTCTTGTTAGCTCTAGCTGGAGCATCTGAAGGCTTCTTGGAACCGGCGAGAAATGATGCAGCAATGGCCTATAGTCCGACAAGCAACCTGACTCATGACCATTCCCATTATTATCTAGTTCATGCCCCGGGCATGTCTTTTTCACTTGCAAAACATGACCATGAACATATGCATGTCACCGGTACAGATGAGGTCGTTTCTGTCTTACAGACGGTCGGACTCCTTGGTTTTGCACTTGGAGCTGGCGGAGGGGCATGGATGCTCTTGGAGCATTTTTCAATGTCATTCCTCACAATAGTTGGAGGAGCAATTTTGATTCTAGCAGGAGTACTCTCTGCAGGTTTCCGATTTGTACGCACAGCTGAACCACTGTAGACGATTCTCATGAGTCATTGGCAGAAGAATTATCTGATTCTGAGGTAAGTAGAAGGGTGGAGGAAAACCAGGTGTCTGAGAGTAGGTTCGCGAATAGAGTAACTAGATGCGCCGAGTTGATGCGTACTCAAAATATAGACGTGATTCTTCTGACAAGACCGTCTAACATGTTCTATCTCACTGGTGACGGTAGACTATGTGCATACGCGATGATCTCTCAGAGCGGACAGGTTGTCATGGGCGTTCCAAAGACAGATGTTGTGGATGTCAAGTCGAGTGCCCGTTTTGACCACATCTCTGGGTTTGATGATGAGGTGGGGATGATTCACTCTATTGGACACCATTTCGAGCATTTTGGTGTGAAGGAGGGGGTGGTCGGCCTCGAATACACGTTTCTGACACGGTCCATGATGTCTATGATGATGCATCCCCATGCCAAGCCTGAGCATGTCAACTCGGCAGATTGCACACATATTATGTCAGAGCTGAGGTCGGTCAAGGATGAGGAGGAAATACGGTCAATCCGTGCTGCGGCGAAGGTTGCAGATAGGGGTATGAATGCGGCTATAGTCAGTTTACAACCAAGAATGACGGAGAGCCAAGTTGCTGCTGAAGCAGAGTATGCCATGCGTCAGGCTGGTGCAGAGGGCTTTTGGAGAACCTATGTTTCGTCGGGACCGAGGACGAGCATAGCTCACGGCATACCAACTATTAGGAAGCTGAAAAAGGAGGACCTCGTGATGATCGATGTCCATCCGATAGTCCAAGGCTACAGTGCTGATATATGTCGTACGATGTGCATTGGACACCCAACCAGAGAACAGCAGTCCAGTCATGACCAGTACTTACAGGCTCAACAAGCAGCGATTGCTGAGGCACGGGCAGGAGTCACGATGGACCAGCTGGAACAGGCAATGCACGAAGTGCTAATACATGCAGGACATCAGAACCATATCTTTGGACCACCAATCCACGGTGTCGGAATTGAGTTTGAGGAAGCGCCCCTCCCCTCAGGTCATGCCTTCTTCCACGGTGAGAAGGCTCCACCTCCGCTAAAAACCAATACTGTCATTGCAGTTGGGAATTGTGGGCTCTACATAGATGACTTTGGTGTAAGAGTTGAGGACACAATCGTTATTGGAAAGGCGAAGGCTGATATCCTGACCAAACACACCCGAGAGATGAAGATGTAGGCTGTGCTTTCTACATAATTGTTTTAGCAGACTATCTACATCTCAAGATATGTGACAGTAATAATTGAAATCAGGCCTCTAATGAAGTTGGATTCAGCACGTCTTCATGAACTCGGTGCTGGCTATACGTCATCTGCTGTATATCATGTGGACAAGAGTGAGGACGATACACAGACTACCATCTCTCTGCATCTACAAGAGCTTGAGAACCCATACAAGAAGCACTGGCTGCCAGATGAGGTGATGGATGCTCGCTACACTAAAATGATTGAGCAGGGTCTTTCTCTGGGAGCATACGATGGGAACCGAATGGTAGGAATTGCGATTGCTGAGAAACAGGCCTGGAACCGTACCCTCTGGATCTGGGAGTTTCATATTGATTCGGCCTATCAGAAACGAGGGATAGGCAGACAGTTGATGGATCAAATGGCACAAGTCGGGAGAGCGGCTGGGTGTCGGGTGATGGTCTGTGAAACCCAGAACACCAACGTACCTGCAATTCGTTTCTACCGGGCGGTTGGGTTCGAAGTCGGTGCGGTCGACCTCTCATATTACTCGAACAAGGATACTACTGATTTCGAGATCGCAGTGTTCATGAAGCGGTTCATCGAGTAGACTCCTACTCTTTTGGAAGGACTAATCCAGTTTCTTCCTCATATGATATGCGCTGACCTTGAATCCTAGTCTCTCATAGAGTCGTCTTGCCTGCTTGGCCTTGACCGGGCAGGTCAACCCAATCATGTCGGTACCGGCTCGTTTGAAGACATCAATCAGCTTCTCTAATAGCAGTGTACCAATTCCCTGTTCTCCATACTCTGGATTAACAACCAATAGTTCAATAGTGGCCACCTTTGACACTCCCCAGTTCTCCAAGACCGCTGTTGGTATCTCCCGAAAATACCCGTAGATGACTCCTATCACTCTCTTGTCCTCCTCTGCAACAATAAAGCCCTCGGGAAATGCATGAGTTATCTTTAGATCGGCTTCGTTTACTGGTCCATCAAAGAAGGCATACTCGTTCGCCAGCCTAATGACTGAGTCTGTATCTCTCTTCTCGAATTGGCGTATCTGCAGCTTAGTCACCTACTGAATCTGACAGTGTGAGTCTATTGAACATGACGCAACAAGAGAGACGGCTCTCACCGAGGTCATAGGGAAATGTTATTAACAATAGTTAATGACTTGGAGGTGAACAGCAATGATCATCACACCGACCATCATTTCACTCCGAGAAGGGCTTGAGGTAGCTCTGATACTTGTCATTATGCTATCCTACCTGAAGAAGACCAACCAATCTGACCTACGACGGTTTGTCATTAATGGAAGTGTATTCGCGGCAATTGTAAGTCTTGGAGTTGCAACTGTAGTAGGTTTCTTCTGGGGTGTGTTTGAAGGTGCAATGTTGAACATCTTCGAGGGTACTGTCGTTCTCATTGCTGCTCTTCTTCTCACTACAATGATTCTCTGGATGTGGAAGGCTGGTTCATCGGTGGCAAAGGATATTGAAACGTCGATGGAGAGTAGCATCATCAAACAGAGTGGCATAGGACTTGCACTCCTGAGCTTCTCACTTGTTCTACGAGAAGGTGTAGAGCTATCGTTGTTCAGTATGGCACTTCTAATCCAGGAAGGTGATTTGAGCTACGTTGGCGTTGCTCTTGGTCTAGTACTTGCTGCAGGAATCGGTTTTGGGATTTACAAGGGTTCACTTAGGATTAGCATGAGGTCTCTTTTCAATTGGACCTCAGTCTTTCTTATCCTCTTTGCAGCTGGAATGATTGCGTATGGCATTCATGAACTACAAGAAGCAGGTCTGCTACTGATTGGGCCACTTGAAGTATGGAATATCAATCCGCCACTACTGCCTGACGGAAGTTACCCCTTGTTACACGAAAATGGGGCAATAGGTGGACTTGCTAAGGCGTTATTCGGATACAATGGCAACCCCTCTGCACTCGAAGTGGCCGCGTATCTCGCGTACATCGCAATAGCCCTCTCCTACTTCTGGCGAGAGCGAAAGACTCTGGCATCGATAGGCCAGAAGGAATCGACGAAAGTAGCTCTCGTGAGCTGATGAGAATCTGGTGTCAATCACTGCCGCCGGCATCTGCCTATTACCATTAGTTCATATGAAGATAAATGACTCATGACAGGAGAAAAAGAAAGAATCTGACTCAGCTCATCGATTCAGTATAGACTGAGCGAAATCCCAATAGGATATCCAACTGGTACGAATGTTACCAATTATAGATACTAGTATCTCATTTATTACCAAATCAGCTGATAACCAGACTCAAGAAAAGACATGTGAAATAGGGGGCATTATGAAAGTGGCAAAGAGCCCAAAACAGAAGAATACACTAAAAGAACGGATTCACAGGCTTATCAGTGATAATGAGCGCTGTATCCTGGCGCTAGAGGAGCTTGAGAATGACATTGAAGTCCAGACCTTACTGGAAGATAGTAACAGAATGGCCATAGATCGCATGGCCTATTCAGACCATGGACATACACATTCGCTCATTGTGGCTCTTAATGGAATCAAGTTGATTCGTGCGCTCAGCAGCGGACTTCAGCCATCGATAGTCCAAGAAGGAACTGGCGACCTCAAGGATGCTGAATTGGTGGTCCTGCTTGGCGGCTATCTACATGACATCGGCATGGTTCTCGGCAGAACAAACCATGACGAGTTCTCGGTCATTCTGGCAATCCCAATCATCGATAGAATTCTTGGAAAGGTCTACCCGAAGGACCGACACAAACAGGTTCACATACGCAATCATGTTATTCATGGCATCTATTGCCATGACAAGATTGCTCCTCCCATGACTATAGAGGCTGGTGTCATTGGAGTAGCAGATGCTCTAGACATGACGAAAGGAAGAGCAAGAATTCCATTTGAGGCTGGGAGTGTCAACATACACTCTGCATCAGCAATGGCAATCGAGGATGTGAAGATTCGAAAAGGCGAGACCAAGACCGTTCGCATCGAAGTCGATATGACCAATGTGTCCGGCATATTCCAGATTCAAGAGCTCCTTGAAAAGAAGATCAGGAATGCACGGTCTCTCATAGACCACATAGAGTTGTATGCAATCATGGCACCAAAAGAGGATGCAATTCTGAAGAAAGAGCTCAGAGTGCTATAAGTGACTCGTACATTTGTGTGAAGGATGCTTTCGAAGTCACACATATCGGCTAGTATATATGCACGGAATCGAACACGCTCTCTCGGATGTACTGCACCGCAGAGGCCTAGCTGATGAAATTGGATGACATTGACTCTAAGATAATCGCGATGCTTCAAGAGGATGGGCGACAGTCCTACAACGACATAGCAAAGGCTGTCGGACGAACTGAGGTCACAATCAGGCGCCGCGTGAAACGGCTGAAGGATGAGGGCTACATCAAGCGGTTCACCGTGGTTCTAGATCCTATGAAGATAGGAAAACGAATTCGTGCAGTAATCCGTGTGAAGACGGCAATAAAGGAAACAACTCTCATCTCCAAGAAATTGAAGACTTTCAAGGAAGTGGACGAGGCATACTTTCTCGATGGCGCATGCGGTCTTATCATGACCGTCACGGTAGATGACCTCACAGAACTCAGGACGTTTCTCGAGAAACGCCTTGGTGGTATTCAAGGTGTTGGCGATGCAGAAACCTGCATAGTCCTTGAAGAGATTAAGTCAGCATTTTCAGACCCTGGTGCTCTATGATGCAGTACGAACTGCAGATTTCTAGTACTGACCTCACACGGCTGCAGGACCATGCGGAGAGGATGCTCCCCGATGAAGCAGTTGCTCTCCTCTTTGGAACCATATCAGGTATCTCTGTACATCTGACCCGGGTGGAGCTCATGGAGAACACATCCACTACTGCACACACTTCCTTCTCGGTGAGCCCTGAGGTAGAGTATACTCTTCTAGTCGAAGCAGAGAAACGAGGTGAATCCCTAGTTGGGATATTCCACTCTCATCCTGCACCTCCTAGACCATCTCAAAGTGACCTGAGGAACATGCGTTTCAACCCTGTTGTATGGCTAGTGGCATCAAAGCTCGCTGGAAGCTGGATTATCAAAGGATATGCTCTGGAAGGGAACGGCCCTGTGGAAGTCGTCATGCATGTCGTGAAATCTCGTGATTCAATCCCTTGATAGTTCCAGATGTTCTCTTCGGTTCAAATGACACAGGAGTGTCTTCGATCATTCCAATCACCACCGCTGCAGTGATGATCTGCTGCAGAGAGTCTGCACTGCATTGAAGGACACCGACTCCTGTTTCCTCATCGAAGTCGAGAAGGTACAGCCTTGAGCCTGCCGCATGAACCTCGCCATAGAGTGACAGTACACTCATCCAAAGGGCGGTAGTAAGATGCTTTTCATTGACAGGTTTTCCCTCTCTATGAAGGTGAAAGAGAAGGTATCTTCTTCGGTTCTTTCTCATGGATTCTCCTCCCCCCGAAGAATCTCGACCCCTGGACTCACAAACTCAGGTTGTCTTCTCTTCATACTTCTCTCAATGAGATGAGCAGGCAGCTCTTGAACTGCTCTCTCGGCCAACGTCCTCTCAATCCCCAACAACAATCCGATATGCACCATTGCTACTGGTGAACGCATTCCCATTGGATATGCAGCACCACTTGACAGGACCACTCCCATTCCTGCATCCAGTGCTGTGGCTACTGCCTCACGATACGTCTTCAGAATCTTTGATCTCTGTAGCCCTGAAGAGTGCAGAAGTGGCGCAATCTGAATCTCAAGAGATGTTGCAGAACCTGAGGCAAGAGATGCAGTTGTCTCACGAAGCCTATGTTCCTTTGATGGATCAAACGTGAGCAAGTCGACTCTCTGGTCTTCTACTGCCCAATTAGTGGTGTCGATTGACCCCAGCTGGATTGCAACGATGATGGCATTCTTTCTGATCCTTTGAATCTGGTTTCTTAATGAGTTGATTCCCTTTCCTGTGAGATTGACTCTCCGATAGACCGTAATACCCTCTGAAATCTCTGTCACGGGCTGGTCCATGACCCCCGAAATTGCAATTCCAGTGAACCCGATTTGGTGTGCCAATCTTCCGAACGAACCAATATCCTTCATGTCTGGAGTATTGACACCAATATCGACAGCCATTAGACTAACCTCCAGCAGCCCGAAGCCGATTCTCGATCATGAGCCTCACTTCTTCCCGTTTACAGCGTGGATATTGCTTGAAGTGAAATCTTGCGCTGATTACATCAGAGTCATCAGCCAACTTCATCATACCTAGGAATGCAGCCTGCTTATCAATCCTAAGAAATAAGATGCACTTGTCATCTAGTCTGATGTCCAATGAGCGTTCTAGTGCTCGTAGGCTGAGGCTGTCCATCTGTCCTAGCATGTAGTTCAGTACACCCTCACAGTCTTCTTGACCCTCCAACGTCGCCGATATGACTACAATCGCATCGCCTGCCTGTCCTTCGGCATCGGACATAGAGATTGACACTTTCTGTCTTAGACGCTCTGGAAAGATGAACATGATTGAGGCTGCGACCCTATCAGAGACCTCTGTTGCCCGGGCGTAAGCACGGGTTTCAATCTTAGTCACGAACGGCATGGCCGCTCCCTCAGAATCACGAACTGAAGCTACTTTGCTAGGTTACCCTTTGCCCCGATTGAAGGTCTGATATGTTCAGCCCCTCTGCCCTTATTATAGAGTCCTCTGCTTCTCTTGCCAGCAGCTGTTAGGCCTCTACTATCTCGACCCTTGTGAGTTGGATTGCAGATCCAGTTGATATTGGGGTCATTATATATGACTGGATGACTAGGATCTACCAGAATGACCTCGTGCCAGATCCATTTGTGGTCTTCTCCGACCCAGTATGAGTTCAGTACTCGTAGGTTCGGATACTTCTTGGCTACTCGTTCTTCAGCAATCCATTGCCTCGATTTCTGGGGCGTGTACCGGTTGATACCAGCGCTTCTTGGCTTTCGGCCACCGTGTGGAAGGGGCTTTTCACGTGGGCCACGACCTGTTCTTATTCGTACCATGACATAGCCTTGTTTGGCCTTGTAACCAAGTTCTCGTGCGCGGCCAAGTCTGGTTGGTCTCTCAAGTTTGACCATACTACTTAGCTTTCTCCAGACTAGTAGTCTACTTCTCACAATCTCAGAGCGTTCCTTCTGCTCCTCCACCCATGTATCGCTCATGTGTCTGTACGCGTTTGGCATTGAATGTATCCATCCTTTGTCGTAATAGATTCACTTTGTTTGTGGTTCAGCCTCAGAGGGCCACATCCCGCGCGGACGTATCCGCCAACACAAAGGAATGGTCTGGTCACGGTATTCATACCGGACCAGATACTCCCGAAGAGATTCGCTTAAAGATGTAACGTTTTGGATGTCTCGATGAATGATTTGGATGCTACTTGAGTCCATTAATGACCTTTTGAACAGTCAGCTCCCCGATTCTCACCTGTCCCTCTTCAGTGGACGATGACAGATGTGGAGCCGCTACGACTTTCGGATGTTTCACTAATTGCCAGTCAGTTGGTGGTTCATTCTCGAAGACGTCAAGTCCTGCACCCGCGATCAGGCCTGCGTTCAGGGCATCTAGAAGCGCCTTTTCGTCAACCACGCCGCCTCGTGCTGTGTTGATGAGGAATGCTGTCTTCTTCATCTTCTTGAGCTCTTTCTCTGCAATCATTCCCTTAGTCTGGGGCAGCATAGGTACATGGAGTGTGATGTAGTCCGCTTTCTCCAGAATAGTGTTCAGGTCAGCTTTCTTGGCTCCGATTTCTTTGCATGCCTTACCGATGTCGATGACATCATATGCAAGGACATTCATGCCAAAGGCCTTGGCTCTCTTCCCGACTTCCATTCCAATCCTGCCAAGTCCCACTATACCAATGGTCTTCTGCCAGAGTTCAGTCCCGCTGAGTTTCTTCTTATCCCAACGTCCGGCCTTCATCGAGCTGTCTGCCTGTGTGATATTTCTGGCCAGTGATAGCATCAACGAAAAGACCATCTCTGCAACCGAAACAGTTGGAGCCTCCGGAGTGTTCTGAACCACCACTCCTTTTGCGTCTGCTGCTTTCTTGTCTACATTGTCAAGACCAACACCTGCCCTGACCACAAGCTTCAGCTTGTCTGCAGCATCGATTACCTCTTTGGTAATCTTAGTCGCACTTCTCACGACAACACAGTCGAATCCCTTGATTTGCTTCTCAATGGGTCCGTCCTTCTCTGCGTTTCTAACAACAACTTCGAGTCCTGCAGCCTTGATCTTGGCTACAGCAGACTCTTCAATTGGATCAGCAATAAGTACGCGTTTCATCGGTATAACCCCTAGTGGATGATGTGTTCTGCGGTCACTAGCTTGGTCTTAAACCTAATGACATTGACATGACACGAGATTGGGGAGAAACGACATTTTCTTAACGGACAGAGTAAGACACACGGTATGAAACGTGAGATCACCCCTACCACTGCGCTGGTTCCATGCCCCGTTGTCCTGCTGAGTGTGTCCGGACCTGATAGACCGAATATTATCACTCTATCATGGGCTGCGAATGTCTGTAGCAATCCTCCCACGATGGTCATCGGGATACGACCGGAGCGATACAGCTACAATCTCATAAAGAGTGCAGGAGAGTTCGTCCTGAACATCCCATCAACAGACCTGATAGATGGTACAGCATTTGCTGGGACCAAATCTGGCCGTGAGTACGACAAGTTTTCGGAGTGCGGGTTTACGTCCGAGCCTGCATCAAAGGTTTCCGCTCCAATGATCAAGGAGTGTCCAATCAATATTGAGTGTAGAGTTAGGGACGTAGTCCCATTGGGTGCACACGACCTGTTCATTGTAGATGTCATATCTGTGCACATAGATGAATCAGTCCTCGGCGAGAATGGACGTCTTGATGCCTCCAAGGCTAGGCTGTTCACATATCTGCCATTGAATGGGCAATATTGGACACTAGGAAAGAAGCTCCGTTGAACAACGCCTTTTCGGAGTCCACTTGAATGGATATCACTTCTGTCCCTTGGCACTGACAATCCTGATGACATCACGGTCCTTCAGGACGTGCTTGTCTGAGATTCTCATCTTTGTTCGGGCATCCACTCCATGCACAAATGACTCCATGAGGTCGGTGTGGATAAATCCCGCGAATTCTTTTGCGGTGGTCCCTTCCGGCACAAGATAGACATCTGGTAAAACATTGCCGTCGCTATCAGTGAGCGTATTTGAATCATAGACCGGATATACCGTGATCATGTGAAGATAGTCAAATACTGCCTTGTTCAACAGGTTCTGAACGCCAGTACCACCGAACTTCTTCAGAATATGTTCTTTGAGCTTCTGTAACTGAGCAGTCTCATTCTCCTTCAGACTACCAGGTTGAAGTATCTCGAAATCATCGCTTCCGGGGATATATTTGATAACACCCTTCTTATCGAGGTCTTTCAGAACCTTCTCTGCAAGGGCGCTGACCGGGACCACGAGATAGTCGGGGAATTCCTTCTGTAGCCGTTTCATATTCTCCTCAGCTCCCGGTCTGTCAATCTTGTTTGCCGCTATGATGATTGGCTTGGCCGCCTTCTGCAGTGATCTGACAAATTCTCGTAATTGATCCTCAGTCCAGCTATCAACTGTTTCCGACTTCAAACCGGATTGTCGCATTGCCTTGAGTATCTGCCCCCGTGTGATGTTGAGACCAGACAGTTTCTCAAGAAGCAACTCCTCTAGTTTCGCCCCCTCTGCTCTGACTCTCCCGGTGATTCTTCGCCAATCCTTCGTGACTATTCCACGCATCCATTCTACAAGCTCGTCCTCAAGGAATCTTACATCTTCCGCAGGGTCATGAGTACCTGCGGCAACCTCTTGCCCCTCCGAGTCTAGGGCGCCACTCGCATCTACAATATGAACAAGGACATCAGCCTGCCTGAGATCATCAAGGAACTGGTTTCCCATACCTCTTCCCTCGTGGGCTCCAGGTACTAGGCCCGCAACATCAATCAGCTTGATTGGAACAAGACGTACTCCATCGATGCAGATTGAGTTCTTGGGATTGTCTTGAACACCAAAATCCCTGCACGCACAGGCCGTCCTCACGTGGGTCACTCCAACATTGGCGTCTATGGTGGTAAAGGGGTAGCTTCCCACCTTGAAATCGGTCATACATGCAGCATTTGTGAAAGATGTCTTGCCAGAGGACGGTTTTCCAACTATTCCGACACTGAATCCCATGTTCACTCTCTCCGTTGACAGTGTCACCATTCTCAAACTAGGAGATAAACACTTCACTCCTTGAGCCATCTTTTGATATCGTTGCAGATGGTATGCTCGGCAGAGTCATAGAGACTCTCAACAGCTAGTGTCACAATTAGGAGACTCACAACTCGATGAGGCTTAGCATATGGCCATGACCATTTGTTAAGTACGAAATCAACTGGTTCTAGCTTCCCTTGGCTTCCACTGCATGCAACGAGATGTTCCATGTATTACTCACAATTTAGAGCCCGATTAGACGCCATAGAATCAGACCTACAGGACTCTGTATTATTCAAGCCTCCCTTATATACAGAGAATGGGATAGGTTATTTCGGAGAGGATCACTATTCAGTTGGACTATTCCGCCCGGATTGATGCTATCATCGATTATGTGATTCGAAGGCCTGCCATTCCACGGTGGTGGGATCCAGTGTCACGACCTCATGTGGCTGTGCTGATGCCAGACCCACTCTCTGGAGCTGAGATCCGATATTACCTGTCCCGATGTGGTGAGAGGAAGTCCAACGGCCGGTCTCTTCTTGAAGTCGTGAATTTTGATGGTCTTCCCGAGGGAACTCTGCTAGAGGTGCGGTTCAACGCAACGAAGGCCAACCTCTACAAGCTGGAACGTGTCGGAACCATTCCGTGCTGGCGGTGGCTTGGTCGAAGTCAAGGTCTTCCTGACTTCAATACTGATGACCCAGTCTACTGGGACCACGTATTGGACACAGGCACCTACATACCACGTGACATGCTTCTTGCCTGAGGCATGCTGACGATTGATTCAGATGTCCTCACTGAATCAGGACTAAGAGATGCTTGACATCATTGCCTGTCTTCTCATTGATAACATCTACGAGCTGCTTGAGAAGGCGTCTTACATCCTCCCCACCAATATCGACTATAGTTCCGTTTGAACTCACGAGGTTCACATGTGGAATAGGGTTCAGTTCATACCGTGTTTCTCCTAGATAAGAAAAGCTACGCAACAGTCTTAGTTCCTCGAATGTAGCGAGGTTCTTCAGTACGGTAGACTGGCTTACGGTCGCATGTCTACTCCTGAATATCTCATAGATTTCCGAGAATGAGGGATGGTTCCTCCCATACTCTTCAAGAATACGTAGCAGTTCAAGGCGCTGAGGCGTGAGGCGCAGTCTGTTTTCTCTGAGTCGTTCTATCACATCTCATGCGCATGCAGAAGGGATTATAAAACTATCGTAGTTAGATTTAAATAGAAGTAACTTTTATGTAGAACTAAGGTGAATAAGATGGTAAAAGTCGCTAGAGAAATGGTCGAGAAGGCCGGGATTGAAGTAGACAAACTAGTCAACCTTCTGATCAAGAACGCTGCAGCTGAGCTGACGACATTCTACTACTACACTATTCTTCGGGTCAACTTGATTGGGCTCGAGGGTGAAGGTATCAAAGAAATCGCAGAGACTGCACGCATTGAAGATAGGAACCACTTCGAGGCATTGGTACCCCGCATCTACGAGCTTGGTGGCCAGCTGCCAGAAGGGATGGTGGAGTTCCATAACATGTCTGCATGTCCGCCTGCGAAGCTTCCAAAGGACCCGACAGACGTCAAGGCGATGTTGAAGGTCTTGGTGGACGCAGAGCGATGCGCAGTCAGAGGTTACACTCAAATCTGTCACATGACTGCAGGAAAGGACCACAGGACCTATGATTTGGCATTAGCTATCCTCCACGAAGAAGTGGAACACGAGTCCTGGTTCTCTGAGTTCCTCGGTGAGGGCCCATCTGGTCACTTCCTCCGTCGGGGCGAAACATCTCCCTTCGCTGGCAAGTTCCTTCGATAGAAACCGTCGAAACACACTTTCGGGAAAAGTAATGAAGAGAGCTCGCAGGCTCCCTTCTTGCTACTTTTTCAACCCTAGCATCCGCTCTGCCACCATCTCCACATGACATAGATTCCTCCCAGAACAGGAAGCACGCCAAAGAATATCGTGACTATCAACAACTCCATGGAATCCAGACCAACGTAGACAGTCAAAAAGGGCATGAGTATCAATACACCCTCTATGATTGTACCGCCGAACGTGAATAGGACTGCGGCCACGACGAGAAGGATGTTATTCCGCCTCCTTATTGCTTGATTTCTCGAATGGGCTGGTTCCGGTATCAACTCTTTCCCACACCTCGTTACATATCCTATGGCTCGTAGATTTATTTCTGTTCGCACTATGATTGAAAAAAGGAGCTCCAAAGAGAAGATGGTCGCTGATAGCTTATGTTAGGGAAACAATAACACCAGCTCTACACTCGATACTGGATCTAGGCTAAGGTTAGAATAGGCCGTTCCCCTGACGATGATAGTCCAGTTGACATGGAGTCGTGTTTCAGTCCAATAGAGTTCAATACTGCCACTCCCATCAGACATCCTCACATTTTGCATGTTACGGCCATTCAATATAACAACGATCTCCAAAATCACTCCCTTGACAGTCACATCCGAACCGATTGGAGTGATTCCCGTATTGATCGATGAGATGGGAGTTATCCCTGTAGGATTGTCATGTACGTACATGAGGGTCAGACTAAGGGGAGCCATTATCGCTATGAGCACCAGCAATGTGGCCAGAGCTCTTTTTCGCCCCATATTGTTCCTCCACATTGAACTCAATATAGTACTGGTCTGTGCTCATACCACGCTTTTGTACCATGCATTGATGCTGGTGAAGTACAGGTCGACAGTCTTGTGATCAGTATCTTCTTCTCGATAAGATAAGAGCAAGTCCTGCCACAACAAGAGTGCCTCCGATTGCGATAGCCAGAGTCATTAACATATTCTCATCAATTTGTGCATCTGTTACATTAGTTACATCTGTTACATTAGGTCTTAGAACAGCATATGATTGGATTTCTGATAACTCGAGATTTCCAATTTCGTCCCTAACAATTGCTTGGTATGAAATAGTCGTACCCTCATCCTGAGGTGGAATTGATGTAGTCCATATTGGTCCATAATGAGTCATTGAGAGATTAGCCCAAGTAAGATTTCCATCTATGGAGTATGAGAGTATCACGTCTTTAACACCATCAATATCAATCACGCCCATGGTCACACTGACCGTGTCATTCTCGGTAGGTCTTGAAGGAGTGATACTGAAGCCTATCCAGAAACCAGACTCGCCAACTGGCGACACTCTTGATGGATACCTATCTATGCTTCCCGCATCTCCAGGAATGTAGTATTCTCCTGCGCCTCCATAGTCATCCCAATAGTTCCCTTGGCTCTTTCCATCATCCCAGACACTTTGCTGACCACCGTCCCACGAGTTGCCAGCTGAAATTGTGTACCCTTCACCATTCGCGCAAATCACATTGTGGAAGTATCTATTTCCAAATCCGCCAATAGGAGGCACAAAGATACCTATACCTTGATTCTGGTAGACTATATTGGCAGCCACAAGGGCGTTATCCGACTCTACAACTGCGATCCCCCATTGCCTGTTGTGGTGGAACTTGCTCAGAATGACCGAACACCCCTCAGACCAACATAGAGTAGTTCCATGTCCACAGGAGTAGATTGTGCAGTTCTTTAAGATGCAATCTCTGCAAGAGAGGAAGTCTACGCCATCTGCTGTATCGTGTATGACTCCATCTTGGACAGTCACATTGTTACAGTCCACAAGAATGACTTGACCGTAATTGCTGGGGCAAATGGTTGCATCCGAAAGATTTGCAAAGTATCCTATAGGCTTGTCATTGACTGTGTTGTTGTAGACCTGAAGGCTAGGAATCGGAGTGTAATCTAGTTCGAGACCACTGTTTATCATAGTGTTGTTGGCTACAAGGGTATCGACTGCTTCAAAGAAACTTAGATAATACGACCAAAAGCCAGCCTGACTCCCATCAATTCTATTGTTGCTTACTGTACACTCAACAGTCTCTTGAAGACAGATGTCTCCTAGAATATCGTTCCTGTCAACTAGACACTGGCGAACATGGTACAGATGGACCCCTTCACGACTATCATAGACAGTGTTATTGAAAATTGTACAATGCTCTGGGTACCCCTCGCCATAGGGCCCCTGCACATCTATGGCAAGACCACTGTCGTAAATCTCACACTCAATGACGCTGCAGTCTGATGAAGAAACAATGGTAACTGCTAGCCATTTCTTTGAAACGACTACTCTCTCAACCATGCCATTGGTGACATCCCCAAGAGTGATGCCCCTATTCCAAAGTCCCTCCCACTGACTCACGGAAGAGATGAAACAGTTTCGTACAACAAAGAATACATCTGTGTGTGAAACATTGATGCATTCCTTACCATCTGTGATTATGCTTAGTCCTTCTATTACATATGGGTCTGTCTGAGTCCCATTTCCTAGCCATCCTTGAGTCTCAAAGTCTGCGTTCGAGTTGATTATGATAGGTGAATGCGGCACATATGATGGATTCTGTTGATCCTGAATTGTGACCATATTGCCCGCATCTGAGGTTACTAGACCACTATTCCTCGCTGTGGGTACTGAGATTGATGCAAGTACCAAGATGACTAAGACCAACTGCCACTTCCTGAGCATGGCATGAAACCCCTCTATTTGAACAGAGTCCGATGCCCCACATCGGTTGTCCATTGCCATATAGGTAAAACTGCTAATTAATCATTCCAATTGAGTAGTTGGAGTTTCCAAGAGAAACATCATCAGCCGCTTTTCCGACTATTCAGTTGAACAGATAGAAAACGCTCTCGACCATTGTAGAGTACTTCATCATCTTCCCGTCGAGTTCTGTATTGGCATGAACTTTATGAGAAAAGACAGTCCGAGATTGCAGAATGAGCCCTTCTGATACTGCAAACTCCTCTATGGCACCTGCACGCCTGCTTTGGAGAGCCTAGTCATCTATTTTGTTTGAATAAACATCTCATAGGAGATAATCGAACATTCTCTGGGTGCATGGTGGAGTTCTATTTCCTCCCAAAGACTTTGGTATCTTCAGTGCAGAGAGATTGACGGGTATCGTTGTTGTCTGAGTTGTGGATTGGTCAATTCATTGTGGGAGCCATCTCGGCTGGCATCGTTGTCGCGCTCAGAGGAGCTACTGTCCGAGAGTGATTTCATGGTCGAGCACGCCTCTGAGCGGAAACGGTGGAGGCATCCACGCGAGGGTGATGACCGGCCCGGGGAGCTGCGGAAGGCCGAGGGCGGTGTCGAGGTTCAGGAGCATGAGGCTGGGAACCGCGAGGACAGTGAAACCCGTGGGAGTGTGGAGCGTCGGCTCGGTGCTGCCATGCGGGAGCTGGAGGCTCGGGAGGGCAAGGAGGCAACGATCTCTTGGAAACTGAGAAAGGCATTCGATGACCTCGAACGGAGGGAGCAGAGAAAGGAGTCTACCGAGGCCAAGCTCAGGGAGGCTCTGGAGAGTCTGAAGGATGATGAGGACAGCGTACAACTCACTCTTGAAGCGGCTGTTCAACTTGGCGGAACGGAGGCTGCGCGGGACAAGAACGATACGCGAGAGGGTTCTGATGTTTCAGGTCGGCATCAGATTGAAGTATCTGAGGTTGACACTGTACAGAAACGGATTGATGTAGAGAAAGAGAGTTCTCGTCAATTTGGTTATATTTCCACAAAGAATGAGTTTGATGAAGCACTTGCATGTTATCCCGAATTGGAGTTGCGTAGCAGATTTGAATCACGGTATGAAGAAGTGGTTAGATACTATGTGGCCTCCGAATCTGGGATTGAAACCTGCAAGCCAGAGCTTGTAATTGAACTTGAGAATCGTGAAGTCCGAAGGATGTATGAGGAGGCAAACGGAGGACCACCAAATGTACGAATTGAATCAATGAAAGATGTGGACGAACTAATCGAGAAACACTCTGATAACATATCTGTATCTGAGAAGCTCTACGAAAATGCTGAAACCTACTTCAGGATCAGAAATGAGAGCGGAAAAAACCAACATCAATTGGCTGCTGAATATGGATTATCCCAGAGCAAAATCAGCGATATTCGAAGAGGTGTTGAAACCAAACTAATCAAGACTCTTCGGATGAGAGAAGAAGAATGTACTGTCCATGATTGGGCAGACACTCAGAGCCGTGCCCAAACGGAAAAAAACAGCACTGGACAGAGTGAGATCAAAGAACAGCGATTCTCTGTTGAAAGGTCGGCTGTGCAAAAGATTGAACCTGAATCAATCAAAGACTCGTTCACTCAGATTCGAGAGTCTAATAGAATTGATAGAAAGAGCATCGAGGATGCCATTGAGAGAATGGTGCAAATCTCTCAAAACACAGAGAGCAGAGTGAAGATGGCGGATCTTCGACAATCTGGGATAGATTCAGTGAGAATGACCGCAGTCAGGCTAATTATTAATTTGAATACAATGGAGATAGAGAAGCATCTCAAAGAACGCCTTAGTGTTGATGAAGTACGCATCGGATTGATTAGTGATAGGCTATATGTCTGGACCCCTAATATGTCACCCAATGATATGCTCAATGCCTGGCGAACGCAATACTTCTACCTCAACAACCATGACATGGCTAAGATGGTGGATACAGTCGGCACACATATGGACCTAGGTGACTCAAGGCGTGAGAAGCTCAGAAATCTGAACGAGTTGATGCATCAGATGGTGCGTGTCGAAACACTATCTGATGCTATCAAGATTGATGGTGACCGTTCTCGTATGCCCGGTGAGGCTATGCATTTGCAGCGTGATATGCAAGGCATACGAAACAAGGACCTTGAAGGGATAGTCAAGAAGGTCTCTGGAATCAACGGGCACGGTGGAATAAACAATCCTAAGTTCCCAGAGGGTCACAGATTGGAGGCCCTACGCGCCAGGCTGATTGCCACCTCCCTTAGTGACTGTCATATTCGTATTGATGCTTCAGTTGTGGAATATTATGAGCAGAACCTCCAGCGTCTTGAGCGATTAGTAAATCAAGTATTACGTGAATTTGGCGACTTTACTAATGAACCAGAATACGTGGAAAAGGACAATGTTTACAAACTAAGAATCCAGAGTCCGTATGGTCGGGCTCTAAATGAATGGGGTGTCCCATCTGGGGACAAAGCAATACTCAATCCTTGTCTTCCAAATGAAGTCACTAAATGGTTGGCGACATCAATTATCGCATATCATGAAGATATGATTGCACAAGAGGGCCACGTTTCCCCAGGGCAAGTCAGCTGGAATCGTTCCAACACACTTCATAGTGGTGTTAAATCAGAAAAATATGACTCTGTGAACCGAATCTCGGAAGGGGAAACTAGATTGATTCAAAGCAAGGGAAATGATTATGCTGGGAGCCCAAACGGAGCCAAGACACTACTTTGGACGACAATAGAGAATCTAAGAAAGTCGACTGAATCTGAAGAAACCGAAGCAGCTAGAGCACTCCATGACACCATTCTAGAGAACCGTAACAAATTGATGGATGATGAGAAGAACATTGCCGAAAAACTAGGAATCGATCTCTCAATACGTCCGGTACAGGTTACATATTACCCAGAATCCGGAAGAGTTTCCGTAAAATGGGTAACTCGAACATCAAATCCTGAGGCAGTAATTCGATGGGGACTGGTTTGTCCACCCAACCATCCTAAAAAAAGAGAGGAGCTTAAGAAGTGGATAATTGCACAGAATCCTGAAAAAGTTAGGAGAATAGCCAGAGAAGTAGAGGAGGATGGACTTCCTATTCATTCAATATGGAGGGACTAATATCTATGAGCCATGATGTTGAAAATATAGTCGAAAACGTAATGGAAATATTCCTAGAACTAAACAGGGCAATAATTCCATTAGAAGTCGTTATTGAGAAACTCTCGAACGACTTTGTAATCAAAGAAATCGAAGAAGCCATAGAGTATGCACAGGAGCGATTTCAGGTTGACAAGGTCCTCGACTATCCCTCTAATGAATGGAGTTCCTATGCTGGATATCCCCTTTGGCATTTGCTGAAACTTACTCCTGAAGAGGCTGCTAATCTTCAGAATCTGAAACCCGTAGATCGGGCGCTGCTGCGGCTCTTGAAGAATCAAAACACTGCTAAGCGCTTTGGTCAGATGAAATCTGATGATGCAAGGGTTCTCTTGCGTGAACAAGGCTTTACAAATGGAGAAACAGAATTTCTATGGATTGAAGATGTTGTAGATAATCATTATGAATATGAAGACGGAAAGAATATTGAGTGGTGTCGCTTGATTCCCGAGAACGAGAAGACTGAGGAATACAAGAAAGCAGAAGAAGAGATACAGAAGGAGTTTGATAGAAAGGAAGCCTTCCGAATGTACATCGCAGACATTCATGACCTTGCTGACTTGATATTGAAAGCTGTGAGAGCAGCTCCAGAGGGCATATCCAAAAAAGACATCATCGTACAGCTGTTCAAAGCCCCAACAAAGTATATCGAAGAGGCTTTTGAAATCGCAGCAGAAGAGAAAGAGATACTACCAGTCACACTCGCTAATGGGGAAGAGGGCTATCGCATCAACACTCATTTTGATGATGAGGATTGGTAAGGCAATATTAACTATGATTAAGTGGTAGCGGGTAGTGGATTTTTTGGCCGAATCATGGAAGTCATGATTCGCGAACCACCGGTCTCAGGGTTATGAGCCCTGCGGGATAGGCTTCGCCCATGGGCGGAGAATCCGCTCTAGACTGGCTTCCCCAACCCGCTTTACTTAAACCATTGTTTGAGCAAACGCAAGTGTGTGGCCCAGAAGGACCTCTACCGGCGTTGCTTAGACGGGGAACGGCTGTGGCGAGTATTAAAGTTATTCGTAGGGCAGGTCTGTAGACACTCTTATCAGGCTGCAGAGCATAGACATGGTGAGTGGAGATGGGAGATTCGAGGTTACTCACACGGTTCCGCGAGTTCTGCATGGCCTATAGGGCCAAGTATGCTTTCGAAGGTGTTGTCGAGGATCTACAGTCATTGAAGCTTGTTGGGCCAGAGCGCCTCCCCAGGGGTATGTTGGTTCGTGGTACGGTGGGTCCAAGATTTGTTCAATTCGAGTCTGAGCGAATGCCTCCTGTGACCATCGGAGATACGGTCATAGTAGTGGGACTGGATGGATGGCGAGGCGAGAACAGTGTTCTTCCCGCAGTACTTCTCAATCCAACAGAAAGATATGCATGGTTCTTCGGAGACCTTCGGCATAGAATGACCTGTAACATGGCACTCTGGAACACATCTGTGATTTTTGCTGTTGCTTTTGGTATATTCTTGATAGCGAAGCAGATTCCGCCGCTACGAGAGATCTGGAGCTATGTTCTTTCCTTGCTGTTCCTTATAGTAGCTTTCTTCGCCGAACCGTTTGTTCTGAAATACAACGAACGACCTAGATTGTATTACTGTGATGAGAAGACATGGCATGCACTCACTGCTGAGCTAGCAGAGAGATTTGGCATTAAGGCTTCAGTATGAGTGTAGACACTCTTATCGGGCTGCGGAG
>PRDH01000070.1 GCA_003345545.1 Candidatus Thorarchaeota archaeon
ACTTTGGGTCATAGAATCCCATCTCCGAATCAGCTTTATCGGACATTGAGATTCCACGACCTAGCTCATTGAGTATGTCAGATAGGCAAGACGAATGTTGAGCTCTCGTACAACACCTCAGTAAGTGCCAAGTAATAAGTTTTAAAAGCGAAGAGCTAGCACAGTTTTGTTAGCAGTACATGCCGAAGCGCTTGTACAGTTTTAATATATGAATCATGAGCTATTTCGAAATAGGTCTTGAAATGGTGATAAAAAATGGCACAGTTGTCTGGAACACCCGTCCTCATTCTTAGGGAGGGTACATCAAGAACGCGTGGCAAGTCCGCGCAGCAAAACAATATCATGGCCGGTATTGTCATCTCTGACGCTGTGAAGTCCACTCTGGGTCCCCGTGGCATGGACAAGATGCTCGTCGACAGTCTCGGGGATGTAACGATCACGAACGATGGGGCTTCAATTCTAAAAGAGATAGACGTGCAGCATCCAGCGGCCAAGATGCTTGTAGAGGTAGCAAAGAGTCAGGATCAGGAGACTGGAGACGGTACAACAACATCAGTTGTCCTAGCTGGCGAGCTTCTCAAGAGAGCACAGGATTTGTTGGACAAGAAGATTCATCCCACGGTAATGGTTGCAGGGTATCAGAAGGCCTCAGAGAAGGCGACCGCAATACTCAATGAAATCTCTGTCACCATGGAAGGCATGGACAGGAAGATCCTCACCAATATCGCAGCTACGGCAATGAACAGCAAGTCGATTGTGGGAGCAAGAGACCACTTCGCCAAGATTGCGGTGGACGCCATTCTTCAGATTATGGAAAAGACTGATGGCAAGACCAAGGCCGATATGGATATGATAGAGGTCATCAAGAAGCAAGGCAAGAGCCTCACGGAAACTGAACTCGTTACGGGTATGGTTGTAGACAAGGAGATAGTACATGCAGCAATGCCTAAGAGAGTTGAAGGCGCGAGGATCGCATTGGTCAATGCTGCCATAGAGGTTGAGAAGACCGAGTTTGACGCGGAGATCAAGATTGACAGACCTGACCAGATTCAAGCGTTCCTCAATGAGGAGGAGCGCATGCTGAAGAGCATGGTCAACAAGGTCATTGAGTCAGGCGCCAATGTACTGATCTGTCAGAAAGGCATCGACGACGTTGCCCAACACTATCTAGCCAAGGCAGGAATCGTCGCTGTCCGAAGAGCAAAGAAGAGTACATTGGAGAAGCTTGCCAAAGCCACCGGTGCCCAGATTGCATCTAGCCTCGAAGAGCTAGATAAGAGCTACATTGGAGAAGCAGGCGTCGTCGAGGAAGTAAGGATCGGCGAGGATAAGCTTGTCTATGTTAAAGAATGCAAGCACCCCAAGGCAGTATCAATTGTCATCCGTGGCGGTACTGAGCACGTCATTGATGAAGCAGAGAGAGCTCTGCACGATGCTCTCAGCGTGGTCAGAAACGTCGTAGAGGATGGCACCTACGTCGCAGGCGGTGGCGCAGCTGAAACCGAAATAGCAAGGCGACTTGAGACCTATGCCAACAGTGTTGGCGGTCGTGAGCAGTTAGCCATTGAAGCCTTTGCAGAGTCACTTCGCGTTGTTCCTAAGACCCTTGCAGAAAATGGAGGCCATGATCCTATCGATATTATGGCTGACCTCAACAAGGAGCATGCAAAGGAAAGCGGTATCTGGTTCGGTGTCAATGTGTTCGAGGGCAAAGCTGCAGACATGATGAAGGGCGGCATTATCGAACCAACACGTGTCAAGAGTCAGGCAATCCGCGCAGCGGCTGAAGCAGCCCAGATGATACTCAGGATTGATGATGTGATTGCTGCCAAGGCATCATCTGGTCCTCCGGCTGGCGCTGGTGGTCCTGGTGGTCCTGGTGGCGGCATGGGTGGAATGGGCGGTATGGGCGGCATGCCCGGAATGATGTGAGAAACATATAGAAAAGTCGGAGCCGCAAGGCTCCTTTCTCTTTCTTCTTTTTTCGAGGTCACTGGCGGTGTCAAGAGTCCTGATAATCGGTGCAAACAGCTTTGACTCAGGGAAGACACAACTTGCCATTAATGTTGGACTGGCACTCATCGAATCAGGCCTTTCAGTTGGTTACTTCAAGCCAATCAGTGGTCATAATTACTGGCACCATTATGAGCACACAAAATGGTGCATGGAAAAGGGCCAGCTTGTTTCTAAGGATGCAACTGCTGTCAAAAACGCCCTTGGCATCAAATCTGATTTACTTCTAATGAACCCGATTCACAGCATGTTCGTTCCTGCAAGAATCAGAAGACCATTACAGAATCTACCAAACAGCTTGGCGCTATCGGGCGCCACCTCTGTCCTCGTGATGCAGAGATTCAGTGAACCAACAAAAAGGGGAGTAGATACAACCATGCTGATAGCTGATGAGCTCGTGGATAGCCAGCAGCTAATAATAGGGCCGGATGAGATAGGAAGGCTGTCACATGGCGCGGCTATTCTGAAGGCAAATAGCCTCGAAGCCTTTCAGGAATATGAGCGCCTCCACTACGAAACATCAGTCACTGGGTCTTTCGGAAGCATTGAGAAGGAAACGGACCTGGTCATTATCGAGTCATTCAACGACTCAGCATGGCCGTGGGAAAGATTGGAGTCTGTTGACAATGTCTTGGTGGTCAGCCCGGGGCATATATTCGGGTATGACCATGAACGATTCAGGAGAGCTGCCTTTCTCATGAAGAGAGGAAACCTCCCTATCAGAGAGGTCACCTTTGGAAGAATGTCAGACCTTCTAAAACCGACAGCCGCAATCATCATGGAGCCAAATACTAATTTTACATCTGACCAATTGAAGGAACTTGGCATCGGGTGACGCGCGGGAAAAGATGATTAGGCGCGTTGATGTCGAAATTGTAGCACAATAGGGACCGACATAGCGGAGACAATAGATTGACCGAGGACTTGGACTGGGAGCTGATAATCATAGGAGGCGGACCAGCAGGGATGACTGCAGCGATCTACGGGGCACGCTACGGATTGAAGGCGCTCCTCCTCGAGTCCAAGGTTCTAGGAGGAGCCCAAGCTACAAGTCCCGGTATTGAAAACTATCCGGGGTATACCTTCATTGTTGGCATAGAGCTCGCAACCAAAATGAAGGAGCAAGTAAGAAAGTCAGGAGCAGCGATTAGAGAGATCACTGATGTGCGAAGCATTGTCAGAGAGAGTGACGATGGCGATTTCCTCCTCGACACGCGACGTGGCGTCTATCGGGCAAAAGCCATAGTTGTCGCCACAGGTGGAGAGCACAATCAACTGGGTGTGCCTGGGGAGGAGAGGCTTACAGGGCGTGGTGTTTCTTTCTGTGCAACCTGTGATGGGCCATTGTTCAGAGACAAGATAGTAGCCGTTATTGGGGGCGGGGATACTGCGGTGACAGAAGCGCTCTATCTCGCAGAGATCACCAAGAAGGTCTACTTGGTCCACCGCCGAGATGAACTGCGAGCAGAGAAGGCAGTTCAGGACTACCTGTTCAAGTCCAATGTGGAAATACTCTGGAGTTCTGTGGTGAAGGAGATCAAGGGAGACGATCTTGTAAACGAAGTCATTCTGGAGAACGCAAAGACCGGAGAAACTAGCTCCTTGATGGTTGATGCTGTGTTCGTTGCTCTAGGTTCAAGGCCAGAGAGTGGACTAGCAAAAAGCATCGGGGTAGAAACCAATGACCGTGGCGAGATACTTGTGAATGCCAAACAGGCAACAAACATAGCAGGAGTCTTTGCTGCAGGCGATGTTGTAGAGTCCATGAAACAGATAGCAGTTGCAGTGGGGCACGGGGCAATAGCGGCCGATTCTGCATATGCCTATATTAGAAGGACCCAGAGGGGACCAATAGGCTATGCGTAGCTCTGCGCCTCTGAAATCCAGCTAGATGACTAGTATGATATCCTTGTGAGACTTGATGATTGAGCTCCATAGTACGACTCTTGAGGATGGAAATGTTAATAACACCGCCGTGAGGCCGATTGGCAACACGCTGAGCCAACCTTCTCGGCGTCAAGAACGCAGACCGGGATGTCTCTATGAAAAAGGTAAAGGTAATCACCATTACATTTGCGCTTCTACTGGTGCTGATAGCAGCCTCTGCACAGCCTGTTGCTGCCGCAAGTAGATATGACACTCTAAACTCCTATATTAGCGGGAGATACGATGCTGAAAAAGGCGGCTACAGCCCTCCAAGTGATGGTGTTGTTCGTGTTGATGCTACCTATGGTGCAATCTTGGCACTAGATGAACTAGGGAGCTTGGACAGTCGACCGCCGCCCGTCAACCTGACGAAGGCTCTCGACTCTCTAATAGATCGCCAATGGACATCAAACAGAGCAGATAGTGAACTGGATCGTGAGAGATACGGTGGATTCAGTGAATACCTTCTTGGCCCGGTGACTGTGGAGATGACATACATGGGCATGATACTTCATCAGAAACTGAAGGCTCAATCAGACTACCCGGGTATCAATGCAATTGACATCAATACTACTTCGCTTCTCATCTATGTCAACAGAACTCAGTCAGCCAATGGCGGCTTCTCCAGCAAACCAAACATAACTACCGATATCGTTTCAACTTATCAGGCACTGGCTATACTCGACTTGCTAGATGAATACAACTCATCATTGAATGCATGGGATTGGTTGGTTAATGAAACAGCAACCATTGCATGGATTGATGAGTGTCGTCAGGGCGATGCCTTCAAGCTCAGCCCTGAATCGTATACATCTAGCTTGACCGCAACTGCAGCCGGAATCATGGCACTTAACTACTTTCAAAATGTCCTATCAATCCCTGGCCTTCAGGCAGCAAATAGCTGGATTCTAGAACGGCAGATGCTGGAAGCAGATAGTCCTGATTTCACTGGCGGCTTCGAAGAGGGAAATGGTACTGCAGATGCCAACCTCGTAAGCACCTACTATGCTCTCAAAGCATTGGAGCTGACAGGTGCCTTCGCATCAGTGAACGAATCTGCAGTATCGGACTTTATCCTCAACTGCCAAGCAGTCGACGGTTCGTGGGGTTACGTCCCAGGCGAAGAAGTAGGTTCATTGGTGTATGCGGGACAGGCATGCGAACTCCTGAACATAGTTGGCGATGCGGATAATATTCTTGCGTCATCACAAGATCCAAACGTTCCAAGTGGTTTCATTCTGGACTGGAGGTTCTTTGTCGTTGGAGGCATTATTGTGGTGGCGCTGGTGCTTGCTGTTGTGAGTCTCAGGTGGGACTGAGAGAGACAAATCTTTATCTCTCCTCCATGGCAATCGAGTTTCAGAGCCATCATAGGCCCATATACTTGGTGTAATCTATGGCACATTCCGAACCTTATGAGGAGTCAATTCCAAGATACAAACGTGGGTATGAGTGGTTCTCCCACCTTGCCAACAGTAGTTTGTTAAAGAAGAGTTGGAGACGTCTTGGCCTCTTCTCCTTCTACGATGAACCATATGCAGAGAGCAGTCTCCTTTACCTCTCGCCCAAGCAAGTCATGCTCACTATGGCAAGAATAGCCAAGAAGAAGGAGTCAGGTCTGCTTTTTGTTGTTGACGCCATGGAGAAGGCGGAGATGGGCCTGAGTACGAAACAGGGTTTCGATCAGTTCATGGAGCTCTTTCAAGGCCTATTCCCAGAGTCTCGAAAGTATTACTTCGGTCCCAAGGAATCAGATAGAGAATGGCTGCATGTCTACACACCTCTGAAAATACCCCTGCAATGGCTGATTAAGCGACCCAATGCCTTCGCAGAAGTCCTGTCGGATGCATCTCTTGTGGGAGAAGAAGTGGCACCAGCTGACGCAGCATTCGAGGATTTCGCAGGAATGATTGAAGTCCTAGAAGAGAAACTGGGACCACCCTCCCTCACTGATGAGGTCATGGGAAAGATACGTGACGCGGAGGCCAGTAGCTATGCCGGAGAGGCGGTTGGCCTCATGACCGTCTTTGTAAGTCCAACAACTGCTGTCACACGTGGCGTGAAGTATCTTGGAAAGTTCATGTCTCTTGTTAAGGACAGAAGAAAACAAGAGATGAGGGATGTTTATCAAGAATGGACTGAGCGGGTAAAAAGAGGTTATTCTGAGGAGAAACTCAGGAAGTTCTTTGATGACTCTCCAGACTATAGCTCCGGAGTCATTGAAGCGATTGCCTCTTTCGAGCCAGTCCTCCTGATACTTGAAACGAGGGGCACTCTCTATGATTTGTTCCTACCGTTGGTTCTGAAGCAGCTCGTTGAAGAGATTGGGTATGTTCCCCCTCAGAGGCGCCCTAAGAAAAAAGACGAGAAGAAGAAGGACAAATCAAAAAGCGATGATGTCAGTAACGGCCAGCTCATATATGAATCGGTGGATGGAATAGCAGCGGAAGACCTTCCTCCAGTGACTGACCAGCTCGTCCAGACTGTAATTGATCACGAAGAAGAGCTTGCTCGAGTCAACATTGAGATGTCTGACGTTGAATTCGAGGGCAAACCTGAAACCATCCTCTTCTTGGACGCAGCCACGCACCTATCGAAGTTTAGCAGGTCCTTCAAGTTCGCACTGAACATTCCAGAAAAGTATCCAAATATGTCAGTCGCCGCATCCTTCTTCACTGACAGAGAAAAGATCAGCTCCACGCTTCAAGATGGTGTCATGGACTACATGAAAGAGAGAGCTCTGATTTTCGACCTTCATCCAGCACTCTTTGATCTAGCCACCGCAAGAATGCCCGTATCAAGAAAGGCATGGCTGAACGGCAAGCTCCAGGAGATGGAGAGGATTAGGTCAGAAGGCGAGGTGGCGTTTCTGGAGTATGTCGGCGATGCGAAGACTAAGTGGAACTTGCGAGTCGTAGAAAAACCAGAGAGAGAAGCCCTAGCACGAATTCGTAGGTGGTTCGGTGGAGCACGATAGATTACGGCTTCTCCCACAAGAGATATAATCAGTATAGCAGCATGACTTCATGACTGTCCGGAGGCAGATGCATTTGAGTAAGGGTGATATGACTCAGGCAAGAGTTCTGAAAATCGTGAAGGGTAATACAATCACACTTCCTGCAGAATTCGTGGAGAGAATAGGACAATCATATGGCTTGACCATTCTTGTTTTAAAAGATGGCAATGTAAAAATGTATCCAGTCGATAGTGACAAGGTAATGTATCTCAGGCTAGTAATCGATAAGTTGAGCAAGAGCTTCCTTGAAGAACTCACGATGGTATTCATGGAGGTAGGACTCGAGGATATTCTCTTCACAAGCGGAATCTGCCAAGCCGCTGACCAGTGCTTCTATGAATGCTATTTCACACCCAAACAACTGAATGTGGAAATAAGTGTGCTTGATAAACGTCTAAAGACGATTACTGGCGTCAAGCAGGTTGAACTGGAGAAAGTTGCAACAAGCTAAGGCCGCTTGGTCTGCTCACACAGTTCGGGATATCTCATGCCTCATGAATAATGAGAGGACTATTGGTCTATATGTCAGGTATTGCGGGCATCGTCCTAATTGAGCCGCTCAGTGATGCTGAATCTGCCATCTGTCGCATGTCAAAAGCACTCCAACATCGAGGGAATGAGTTACTTCATCGGACCCTTTATGGGAAGAACTCATCTAGCAGGGCACTCATCTCAGTGCGAGCATATGAGCAGAATGCAGCATTGATTGACTCAACGCAAGATCATCTGCTAGTTGTTGACTCATTTCCTCTCTTTGATGAGCGAGAGGGCAGAGACCCTTTTCAAAACCCCGATGTCTTCAATACTATCTCATTACGTATTGATGCAAGCGGACTTCGGATACGCAGGTCACTTGATGGGACTCGTGGGCTCTACTATGTTCGCCTGGACCATGGTATTGCTTTTGCTTCTGAAAAGAAATGCATCTGGGCAATAGCTCAAGAAAAGAGCGGAATATTGGACCCTGGGGATGTATTGTCGTTTACATGGGAAGGAAGACTCGACATCACGCATTTGAGAGGACTTCAGATGCCAGCGATCGACAGAGCCGTCGAGCGATTCACAGCAATTGAAGAGTTGCAGAAGACACTCAATGCATCCTTCAGGAATCTGAAGAGAGCAAACAAGTGCGCAGTACTCTTCTCGGGGGGAGTTGACAGTGCACTTGCAGCCTTACTGACAAAGATGAATTGCAGAGATACACTTCTTGTAACGGCAGCATGCAAAGGCTCTCACGACGAAGAAGCAGCGGTCAAATCAGCTGAATTGATGGCGACCAAGAGCATAGTAGTTGAAGTCGATGCAGCCTCCTTGTGGGAAGCACTCCCCGAGGTTATTCATTCAATAGAAACAAGCAATCGGATGCAAGTGGAAATCGCCTTGCCACTCTTCTTTGCAGCACGAGAAGCAAAGAGGAGAGGATACAACATGATGGTTTCCGGCCAGGGACCCGACGAGCTCTTCGCAGGATATGAGCGACATGAAATCCTAATGAAAAAAGAGGGCGACAGCGCTGTCGAAAGGACGCTCTGGAATGAGGTCTCAATAACCCATGAAACAAACATACAGAGGGATGCCCGTGCAATTGCAGCAGCCGGAGTTGATGTCTTCTTTCCGTATTTGTATCCTCCCTTTGTCAGAACTGCCATGTCATTACCTGCTTCGCTCAAGGTGAATCCCTTAGTTACTCCTTCGCGAAAGATAATCTTCAGGGAACTAGCAGAGAACCTGGGGCTTCCACATGACATTGCTGTGAAACGAAAACGAGCAGCGCAATTCAGTTCTGGAGCCGCGAAGCTTCTCTCGACATCGATCATTCAGCGGCTCGAAGCATCGGTGAAACTCAACAAAAGGGAAGCTTCGAATGTGGTCCAGAGAGTGCTTGACACAATCGCAATGCGTCTTGGAATACCTAATGTCACCAATAAGAGCGATTTAGAAGTAGACCTAGAGCCGACACGACGCCTGCAACAGCGGCTGGGAATATCAACCGCCCCCGATTAGCGGGAGAATTGCACATTGTCATTCTCCCGAAGCTCAAATGTAAGCGGAACACCTTTTCCATCTATGAGGACAACGTGATTGGTAGAGAAACCGAGTGCCAAAAGCAATCCTGCCACTGCTTTTGATGCAGTGACTGTAATCCTGCAGATGCTCTTCTCATTTTAGAATTTCCGACATTCATGACACCAAGAATTGCCAGACTCTTGTCGCTATAGGCTTACTTCATACAGCATTCATCGACGCTTTTCGAACTCCGTATCTGCAACAGTCGTTGTTCATTCGTTAGTGATATATAGGAGGAACTTGAATTGATGTGTCGGCAACGTCCGAAAGTCACAAAAGATAATCGGTGATAGCCGTTTCCTTAGTGTGCGTAATAACACAACGTTCATAAGAACGCGGCAAACCGACCGTTAAATCAGCTACGCAACGCAATTCGACGTTCACCGATTTGTTATGCATGGAGAGAATTGCAATGGTTGGCATTGTTGGTTATGGAGTCTATGTCCCACGGTACCGCATAAAGACCTCAGATATTGCTGAAGTGTGGGGTGAGGACGGGTCAAAGATTGGTCAGAATCTAGGAGTGTTTGAGAAATCGCTTCCCGGTCCTGATGAGGATGTGGCTACCATTTCAGTGGAGGCTGCGCGCAATGCAATCAAGATGGCAGGAATCAATCCGGTCGATATAGGGGCAGTCTACATAGGTTCTGAGTCTCACCCGTATGCAGTGAAGCCTACAGGCACAATTGTTTCTGAAGCCATTGGTTGTTCGCATAATATAACGTGTGCAGATTTCGAGTTTGCCTGCAAGGCAGGAACTGCTGCATTGCAGGCTGCCATGGGACTTGTTTCTTCTAAGATGATCAAGATAGGGCTTGCCATTGGAGCGGATACTGCGCAGGGAAGGCCGGGTGATGCACTCGAATATTCTGCCGCAGCGGGTGGCGCAGCCTATCTGATTGGTTCCAAGAAGCCTCTTGCCACAATAGAGGACACAGTTTCTTTCACAAGTGACACCCCCGACTTCTGGAGACGTGAAGGTGAGGACTATCCGAGCCATGGTGCAAGATTCACTGGTGAACCAGCCTATTTCCGGCACGTTGGTGAAGGTGCAGCGTTGTTGTTCAAGAAGACAAAGACAACTGTCGATGATTATGACTACTTCGTATTTCATATGCCCAACGGCAAGTTCCCAATAGCTATGGGCAAGCAAATTGGTGTCCCCAAGGAAAAGCTGGAGGACAGCCTTGTTGTCCGACAAATTGGAAATACATACTCAGGCTCGGCAATGATCGGGCTGGCAAGAGTATTGGATATCGCGAAACCAGGTTCCAAGATATTCATGGTGGCATACGGCTCAGGAGCAGGAAGTGATGCCTTTTCCATCACGGTGGAAGATGCTATTGAGGAATGCCGCGGAGAAGTTCCCACGGTTGATGACTACATCAAACGAAAGACGTACGTAGACTACGCAACTTATGCAAAGTATAGACGAAAAATTAAGGCACTTGCGTGAGGAGGTTTCACAATGAACAATAGAGTTGCGATAATAGGTGTCGGAATTAACAAGTTTGGCGAACTGTGGGATAAGAATCTCATGGACATTGCCTATGAAGCGGGAATGTACGCCATATGGGATGCGGGAATCTCGGGTGCAGATATAGATGGCATGGTTATTGGAAATATGAGCGCGGGCCGGTTCACAGGACAGGAGCATCTTGGTGCGCTTGCAGTTGACATGGCAGGACTTGGCGACATTCCAGCATATAGTGTCGAGGCAGCATGCGCCAGTGGCGGCGCAGCAGTAAGACAAGCGTACATGGCAATTAAGTCAGGTGAACATGATCTCATGGTCGTACTAGGATGCGAAAAGATGAGTGATGTGAGCCAGAGTGAGGCCATGAACACCATCTCTGTGGCAAGCGACTGGGAATGGGAGGGAACGTTCGGAGGCACTTTCCCTGCACTCTATGCATTCATGGCTCGAAGGCATATGCATGATTATGGCACGACTGAAGAGCATCTTGCTTTGCCCGTTGTGAAGAACCATGCAAATGCAGCACATAATCCATTTGCACAGTTTCAGAGCCCTGTTCCACTAGATGTCGTGATGAGCTCTGCCATGCTGGCAGAACCGCTCAGGGTCCTCCATTCATCCCCTGTGACTGACGGAGCCGCGGGTCTTGTGGTGTGTAGAGAGGACCTTGCAAAGAAATACACCGACACACCTGTAATCATCGAGGCATCAGATCAGAGGAGTGATACATTAGCCCTGCATGATAGAAAGTCAATAACTACCATGAGTTCAGTGGTCACTTCAACCAGATGCGCACTCAAGCAGGCGAATCTTGAACTCAAGGATATTGATGTTCTTGAACTCCATGATAGCTTCTCGATTGGAGAGATAATACTTACTGAAGATGTCGGAATTGCAAAGAAGGGAGAGGGCGGCAAAGCTCTAGAAGAAGGCATTACCGAGATCGGTGGAAAGTTCCCTGTCAATACCTCAGGCGGACTCAAAGCCCGAGGTCACCCAGTGGGGGCAACAGGTGTGGCACAGATTGTGGAGCTAGTATTACAGCTTCGAGGTGATGCAGACAAGCGTCAAGTTGATGGAGCAGAGAAGGCACTCGCTGTCAACATAGGTGGTACAGGAGCCACATCAATAGTTCATGTTCTTGGGAGATGATCGAAATGGCAGAGAGAGGTGTAGCGCAAGTTTGGCGACGGATCAAGTCAATCTATACACTTCAGGGAAATAAGTGTGAAACATGTGGAACCCATTATTTTCCGCCGCGCCTCGTGTGCCCACAATGTCGAAGAAAAGGGAAACTCGAGCCCTTCACATTCAAAGGGCTGGGCACCATATACACATTTGCTGTGGTGCATCAAGCTCCTGAGGACTTCAAGCGGCAGATGCCCTATGTAATCGCACAAGTTGACCTCGATGAGGGTGCTCGACTCACAGCACAGATTGTGAACGTGGACAAAGAGGATGTGAAGATTGGTATGAGGGTCCGTGTCTGCTTCCGCAGGATCAAGGAGTTCGGTCCAGGTGGAATCATTGTCTATGGATACAAGTTCGAACCGACAATGAGAGTCACCGGACATGAAGAGAAAGCAGCTACCACAAATTGAGTTCCGTGATACCATGAACGGCAGGCAGGGCAACATTGTGGACAAGTGTGGTTCCTATCATAGCTTTATGCTTTGTCGAAGTGTGAACATGTCCGTGAATCACGAGGTCCGGACAGTGGCGCAAGATGACTTTGTAGAACTTCCTGCTTCCAAGCCAAGAGAAATCTCTCGGGTCATCACCCTCACAGGTCTCTAGACAGGGGCTATAATGCAGCAGCAGGATGCGTTTGTCCGTCTTGCCATCGAGCTTCTTCAGCAACGATGCCGCACGCTTAGCGCGCCTCTCGAACACGCCCTTTATGCTCGGAATGTTCCGTTTCTGCCACCTTGTTGCTTTGTCTAGGGAACCTTGTGTACCAACAATCCCGATTCGGAGACCATTTGACTCAATAATGGTCGATTTCTCATCAAGAAGAATCAATCTGCTGCCAGTCGCAGATATTATCTCTTTTCGAACTTCATTGTATTCTTCATTTCCAAAGCATCCAACCACTGGAAACCCTGAGCCCATATGTTGTTCAATCGCATCCAGTATCGTATTGTATTCATCGGACTTGCCGCGACTGACCATATCACCAGCAAAGAGAAACAGGTCAGGTGGCTGGAGAGTGCTCAGAGATTGCTTGAACTCGCTCAAGAATCTCGGACTGTGAACATCTGCGACAGCCTGAATCTTCACGATGTGAACGTCCCCTGACATGTGAATTGAGAATAAAACAAGATATTAAGTGTTTCAAATATGATGGAAATGGCGAGAAACCAATGGTGACCTTTGCGCTGAACCTCTTTGACCGCCTGCATCTTGGACACGAGGTGATGATAGATAGGCTTGTTGAGATGCCGGAGCCTATCGCAGGAGTCACCGGCGGTGAACTCATGGGCAAAGGGCTCCAATTGGAGAGCCTCATTCAGCCTCTGGAAACCAGAGTTGCCAGGCTAAAGGAATACCTCGTGAGGAGTAAGCTCGATGACATCGTTGAAGTCAAGGCTCTGGCAAAGAGAAGGGATCTACTCGAATACAAGGAGAAAGTCACGTTCATGATGTACGAAGGTCCCTGCTGCACAGAGATACAATCAGGCGCACTAAGCAAGAGGAAACAGATTCTCGGGCTTGAAGACGTCCAGGAGTTCCTGAAACCAGTCCGCGCGGATGACGGAGACAAGATCACATCAGCGAGGATTCGTCTCGGACAGATCGACAGGAGAGGAAGGCGTCTCAGGGTCATTGACGAGCCTCCACGGCTTCTTCAATTAGATGGGAGGGAGGGCTTGAAATCTCCGAAGGGAGATGTCTTCAAAGTTAAAGATGGTGCACCAGAGAAGCGAGTTGTGGAGAGAATTAGGGTTGAATCGCCCTCTAGGGTCATAACGGTGGGAGACGTAACGACCGCCACCATACTTGGCGAAGGATACACTCCACATATCATGATTGTTGATGGAACAACGAAGAGGGGAGTCTATGACAAGGAATTTTCAGCGAGCACCGAGTTCCTCATTTACAATCCTGCTGCAACCATTTATCCGGAGGCATGGTCCACAATTGCCACAGCAATTCACCAGGATCAGCCTACGTTAGTCTCAGTGGATGGCGAAGAGGATCTTTTGGGTTTTCCAGCTGTGCTCCTAGCTCCCCAAGGCTCTGTGGTTCTCTATGGTCAGCCAGATGTTGGAATCGTCTGGATACCTGTCAATATAGCGAACAAGAAACTGGCACGAAAACTGCTTGACAAGATGCCAGTGATTCAGTAGCGTGGATGACTTGTCCTATAATGTAGCAAAGACATGAGGTATCCGTTCGATACAGTCTGTTGCAACTATGTGATCGCCGAGATCCCCCGCAGCCATCTCTCCGGCAAGACCAGACACAAAGGCGCTGGCTGCTGCTGCTCTGAATGCTCCGCCATTTCGAGATAGGAGGGAAGCAACGATGCCCGTCAGAACGTCTCCAGTGCCCCCAACTGTCATTGCAGGAACGCCAGTTCGATTCCACTTGATGCGGCCAGTAGGATGCGTAATCACATCTATTGGCCCTTTCAGTAATATCACAGCATCGTAGAGCTTTGCCGCCTTGACAGCTTGTTCTGTTCGATTCTGCAAGTTCCCAGCCTTACCCAATTTGCTCTCCATGATGACTGAGAGCTCCCCCCAGTGCGGAGTGAATACGGTAATATCCGGGTTGAATCTCATTCCTGATGATGCTATCGCTTTCAATCCGTCAGCGTCAAGGACGAGCGGTATCCCACGATCTATGAACTGCTGAATGAGACACACAGCAGCCTCTTTTGTTTTGGAGTCAAGTCCAAGTCCGGGTCCGAATGCAACAACATCATTACTCTCTGAAACCTTGAGAACCGCATCAACGACTTCAGGGACCAGAATTTGAGCACCCAGATTCTTGACCATCAGATTAGGGCTATATTCCCTAATTGCTGGGACAACAGGATCAGGTGCAAGAACAGTGACTAAATCCGAACCGGAACGTAGGGCAGCCATCCCTGCAAGCGCAGGAGCGCCTGAGAAGACATCACTTCCGCCAATGACCAATATCCTGCCAAAGTCACCCTTCTTTGCGGAGGATTCTCGGGGCCGGTTGTAGTACGATAAGTCACCGGGTCCACAGATGTCTGCAGCCTCTCGCGGTATTCCAATTGTGACAACATGTGTCTTTCCTACATATGCGGGAGCCTTCAGAGTTCCAATCTTGGATGCATGGAGCGCGATGGTATGGTCTGCCTTGACCGCATCTCCGTGAACTGCTCCCGTATCAGAATCTATGCCGCTCGGTACGTCGATTGAATACTTGATTGCTTTGGACCTGTTTATCATTCTTACCGCAGTGAGTAGAGGTTCCCTGAGTTCAGAGTGAAGACCGAATCCCATCAGTCCATCAATGAGGATATCAGCACGACCGATGGCTCTGCATGATCTGACCGCAGATTCTGTTTGGAGAGAGGATGTAAAGATTCGCAGGAGGTTTTTGAGAGTGTTCCAGTTCGTCATTGTATCCGGATTCGAGATGGTCTTCTCATGTCCCAGTAGGTATACCTCAACTCTCGCACCGGCTTCATCTAGGTATCTTGCAGCTACAATGCCATCTCCGCCATTCCCGCCAAGACCACACAGGATAACAACAGATTTTCCACCCACACTCTCATTGTCAATGATGACGCGAGCAACCTCTCTGCCGGCAATTTGCATGAGAACACTGTGTGAAACACCGAGATACTTTGCATTCATCTCAAGAGCGCGCATCTCATCCGTTGTTATGGAATTCCCGTCCATCTGTAATCACACTCACTGGACTCCAGCCAATGCATAATCCGACTCACTATATCAATCATTTCTTAAAGAGCAAGATTCTCTCCGAGTACACTCTGAATGGTTTCGCCGGACTCGCATCAGCTTTGTCGTACTGCAATTCCTGTGAAACAACCATCCATTGCATCCCCAGCGTGATTGAACCGTAGCGCGTTCGGCAATCTCACTCGGCCGCCTTTTTCGTAAGATAGGCATGAATGCCTCTTGCGGCACATTTGCCCTGGCCCATCGCGTTGATGACTGTGGCAGCTCCTGTCACAATATCACCACCAGCAAAGACACCACGGAGCGAAGTCATACCTGTCTCTTCATTGATGATGATAGTGCCCCATTTAGAGACCTCGAGTCCTTGTGTTGAGTTGGGAATGATCGGATTGGGCGAATTGCCAATCGCAACAATGACAGTATCAAGATCCATAACGAACTCGGAATTCTTGATGGCCACAGGTCGCTTTCTACCGGATTCATCCGGCTCTCCGAGCTCCATGCGGATACATTGCATCCCGATGACGTTCCCAGACTCATCACCGAGGACTTCAGTGGGATTCACGAGGAATTGAAAACGAATGCCCTCCTCCTCTGCGTGATGTACCTCCTCTGCTCTGGCGGGCAGTTCTTCGCGTGATCTTCTGTAGACAACTGTCACTTCACTAGCACCCAGCCTCAGAGAAGTCCTTGCTGAATCCATTGCTACATTTCCTCCACCAATGACTGCAACCCTCTTCCCTATCTTCACGGGCGTATCATACTCAGGGAACTTGTATGCTTTCATGAGATTAACGCGGGTAAGGAATTCGTTCGCTGAGAAGACTGTGGTCAAGTTCATCCCTTTGATCGGCATAAAGCTGGGCGCTCCTGCGCCGCTTCCGATGAAGACTGCTTCATAGCCATCCTCTGTCATTAGCTCGTTGACAGTTCTTATTTTGCCGATCACGTGATTATACTTGATTTCAACCCCGAGTCTCTCAAGAAAATCAACCTCGGCTGTGACGATTTCTTTTGGCAATCTGAATTCAGGAATCCCATAGATGAGGACTCCACCAGGCTTGTGGAAAGCCTCAAAGATTGTGACATCATAACCTAATTTTATGAGATCGCCAGCACAGGTCAGCCCTGCTGGTCCTGAGCCGATGACTGCAACCCTCTTTCCGAGCTTTGATGGCAACTTGGGGAGGTCCTCACCCCTAGCACGAGCATAGTCAGCAACAAACCTCTCTAAGCGCCCAATTGCAATAGGTTCGTTTCGGACACCGTAGATACAGGTAGCCTCACATTGCGTCTCCTGGGGACAGACACGACCACAGATTGCTGGAAGACTGTTTGTCTCCTTGATCCTAGCCGCTGCCTCTATGAACTTCTTCTCACGAACCAGATTGATGAAGTCTCGAATGGGAACTTCAACTGGGCAACCACTCATACACTTAGGATTTCTACACTGCATGCACTTCTCAGCCTCTGCTAGTGCTTGCTCCATCGTGTAACCAAGAGCGACCTCGTCAAAATTCCGCCTCCGCTTCGCTGGAGACTGCTCAGGCATCATGACTTTCTTGGTCGGTGGTTTTCGCTCTCTCATTGCACCTTTTGGCTCGTTCTTCTCGCTCACTAAGTTTCGCCTCCTTGCTGATTTATCCATCTCTTGTCAGCCTCGGCTTCGTATGTGCGGTAGGCATTGAGTCGACCCATGAGTTCCTGAAAGTCCACCTGGTGCCCGTCAAACTCGGGGCCGTCGACGCATGCGAACTTCATCTGCCCACCCACGCTCACGCGACATGCGCCGCACATCCCGGTACCGTCGACCATAATACTGTTCAGACTCACGAGAGTAGGTATCTGCTTGGCCTCGGTCGTCTTGCTCACGAACTTCATCATCGGGACAGGCCCAACAGCAAACACAAGGTCGATCTTTCGATCATTCTGAATGAGGTCTCCAAGAACATTCGTAACAAATCCGTGCACTCCACAGGAGCCATCATCTGTGGTCACGTAGAACTCATCGCTTATTTCGCGCATCTGTTTCCTATAGAGAAGCAGTTCCATGGTCCGCGCACCATTGATCGTAATCAGGTAGTTGCCAGCTTCTTTGAATGCTCGGGCAACTGGATATACAATGGCGCTTCCACATCCGCCTCCGATTGCCACAACAGTGCCATACTTCTTGTCAGTGGGCGAGGGCTTCCCTAGGGGCCCGACAAGGTCCTGAACATACTCTCCTCTCTTGAAACTTCCAAGAAGCTTTGTGCTCTTGCCTACTTCCTGGAATACAATCGTGATTAAACCTCTCTCACGATTGAAGTCTGCGATCGTCAGCGGAATGCGTTCACCCGTCTCGTTCGCCCGAACAATCACAAACTGGCCCGGCTTACACACCTTGGCAATCTCAGGAGCGCGAACAACTAGCATCTTTGTGACGGAATTAAGAACCTTCTTGGATACGATCTTGTACATGGTCGGATAGCCTCGAGGAGCCCCTGCAACAATGGAGAAGGCGAGTAGTCAGCGCTCCTGAGTGTATGATAAAAGTTTGGGTAGTACGATTCGATGAAACTACTCGTGATACACTTTGCGTACCTCTTTGACAACAAGCCCGGGTAGCTCTTTCACAGACCTGATAGGATAGACTGAAGCCCCAGCTTTCTCAAGGGCCTGATGAGTCTTAGAGGCGCGGGAGCTAGTTCCAGTGCCTATGTGGAAGAGAAACAACTTGTGACCCCTCTTGGTAAGTGATTCAACAGCTCCTACCGTCTGTTTCCAGTTTGACACCTCAGCATCGGTTATGAGCAGAACAATGGATTCTTTCTCGGCACTTCCGCACACTTCGCTTATCTTGCTCACAGGTGCAACGGTGCCTCCGCCTTGGTATGCCAATAGGACCCTCTCGACGGGGACTCTCTCTCTTGTCCAATCACAAACTTGCACACCATCAGAGAAGTTGATTGCAGCTACTCTGCAGCCTCGCCGAAATGCAAAGTCCATCGCAGCAAATGCCGAAACAAGCGCAGTATGGTAGTCACCAGAAATCGTGGTGGGACGCATTTCCCAGGTCATTGAAGCTGATGAGTCTATGACAATCAACATGTCAGGAGTGGTCCTGGAAACTTTGGAGTCAGTTGTTACATAGTGTTGCCACTTTCTTGTTGAACGATTCGGAATGAGTACGGGAAAGGCCTGAAGAGACTGAACAATATCGAGCTCTTCCAGAGGGTCACCCAGCCTCCAGACTTCGGGCACTAATGGAACTGCCCCAGTCAATCTAGAAGAGTCTACTTCAAATCGAATCGCTCCGTATGCTTTTGCGCGATACCAAAAACGAGTCCAGGCAGCCCTCTCCGATCCGATGCCAGCTGTTAGGAAGACGCCCTGCAAGTCCTCAATGTTACCGTCCAGTTGTTCAATATCAATAGCAAGCCGTTCCATCTCCTCTTCAAGGTCTGTTGAATTGGCTCCTTCCAAGCACTTTCTTGCTAAGTCGCCATTTCTGACCTCGACAGGACTTCCCATTATCCCATCTACATCCAATGGGACAGCAATGACTCTCCGCGAGCCATCCACTCCCTCTTGTTGAACTTCATTTGATGCTCCCGAATAGGCACCAAGCAAGCTCTCGTCATCGGGCATCCACTTACGTAGTATCTCTGCAATCTTTTCGCAAGAAGAAGGCCACCGATGCTCGAGTTCGATTGACGCGCGTGCAATGCGCGCTATCTCATTGGCCACCGCGAAAGTGCGCTGCTCTATATCGACCGTAGGCGGAATTGGAAATCCCCACATTACTCTATAGGAGGAAACAATCAGTTTCCAGAGATCACTGTGGTCCTGAGTCCTCATCGCGGAATCATGGATAGAGGAAATGATCCGACTATGGGTGAGAGACAGAAATCTTCTCAACAGACTCGAGTCCACGACAAAATCCGCAAAGAGATTACAGACGAACATTGCTGCGGCATCATTGACATGCTTCCGTGCAGCTGCGAACATTCTTCCATTCATCACGCTATCATATGGACACAGAAGATAGTGCTGAATCTCGTGCTGGCAGATGGACCTAAGAAAAGAGTTGACCTCTTCGATACTCATGTGCAGAGGGACTCCAGCTAGATTGAGATGCACAGTCCAGTTGCCAGAGTCGATGTAGAAGAAGCTGCTAACTCCAGGAATGTACTCAATCTCAGGGTCTGGAAGTGGAGGATGATAGAAGTCAGTAACAGCTAGAGCCCATGCACTGGCTGCTGCGGAGCCGTACCCATTCTCGTCAGAAGGCTTGCTAGCAGTCACATCCATCATTATAGCATCCTATGATTCGATATGTTTCTGAAGTTCATCTTTGAGTCGGACTGCCTCGGTCCCGCCAGAAATCTCCAAGAAGACAGCAGACTCTGGAGAGTCGCCTGTGACGTAGACCACTAGAGTCAGACCATCTATTCTGAGAGCTCTTCTCTTCGGCGGAGTCAGCGTTTCTTTGAGCATTGGAGTGAGTTTTGGATATCTCAGTCCGATAGTTGTCCAGAGCTCTTGCCACTGCTCGAACGTCAACTCAAACTGGGTGAGTGTCAACCTGTGGAGCGCATCAGAAACTTGCTTCAAGAGCACACTTCTGTTTGGAAAGTCAGTATTGTACATGAGTTCATCATGTGTCTTCGTAAGTTGTTCAATATCCCGATCCTTAATCCCGCGTTCTATTTTCTGCACTGTGGTCACATATCGGGGTTTCTTGAGCTCTCTGGCGAACTCTGAGTAATCGAGTTGCACAAGTAGATCGCTCTTGGCCATCTCCTTCAGCTGTTCAAATGACTCCTTTGACTCGTTCCCATGCTTCAATTGCTCTATGATTTCAATGGCAGGAGCCCTCTGAGCATAACGAGAAGTCGCCAGCTCTACAAGATGTTGAGTGAAGGCATAGAGGTCACCATAGTAGGGAGTCCGCTCGGACTCTTCCCTCACAAACTTGGTCCTATGCCAGAAGACAAGCGGAGCCAAGGACTTGACAATCTCTATGCTCACTTCATGAGACCCGACAAGCCAAGCAGTGGCCTTTGAATATCGATTCAGATCCTTTGCTGCCCGTACGCTGAGAGGCACAATCACCTTGTTACAGACACTCTTTGCAGTATTGAAATGACATCCGTCGCAGAGGCCAGTATCGACAGTCAAGCCCGATGACTGACTCTTGTCTACTCTGATACATGCTCCGAACTCCCGTACGAGAGACCGCATGTACTCGGACGCCTCTGGCGACACAGGTATCTTGTCGGCGAGATTCCAGATTGTGAGGAGGTTCTCTTCTGTCAAGATCGCAGGCACTTGCCAGAGTTCATCAAAACCGAATAGACGTTCATCACGAGAGGAAAGTATTAGTTCCAAGTCACTCACTGTTGGCATGGTGATTGGAACTGCCAAGCCAAATCTATCAAGAAATGGAGGACCAATATCGAAGGTTCCAGAATCAGCAGGATTGAGCGTGGCATACAGGCTGTACTCATCGCATCTCTTGACTTCATCATAATACTTGACCTCACCTTCAGCGAGAAGAGAGAGCAGTATGTTCTGAGAGTGAGGAGTCAGACGATTCACTTCATCTATGATTTTCCAGAAACCCGTGATAAAAGAGCGCCATACAACAACCTCTAGTCCCTCTTTCATGAGGGGACCAGGACGTAGCGTGGCCACCATCTTTTCTTCAGTAAGTTGAGGGTGACCTCTGAGAATACCATCCTCAATCTCCTCAAGGCTCTTTCCGGTCATCATGCGACCTAGTATCTTGACCAATGTCGTCTTTCCGCCACCGTGGCCACCAATGAGCAGCATTGCAGAACGGGGTACTAGTGCATTGAGGACGCAAGAACCTACTATCAGGGGAATTCGTGTGGTCTGTGTCTTGTCCTTCGTTCCAGTAGTGGTGTACTTGATTTCCAAATCCGTAGAGTGCACAAAGAGACCTCTGCTCTCTACCGTGGTAATGACGCTTCTAACCAGTTCTTGAAGTTTCGATGTCGGAGAACTCATGGCATCACAGGCTAGGGTACACTGAGTCTATAATGCTTATGAACATCCCCAACGGGGCGCGAATTGAAGAGCTGCAGTAGCACCGTTATCTCAGTTGCATCATTGCCTCAGGGAATTAAGAATCCATTCACAATTCTAGAAATTATTCTGCCAGACAAAGCCCCCGGAGAGCAATGAGGTTCTGGATTTCGAAACGGTCATTATTTGTGAAAGGCGCCGAAATGTACCTCCTCCGAAGATGTAATATGTGTTCATGAGAAAACCATGGGACCAAAAAAGCGGGGTTGCAGATTGGGCGAAGAGAAAACCTATGCTGAAGCAATCACTCTGATAGAACCAGAGAAACAGCCTACAGAACGGTTGAGCCAATACTCAGTGGTAACAAGAGCGATGGAACATCACGCGTTGATGAATCGCTATGGTAGTCTGAAGAAGAAGCTCATTGATGCAGGACTGCAATTTGGCGGCCGAGTTCTTCTGATCGGATCCCCGGGGACAGATTTCGAGGCATTTGTCCAATACCTGAGTCAGGAAGTACCCCTCAAACTGGTGCGATTCAGGATGGACATTCTGCTGAACGAAGTCAAGAGAGGAGCCGAGATACTGAGAGTCGGATTCGAGTTCGCGAGGAGGAATTCTCCGGCTGCCATGTATGTAGAAAAATTGGAGTCTGTTTCGCCCGCCAGCAGTGAACGCTCTGCAGTCCTTCAAGATGAACTGGCGCGAACAGGATGGGATGGGGAAGAAGTCTTGGTCATCGCATCCACAACAAGACCCCAGGATGTCGATACTGATGTCCTCTCAACATTCGATAGAGTCTATGTCATAGAGGGAACAACGCTTGAAGACCGAGTGCGGCTGTTTGAACAGACATTGAAAGGCCACGAGAATATAGATCCAACAGCGGTAGCAGAGTTGACTGATGGCTGGGGCTACTCCAGCACGAAACAGCTTGCTGTGAGTCTTTTCATGACCGAGACCGAAGAAGGCGGTCAGATCCCCAGAGATAAGATTGAGGAGATGATAGAGAAAAGTTGCGTCATGCCGCTCAACAACCCCAGATACCTAGAGTCAGTCATCGGGCGCACTGGAGGAACAACGAAACACAAGATAGAAACTCTGCGTACTGAGTATCCTGATGACTTTCTAGACCAGCTCTATCTCATGGCGGCGGGAGAAGACTATTCAGCAACTCAGAGAGCCATAGAGGTCTTGAATGACGGAATGCCGCTATCCAACGAAGACCGCGAGGTACTCTCCAGATATCCGTTCCTTCTGAACGGAACGCCGGAAGACAGACTGACGAGGCTTCTGAGAGCAAAGAAAAGCAATGACAGACTTCAGAGGATTATGGGACGTTAACCAGGGGAACTGAATTTGGGCAATATCAGAGCTTACGTTGAATCGGCAAAGTTGGACAACTTCCTCTCATTCTACTCGGGAAAAGTCGTCTTCGACAGAGGACTGACTGTCCTAGCTGGGCCTAATGGTTCAGGCAAGACATCCGTCTTTCATGCTCTGAAGTTCGCACTGGGCTCAAATCAGCGAGAGAATCGATACGGTAAATGGAGCGATTTCATTAGACACGGAGCAAGTACTGCACAAGTCGAAGTTATAGTCAAGGTCAACGGTCAAGACAGGAAGTTCCAACGGAAGATTGACCATGATGGTATCCCTAGAGCATATGTAGACGGTCGACGAGTCAAAGCTGCTGAACTCAGACAGATAGTTCAGTCATTCGGGCTGGATACGGACAATCCTCTAGTCTTTATCCCTCAGGAGAGAATCAACGCAGTACGAGACATGGATCCGTACGAAGTGAGAAAGCTCGTTGAAGAGGGAACTGGTCTTGATGTCCTTCGAGACAGAATAATACTCCAAGAAACCGAGGTTGTTCAGAGTCGACAGCGACTGACAGCAGCTCTTGCAGAATCGAAGTCAGTAGAGAGAGAGCTTGAACTGCTTCAGCATGACCTCAGCCGTCTTGAAAAGAAAAGAGCCCTCCAAGAACAGGAGAAGCTACTTGAAAAAGACCTGCTATGGGCATCTCTTGATGACTTGACTGGAAAAATCGATTCTGTCAAGACCGAGATTGACGGGAAGGAGGCAGGTCTCGTATCGATACTTGACGAACAGACACGTGTTCAATCGGAGATCGCTAGTAATGAACAAGAAACTGAGAGCGTTGAAATAAGGCTCTCGAATCTGCAGATTGAACTCGGCCGCATCGATGCTAAGATTGAAGAAGAGGAACATAATCTGGCTCGTATCGAGGGGGATTCACAGAAACAAGTAAGTGAATTCAAGCAGCTTGAGAAGGAAATCAAGACAGAAACGAGAAACAAGGAAAAACTCCAGGAAGATATCGAACGAATTACATCTACTAAAGAAGACACCATGGAGAAGCAGCGTGAACTTCGTTTGTCACTTCAGACTATAGAAGACGAACGAAACCACCTCAGAGATGAATTGGAAGCTTTTGCTGACTGGAACACCAAGAGAGCAGAATCCCATGGGAGATACAAAGCGCTTCAAGCGGAGATTGAAGGGAAAGACCTGCTCTTGCGAAGTGTGAAAGAGAGAATGCAAGTAGAAGAAGCAGAACTTCAGTCGATAGAGAGCAAGTGGTCACATGTATGGTCTGCAATGGAGAAATCCGATGAGAAAGAGCTGGCAAAGAAGAAAGGCCAGCTAGAGAGGGAGATTGCTTCTCTGAATGAAGAACGATTCCGGCAGAGCAGTATAGTATCCCAACTCCAGAAGGATATTGATGAGCTCAATGTGCGACTCTCTGAAACATCCAAACGTATTCCCGAAGCGGTCAAGCAACTGAAGGATGCAATTGCAGAGCACAAATTGGAGAGTGTCACAGGTCCGCTTATCGAGCTCTTCACCGCGGATGATTCCATAGCCTGTGCAGTTGAGGCAGTGCTGCCCGACAATATGATACTAGCCTTCATAGTCACAGATGAATCAGACTTCCAGATACTCCAGAAGCTCAGGGATAATGCTGAGGCGCCATCTCCACTGATTCTGCTGAAGCCTTCAGGAGATCAAGGTGAACGCCCAGCACTGAAGACCGAGGCCGGTGTGGAAGGATGGCTCTGGGATAGGCTCAACATCGACGATGAGACCAAGGGACTCTTACGAAGAGCTGTCGGAGACTTTGTTCTCACAAAGAACATTCGATCTGCAACGCGTCTTGCAGCAAAGGAGGGACTCAGGGGGGTCTCCGTGGACGGGCATGTCATTATTCCAGACCCTGACAAGATTGTAAGCAATCCAAAGATTCTGCCATCAGGAATGGTTTCAACTGCGCCCCTCCAGTCGCGTCTCTCCAGCGCAGACAAAGAACTGACTCTGGCCAAGAAGCGAGTCACCGACACCATGATGGCTCTGGACGAACTGACAGGTCAGAGAGAAGAAGTACTGGATCTGCTGAGTCAGATGACTCGGTGGAGCGGGAGCTGGGAGCGACGAAGGAGTCTACTTGAAACTATCCCTGTACAGGAAGAGAGAATCGCTGCGCTCGATGAAGAACTAAAGGGGCTTCAAGCAGAGCTCGGTAAATCAGAGAGGGAACTTAGAAAACTGGACAACACCCAGCCTCCTGAACGAAGCAGATTGATTGGACAAGACTCAGCTCTCCGCATCAAGCACCGACAGCTCCAGGCAGACCTTACCAAAGTGGACGCGCGAGCAAATGCAGCTGAACGCGATGAAGAGATCAAGCGTCAGGAGCTGAAGAGGGTTGTTGAGAATGTCACCATGCTGACAAACAGCCTCGACGAGTTGCGTGCGGAAATCCTGGAATCAAAGAGCGCTGCCTCTAGAATCCTTAGGAAGATAGAAGTTCTCAGGGCAAGCCAGGAAGGGGCCCGGAACCAGAAAAGTGAGCTTGCTGAGGAAATGGGACGACTTAGGGAAACAAATCGTTCTCTAGGCGGGAGGATTGTGGAACTCAACCTCGTCATCAAGGAACAAAAGATACAGGTCCTTCAGGCCAAGCGACAATTGACGAACATGGAGTATGATCTCGAGAACCTCGAACGGGACCTTGATGAACAAGAAAGACCAGATGCAGTGAAACCCCTAGAACAGGTAAGGAATGAACTTGTGAAGCTTCGCCACATCCTGGATGACTATCAAGATGTATCCGAGAGCGTGGCGCACACCGAAATACAACTGAAGGGGCGGTTGACTACTCTCGTTGAGAGAGTGACGGAGCTGCAAGAGGAATTAGGAGAAGCAGAGTCTACTGTCAAGGATATACGAGAGCAGTATCACAACGGAATGAATGAAACCTTGCGCAATGTTGAGAAGAATGTGAATGAAGTTCTAGGAAGTGTTCAATTCCCTGGAAGTGTTCGTTTCGAACTTGCGCTCAGAGAGGGAGACTATGGTGTAGAGTTCAAATCGAGAATCAAAGCGGAAGGCTTTGGCGAAATCCGTGCAGGGTCCGGCGGCGAGAAATCTCTCATCGCCATCTCGTTGATTCTAGCCCTTCAAAGATATAATCCTGCTCCGGTCTATGTATTAGATGAAGTCGATACATTTCTCGATGCCACGAACACCGAACTTGTGAGTAGACTCTTCCATGACGCATCCCGCAGAAGTCAATTCATCCTTCTTACGCCCGCAAAGAGCACTCACCTTCTGAAACACGCAGACAGGATATTGGGAATCGTTTCACCCAATGGCGTCGAACCGTCAGTAATAATCGAGAGTCCGAAGTTCAAGGGGCAGTAGGGGTGGGAGAGTGGAAGAGAAGAGTCTAGCAGCCAGAGTCTACGAGATAGTACAGGCAGCTCGCTCCGGAGAGATTGATCCACTTGAACTGCGATTGACAGACTCATACAGAGAACTGAAGGAGCTAGTGGCAAGAATCGACAGTAGGATTGACATCGATGAGATGTTGAATGAGGTTCTGGGGGCGAAGGTGAATCGTGTTCAGGAGTTGGCAAGAGTTCTTGCTTCTCCAGAGGTCTATGTTGCTCGTTTGAAGGAGAAATCAATGAGGGATATTGCCAGACTCTTGGTCCAGAGACAGCCAGTTGTCATAGGCCATCTTGAGCGACTCTCACTGAACGAGTCCCTTGACAGAATCGTTCAGTTCATAGATGCAATGACTCGTGAGGCACCTCAAGACAAAGTGCCAAAGATGAGCGGACTTCCAAATGGTTTCGCTCTGGAAACTGAAGATACTGTCTTCATGGAAGACCTTGAGAAGTTCCTTGCAAGAATTCCTCAAGATGGAAAGGCCATCTTTGACGATATCATTGAGAGTGCTGAGTTTGACATCTTTCTCAGGCATTTCCTCTATGTCATACTCCTTGTATCCCAAGGACGTCTATTGTATAATCCGGCCACACGACAACTACGGAGACCACTTGTTCCCGAGGCAACATAAGAACAGTGGCAATCAGTAGCTAAGGCGAACGGAGTGCTCATTCTTGGAGAGGGCCGGTGCAACGTCGGCGTCTCTCGACATTCACACAGAGACCTCAAGAGGAAGCTCGGTGGTTGATTCAACGGATTGGTTGTCTTTCTTTGCGAGTCGGGAGTGCAACTCTAATTTGGCAATAGCTGCAAAGCCCAGAAGGGAAACGAATACTAAGACAACAGACGCGCCGATGAAGGGAGGACCTGTCGAGCCAACTGCTTCGGCCCATACTCCGCCAATTCCCATTCCAATAACCTGTACAGCTGTGAATACGACATTTAGAAGGGAAAAGACACGACCACGGAACCTATCTTCTACGAGCGCCTGCATCAATACACTGAGAGGTATGTTCAGAATCACATCAACAGCACCAATCATTGCCCAAGCAAGCAGCACGCTCAAGAAATCATACGCTATGACCAGTGCGAAGACACCAACACCTGCCAGAAGACCAGCAAACGCAATGAGATACAATGGTTTCTCGATTTTGCTTTTACGACTTAGATAGACAGCCGCTGCAGCCCCTGTGGCAGCACCAGCACTGAGTATCAATCCAATCTGGGCAGGTCCAAACCCCAATGCTCCTTCGAAATATGGCATCAGGAGTGCATTGAGTATCCCAGAAGACCCTGCGAGTAGCACTGCAAACACGAACAGGAATGAGAGAACGGCATTTCCTATGACATAGCGGCCGCCTTGGACTATCTGTTCTCGTAGTGATTCGTACTCCACATACATACTCCGTGGTCTGAGATCAGTCGATATTCCACGGAGAACAATGGCTGATAGAATGAAGGTCATCGATGTGATGGCAAAGGCAAGGAAATAGTTGGGAGCAAGGAGCGCAATCAAAACACCTCCGAGAGGAGGAACAACTAACTGAACAACCTGGAAAGTCATCTGAGATAGAGAGTTCGCTGCGACTAGTTCGTCGCCTCCCACAAGATTGGGAATAGATGCGCTCCTTGCTGGAAAGAACCATGCATTTGCAGTTGCATGGATAAACGTCAAGAGATACACCCAGTAAATCGGGGGGGTGAACGATGGAAAATACACAGTCAAAGGTATCAGTATAATTGCAGCAGCTCGAACGATATCTGATGCAATCATGATTCTCTTGCGATTCCAACGATCAACATATACACCAATGAAGCCTGCAAAAACGACAACAGGTAGCACTTCAAACATGGCAAGTACTGCCATTGCCATGGCAGAACCTGTCAGGTCATAGGCGTAGAACAGGAGGGCAAGGGCAGATACAGCAGTGCCAATATTCGATACAAGTTGCCCGAACCAGAGGCGTGAGTAATCAGGATGACGAAGAGCGGCCCTAAAGCCACTCTGTTGTTGTTCATCTGCAGCACCCTCAGGTTGTTGCTGAACAATCAACGATTCTACCATCCAAAGCACACCTCTGTCATTGCCTCTGTCGAAAGCAGAGGTTTTCGTGGTGCTCGTTCCTGGGGAATTGGTTCGATTCTCTGGCGTGTCATTCTAGCACCCCATCCTCGATACGAACGCCAGAGCCAATGCATCAGCGATTTGTACATTGATGGACCGATTTCTCTTGGTCAGAAGAATCAATTGAGAATTATCTCGAAGAGCCATGATCATTCACATTCTCCTATTGACTGGTCAGTGGTATTGTTCGTTCTGAGCTGCAATGACCACATCTGTGACCACTGTGTGACCACAAGCCCATGGGATGGGAATCAGAGGTCGTCATCATGACAATTCGCTCAGAGGATGTCATGTGCAACTACCTGACAAATGAGAGGTATGCATATGCAATAGCATCAGTACTCTGAACTTGGCGAGCAGCCTTGTTCTTTCGAAAGGTTGAGTTGTTGATTGTTGGAGTCATAATAGTTCACATGAAATACAGCTCAGAATTGGTATATATAGCGAAGCCACTCTTGAGGGACACAGGATGAAGTCACAAGATGTGACTACCTCTAGAGCACGTCGCGTGCCTGACAGGTCATACTTTATACCTGATTGTACTGGAGAATTCGAGATATGAACGAGTATGCCGTGCTTGTCAAGCTCCTCACACGAACAGGAACACCCATTGGCGCAAGCATAGATGACATGCTCGATGCACTCGGTCTCCCCGAGGATGTTGGGAGGCATGTTCTATTCCAAAAGCTGAGTGACCTTCATGAGAGGGTCAGACCACTAGGTCTTGTTATCAAGCACAATCCAATATCGGGTGTCTTCTATCTTGACACCTCCAGCGAGGTCAGGCTTCCTCAAGATGGCACCACATTGCCAGACAGGCTTGCGGCAACCCTTCTTATTGTAATGACACTTGCCTACCAAGACGGTGGCTGGGTGAATGTCGAAAGAGTCAGAGAGTTCAGGAAGAAGGCGCTGCAGGGTGTGATGGTCGATCTTCGTGAACTGCAGAGTCAGGGCTATGTTGAGCTGGATCAGGACAGGAAGCGAGTACGCCTTGGAACGAAAGTGCCGTTCGAGATCGATTACGAGGCTTTCTTCAAGGACCTTGCAGAGAGTCAGTAAGTATCTCAGAAAGAAGGTTCCTTCGCTAGTTTTATCAGCAGTCAGATACGACTCAAGACTGGTCAGTAATCATGTCCCACAATCGTTCTCTTCGATTTTCACAGTCTACCTGCCCAGTCTGTGGAGGCAAGGAAGTTGCCCGAGATGACCTCAAGGGAGACCTTCTGTGCACCAACTGCGGACATATCGTGACCCGTACCGAATCGAGAAGTGTTGGCAAGTACGATATCGCTCAACACCTCAAGCGAAACGGGAAGATGACCTTCCCGAGCCTGAAGGAAGTCACCGGAGCCTCTGATGACAAGCTCTTCGGTGTACTCCAAGGCATGGAGAGCATGGAACTTGTCGAACAGGTAGCAGGACAATATACTCTCACAAAGAAAGGACAGAGATGGTACCGTCAAAGACTGGGACAGGAGTGGGGATACTAAGTCACGAGAGGCATCCCCTGTTCCTTAGTGGATACCATATTCACATCTTTATTGGGGAGAATTATTGTACCAAATTTTACCAGCTGAAATAGATTTATTAGACCCTAAAACTCTGATTGAGTGGGATTCGATCCGATGAATGCCTAATTCTTCAATCTCCCTCCTACCACGCGATTGTGCTGCAGAACAGCACACTTGGATTGCGGATCGAATCCTCACTTGGACTTCCTGCGGACTAATCGCTCTTCTATGTCGGATACAACCATGATTGAGCGTTCGCTTGGAGCCAATTATTCTAGAATATGAGTTACTCAGTTGGTTACATTGATTAACTTCACAAGCAATTTCGTATTATGAAAGATAGGAGAAAGTTCCTGCATTTTCTTGATTCCGAAGAATACAAAGAGCTCGTCCCGGAATCCGATGAACAGAAGAAAGTGCCTCCTCCACTTTTTCAGCAGCCTTTTCCTGAGAATGTTCCTCTTATCGATTTAGTTCCTCCTGATGAATTTGCTATTGGCAAAGCTCCTTTTCTTGATCTTGTCAATAGCAGAGAAAGTAGAAGAAAATACACTTCGGACCCTCTTACTCTAGAGGAATTGTCCTTTCTCCTCTGGAGCACTCAAGGAGTGAAGAAGGTACTAAAATCGGGTCGTGGAGTTAGACGTACTGTTCCTTCTGCTGGTGCCAAGAGCCCGCTTGAAACGTATCTAGTTATCAATAGAGTGGAAGGGCTTGAACCCGGTCTCTATCGTTATATCTCTTTTAGTCATCAGTTATTGTTTATCAAGAGAATAGATAATGCAGAGGAAAGAATGGGTAAGCTGGCTTTTGACCAGAAGTTTGTGGGAACGGCTCCTGTTATTTTCTGTTGGACGGCTGTTCCATATCGAACCGAATGGCGTTATACTATCCTTTCTCACAAATTCATCGCTGTGGATTTGGGGATTGTATGTCAGAGCCTTTACATGTCTTGTGAGGCAATCAATCTAGGAACAGTGGCGATAGGATACTATGAACAAGGCAAGTTGGATGAACTACTCGATCTAGACACAGATGAAGAGTTTGTTGTCTTACTAGCTCCTGTAGGAAGATATCAAAGAGAAAAGAAACTCACAGAGTTCTTCAAATACGCCAAGAAGAAAGTTGCTCCGAGAAGTCTAAAGAAACTGGAAGGGAAATACAAACGGAAGAATCTGGTCGAATTCATTGTTAAGAACGGTAATCTCGTAGCTAAGATTGGGGAGTTCGAAGAAATCCTTGACCCTTACAATGAAACAGAATTCATTGGAGAATTGAGTGCAAGAGCAATGAGGTTTGAGTTTACAGAAGAAGGGAAACCTGGAAAAGTAGTTGTACTAACTGCAGAAGATGAAGAAGTAGAATTGGAATACGTGGAATAAACATCACTCTGCAGGATTCCTCTGGAGTTAAAGCCCGCACTAATAGAAACGAGTTCTCGAGTCGAATCTTCTCGGATTCTCTGAAACAATCAGATTATGTGTGTTCTTTCCGTTTTCTCAATCCAGAATAGCTGCTCAAGTCAATTCTTCCAAATGTACCTAACTAAATGCTTAATATGCATTCGATTACGGTACGCATAGGGCTTGGAACAGAGAGCTTCAAACTCCCCTCCTAACCACGCGAATATTCCTACGTCAGTAGGAACCTACTTTCCCTAGATTTTTCTCTGCGCCAGGCCCGTATCATCTTCTCAATTCAAACCGTCTTCTTTATGATAATCAGGTCTTTGCCATCTATCTTCACTGGCATCTCCGGAGGCAGGTCCAATAACCAATCCTCGAGCTCCTCAGGTGTCTTGAAACGAAGTAGGATGCCAAGTCTGTCAAGGGGCAGTGTCTCATACCGTGTCATGATTTTCTTGATCTGAAGCATGCGGAATGCTTCTAGTTCAGCCTGCGCTTCTTCTGCGAGCTCCTTTGTTTTGTCGAACCAAGGACTCTCTCTCTCAAACTCCCAGATCTCGACAAGTCCTTCCATCGAGCCGGTGATGATGTATCTGCTATCCGGCGTAACAACCATTGAATGGACATTACTCGTATGGGTCAAATCCGCAATGAGTACACCACCGCGAAGGACCCAGACACGCACCGTTCCATCGGATGAACCCGTGATGACATGCTGACCATCGTTCGTGATGTGGATTGTGAGAATAGGGGCATGATGGCCTGTCATCGTCTTAAGCAGAGTGCCTGTTTCGAGGTCCCAGAGGTACACCGTACCATGTTGATCGCCTGAGAGAATGTATCGAGAGTCAGCAGTCATAGCCAGAGCCGTCACATGGCCCTGATGTCCCTCAAGGAGTCTGAGTTGAACACCAAGTTCAAAGTCCCAAATCCAGACAACACCGACATCTCTCGTGCCAGGTGTCCGTTTGCTCCCGGAGATCAAATATCGACCATCAGGACTCACAATCAGTGAGTATATCCCACGTCCATGGTCAGAACTACGAAGCATGACTCCTCGGTCTATGTCCCAGTACCTCGCAACACCGTCATCCCCACCAGTGACGATGAATCGCTGATCTGGGCTGACAGCGATTGCTGTGACATGGACGGAGTTGGGCGCAAGAGACCGAATCAACTCATGCGTTTCGAGGTCCCATATCTTGACAGCGAGGTCCTTGTCAGCAATCGAAACGAGGCGCTTGCCATCTGGCATTACTAAGAGCCTGTAGACAGGCCCATTATGACCGAGGAACTTATGGAGCTCCTTTCCTGATGCAAAGTCCCACAGGCGTATTGTGGCGTCCTGACCACCCGAAACAATAATCCGACCATCCGGCGTAATCGCCAAGCTCCAGACAGTGAATTCGTGCCCTTCCATTTGACCACTTGGCGTCATCTCATTGACCAAATTCGGACATCTCCCTCTTTTCAACTAGCTAGCAATTCGAACAATGAGATGAATGAAAAAAAAGTTGTCGCTCGGACGGAGGGTGCAAGAAAAAGAAAGGGAGGGTGGCACGAAGTGCCACCGCACTAATGTAGTTCTCTGACTAGACAACTTCAGCCTGGACTTTCCTCTCCATGCCGAAATCAGCGGGTCTCATACTCTTGCGTAGTGCCCATATTGTCATGCCGAACAGGATAATGAGAGCAATGACCCCTGCGAGCATCACAGTCAGATTCGTAGCTGCCTGTGTCTCCAGCATCACCAAGACAGGTGCAAGAATCAGAGCCAGCAGGTTGACCACCTTGATCATTGGATTGAGCGAGGGACCTGCAGTATCCTTGAGAGGATCACCCACAGTGTCGCCTACGACGCTACACTTGTGACGTTCCGAGCCTTTACCTCTATTGTGAGCGGGATCCCGGGGCTCACTCTCTATTGACTTCTTCGCATTGTCCCAAGCACCACCAGTGTTGGACATGTATACTGCAAGTAGCTGCCCAGATACGATGATTCCTCCGAGGAACCCTCCGAGGGCCGCTATGCCAAAGAGAATGCCTACAATGAGAGGTACTGACACTGTCAAGGCCGCAAGAGAAACAAGTTCCTTTTGAGCTGCTGTAGTCGAGATGCCGACAGCCTTTCCGTAATCAGGTTTGACAGTACCCTCAAGAACGCCGGGTATTCTGAACTGCCTGCGTACCTCCACGACCATCTGCCCAGCTGCACGGCTGACTGCTTTGATGTTCACGGAAGAGAACAGCCATGGCAGTGCGGCACCAAGAAGAAGCCCAGAGAACACTCGGGGATCATCAAGGAGTAGATGCTCCAATCCTGCCACGACTACAAAGCTATTGAATAGGCTTACTGCAGCAATGACTGCAGAAGCAATTGCTACGCCCTTCGTGATTGCCTTAGTCGTGTTGCCCACCGCATCGAGCTCAGCCAATACCTTGTCAGACTCATCATCAAAGTCACCAGGAGATAGCTCAGCGATACCTCCAGCATTATCACTGATTGGACCGTATGAGTCCATGGCGACATTGTTGCCTGTGTGAGATAGCATCCCGATACCAATCAGTGCAATACCATAGAGTGTCCAGAGATTACCCTCTATACCGACAACGAAAGCGGGCGCAAAGAGTGCAGCTACTCCGGGCATGAAGAGAACGGTAGCGATACCGAATGTAGAAACAATCACCACTAGTGCGGCCACAGTTGATTCATACCCTGAGGCGATACCTGATAGGATTAGGGTTGCTGTGCCCGTGTCAGTGGACTTGACAATCTCCTTGACAGGTGCCTTCCTGAGAGAAGTGAAGTAGCTTGTAATGGGATTGAAAGAAACTGCTAGCATGACACCGACAGCAACTAGAATTCCGAATCTGATATCTCCCACGTAGAGCCATGACAGTATCATGGTCAGAGTAATTGTGAAGGCACTGGAGGCCTCGTAAGAGAGGAACATTGCCTTCTCTGCATAGACTGCATGCTTCTTCAGCAATCTTGGCCACACAGGGACCATTACAGTACCAATCATTGATGAGATGACGCCAACAGCTCTCACGAACAATGGAAATACTACAACCGCGAGAGCTCCACCAGGGAGAAGATTGGCGAAGAATTCGATAGGATCTCCTGGCAGCCCTAGACTGTCAACATACAACACGATAGCGAGAATCAATGAGGAAACAATTGTGACTTCGTATGACTCAAATATATCTGCGGCCATACCTGCGCAGTCACCCACGTTGTCTCCAACGAGGTCTGCAATAACGGCAGCATTTCTTGGGTCATCTTCAGGTAGGCCCTGCTCAACTTTGCCTACGAGATCTGCACCGACATCAGCTGCTTTGGTGTAGATTCCACCACCTACCCTCATGAAGAGTGCTAGAAGTGTGCCACCAAGGCCAAAGCCTAGAAGCGCATCCGGTGACGCGATGCCAAAGATGATGAAAATGATAGTGCCACCAATCAGACCCAGTCCGTCGGTGAGCATACCCGTAAAAGTACCGCCTCTGTACGCAATCGTCAGAGCGCGATTGTACCTGTTTTCTCCCTCACGTGTAGCCTGTGCAACCCTAATATTGGACTCAACAGCAATACGCATGCCAAGTTGTCCAACCATCAGCGAGAAGCTTGCACCAAGGACAAAGGCCAATGATCGACCAACACCGACGATTATGCGGCCTGCCTCTGAGTCTCCGAATAGGACTTCGGTGCCTCTCTCTGGTGTCGTTATATAGACGGTGAAGAAGAGAAGGAAAGCCAACACAAACAGAATCGGAACAATCGTCTTCAACTGCCTGCGCAGATATGATAGGGCACCTTCCCTGACACCGTTCCAAACCGTCTGCATCTGCTCAGTCCCTTTGTCCTGTACAAGAACACCCCTTCTGAGCCACCAAGCATACACGAGACTCACGATAGCTGCTGCAATGACTGTCAGTATCATAAACTTGGCAATCCAATGCATTCCTAGGAATGTCTCGAATAGTTGCATTTTATCTTTCACCATTCCGTTTTTCTTCAGTGTACTAGGAGTCCAGAACACTTGACTCGTAGACCTAGATTCCGGTGTGATTGAGCAGTTGGGCAAAAAATCGCCCTCTTAAGGATATCTTTGGGGGATGTCCAAAACAAACACGATGCGACTCAGTCGATGATGGCTTTATCACTGAATAGTCATTATCGAGCATCTGACCGAATCCCAAAAGGACATGAAGACTTCAAACGGGTGGCGGTCTTTGTATGTCAGGCTTCGTAACAATATCTGGTCTGTGCCCAAGCTCTGCCTGTTGCTCAAGCTCTGCCTTTTTTTCGAGCGTGAGTTTCTGCTTATGGTCTACCCATTCTGCAACTGCTACTAGCATCACAGGAAAAACAAGCACTAATAGCCAGAGTAAGAACAATTCCTCCTTGCACAGATTATTCGCATTATTCTATTGGATTGAAATCAATTAAACTCTGCGACCTGGTTGGGGATGGTTCTGTATTAATTCCAGATTTGATTGACGTTGCAAGACTGCGGAGATTGGATGAATTACACAGAAAAAGCCACAGAACAGAACAATCCTGATGAAGAATGGTGGACCGGGCGTGATTTGAACACGCGGCCTCATGGATGCAAACCATGCGATCTGCCGGGCTAATCTACCGGCCCACTGTTGGAGAGCTGTCCAGTGAAGCGGGTTTTAACCCTTACGCTCTGATATATCCTCGCGCAAGGCATCGACCCAGACTGGAGCACCCTTCAATTCGGAAGCCTCTTCGGGTGTCAGTTCTTTGTACTGAACGAGAGTCATATCATCCGGGAAGATTCCACTGACACCAGCAGGGTCCTCCATCACAAGAGTAAAGGGAAATTGCCCCTGCATTGCGGCTTTCATCTCTTCGAGAATCTTAGACGCTCTTTCTTTCTCTGCTTTCAACTCAGCAAATCTGCAGGCAGACTCGACGACAGCGCGAACCCGAAACAAGATTCCTTCAACATTAGAAATGAAGGCGTCGGCTGAAGGACCCGGTTCAACCTCGATTCCCCATTCAGGTAACCGATAGGTGCAGGAGCCAGAACGAACGATTCTGACATTCAGGAGAGACTCATCATCTACGCGCAAACTGAAACGAGAAGGCCTTCTCTGCTCAGCAGAAAAGACGTCGTTATGACTGAAACCGCACTTGGGGCACCGAACCATGAACATTGCAAGTTCATTGAAGAATGGAACGCTGTAGAGCATAGAGCGGACCTTCAGTCTGCCCGTGCCACAGGCCGGGCAATTGGATGCTAATTCGTCCTCAGGTGTCATCTCAACCAAGACACCTGTCGTTGCATTTCCTATAAGGCTGACCATATGGCAGTTCGATGATTTCGGGTACGGTTGAGGATACATCACTGTAATCCTCAAAAGCAAGAGGGTGTTGGTTATCGTAGTGCACGCCAAGCATTATCTGACAATCTAAGAGAGATGCTGCAATAGAAGATAACAGGTTAGAGAGAGGTCAGACTCCATGGAGATCAACGGTATCTACATCATTAAGCGGGATACTGGGGTGTGTCTTTACTACAAGGACTTCTCGGGTTCTGCGTTTGACCCGCAACTTCTCTCATCCTTTCTGGTGGCAATGACATCATTCTTTGACGAAGCAACGCGATCGATCAAATCTCAAGCGCGGGCATTTGAGGGCACTGACTATACTATTCTGGTCGAATTTGGTGAATGGACACTAGGCGCGATATCAACAAAGAGTGACAATGCGAACGTCAGGGCAAAACTGAGAAGGGCTATTGCCAAATTCGAGGAACAGTTCGCAGTCCTGAAGTTCATCGAACTGGACCTAGCTGTTCATACCCGTTTCGAACAGACAGTCATGAGTGAGTTCGTTCGGGAGAACATTGAGCCAGAGACTCTCATGGCTGTAAGACCTGAGTGGGAGTACCTTGCCCACAGACCTGATGTTATTTCGTTCCTGAGACTCATACCGGATATATGTTCTGTCGAGGATGCTGCATCGTTCTTGGAGGTCCCTGTCGAGATTGCACTCAATCTTGCAGCGGAGGCGTTATGGGAAGGAGTGATAGTCATCACGAATCCCGTGCGGCCGGATGACATCTATCAGACAACATCATTGACTCCTTCCAAGGAGGCGTTAGAAGGTCTTTCTTCGGAAGCGGCCAAGACACTTTCAGAGCTAGATGGGGAGACCCCACTGTCCATTGCAGCTGAGAGGATAAGAACAGAAGACTTGAAACGTTTTCTTGAAGAAGTGGCCTGGCTCCAGAAGAGAAGCATAGTCGAGCTTGTTTCGCCAACACAGGCCGTAGTAGTCAGATACTCCTCAGCACTGCAAGCATTATTGAAGCGATTGTCAGAGATAATTGGTTTTCCGCCTGTCAGGAGAGTCTTCTTTGAGGCCCGCGAGAGATTAGCGAAACTCTATCCATGGCTGGCATTTGTGGGGTTCAAAGACAGTCTAGATATCGACATGAGGAGCTCGCTTCTATCTGCAACATTGAAGGGATCCATTGCTCCAGAAACAATAGAAGATGGTTTTAGGGCCTTCATTCAGTTCATTACTAGAATGGGAATGGACCTCATAGGTAAGAAACCGCTAAACAAGATTATCTTCAACACCAAGGGGGAGATTGAAAAACGATTTCCAAGCACCGTATTTCAAATAGAGTGGGAAGCGTTTCTTGTCTGAGGTTCGTCATAGCGTGATCTGTTTCTTGAACGGCTAATAGCGCACACACAAATCCCTTAAACGTTGGTTCTTGCATCAGTTGCGCGAGGAGTAGAATAGACGTGCAAAGAGCAAGTATGTCAGGCGCAGTTCCAGTCTTCGCTCTGGGTTTGACCATCCTTGCAGTTTTCGTTCTTCTCTCAGCGACAGGATACGTTGATGCACTTCTCGTCCTGCTATCAATACTGACCCCCCTAACAGCATTCCTGCTTGGCGCACTGGGACTCCGCCTCTTTGGCAGAGAATCAGAAATGAGACATGACATGTTTCACAGCGTCAATCTCTGGATAGGTATTGGCCTAATCATGCTCTCCCTCTCAGAGGCTGCAGCGATTCTGTTGAGTATCACCGCAACCCCCTTGCAGATCGAAGCAACTATAGGGCTGATGCAGCTGCCAGGACTATTGCTCTGGGGATTTGGGGTATTACAGTACCTTCAGTCAGCGAACTCATCTCTGGAATTTGCAGAGACTGGAAGACTCTGGATGATTCTACTGGTCGTTACGTCACTGGCAACTCTGATACTTATCGCAGCCATTGCTCTTTACATGCCCGGGACCGGGGTCATTGAGAATGTTGTTCTATCGCCTATCGTGGTGGGCCAAGGCATGCTAGCAACTATCGCACTCGGACTTGTCTGGACCTTTAGACATGGGGAAATTGCTAGACCTATATTCCTGATTTTCTGCGGATTCCTGCTATACCTAATTCGCACTGTCCACTGGGCATTCACGGTTTCCACGATTGGTACACCGCTCAATGGTGTTATTGCTATTGAAGCATACATTTTCCTCGGTGCGGCGTTGGTGCTAGCACGGAATCTTGGAGTTCGCGTCAAGTGACTCTGATTTCGACCTCACTTTGCAGCGCCTGATTCTGAACCCTCAGATTTCACTCCACCTTGCTGCGCTACAACCGTCCTTGCCACTTCCAGTCTTTCTTCGGTTATCTCCTCGATTCCTTGGTGAGCATAGTAGGTTTCATAGACGGCCTTAAACGCGCCGTTCTTGGCGAGCAGCTCCTCGATGGTACCTTGCTCGACCAATACACCATGATCAAAGACAAGCACACGAGAAGCATTTGCGATTGTTGTGAGACGATGAGCAATCACAACCGTGGTACGGTCATGGAAGAGCAGCTCCTGTGCATCCTGTACCAGAGATTCACTATATGCATCGAGACGACTCGTAGCCTCATCAAGAATCAGAATCTTGGGATTAGCAAGCATAGTACGAGCTATTGTAATCATCTGGCGCTGGCCTGCACTCAGATTCTTACCACTCTGAATGACACGGGTACTATATCCATTTGCAAGCACCTCGATAAACTCGTCTGCGCCAATCATGGTGCACAACTCCATTATCTCTTCATCAGTAGCATCAGGTTTTCCGTATCTGATGTTCTCCATGACTGTATCATCAAACAAGTAGGGCTCCTGAGGAATGAGTGACATGGCATGATGAAGTGAGTGCAGCTGGACATCGCGAATATTCTGATCTCCTATGAAAATGGCTCCTTCCTTGGGATCATAGAATCGGTTCACAAGCGCCGCAATAGTCGTTTTTCCAGCTCCAGTATGTCCAACAATGGCTACAGTTTCGCCAGGATTGATAGAGAAGGTGACATTCTTGAGAACAGGAGTGTCCTTGAGATACTCGAATACGACATTCTTGAAATAGATACCATCATTCTCCGGACGCAGGGCGACTGCATTCGGAGCATCAGTAATTGCCGGTTTTGATTCTAGGACATCTGTTACTCGGTCCATCGCGGCCAGTGATGATTGGACCTGTGTGGCCATCATACTTAGCCCAAGGAGTGGGAACATGATACCACGTACCAATGAGATACCAAGGAATATGTCGCCAAAGGAGAGTAATGGAAGCACGCCGACTGCCAGAGATCCTGCAACAAACAGCATGGCAGCAATGGCAAATTGACCAATGGCCGCCATCAATGGCTGCATTGAGGTCATCAGTATCATGAACCTGAAGCCATATCGATACGCCTTCTGGTTCAATGACATCAAATGCTCCGCGAGTTCATCTTCACGATTGAACGCCTTTGCGACCTGAATTCCGCTGAGATTCTCAGCGATCTGGCCAGACACTTCTCCGGAAGCTCGTTGTGAGGCGAGCATGATCCGCTGTCCTACTGTGCCGAAGAGCACTGCAATGAATATTATTCCTGGCACGACAACGAGAGAAGTCAGAGCAAG
>PRDH01000071.1 GCA_003345545.1 Candidatus Thorarchaeota archaeon
AGTTTGGTAACTACATGAGGCCGACGATGGTCATGGTCAATTTGATGCTCGTCAATCCTTTGAACAACATCACCATGGTCCTTGTCTGGGCAGGAGCTGGCTTTGTCGGAGGAATGATGGCCGGAACCAAGAAGGGCGCCTTTGTTGTGGGGCTCGTGACTTGGCTCTCTTGCTTTGGTTTGATTGTACTCTGTGGATACCTACTCCTTCAGGGAGGTTTTGCACTCGGAGAGATCGTAGTTCCACCTGGTGAATCAATTGCCTATATTCTATCAATTCCCCTAATCTCGGGAGCCATTGAGCAGATTTTACCATTAATCTCCGGTCTTGGCGGAGGTTTGGATATCATGGCACTATTGACACCATTGATAATCTGGTTCTTGACTCCCGTCATTATTGTCATCATTGCTGCGATTCTAGGGGCAGTAGTGAGGAAAAAGGAGGCACTCTAAGATGAGACCTAATCACAAGCACGCAATAATTGCGATGATTGCCATAAGCTTCTTGCTTGCCGCACCAAATGTGGCTGCAGCCGATTCAGCCGGAGCTGCACTATCTCAGGAATTCGATGAGGACTTCTTCACTGGCCTTCTTGAAAACGGCGCTGAATTGGTCTTCGCAGCTATCGGGCCACAGGGCGAACCTGCAGTGATCTATGCACAGCTGGGTATTCCGTCAGATGCGTTAGGCCTGACCGAACCTATGTACGCAGACTGTATGGTGATGGCGCTAGTTGCTACGCAGGGTGAGCTTCTGGATTACATAATCGACTTCATAGGTTCAGATCTTCTCAATATCACCGGTGGCACTGGAGAGTTCTCTGCAACTCAGTTCGGAGAGGGTGGTCTCGATGTGAATTCATTGCTTGCCATGCTCGGAACTGATTTCAGCCTTCTCGTCAATATCTTTGCGAATGCAGAGGCAGCAGCTGCTCAGACGAATATGGCAGCCATAAAGGCTCATCTCAATCTTGCCTTCGGGTTCGTGTTCTCAGACCTACTCAATCTGAGGATTGATGAGAGCTTCTTCCCGCCAGAAATGAATGTCACATTCCCCTTCGAGAGCATTGATGTATTCATCTCTCAAGTCAGCAATACGTTTGGAGATGCTGTCAGCAGCGTGTTTAGCGTGATGGACGACTCAGGTTTTCTGAGCTCTATTAATGAAACGATCTTCTCTGAGGCTCGAGCCTCAGGGGCCGGGCTTGTGGCCATACCTGACCTCGGTGCGTTGGCAGACCTCTTTGGTGGCTTTACGAACAGTACGCCTTCAGCGTCGTCATTTGCACTCTCGCAGATGCCTGAGCTCGATGGTCCACTTGCAGTCGTCTTTGCAGGATACATCGGGGACCAGGTCCTGACCACTTCGTCGACAGAACTCAATATCTTTGAAGATCTTCTTGGCAAGCCGCCCAGTGGTACAGTTAACGGCATAGATGGTGGTCAATCATTCGTGGTATGTGCAATGCCCCAAAGCGTGAACATCACATCCTACAGTCCTGAGGACGAAGCTCTGAATCGAACACACTATGACAACGAGTCAGGTTTCGTATTCTGGAACGCAACATGGTACGCAGACCAACAGGACTACACCATCAACTTCGATGCAGGCGATTTCCCACCTCTCGTCACCATTACACGTGAGTTCAGTCCTGCCTCTATAACCCCTGGAGAATCTGTCGATGTTGTCGTTGCAGTACATAACGAAGGTCCCGAAACAATCACCAATGTCACAGTTGTAGATGCCACGATTGGAGCGACATACGATTCCGTCAACGTGACAGGCGATACATCTGCAGCCACAGGCAGCATTCCTGCAGACGGGTGGCTGAATTTCACGTACACAGTGACATTTGCGTATGAAGGTGGCTATGCATTCGCGCCTGCCAAGATGATCTACACCTACAATGCAACTACCTACACGAAGTCAACGCACATCGACGGCTACACTGTCAGCGCTGACCCCTTGGGTCTCTTGACTCAGATGTTCAATGACGGTATGCCATTCACAGGTATTGCAGTTGGTGTAGTAGGACTAGGTGCCATTCTCAACATTGCCTTGATGGTTCGAGGCAGGGGCTCTCACGGTGGCGCATCGTACCAAGTGTAAGTCTAGCTAAAGAGTAATCCCAGTGAGAGTCCTTATCTCCTGGGATTCCCTTCTTCTTTTTCTGCTCTTTGATTGCATAGCATTGCTTATCTTGCTCCTGAGTTTCAGTTGAACTATGCCCCTAAGAAACGAACTCAACGGTTACCTACGATTGCCGCGAACATTCTTTGGCATTCCTCCGCCCACGAAAGGTGAACCTGACGTTGGCATTGTTGGGGTGCCCTACGATCTTGCTTCTAGCTACATGCCAGGCAATCGCTTTGGTCCTGATGCCATACGGCAAGCCACGGATAGTGAGAGGTCGCACAGCTATCCACTCTCTATTGGGGATAGAGCATCATCACGAAAGCCGCTTTCCAAACTCATCACTCTCGAAGATGTAGGCGACCTCGAAGTTGTTCTGCGTATGCCAGATGCCGCAGCAATTGACATTTCTGAAGCATGCGCGAAACTTGCCACTCGACCGAGCTCTCTCGTCTTCTTGGGAGGTGACCATTTCATCACGTACCCAATAATGAAGGGGCTGAAGCGAGGCATGCCTTCGAAGTACGGCCTAGTCTACCTCGATGCCCATGCAGACCTCTATTCAGATATGGGTGGATATCAGCTCTCGCATGCTACTACGATGAGACGAATCATTGACAACGGAATTGCGAAGACAAGTGATATTGTCGCATATGACATTAGATCAGCTGTACCTGAACAACGTGAGGAGCTCAATGGGAACAGTGAATCCCCTATCACGACCCGTATCAGTGAACTCGGACAACGGGTGGACATACTCTACGTATCTGTTGACCTTGATGTACTCGCACCTCAAGTCGCTCCGGGAGTAAGCCATCCCGAATCAGGCGGTCTCTCAATGCAGGAACTGGTGAAGCTGCTCCAAGCTGCGTTCTCAACTGGAAAGGTCAGATATGCAGATATTGTGGAGCTCAATCCTCTCGTGGATTCGACAGGAATAACTGCAATCGCTGCACGAGACGTTTTGAAGGAGCTGCTTGCTGGATTCGCACTTTCACAAGAAATATAAGTAGCAAAAACTACTCACAAAGGATAGACTATGACCTCTTCAAGTGATACGATGGCCGATGAGGTCAGGATCCGAGCAAGTTCGTGTCTACGTGAATTGGGCTTCGGTGCTCATGAAACTGCAGTGATTTTGGCACTAATCGGTCAAGAATCAGCAACTGTTGCTGATATTTACGCAGAAACCGGTATTTATCATGCAAATCTGTATGCCGTTCTTGACACCCTAATTGGGAGAGGGCTAGTTGTTCTTCAGCAAGGTAGACCGAAGGTGTACCAATTTGCGCCCCTCGCTCATATTGAGGAGATGTTTTCTTCCAAGTTAGAGCAGCTTCTTCGGGATTTGAAATTCCTACAAGAATCCAGCAAATCAAGGATTACGACGCATGCCCTAATCTATACTATCAGAGGCAGCACAGACGTTCTTGCGAAAATAGTCGCCATGATTGGTAGAGCGGAGAAATCGATATTCCTTGTTGCCCCGGACCTTGACTCTCTGGGTATGATGGTTCGTGAGAAGCTCCTAGAGGCGAAGGAGCGAAGAGTCAAGATTCGAGCCATACTCGGAAGGAAACTGGATACCTCGGAACTAGGAATACCGTATCGTACAAGAACAGATACTCAAGCGGTTGATTTAGTGATAGATTCAATAGAAGCATTAATCTCAATGCCTGATTTAACAGTGTGCGGCTGGGCCGATAATGCCTTGATCTCAACGCAACTTGAAGGGTTTCTCGAACAGAGTTGGAAGTCATCAGGGAAGGAATAGCTATGTTTGACTATGACGTAATTGTAGCAGGCGCTGGTACTGGGGGTGCAACGACTGCATATACACTAGCCAAGAGAGGGCACACAGTTCTGCTAATTGACAGAAAAGAACGTGACAGTATTGGGAAGAAGACTTGCGGTGATGCTCTAGGGTCTCATCACATTCATGAACTCAGGGAACTAGTCGGTATACCTGAACTCCCCAAGGACATTGTGGAATACCAGGTGAACGGAATTGATCTCATTGCTCCAGATAGAAACCACAGAATGCGAATGGCAGGACCCACGACGACAGGTATGTCACTCAACAGGCTCAAGATGGGGCAATGGTTTGTTGGCCTTGCTGAGAGTGCAGGAGCTGAGGTCATGTCGTGTACTCGTGTCAATAAGCTGCTTTTCAAGGGCGGCAAGGTATCGGGTCTAAAGGCTACTAGAGAGGGAGAATCAGAGAAGGAATTCACCTCACACATTGTTGTCGATGCCACTGGAGCTTCAGGTCTGCTAAGAAGGCAGATGCCGGAATCGTCGCCAGTAGAAAGGGAAATCGCGAATGAAGACAGGATGGTCGCTTGGAGAGACATCTACGAAACTCCTGACTTCGACTTTGAAACCCCCGATATACTCGAGATATTCTGGAACCAGCAAGAAACACGAGGCGGGTACACATGGGTCTTCCCTCAGGGTAGAAATCGGGTCAACGTTGGAAATGGCGTTATGACCATAGATGGTCACCGCAATCCAAAGGACATTCAATACGATTTCGTCAAGAAGACATGGATAGATACGTGGGGAGAGATTAAGGTCCTTGACAGTAGTGGTGGAATCGCTCCAATTCGTAGACCGATTGATACGATGGTCGATGACAACTTCATGCTTGTCGGAGATGCAGCGTGCCAGGTGAATCCCGTTCATGGAGGTGGCATCGGATCTTCGATGCTTGGAGGAGCACACGCAGGGATTACAGCTTCAGAGGCCCTAGAGCGAAATGATACCTCAATTGGGTCACTTTGGCCATATAACCCTAGATATCACAAGAGCTATGGCTCGAAGCAAGCAGCCTTGGATATATTCAGGTGGTTCTTGCTTAATGTCACAAATGAGGACATTGACTTTGCTTTCAAGAAGCAAATAATCAAGGCAAGCGACCTCCTTGACACATCAATGACTGGAGAAGTCAAGTTCGGTGCGGGTGAGAAGTTCAAGCGATTGGTCGCTGGTTTTGGTAAGGTGCCCCTCTTGCTTCGTGTATCTAAGGTTGCCAAATTGATGAGTGATATTCGGGCGCTCTACGCTCAATATCCTGATTCTCCAAAGGGCCTTTCAGCATGGAAAGAGAGGTTAGCACTCATCTATGATGCAGCCAAAGTCATTTAGGAGGTAGATGGCATACTCATATTGATTGGGCATGCATGGATTTCTCAACAGCTAGAAATGAGGAGGCTGATCTGATGCGCATCGTTGCAGCCGCGCAGGGAATAGAGATTCGAGCTCCAGATGATGCCTACTTCTCCTACTTCAACAGCCCATACATTGGGCATAGTCTCGGAACTGCTGTCGATATCTATCCTCGACACCAGGAATGGGGTGGTCCTGTTCCAGCTCCTGTTTCAGGTCGAGTAACAAGAATCAAGAAGCTACACATGGGAAGCATCAAACCATTTCCCACAGACGATTTCGATTATGGTATTGCGCTCGCACCAGAGAATGCAGAATCAGATATCGTGCGAGTAATGCATGCTGAACCTGCGGTTCGTGAAGGTAGCAAGGTCGACGAGGGTGATGAAATCGGGCGTACGATTCGGTCTCGATACTTCAACTACTGGACAGGTCCGCACTATCACGTTGAGGCAATGCCGGCAAGCAACTTCACACGCTCGAGCAAATCAATACCTCTTGACGTCCGAATGGAGATTGAGCCTCATCAAATAGGCACTGCTCCATCAAACATAGAGATGACAATCACAGAGGTCACTGATGATCATGCCATTGGATATCCTCAAGAAGACATTCACACAGAAATTGGTGATCTCAGTGGTCTTTCCGCGCAAGATGCAAGCGGCTCTGCAATGGGCATCATCGATGGGGGACTGTCGCACTACCAGCATGGTGGTGTCTTCGGCAGATACAACACTGATGTCGGGGAAATTGTCTGCGTAGCGAACAACCAAGTAGGTACTGCTGCTTCGAGTAGAGGTCTAGTCACTTACTTCAGGAGAGGTCCTTCAATAAGGGCTTCGATTGATGGAATTGAGTTGCGTGGATTGTCCTGCTTCCTCTATCCGCCTCAGTACAAGAAGAGGGGCATGCCTCAACTCATCCTTATTCCAAAACGTTATGGGGGTTTCAGACACCTCCTTGAAGACGATAGTAGCGGCACACTAAGAATAGAACCTGGACGAGATCGAATAAGGCATGAAGATCGTCATGAGAGTTGATACTAGTGGTTGAGAGAGTGCGTCTATCCATAGGAACAGCTATCGAGTTTGGATTAGAGACAGGTACTTCAGACCCATATTTCACGACTGCCTTTCTGATGACCTATCGTGACAGCAAATGCGAATCGAACTGCGCGTTTTGCCCTCAAGCTAGGGACAGCTCTTCTGTATCGGATAGACTATCCAGAATATCTTGGCCGGACTATGATATCGATAAAGTCATAGGAGCCTGGCCTCAACGCAGTCAGTTCAGGCGTATCTGTATTCAGACTCTCTGCTATGCATCTGTCGTGGAAGATGTAGTCGATATTGTGCGAAGACTTCGTGAGGTGGCTCAGCTCCCGATATCGGTGGCAATTCATCCCGTAGACAAAGACGACCTCAACAGAATGAGAGGGGCAGGAGTAACGAATATCGGGATTGCGCTTGATGCGAGTACCCCATCACTCTTCGAAGAAATAAAGGGCAAAAGACGTGCCACTCCGTATCGATGGGATCGCCATGTTAATGCGCTACGAGAGGCACTAGAGGTCTTTGGCAGGGGAAAGGTCACAACACATCTCATCATTGGTCTCGGGGAAACTGAAAAAGAGGCAGCGGATGTCATTCAGATGATGTACGGAATGGGGATTGGTGTTGGGCTCTTTGCATTCACTAGTGTCAGAGGTACTTCACTGGAGAGTTCCGAACCCCCATCTCTATCTTCGTACAGAAGGATTCAAGTCGTCAGGCATCTCACCTCCAAGGGAGTCCTTCGCTCCAAAGAGATCGGAACAGATGACAACGGAAGACTAACGATAGATATCGAACACAAATCGATGCTTAGCGCTTTGTCTTCCGGAGAAGCGTTTCAGGTGACTGGATGCGAAGGATGCAACCGGCCATATTATAACGAGAGACCTCGAGGTCCAATGTACAACTATCCAAGACCCCTGAACAGGAAGGAGGTCCTTGCTGCAATTAAGGAAACCCAGCTGGTGTGAGCGATAGAAGAATTCCGATTCATCGACCTGAAAGCACATGCAGCCTTTGAGAATATGGCTATCGATGAAGCAGTCATGCTCTCTATGAAAGATGGCAACGTAGGTCCGACGCTACGACTGTACCGATGGTTTCCTTCTGCAGTATCGATTGGTACTTTTCAGGGTATGATGGACGAGGTGGATACACAATTCTGTCATTCTCAGAACATTGATGTTATTCGGAGGATAACAGGCGGCGGAGCAGTCTATCACGATTACGCTGGAGAAATCACGTATAGTATTATCATTCCCAGAGAACACAGATTGGGACCAGATGACATTATCAACTCTTATCGAATCCTGTGCAATGGTCTGATTTCTGCACTTGGTCACCTAGGTATCAAATCGGAATTCAAGCCAATCAATGATGTCATAGTAGGGGGAAAGAAAGTGTCAGGTAATGCTCAAACGAGGCGGCATTCCTGCATACTTCAACATGGAACAATACTGCTAGACCTGGATGTCAACATGATGTTTCAGGCCTTGAAGGTTCCCAAGGAAAAGATCTCTGACAAGATGATAGCTGACGCAAGACAACGCGTGACCTCGATTAGAGAAGTTCTTGGCAGAAACGTTTCAATGAATGAACTTAGAAACGCCTTGCGGAATGGCTTCTCGGAGGCGCTAGGAATAGAACTGGTTCGAGGACATCTCACCAAAAACGAACGGGACACAGCTGGTCGTCTGGTTGCAGAGAAATACTCAACTCGAGAATGGAACTTCAAGAGGTAGACTTCCATGAAGGTCGCTGACTACAAAGTCCAGGGAGGAAAGATGTTGAGAGTCAAGATGAGCCTAGAGGGCAGGATGATCAAGTCGATAACAATACTAGGCGATTTCTTTCTCCACCCGGAATCAACCATTGAAGCAATAGAAGACAAGATAGTTGGCTGCAGCATAGACGTTCAGATTCTGTCCTCGAGAATCCAGAGCGTTCTTGATGAGCACAAAGCAGTTCTCATCGGTGCGACCAGCATTGATATTGCCAGAGCAATCGAAAAGGCTTCAATGAGTAATTAGCTGTTTCTTTCATTTATCCAGAGAAGTAATCACTATGCGAAGTCGCGAACGACCGACATCACGAATATTCTCTATGAGAATCCTGCACTTATCGAGTTCTAAGGAAAAGCACTTCTCCACGCCAAAGTACACGTTGGCCAGTTTTTCGATTTGCTTTTGCTCAGCCTCCGGTTTCTCACTCAGATAGAGGATTCTGTCTGCCGAACCCGAAAGACCCCAAATCGTAGAGATCACTGAGCTTGCCTTCTCTTTGTCAACCGGATGCGTCACTGCTTCGACAAAGCTCTTGGCCAAATCCTTGCCAAAGGGATTGATGGTCATAGGTCCGCCAATCCAATCCCGATCGAGAACAAGTGTGCCTTCATGGACTCCTTCTGATCTATCAACCTTCATTGCAACATCTATGAATTCCTGAAAACCACCGGGTTTCAGATGGATCTCCATCATGCCACTCGATTGAGCCCTACGTCCAATCTCTGTGAAGTTGAAGAACGAAAACAGCTCTGTTTCTTTGAGCTTGCTGTACTCCAAGAGCATAGTCCCTTCAAGATTACGGATGGGAAAGTGACACTTTAGTCTTTCTCAAGCGTGAAAGGTGCATTTCTGCGATGGTCTGGACTGCAAGATGGAGCAGCGTATGACCAACATCGATGATTCTCTACTCCCGGCAATCTTAGTTCCTATGCCCTTCCAACCCGGAACGCACAATTAACACTAATCACTGCCCTTCGCCTTTTCGTCTTGCCTGAAGAATCTGTACGGCAGTTATTCCTATCATCAAGAGAATGAGACCTATCCAGTCTGTAAAATCGGGATACTCTCCTAAGAACATAATCGATAGGAGGACAATCTGCGGCATCATTGTGCTGTTTATGAGGGTGGTATCAATCGCTCTCAGTTCACGCATTGCTCTGTTCCAAAGCGTAAACGCTATTGCAGTATTCACGACCGCCAACCAAAGGATGGACAACCAAGACGTTGGAGAAATGACATTGATCGTTTCAGATGCGAACCCGAATGCTAGAAGCATCACCGAACCTATGGTCATACTAATCCCGGTGACTACGATGGCTGGCGTGTCCTGTGCTCGATTGACTGCTCGACCTATGATGGCCGAAACTGAATTTGCTGCGAGACTAATAATCCCAATCAGGAGTCCGATGACGGAAAGTCCAACCAGATCTAGAGGGTAGAAGTAGATCAGAACGCCAGCTATTCCGATGATGATAAAGAGAATCTCGAGCAGGGACGGAACTTCCCTGAGCCACGCAATCGCCATCACTAGCACAAAGATAGGCGTGAGGTTCAACAGAAGTGCGAGTGTTATAGCAGGGAGATACTTCAATGCAACGAATTGCGTTCCCTGAGTTACTGCAATGTAGATCCCACCGTAGAGGAGCAAAGCAAACCACCATCTTCTTGGCCTTCCTCGCAAGGATACTCGCGTGCTAGAACGAGCTCCAATCACGGCCAGAAGAAACACGGAAGCGATGGAGTACCTAAGTCCCGCAAAGAGCAGAGGGGGTATTTCTACAAGCCCGTATTTTATGATTACCCATGAGGTGGACCAAAGGAAAGCCACAAAGCATGCCTCAACGACAGCAATCAGTCGAGATCGTGGATTCGTTTCTTTCGATTCAGGCACAGATTCAATCAACACTCGTGGCTCCGGGAGTATCTTGATCTATCGATAACCTAAAGTGGGGATATACCTATACCCGTCGTAAGACGGGTGCTTAATTATGATAGAAGCGATACTCCAAATCGCATCAGAAAACTACTATTCATGTGAGATTACTCGAGCCATTCCAGTCAGGGTAAGTCTCATCGCAATCAACGGACCAGAGGGATTTGGTATCATAGAATCACTTGATGGTACAGAGACCCCTCTGAAGCAATATGTCAAATTCATGAAGCGCTCAAAGAGCATTCGCGAGTTTGAGATCTCTCATCGATCTGAAACAGAGTACTGGACGAGAGCGATTCATCATATGAAGAACAAGTCGATTCACGAAACCGTGTTGGAAAGCGGATGTATGACACGACTTCCCATCATCATTGCGGATGGAAAGCAGACACATACAATTCTTGCTCCATCGCAAGAGGAGTTCTCTAGATTGTATGACAATCTCCGAAGAAGGTTCACCTCAGTTGTACTGGAGGGCATAGGCAGGCATCCGAGAGGTATGAGTACCAGGCTGCTGACGAGCAAGCAAGAGGAAGCGTTCAGGATTGCCTACACGAGAGGGTATTATGAGATGCCTCGCCAATGCGAGATCGAACAACTTGCTGATGATGTTGGAATCAGACGAGTTGCCTTTCAGGAACGCCTAAGACGAGCTGAGAGGACGATAATGGGGGAATTTGCTCTCTCCTCTGGCTTAACAAGCCTGAGTGAAACTTAGGTAAAAGTGAAATACCTCAGTGTTCATGGTTGCACGATTGCTATGGTCGATTCAGAATATTCGCACGACAAGAAAGTGGAGAAGGTTGATGCCGATATCAGGACGTTCAAGACGGACCTTCAGAGGGAAGAGATGGAACTAGAGGGACTTGAGTCGAAACTTGACGCTGAGCTAGCGCCACATGCAGCGGCAGTCAGCTCAAAGAGAGAGGCATACGAGTCTCTCAGAAGTCGATTGAAATCTGTTGAGCAAGAATGGCGAGATGCAGAGAGAAAATACGAAGAGCAGTTGAAGCGAAGAAACAAGACTGCATCGGACAAGAAGAAAACAATTGAGGTTCTTAAAACACGCATCAAGGACGCTGAGAAAGTCAAGGAGAAACGCTTCCGTGAACTCGACAAGGAAAAAGAGAGGCTTGTTGAGAGAGCCAAGAAAGATAAGGCCAGAGAGATGGAGGAGCAAAAGGCACGCGAGATAGATCGCGTTGAAGAAGAGAAGCGTAGGGAACTAGGACTAGACAAATAGGGTTTCAAGAAACAGGGGAGAGCACGCTTTGAACGCATACTTCATGATTGTGATATTAGGTGTAGGTCTTTTCTTCCTGGTCTGGGCACTGGGATGGCTGCTCGAGAAACTCTCACATACTCTACTTAGAACAACACAAGAACCAGGAACACGATCATGGTTCATGTTGGTAGGGCCTGGTGTTGCATTACACGAAACATCGCACTTTCTCGGATGCAAAGTCACAAGAACAGAGGTTGTGGAATTCAAGCCCATCAACATTGAAGTTCAAGGAGACCAGGTCATTCTTGGTTATGTGAAGTATCACAAACCCACGAGTAGTCTCAAAAATGCGATCATCAACCTTGCTCCAGTCATGGTTTCACTTCTACTTCTGATTGTCTTTGCTCTTGGTGCTACCTATTTTGTTCCAATTTCACCCGGGCTTGGCGGCGATGCCCTAGAATTGATTAGTAACCTAATCGGAGCTAAGGCCAATCCTGACTCATTCTATCCATTCGCTTTGATTGGTGGCTTTGTCTACCAGTTCCTTTACACTTTCTCAGAACTCACAGTAATCAATCCAGTGTTCTGGATTGTAGCGTTTCTAGCAATGACAATAATGTTCTCAAATGCTCCTTCAGGAGCTGACATTCGTAACGCTTCTACGGGATTGAAAGCCATTATCCTGTTCAATCTTATCTGGCTCGCCATTGCGTATCTTCTGCCTGATGCTGGGTGGCTTTTGTTCGGTCTATATGAGACCCTTGCAGTCTTTTTTTCACTCTCGCTTGCCTTTGCGGCTGTTGGCTACGGCTTCTTTATTCTGATTGCAGCAATGTCGAAACTGAGGTCGCCATGGCAGGTCATACCGTTCGTCGCCAGCCTAGCGACTGGAGGTATACTCTTGTATCTCACAAGCACGGGGATTCTGAGCCTTGCAGCCTTTACATTGGCTTTGCAGACAATTATATCTCTGGGAGTATTCATAGGCGTTACCCTCCTCATGCTTTTGATACGGCCCTTGGGAAGGTCTCAGTAATACCCACTATCTTATTGGTCTGGACGACCCAGTACACAGGTTCTGAGTATGGCAAAGATTGAGTTGGTCCGCAGACCCTCTTTGATAAGTCCGAAGCATCTCTTGCGCTATGTCTTTTTTACGGAGATGCAAGTTGAGCAAGCAGCCAAGATACTGAATACACTAATCGCCAATGATGGGAAGATGCCCGACACTGATTGGGAAAGATTTGTGTTATCAAGCAGGGGTCTCTATGTCAAGGTCATGAGAAAGCTACGAGATGTTGGCATGGTGGAGAAGAAGATGGGCTACTTCAGCATTTGTGAGGATTTCTCGCATGCCGTCACAAAGCTAGCAGAATATTGGACCCAGATTGTGCAGTCCCATACGGAAGGGGACAAAGGGATACAATTCTAATCGAGCTTGACTTCTCCCTCTTTGATCTTCAACTTACGAAGTGTTGAGAGTACCTTATCTCCTTGTATCTTTAGGACACCCAGTTTTTCGAGCTCGCGGGCATACTTTGTGGCCAATCCCACGGGAGTACCCAAGGACTTGCCGAGCTCTGTAAACGATATTGAGCCAACTTCATCTACAAGCAAAAGAACTTTGGTATTGTTCTCCATTCCGAGGACTTGTATATACCTCTGGGTACGTTCATCAGAGATGTCTCGCTGCTCAAGCGCAATGTCACGCTCCTTCTCCATAAGACGCGTGGCTTTCTCGAAGGCTTCCTTCTGCATTTCAATGATAGGAATCTTCTCTTTCGTTTCCTTCAATTCCCTATCCAAAGAGTGTATCTTTTCATCGAGGCTCTTAACCTCAGTTATTCTTTCCTGCATGGAATCCAGTTCTTTCAGGTGTGATTTTGCCTGCTTCTCAGCAGCAGTCTTTTCAGCAAGCGCATCCTTGACTTTCAGTTCAAGTTCCTTAATCCTTGCAACTGACGCATCGGCCTGCTTTCTCTTTTCTTCGAGTGTGTTTTCAAGGAGTACTACCTTGGACTTCATGGCTTCGCTTTCAGCCACTGACTTCTCGGACCGAGGTTTTGCAACCGCTGCTTCGGCCTTGTATCGACCAACTTGAGTTTCATACTCCCCGACCTGAATTCGCAGTTCTTCAATCTCACCCTTGGCATTCTCGAGATCCTTTGATCGTGCGTCAACCATTGCATCTTTGATGAGTAGGTCATCTCTGAAAGATCTCACTTGCCCATCGAGGTCCGCAATCCTTCGCTCATACTCCGCAGTTGTGGCACTAGCTTGTCGATCCTCGGTGATTCTACTCTGGAGATTTCTTACTTCCAAGTCCATTTTCGTCAATTCTGCCTGCTTCTCGGCGAGCTCCAACCTCTGAGCAGCAGTTTCTTCTTCTAGGCTCTGCATAAAAGATCGAACAACGTCTTGTTGTTCAACAATGGTACTACGAAGGTCGACTTCAGATTCCCGAACCCTCTGGGCGAATTCTTTGAAGCGCTCTTGGGTCTGCTCCACAATCTTGTCCACTAGTTCCTTCTCAAGCGCTGCGAATTCATTATCAACGATATCGACGAAAGTTGTTTCGATGAATTGCTTGAAGAACTTCATTCTAAGCCTTTCAACCATCTCTTCAGAGATGCGTGATTTGAGCTCGACAACTTTTCCTCTGAATGTGAGTAGCTGTGCTGCAAAGACGCCTACAACACCCCTTTGCAGTTGGGAAATATCAGAACGCAATGTTTCCAACTTCGCCAGAAGAGCATCGAACCCTGCGACTGCATCGCTGCCACCACGTCGCTCAACTGGTGCGGTGGTTTCAAGTCCTTCTACAAAGTTGAGGGCGAGGGCCGCAGCATCGATAAGTTCTCCACCGTCTTCAACGGACCTAATAGTTTCCCCAGATTCGTCAACTCCCACAGCCATTCGCTCCAATTCAGCATCGGAGAGAGCCGCGCTCTTTAGGGCCTCTTGCAGAGCATCTTTTTCCTTGTCGGTGAGCTTCTTATCCGAAGACATTATAGAATCGCCTGAACCGTGATAGGTCTGTACAGTGCAGGGACACTATAAAGTTTTGCCGATAAATCTAGCGCGGTTAAACTAGCAGGACTGTTAGAAAGAAGGCCATGCCTGACGGATACTTCGCATTTTTCACTTTGCTGTGAACAAGAGAAGTGTATAATGCCCCAGACGACTCATTGTTCCTGGCTCTGCATCCTTCTCGACGAACGTGACTTCCTTTGTAGACAAATCAACATCGAATCCCTCGAGAAACTCAAAACCGGATTTCTCCAGCGCTGCAACGTTGTTCAAGACATAGAGAGAACAAGGCATAGTCACTGCCAAGAGACCCCCTGTGCGTATCGAACTGCGAACCTTCTGAAGGCCAACTATAACATCACTATGAGTCTGGTAGTATTCCAGCATGTAGCCAATTATGTCGTTATTGAGTACACCCAGGTCAAAACATTCCGGAGGAAAGCGATTTTCTTCAATCAGGAAATCATCAAGCCATATCGCTGTGTCTGGGTGTTCTTGAATGAACTCAGTCATTGCAGGTCTCATCGCTGCATCTTGATCCATTGACTCTATCTTCGCACGCACAACCCTTGCTCTGTCCAAGAGATGAGATTCCTCATGTTTCCCCAACAGACTATCCAATCGGAGACTATGCAAATCTATACTGTAGACATAGACTTTACCTATCGATTCATCTTGAAGCCCGAGGAGTCTAGGGAGATGCCTAATGAAGAACGAGGGGACTCTATCATGCTCTCCTGAGGCGAAATCTGCTATAGTGATATCCTTTTTCGCTTCTTTGAACAACTTCGTCATGAAGTCAGTGAATGCAGGACTAACTGTAATCCAGGAAATAGGATACACGAAGTGAATTTCGTTGTCTTCCATCTTGAAACAACCGACTTGAGAATGCAACTATAATTACGTTTCCATGGTGCTCATGTTATTCTCTACTGCGAGATTCTTCACGTTCCACCGATGTGCAAAACAACTTATCAGGTATTCTAAAGGAGCCTCAGAAGGTTCATCGGCCCTTATGGCGGTCTGATGAGCATCTCCTCATCCAGTATCAAGAGAGAACAGAGTCGATTCCTCATTCCAATGCCATATATTGAGCAAAGCTTAATCAGTAATATAGAGTATGTTGATGATACCTGAGGTGAGGTCATTGCGTACTTGCGACAAGTGTGGGAAAGCTAATGAGCCTACACGAAAATTCTGCATTAGATGTGGAGCATCTCTAATCAAGCCGGAAAAACCTCGAACTCCATCTGCCCCTGCGAAGTCGGCAGTCCCTGAAACGGGACGAACAACTATCGGATCCAGGGAGCGTTCCAGTGCTGGCTCAGGAGAGGCATCGCCTCCTGCAACTCAGGATAGATTCATTAGGCCTAGCGAGGTAAGTAAGGACCGTGTTCGAACCGCGGGAGCTTCAAAACACAAGTCAGAGCTCGACAAAGCACGAGAAGCCTTTGCAAAGGCAGAATCCGTGGGTATCGATGAAGCAGATGGATCAGGAATCGTTGAAACCCGAATGCTTCGAGCAAGTGAGGTACGAGAACTATTAGAAGGGCCAGGCGCGATGGCAGGCAGTGACGAAGTCCCCGCGCCGCGCATGATGGAAGGTAGTGAACCCTTACCCCCTGAGGCAGAGGGCATGATGGCTCCCTCTGCTCCAACATCGTCGCAGTTGGAGGAGTCTATACTTGGTTCCAAGTCTGCATTTGTTGAGAAGCAGGGTCATGGAACGAAACATTTGTCTTCCGACACGCCCCAGGAACAGAGCCGAGTGTCGCCGAGCCTTTCTGCTGACTTCTCTTCGTCAAGGTATGACCAAGAGGGAGAGAAATCCCAGAACGTTGAAGATGCCGGAGAGATTGCATGGTCTTCGCCAGAGGAACCGGCAGCATCTGCAAAACCCTCTAAACAGGTAGTCGACGAGGCGGTAGACCTGGTCATCACTTGCCCGGACTGTGGCAAGACCATCAATGTCGACATGTTCGAGTACCCTCGAGAAGTGTACAGTGCCATGGCAGCTGCACGCATGAAACAGGCTAGATTCTTCATTGTTCAGGGCAAGGGAGATGAGGCACTCCGTGTTGTCAAAATTGCCTATGCGCTCTATAACAAAGCTGGAGACAAAGTAGGTATTCAGGAAATCAGGAAGCTCATAGACACCCTCGCAAAGAGAGTCTAGGCTGATTTCCAAAGGGCAAGGAACTTCCTGCGTTCTTCCAGAAATGCGCTGGGATCAGAGCAGCCCATCAGGAAGCGAGCATCATACTGATACTCTTTTAGAGATGCGAAGATATGGACAAAGTCGAGTTTTCCCTCACCTATGGGCATATGTTCGTCACATTGCCGACCCAATTCTCGTAATTCCTCTCTGGAGATGGAGGCAAGCGACCTACTGCTCAGTACCTCTCTATATCTGTCGCCCGCGTTATTATCATGAACATTCACCATCTCAATGTGATTCTGGAAAGTCTCGATATGTCCCAGAGCTCGATTCTGCATGGAGAGGATTTGCCCGTGTCCGATATCAAGAACCAGTCGTACCTCAGGGAATTGGTCGAAGAACAGCGTTAGCTCTGTGAAGCTGTGGCACAGAGTTTCGACAGCGAGGGTAACTCCCGATTCTCTAGCCGCATCGTAGGCAAGAGGGAAAGATTCCAGAAAATCATCAATTACCTCATCGCTATAGAAGAGTGACGAAAGTGGAGAGTGAAATGTCACTAACTCAGCTTCAATTGTTCCGCCTAGTTCAAGGTATGGGACAATGTCGCGGCTGATATCAATGGGCTCCCACTCAGGATTGCTCGGTAGATGCAGAGTGCAGGTAACGCCTGCTTTGCTCAAGGCAGGTTTCACCAGAGAGAAATCAAACGTGTGTTCATAGTCTAGCCTGAGATCAACGAAATCAGGATTGCTTTCTAGACCCCGGATGACTTGTTCAGTGGTGCGAGCAAAGGTTCCAATCTGCATCTTCTCGACCTGCCCATTTAGGCTGCCACTTCCACTTTTTTGGCTTTTGGTGAGAGTTATGAGTACTGGAGGATTCTCTCTGCCAGCCTCATTGAGGGCGATAGTGTTATTAGATGATTGGCTCAAACAACGAAATATAACGCTTCAAGTGGGGTGTGCTGGCTCTGGCGGATAGTGCTGCGTATCTCTTCAAGATAGTCTTCCTCGGTGAGGGGGCCGTGGGCAAGACTTCGCTTGTTGGCAGATTTGTATACAACTCATTTGAGGGTGACTACCTCGCGACCATTGGAACCGACATCCATCTAAAGATGGTTCAAGTTGAGGATACGTTGGTCAAATTGGTGATTTGGGACATTGCAGGTCAGGACAACTTCTCACAACTCCGCCGAGCGTACTACCAGAATGCAAGCGGTGCGTTTTTCGTCTTTGACACTTCACGCCCTGAGACCATTGGACGAATAGACGAATGGCTCAAGGCCCTTCATGCAGTAGCCGGGGATATACCTCTCGTCATGCTTGAGAATAAGGTAGACTTGAAGAGTGCAGTTACGAAAGAACAGAAGGACCAGATAATCAAGAAATACGGTCTCAAAATCATTCCGACGAGTGCGAAGGAAGACACAAACGTCGAAGATGCTTTTCAAGAGATGACGCGTAAGATACTGACGAAAGCGCGTAGCAAGGGGATGAAGACTCTAAAGTAGAACTATGTCAAGGGTGTTTCAAATTGTCTACGAGGAATCCGGATTTTGTGCATAAACTAGTTTTTCTAGGCGATTCACAAGTAGGCAAGACATCACTCATACAGCGCTATGTGTATGACACTCTATCGCCAGACATGACGAGGACGATTGGTGCAGTACTGCATATCAAGACATTGGAGTTGGATGGCGAGTTCCATAAACAGATCATCTGGGACCTTGGAGGAGAAGAATCCTTCGCGCAGCTTCGAGAGCAATATTGCGCAAATGCATCCGGGGCGTTCTTCGTCTTTGACCGAACGAATTTGAAGTCGCTCGAACATATCGACAGATGGCTCAACTCTCTCTACGCAGCAGCTGGAAAAGTAGCTGTCGTCGCAGTCGAGAACAAGATCGACCTTGAGTCGGTGATTACCGACGCGCAGATAAGAGGCATCTTGGAGGCTCGAGGGCTTAAGCACATTCAAACGAGTGCACTTGAGAACAAGAATGTCGATGTCGCGTTTGAAGAGCTTGTGAAGAAGATTCGTGAGAGAGGCAAGTACTAGATATCTATAGCAACATCGCTGACATCATCGGTTCCCTTGTAGGCTAGACCGAGTTTCCTTCTCTTGCCAGTCACCAGAAAGACTGCGTACTCAGCGATGGAGATTGCTTGGTCTGCGGTACGTTCAAAGTATCTCCCAACAATGACGTATAACATGGCGATATTGCTGATACCTCGCAGATGACCAAGATAGTTTGCAATCTCTTGGAACATGTCAGCGGACTCACTGTCACTCTGTGCATCCAGTTTCTCAAGTTCATCAATCTCACTCAGGTCCTCGTCAATTACCGCGCGCATGCTAATACTTAGAGCAGCAGTGGCAAGCTCAGCGAGGTAGGGCAATGTGATGAGCTCTTTGAAATGATCTAAGCCTTCGCTCATTTTCACTATCTCTGCGATTTTCGTAGCGAAACGGCCCACGCTTTGGAGACCATTGGAAGTGTTCAGATATGCAATGAAACGACGTAGTTCTTTGTCTCGTGGTTGGTGTGATGTTATGGCTTCAAAGATCTTGTCTTCTATGGCATGGTGGTTTTTCTCTATGTAACGAGCCTTCTTCGTGATTGAATCAGCCAAATCGCTATCGAAGTCCTCAAACGCCTTCATGGAACGCTCCAAGGCTGTAGCAACAGTCTCGTAGAGGTTCTCCAAGAGAGCCTTGATTTCCTTCTTTACAACATCCAGAGTTGAATCCATATGGATGTCACCGGCCTGAGTAACAGAGTATTCATAAGATTAAGATATTGCGATTGAGCATCAGAATCAGTGTGGCGCTTGGCTTGATTGCCCTTTGTACGCAAGGCCGAGTTTCACTCGTCTTCCCGTTACCATATAGACAGCACGTTCAGCTATTGAGAAGGCATGGTCCGCTGCACGCTCGCAATAACGACCGACTATGACATAGAACATAGCCATCTTGGTGATGTCATTTCTCTTTCGCAAGTAGTCTGCTATTTCCTCAAACATATCGGAGGTTTCCTTGTCGCTAATTGCCTCGAGCTTCTCAAGCTCGCCTATGTGGGTGAGGTCTCTATCCAACACAGCCCTCATTGCTATGTCAATTGTCTGCTTGGCCAATTCAGCGAGATAAGGAAGTGAAACAAGCTCTTTGAAGTGCTCCATACCCTCACAGAGTCGCACGATGTGGGAAACCTTGTAAGCATAACGTCCTATTCTGTAGAGATGATGTGCAACTGAAAGATAAGTTGCGAGTTCACGCAGGTCCTTTGCGACAGGCTGTCTTCTTGCGATTGTTTCAAAAACGTTGTCCTCGATGCCCAGAGACTTCTGCTCGATTATCTCTGAAGTCGAGCGTACCTCAGCTGCAAGATTCTGGTCGAGGGCCTCGAATGCTTTCATGGCATTCATGAACGCGCCTGTGGACATTTCGGCCAGTTCTCTCACTTTGTCATTGATTGATTTCATGTGCTTTTGTAGTTGTATAGACATGACATTCACCTATCCTATGCGTCCTGTAATGAATGCCTCGGTTCTCGCGTCTGCCGGCGCCTCGAGGATTCTCTTTGTTTCATCGAACTCCACCAACTCGCCCAGATACAGAAATGCAGCCTGATCTGACACTCGGAATGCTTGTTGAACATTGTGAGTCACGAGAATGATTGTATAGTCCTTCTTCAGTTCCACAATTAACTCCTCAATCTTGGCTGCGCTTATCGGATCCAATGCGGACACGGGTTCGTCCATCAACAGGACTGGCGGGTCAACAGATAATGCTCTCGCAATACATAGTCTTTGCTGTTGACCACCGGATAGATTGGGAGCAGGATGCTGCAGTTCATCTTTTACTTCATCCCAGAGGGCCGCTTTGCGAAGTGAATTCTCTACAATCTTCTCCAGCTCATCCTCATCCTTTGTACCATGGAGCTTTGGTCCATAGGTAATGTTATCATGTACACTCATTGGAAACGGGTTTGGTTTTTGAAAAACCATCCCGATGTGTTTTCGCAAATCGTACACACTCGAGCCCGTTCCATAGATGTCTGTTCCTCGAAACAGGACAACTCCTTCATGGCGAAAACTAGGCACAAGGTCATTCAACCTATTGATCGTCCTCAATAACGTTGATTTGCCGCACCCGCTTGGACCCATAATCGCAGTCACTGAATTGTCTTTGAAGGTGCATGTGATATCCTTCAGGATGTGTTTCTTTCCAAACCATGTTGAAAGCCCTTTGATCTCTATATGATGTTCATATTCTGACATCTATACGATCCTCCTTGTTACTTTTCTTGAGATGAGATTCGCAATCAGATCGACTGCCAGCACCATCATCATGAGCGCTAGTGCAGTTCCGTGCGCCTTGACTTGGAGGTACTCACGAGGGTCGCTGATATAAGCCCAGATTGTGTAGGGCATAGAAGCAACCCAGGAGCCGGGACCTGTCAATTCCGTTGGAACGATGAGGCTATTTCCAGCCGTGAAAATCAAGGGGGCAGTTTCACCCATGACCCTGCCGACCGCTAGCAGCACTCCTGTGATGACTCCAGGGAATGCGGCGCGAAGAGTCACACTCCAAGTTGTGGACCACTTGGTCGCTCCAAGTGCGAGTGAGGCTTCTCTCAGAGACATCGGTACTGCGCGAAGAGCCTCCTCAGTGGTTCTGAGAATAGTTGGTATCATCATGAATGCAAGAGTAAGACTCCCAGCAACAATACCCATTCCTAGATGAAGGAAGTCAACAAGGAAGGCAAAACCGAAGGCTCCCAAGACAATGGAAGGTATCCCTGCCAACACATCTGAGGTGAACTCGATTATCTCTCTAATGCGACCAGGCCGTGTGTACTCAATGATATACGCCGCCCCACATACACTTAGAGGAATGCCGACTATAGATGCCAAGATTATTAGCTCCACAGTGCCAACAAAGGCATTTCGTATCCCTCCCATGAGACCTGCCCCCGGAAATGTAGACAGGAATTCAAGACCCTGCCCAGGTCCTGTTCCAAAGACTTGTGAGAATCCAACCCCCGTAACCTGAATCAGAATCAAGAAGAAGGGCAGTACAATGATGACGACTAATATGCCCAAGATAATCCTGAACAGATAGTCCGAGAGGTGGCGTCGGGATTTTGCCGCATCTCGAAGTCCAATGCGTCCATAAAGCCTTTGGAGACTTGACTCTGAATCAAGTTTAGCTGTCATCTAGATGTACCCCCGTGTCTTCATACCCCATCTGATGAAGAGCTTGGCTGTCAGTGTGAAGCAGACTGACATGATGAGCAGGATGAAAGCAACAGCGAATAGTGCGGACCTCCAGAGTGGGAACACAAACGCATACCCTAGCTGGTTTGTGATGATGCTTGTCATTACGTAGGTCGGATCAAAGAGGGAATAAGGAATCTGAAGCGAGTTGCCCGTCACCATGAGCACAGCCATGGTTTCGCCAACAGCTCTTCCAAGTGACAGCACAACTGCTGCCCCAACACCTGGAAGAGCTGCAGAGAGAACTACTTTCCGCGATGTTTCACTCTGAGTTGCTCCGAGAGCAAGAGAGGCCTCACGAAAGCTCATAGGCACTGTCTGAAGGGCATCAGCGGATATCGTAACCACTGTCGGAAGCAACATAATTGCCAGGATTAGACCGCCTGCCAACAGTGAGAGACCGTTGGACGTACTCTGTGCCAAGGGTGCAATGTTGTTCTTGACAAATGGCACAAGGACGAGGTATGCCCATAGACCGTAGACGATTGAGGGAATCGCAGCCATCATCTCAATGATCATCTTGATGGGCTGCCGAAGCCGAATGGGGCAGAACTCGCTCAGGAAGAGTGCTCCTCCAATTCCGAGAGGTACGGCCAGGCCAACTGCAATCCCAGTGCACATCAGAGAACCAACTATGAATATGGCAATTCCGTAGAGATCTCTATTAGGATCCCACGTCGGGCTGACGATGATTCCAGGGCCTCCAATTGGACTGACGAATATTGGAACAGATTCATACCAAAGAAAAGCAAGGATGAGAACGATGATGAGTGTGCTCGCGACTGCAGGGACAAGGAGTCCGATGCGACCAATGCGGTCTATCTTGCCAGGTCTATCTGCATTACGGAAGTCGGATATAGACTTAAAGAATGCCCCTCTAACACTTGTCATTAATGCCCTGTTTGCTTCATCATCCTTTATATTAGCACTCTCATTCTGTTCTACCATTGTTCTATCGCCGCTTCTAGATTCATGATTTCATGATATGTTCTGGGCAAGGTCGGTCACAACGCTGAGCGAGTAAGTCTGAACAGATGTTCCATTGATCGGCACATAGCCCACCTGCGACACATGAATTTGACCCTGCAAGAGACACCAGGACAGATATGTGACTGCATAGGTTCGAAGATAGTCACGATTTACCAGGTAGAAGAGCAACCGGGCAATTGGATATGCTCCATCTATGTTTGCGTTCATTAGATCCAGCCCAGGACTTGTGAGATTAGCTGGAATCGCCTTGACGGCATTCGCGACCGATGGCGTCACCCATTGATTGTTTCCGGGATTGTATAGGTCGACGATGACAGCCTCCTCCATGAAAGCCAGACTCACGTACCCGATTGCATGGTCATCAGAGAGTACTCCTGATGACACGCTCGGGTTTCCATCAACAGAGTTTACGCCAGCTGGAAATGAGAGAGCCTCTTCGTGTCCAAGTCGCCATTCGTACTCTGCTCCGTTTTCATTGATGTTCTCATCTGCGGTTTCAAGCCATTTGGCAAAAGTAGCGGTCGTACCACTGGCGTCGGACCTAACGTACACACTTATTATCCCCGTCTGGACAATGCCAACGCCAAAGGTCGCGGCAAAGCTCTCCCAAGTTGTTACATTTCTTTGAAACACTGCAACAGCCATATCACAGTCCATCCTGAACTCGGAACCATTTACTCCCTCGTTCACAATGACTGCAAGGGCGTCTGCAGATACGGGAAGTATCTCAACTGCAGGATTCTTGTCAATGTAGTCCTGTTTTGGATAGGAACTTGAGGCACCAACATCTATGAGCCCCTGACTGATGAGGGACTGTCCGAGGCCGCTTCCGCCAGAGCTTGGATTCAATGACAGGCCAGGATTGTCTGTAGAGAAGTACGTTGCCCAGACCTGCGAAAGGGGATAGACCGTCGAGGACCCTGCAGTAGTCACGGTCGCAGTGATTCCTCCTTCAAATGGCGGACTGAAGAAGACCAGGCCTCCTGCACCAAGAGCGATTCCTAGTATCAATCCGGTCATCAGTGCAGTCTTTTGTTTCCAGATGGATATCATCGCCGATTGCTCCCTTATTATATATTAGCACCATGAAGTATCTTGAATTAAGTTCATCGGAAATCATGAGGAGTCATAGGGGACCCAGCTTTCAATTCATCGCGGGAGGATCGTCACCAATTGTGCCAATGTGATTGAAGCCGGGATGAAAGGAATGACTATGTCACATCTTTAAGAGCTAGACTTATGACTCCTGAACAGTCATTAGTTTACAGGTGATGTTTTTGGCACGTACTCAGATGAACACTCTGAATGACCTTGAAGCAAGAGAGTGGGTGAAATCCACGAAGTCGTGGTTCATTGTAAATCCCCGTTCAAGAACAACTGAGCAGATGGATCACCCGGCCAAGTATCCAGAGGAACTTGTGCAACGCTTCATCAGTTTTTTCACCAAGAGAGGGAGTTGGGTTCTCGACCCGTTCGCGGGAGTTGGGAGTACACTCATTGCATGCAAGGAGTTGTCACGAAATGCTGTTGGCATTGAGCTACATGGAGAATTCGTGGAGTCTGGACTGAAAATGCTCCTGGAAACAAAGGGGTCTGGAGAGCAGCATTTCCTTATGGGAGATGCAAGAGAGTCAATGAGTATTATGGCTGAGCAATTCGGAGAATCTTCACCTGCCTTTGACTATCTGATCACTTCCCCGCCCTATTGGGATATGCTTCGGAAGTCCCGTGGAGGAAATGACTCGGCTCAAAGGGCAAGGGGCCGACGGGGACTGAAACAGTACTACAGCGACTCTGAGAAGGACCTTGGAAACATCACGTCATACTATGAGTATATCGAGGCTCTGGGCTCATTGTTCAGTGGATTGAGACCATTGTTGAGAAACAAGGCGTATCTCACGATTGTTGTTCAAAACATGAGAAATGTCGACGGACTATTGAAACCTATTGCATGGGACCTGGCAAGGAGAGTGTCTGACGATTATGACCTGCGCCAAGAGATGATCTGGTGCCAGGACAACAAGAAGCTCGGCTGTTGGGGCTACCCGACTACGTATGTTTCAAACGTCCATCATCACTACTGTCTCATATTTCAGAAACCTGCTTGATGCAGTAGAGCCATGCCACGCCAGCCATTACTAGAACCACTCGAATCCGTACTGTCCTGAATTGCCTCTTCTGGTGCGTCCCATTTCTCGGACTTCATTCTGCAACAGCCGACACGATTCTGTTGCAGTTCTGACACCTGGTCTTTCCTTCGCTGTCAACCAACCGGCGAGACACGAAGTAAGAGGCACCGCAGCTGGGACACTTGAAACTCAGTCCGCGCCAGCCCAAGTCTCCGCTGTACTGTGCTCTCACTACAGCTAGTGTTTCTTCCTTGCACTCGTCAATGGCATCGCGAAGTTTCTTCTCTCCATGCACCCATTCCGAAGGACCACCGAGTCCTACGAGCGCTGTCATGTGGATTCTCATCGTCGCTCTGTTTGTATCGTTGTCGTGTTCTGTCAGAATGACTGCGACGCCCTGCGATCCGATACTGTAAACGTGAACCCCGAATAGCAGGTTACCCTTTTCGCCAAAGTTGCGCAAGAGAGGATTCATTCCCCGATCAAAAACGCCGCTCTTCTTCTCCCAGATTGATGGGACCTCATCGATAAAGGCTCGCAGTTCCTGCCTGTTCATGCCAGCTAGCTCCACGATCTCCATATGACATCCGCCTCGAATATTCCTCTGTTCTGAGAGAATAAGACGTTAGCGGTGGCATACTTGCGAAACACGGAATTGACCTCGAAAGAAGCACTAGTTGGATACTGTCAAAGGAATCCATTTCATACGGTTCTTAAGCAACACATGCAGACCAGATTTGCATGCCAAGTAAACTCCGCGAACTGACCATCAAAGACCAAATCCAGGTCGACAGTCTCTGCGCGACTATTGGGGATGGCAATGACTATGTTCCGACTGCCTTCCCGACATGGGCCAATGACCCCCATGATAATGTAATCGGTATCTTTGAGGGAAAGGAGCTCGTTGCACTCTGCAATCTTGGAACCATCGACGGAACAAACATTGCTTGGGTACAGGGACTACGAGTAAGGGAAGCGTCTCAACAGAAAGGTTATGGCACCAAGATCACCGAAGCCATCGTTCAACTTGCGAGGGAGAAGCAGGTGAGAACGCTATGGTATGTCACTGGTTCTCAGAATGAAGGGTCGCAGAAGGTTGCAGAGAGGCTGGGTTTCCATAAAGCCAATAGCGTC
>PRDH01000072.1 GCA_003345545.1 Candidatus Thorarchaeota archaeon
CAGTGTGGTCGCCATAGGTTTCTCGCAGAGGACGTGCTTTCCTGCCTCGGCTACTGTCTTCGTGACCTGGGCATGCAGATAGTGCGGAGCAGCGATGAGCACAGCGTCAATGTCACTCCTTAGAAACTTGTCAATGTCCGTGTATGGGGTCAGTCCATGCCTCTTTGAGAAAGTAAGCACAGCCTTCTCATCCACGTCGTAGGCAGCGACATACTGCACCTTCGAATCCTCTAGCTTCTTGAAAGGGAGAACATGGAATGAGGCCGCGTTGCCACATCCAATCACTCCAAACCTCACGCGATCCATGGCATAACAATAGACAAACCGTGGCATAAGGCTTGTCTTTGCCCCATGGATGAGAATCCTTAAGACATGCATGGATGTACAGAATCGGATACAAGTAGAGGATGGGACTGCTCATGTCGTATCTCTATGGGGTCTTCCTCGCCATTGCCTCAGGAATAAGCAACAATTTCGGGACGCTTCTTCAGAAGAAGGTCGTCAACGACCTACCGACTGAGGCCAAGGAACAGAGGTTCTTTCGTTCGCTCGTGAAGAAGCGCATGTGGCTTCTGGGGCTTCTATTTCAAATTGCCATAGGGACTGCCTTCTTCATGCTGGCTCAGGTCTACATCGGCCCCGCGCTGATACCCGGACTCATGGCGGTAGGGCTCATTGTCCTCGCAATCGGGTCGGTGAAGCTCATAGGCGAAACGCTGACTCGTACAGAGGTCATTGGAATCACCCTGATAATGACTGCAATCTTCACGATTGCCTTCAGCGGACTGGTCATCGATATCGTCGTGTTCGATTTTCTAGAAACTGGATTCCTGACGAGAGTTGCGCTTTTCACCTCTGCACTAATCGTGATGATACTCATTCTTGAGGCATCACACCGCAGGTGGACAAAGATACGAGCAATAGCAAGAGCACTGATGTCAGGGCTGTTCATCTCGATGTCGAACTACTGGATAGCAATTCTGATGGGAACGATTGTGCATGTCTTTGATGGCACGTTCGTTCTCCTCGAACTCGGGCTCTTCTCGATCTCAGCGGCCATCTTGGTCCTAGATAATATATTCGCTCTTGGAACGCTGCAGAGTGCATTCCTGTCAGGGCAAGCCAATCTGATAATCCCGATACAGCAGGTCCCAATTCAGATCATACCAGGACTTGTCTTCCTCCTGATATTCTTCTTGCCTGCTCCGACTGCCCTCTCACTTGTCCTCTTCTTTGCAGGTGTGGGCCTGATCGTCATGAGCTCATTTCTCCTTGGAAGGCGGCAGGTAGCACTTGAGGCAATAAAGTGAGATGATGTTGTTGACGAATGCCACATCTCCGGAGGATTTTGACAAGACCTAAATAGCCCGTGACAGGGTATGACGGTTGGCATTTCCGCAGAAGGGAGAGATGGTTTGGCTAAGAAAGATGAGATAATGAAGGCACTTCGGAGATGGGTAGCATTGCTTGAGAACAATGCTGCTGTGGCCGAGCAGTTTAAGGGATTCAAGAAGACCTTCCTGATAGTTGTTGAAGATCTAGGCTTCTCGGTCCAGATGATCTTCGATGGGACAAACAAGGCTCGGCTCGTGGAGGGAAGTGCCAGCAATCCTGAGATGAGCCTCAAGGTCGAGTCCGACCTGCTTCTTGGCATCTGCAATGGGGAGGTCGACCCGATGGAGACCTTCATGATGGGCGAACTGAAACTGAGCGGCAATATGGCGGATCTCCAGAAGCTCGAGGTGTTCATGGACCTGTTCGATAAATGATATAGGTGATACCCATGAAGCCAATTGGGTTTGACAAGAAACGTGCATCTGAGATTCTTGATGCACAGGGCATTGACGTCCTCGTAGCGTCTACTGATGTGAACGTGTTCTATACGACAGGCCTTCCCACCCTGCATGTGGCAAACAATCCCATCCTCTGGGTGCTAAAGAATCAGTTCCCATATATCGCACTCATTCGCAGGGATGGCGAGGTTAGCCTCTTCTACTGGATGGTCTTCTCGAGCCTTGACAAGTTCTCCTGGGTCAAGGATGCCACAGGTATCATCTCACCACAACAGGCGATGAAAATGGTATCTGACAAACTGGCAGAATGGGGAGTGGAGAGCGGCAAGACTGTGGGGCTTGAGTCATTGATGCCCCGGTATCAGGCAGAGCATCTAGCATCCAAGTTCTCCGGGGTGAAGTTCATTGATGGGGACAGTGCATTCCTCAGAATGCGCCTTGTGAAGTCGAAGGAGGAGCGGGAGAGAATAAAGAGGTCAACCGCAATTGCAGAGAAGGCTATAGAGCAGACCATTGGAGGAATTCACGAAGGCATAGTAGACTATGACCTGCTCAAGATGGCACGAAGGACTATCGTGGACGAGGGGGCAGAGGGATGGGACCATCTCACCATTGGCATTGGTTCTGCAGACCCCGAGGCTCCGGGTGTGGGCACTGTGATGAAGAGAGGGGACATCGCACGCTTGGATATCGGGGCGGTCTGGAAGGGGTATGTTTCTGATGTCAGCCGACATGTGGTGATTGGGGATATCCCGGAGGGCGCTGACGAGGTCGTGGAGCGGATGATCAAGGTCCAAGAGTTCTGTGTTGACCAGATTAGGCCTGGAGCAGACCCGAATGAGGTCTACAAGGCCACCATGAAGTTCCACCAACCTCTCAAACCTGAGGTCAAGCCCATTATCACCTGCCACAGTATCGGCCTTGAGTGCGAGGAGGCGCAAGTGTTCTCTCGTATGGGCAAGGCAAACTTCCTGATTGAGGAGAACATGGTCGTGGACATTGAGGTCTGGCAGAACTTCAAGGACCTCGGTCTGATTGGTATTGAGGACTGCTATCATATCACCAAGAAGGGGTGCGAGCGTATCTCGAGTCTGGACAAGCGGATATTCGTCAAGTGAGGTTGAACGTGATGAGAGTGAAAGACAAGATAGTCATTCTGACAGGGGCTGCATCAGGCATTGGTCGAGCAACTGCCATTCTTCTGGGGAAGGAGGGTGCTATTCAGGTCCTGTCCGACGTAGATGAGAAGGGCTTGGAAGAAACCCTTCAGCTATTGAAGAAGGGGAGAGACCGAGCTGAGATCATGAAGGTCGATGTGACTGACTCATCTCAGGTGAAGAAGATGATTGACTACACCTACAAGAAGTATGGGCGAATCGATGTCCTCATAGCAAACGCAGGCGTGGTCAGGGTAGGACCCGTCGAAGACTTCCCAGATGAGGACTATGACCTTTTGATTAACGTCAATCTCAAAGGTACGTACTATACCTGTAAACACGCCATTCTATATCTGAAGAAGCAGCGATTTGGCTCAGTAGTGACCCTGGCCTCTGTCGCCGCCCACATAGGACAGGTCAATCATGCGAACTACTGCTCTACCAAGGCTGGGATACTTGGGTTCACACGTGCTCTCGCCCTCGACCTTGCACCTTACGGGGTCAGAGTGAACAGTGTTTCACCCGGAGCTACTGACACCCCAATGCTCGTGAGCGATGTCAGAAAGCAGGCGAGGGAGAGAGGGGTCGACTATGAGGTCGTGCGAAAGGAGTTCGAGGAGGAGGGCGTTCTCAAACGGTGGGCGACTCCTGATGAGGTGGCGCTTGGAATCCTGTATTTGGCCAGTGACGAATCGTCGTATACAACCGGCTCTGATCTCCGGATTGATGGCGGCTGGACTACACGATGAAATAGGGTTTCAGACAGCCATATCTTCAGCCTCCGTGAAGAACAGCAGACTCAATAGCAGGGTAAGACAAGGCGGGACGGATGACCATGCTCTCTCTACCGAAAAAGATAGGGTACTCGATGGGTAGATTCGGTCCAACACTCTTGATGACCATGATAACTATCTCTGCGTTCTATGTGTACGGGACAAGTTTTCAGCTGAACTGGTTTCTCAATGGCTTATCACTGGCGCTATCTTACGTTGTCATTGGTCTGACGCACTGGTACATTGGATACTACAGTGACAGCCTGAAGAGCAGATGGGGAAGGCGACGGCCGTTTGTGGTCATTGGCACGCCGTGTATTGTCATCTCAGCATTCCTGATATTCGTGCCCAACTGGTTCCTCGATACTGCAAATCCGGCACTGGAACTGACTCTCTTCCTGTACTACACGGTCTTTCTCTGCCTCTTCAAGTTCTTCTACGCCTTCGCCATGACTGCGCATCAGGCATGGCTGCCTGAGATCACGGATGAGGGTGAGAGACCTCTTACTTCCGGGTTCATGAACACGTTCAACTTCGCAGGGGACACAACGGGAGGCGTCATGGGTTTCATGACACCCCTGTTGTTCGCAGCAGGACCGCCAGAACAGCTCAGCGAGCTGGGACTCACTCTGCTCCTAATCTTCTGCGCAATTACGCTCCTGTTCATGCTTCCATCAATGATTGTCATCAGAGCAAGGCCAGGAATCGAGCCAATTGAGAGGAATCTACGTGAAGAAACCCGAGTCGCCGTAGGGAACAAGACCTTTCTGAGATGGACCATCGTCGTCGGTCTTCTCTCCTTCACACTCATAGCAATATCACAGAGCCTTGTCGGTTTCCTCCGACAGGTCATGTTCCTCGACAGCATCGAGGCGCTCATGCCGGCTGCTCTAGCAATGCTCGGGTCGACGATAGCGTTCTTCTATATCTGGCTGACGGGAATACGACGACTTGGGAAGAAGAGGTCTCTCATCGTAGGGATAGTACTACTTGCACTATTCACACCTCTGACTCTCGTCCTGCGAGAGATTGGCTCTCTCGTCGGTTACGCATTGGCTGCGACCCTCTTCTTCATCCCAATAGGGGCTGGCATGTCCATATATTACCTCATGAGCTATGTTGTGCCTGCCGACATCGCCCAGGTCGATGAGATTGTCACCGGGGAGAATAGATCAGGGATATACGCAGGCTTCCTTGGCGTACCTCTGAACCTGTTCCAGGCTCTTTCGAGTGTCCTCCTAGGTGCCCTCATTGAATTGTCCGTCATCTTCTCTGGAAGTGAACTATCGGGATTCATGTGGTGGGGACCAGTATACGCCCCATTCGTTCTAGCAGCAGCGCTCATCCTTCGTCGAATCAACATAGACCCTGACTTTGACGCACTCAGGAAGGAGCATGGAGGAGGTGCGCACACATGACCGATTATCTGGTCGGCGCTGAACCTCTGTACATAGAGGGAGAAGCTAGGGGATGCCTTCTCCTTCACGGTGCGGGAGGGGGGACCGCGTGGGACCTGAAGGAGTTCGCACATCTCTTGCATGAGAAGACAGGTATGACTGTCTGGCTACCCTCATTGACCGGATTTGGGACAAGGCCAGAGGACCTCTTCGATGTGACCCTGGATGACTGGCTCAGGGATGCCACGTCAGGGCTCGAACGACTCCTAGAGACCTGCGAACGGGTATTCATCATGGGGCATAGCGCTGGGGGAGTATTGGCTCTGCTCACGGCCTCAGAGAGAATGGAAGTAGGTGGCGTGGTGACATGGGCCACTCCCTACGATGTTGCGACTCGCCTTCTGTATGTACTTCCCACCCTGAGCAAGATTCCACTTCTTAGGCGAGCCATTCCGAAGACGCACGAAACATCAATACCCAAGTGGCTGAGAGAGAGAGGATGGATCGGATATGACTGGATCCCAACGAACATTGGGCTTGTCATGTTTGATGCCCTGTCGCGACTGAAGAAGGCCCTAAGTGACGTGAGTTGCTCAGCTCTCATCATTCAGGGAACCGCTGATGGTGCGGTAACAAGAAACAGTGCAGAGAAGATCTTCCGGGCTATTGCCTCAGAGAGAAAGGAGATTCACCTGATTGAGGGAGCACATCATCCCATGATGAACGAGGACAAGTACAAGGAAGAGCTGTTTAGTCGGACAATTGAGTTCCTTCAGCGCGTTCAGTAGCTCAGCATGAATCTAGACTGTTATGCCACCATCAACTGATAGACTGATGCCCGTCACAAACTCTGCAAGGGCAAGGTAGAGTATACCCTCTGCTATCTCCTCAGGCGTCCCGAATCGCCCCATCGGCTGCCGGGCTATGAACTGCTTTCGTGCCTCCTCGGGATCAGGGAATTCTAGTATGCGACGCGCCAAGGATGGCGTGTCAGTCGTTCCAGGGCAGATACAGTTCACTCGTATGCCATCCTCCATATGATCTGCTGCCATTGCCTTTGTCAGTGAAACCACTGCACCTTTGGAGGCACTATAGGCTGCCCTGTTCTTCATGCCCTTCAGCGCAAGGACTGAGGAGGTGTTGACAATGACTCCCCGAGTCTTCTTCAGGTGTGGGATAGCATGCTTTGAGAGGAGATAGACGCCCCTCACGTTCACTGCCATCGTTCGTTCCCAATCCTCAAGGCTCGTGTCGTCCACGCGTCCGGGAATGACAATCCCAGCGTTGTTGACAAGGATGTCGAGCTTTCCATATGTGTTGGCTGCAGTCTCGATGATTCGTTGGGCATCATGCTCATCAGCGACATCTCCCTGGACGAATGTTGCCTTGCCTCCCTTACGGCGGATGCTCTTCTCTACCTTGGATGCAGAGTCCGTTATGGAGTTGCATACTACACTCGCGCCCTTCGCGGCAAACAACCGAGCGGTGGCCTCTCCAATCCCGGCGCCAGAACCGGTCACAATCGCAACCTTTCCCTCTAACTTCATCACACTTGTCCTCCACGAGCTCCTATCTCAGACCAAGTATCTTCCGGGCCTCAGATGGGTCAGCGACCTCTCTCCCGACCTCCTTAGCAATGCCCTTGATTCGGGCGACAATCTCGGCGTTGTTCTTTGCAGGCACCTCCGGCCTGACGAAGGGATAGTCCTCTGTCCCCACTCGCACATTGCCACCGTTCTGAATCGAAACTAGTGCAATGGCTGACTGCTCAGGACCCATCACACTGACTGAGTAGATGCAGTTCTCAGGCATGTATCTCACACGGTGCATGTACTCATCAATCGTCGGCGGAGACCAGGTACCGCCCGGCCACCCAAAGAAGAGCGTGAGGATATGCGGTGGGTTGATCAACCCCTTCTCAATCAGGTACCTGAGATTCCAGTACGACCCTGTGTTCCACACCTCCCACTCAGGTGCAATCTTGGACCTGCGACACTTGGCACAGTACTCCTCAAGTTCCTCCAGAGGGTGGAGCTGGTTGACCGTCAGGTCGGTGAAGTGCTCATCATGATGGTTGAGAATGACACTGAGCATATCCGGGTGAGCCTTGAATGTGGCCTCCCGTTCCTCAATGGGATAGCTCGACATGCCCGCCTGGATGATGATATCGGTTCTATCTCGTATGCGTTCAACAGTGCGGGACTCTCCTCCTAAGGGGAGATGAACGTGGGCGATGGCAGCGCCAGCCTGTGCGCACTGGACCACATCCTCGATCAGTGCATCGGTGGAGAGTGCCCAGTTCTTCACCTGCGGGTAGATCCACGAGTTTGCGGTTGTTGCTGTGACTATTAGCTTCTCAGTGTTCATAAAGACCGACCGAGCCACAAGAGAGTCCACCAAGTAATAAAAGCTAGCTAAGGCCTGTCATTACTCTCGGTCTTGTGAAAGAGCGATGCATAGGGCCTATAATCCTCTTCAGCTCGGTATGGTTTTGATATCGGAGCCCACCTCCGCCAGTCGCCTTGAAAGGTCGAGGAAGGTGAGCAGAAAGTGGAGGCGCTGAGTTGACAGACCACAGGACGTCAACACATTTGCAGTCCAATCAACCACGTGTCTTTCTCCTCTCGACAACAGGAAATCGATAGAAATCGGGCAAATAGATTCTGTCTTGGAAAGGGGAGTCTTCACATTGTGCTTTCAAAAAGGCATTTTATCCTCTGTGGAGTATACTAATCAGTGATAGTGAACATGAGCGACAAGATTGCAGGCTCAATTCTAGAGGTGTTTGCTAGCCCTTAAGAAAGCGCCAGACGTAGACAGAAGAGCGGAGGAGAAGCTGTATGAATGAAGACAGGATGCAGATGGCTGAGGTTCTTGAAGGAGAGCATAGACTTCCGACGTTACAACTTGTAACGAACCTAGTTGATCCAGGTGTTTCATCGGTACTTGATGTTGGCTGTGGCACTGGCGCGCTGATACACCTCCTAGATCAAAAGATACCTCGGGCATCCATCATAGGAATAGACAGATCTCAGTATCTTCTAAGAGTGTTGAAAGAAAGGCAATCCGACGCCAAGATTAGTCTCATTCAAGGTGAAGTGCCATCTTTTCCATTCATAGAGAGTTCCTTTGATCTAATCATTGCTGTGCAGTCACTGCATGAGATTTGTGGTGTCATGGGAGATCATGCATTGGAAACAACGATTCAGTGTCTTCAAGTCCTTCTAAAAGAAGGTGGCTCTCTCATTGTCCTAGACCATGAGAATCCCGGATATGATCTTATTCGAATTCGACTTCCTCCACACCTCTTTCCAATCCTTGAAGCCTTCAAGATGAAGTTCAGACCTCGTGAGATAGTGTTCAACAAGATAGGGCATCATGAGATAGAAGTATCATTGCGGGACTTCTATGACTTTGTTACCAAGATTTGGGCATTGGATACTCCTCTTGAACACGAGGAGATGAACGAAACTCACACTGCATTCACTCGAGAGGAATTCGTCGGGTTTGTTGAGCGTGTTGGCTTGAACGTCGATTATCTAGGCAGTGCAACACCCATAGACAATCATCTGATTCGTTACGGGATTAAGATGCATACTCCAAAGAATCTACCTGAACGACATTTCATCCTTCGTGCCAAGAAACCTCCGTAATAGAATTCCATGAAAGACTCAAGAATGTTGTTCCTTGGAAGACCGGAGCAGGTCACGATGTGTCTTATGTGGCACTATTATTCTCAGAGCCAACATCTAATCAGGAAACATCTCCAAGACTATACGAACCGCGCCTGCCACAAACTTCGGGCAGGTTTCTCTAAACACTCCAGAGTCATATGCCTTGGTGAACGCGTCTTTGTTACTCATGTCAATGCCTGTCAGATCATCACATCGGATGTGTCCAAACTCTGCCCTGAACTTCTTCATGAGTTGTGCTGATAGGTCATGAGTCACA
>PRDH01000073.1 GCA_003345545.1 Candidatus Thorarchaeota archaeon
CTTTCGCCTCCGTCGCATTAGTTCCTGAAATGGACGGATTCGTCCTGTTGCTGGGTCAATTGCCACGCACTCGCCCTCCAACACACAGGATTTTGCTTTGACATGAGTCCGAATCAGGTCCACGACATCGGGATACTGATTCGTGATGATCTCCTGCCGCCGTGAGTACAATGTCACCTTATCGCCATTCTTGTGAGCCTGAATTCTCTCACCGTCGTACTTGAACTCCACAAGTGCCTTCTTTTCGACCTTCTCCATTATCTCGGCAGGGCTGGAGAGTTTCTTAGCAGCCATCATGCGAATTGGAACACCGACTTCTGTGTGTATCTTGCGAACAGCGTCAATGCCTTTCTCGGCAAGGACACACGCGACCCGACTGAGGTCGCTACAAACGTTGAATGCATCTTCAATGGCGCTCCTTGCATCCCTACTCCCTGTAAATGCAGTTGAGAGAGCATCAATAACACCCATATCACCAAGTCCGAGACGTAGTGAACCGGTCACGGTTCGCAGAATGTACCTTGCCTCAATCGGATGTGCATCTGTAAGAATACTGACAAGCTTCGATATCTTCTCTTTGCTACTTCCAGAGCCACTGATTTTTGCGGCCTCATCCAGAGTGTCATAGACTGCCGGAACTGTGAGGGCTTGGGCAAACAGGGTTGCCTGCGCGCTCGCTCCCAGCAATTCCTCTGCAGTGCTTCCAATGTCGCCAGTCTTACGGAGGAGTTCTCTCACTACACTCTCTGGAACGGAAGCAGCTGCTGTCACAACCTGAATAGCCATCTTCTCAGCAACGCCTATCTCAGGTTCATCCTTCCAGTCTGGATGCAACTTCCCTATCGTCAGCGCAACGACCTTATCAACGACAGACGGTTCGGCGGCCTTGAACAAATCAGAGAGGATTTTTATCTTCTCGAGAGACCCCGAGGTCGACTCGATTTTGTCATAGGCATGTGCCAAATTCTCATAGAGCATCAGTATTTAGACTCCCAAGAATAGTTGCGGACCATATGCTTTATAAACGCAGTCAAGAGCACTGCCGCAATCACACAAAGACCGGTGAGCTTGAATTGGGTAGTATTAGACCTCGATATATCAAGAGTGCAGCCCGAAGTCTGCTAGCTCAATACGCAGATACATTTACAGACGATTTTGAAACCAACAAGAGACAGGTCGAGCAGCTCGCTGAAGTCGATTCAAAGAGAATCCGAAACAGAATCGCAGGCTACATTGTGACACTCATCAAGATTGGCCATGCAAGAGAGGCTGCTGAAGCAGCAGAACCTGGTGAAGAAGTCACGGATATGGAGATGTAATCCTCCGTTTCATTTGTCATGCTGCCGGCAACTAGTAATCTCCATTTGTATCGCAAATTCAAGGTCGATACATACGTTTTCATACCCTGAAAGGAATCATAAGGCAGAAAGGAGATGCCTATTTCATGGGTAGCTGGCATAACCATTTACATCAAGGAGAATGTCTCAAGTTCGTCCGTGAGAAACTGGACGACCTCAGGGGTTTATTCCGTCTGGTCTACATAGATCCTCCATATCTCTCAGGAACGAGCTATTCACTGAAGAGCCGGTCTAGGGGTAATGCAGACATGGCTGGGGCCGTCGAAGACTCTCCCACATATGATGACAAATGGAAGGGACTGGATGACTACTTGGCTTTCATGAGACCTAGGCTCGAAGTAATGAGAGAACTACTAACTGAGAATGGCAGTCTTTGGGTGCACTTGGACTGGCACGTGTCGCACTACGTAAAGACACTACTAGATGATATCTTCGGGTATCCCAATTTTGTCAACGAAATAGTATGGAAACGGACGAATAGCCCTAAGGCGCAGAGCAGAGGCTTTGGTGCTCAACATGACGTGATTCTCCTCTACGCCGACAATGCTCAGAGAATCCAATTGAATCCAGTTCTTAGAGACCACGACGAGAAGTCCTTGAAGCCCTATAGCTATAAGGATGAACAGGGTAGGTTTAGGCTCATTGAGATAGAGGCTCAGGGAATTCAGAGAAGTGAGGCAAGAAGACAATTCGAATGGAGAGGAAGAACTGCCCCATATCTCTATAGAACTAAAACGCTGGACAAGTGGTGGGAAGAAGGCCGGATCTATCGTAGCAAGAACGGTAGGTACACCAAGAAGCAATATCTAGCAGACACGGCGGGTGTTCCGGTTTCGGATTTGTGGTTCGATATCCCGCCCGTTCAGGGAGGCTCTATTGAGTATACTGGGTTTCTGACTCAGAAGCCGGAAGCATTACTTCGAAGAGTCATTCAATCAGCGAGCGATCCCGGGGATATCGTTGGAGATTTCTTTGCTGGAACAGGAACAACAGCAATCGTCGCTCACCAGTTGGGTCGAAGATGGCTTCTCTGTGAAGAGGTAGCAGCAACAGTAGAAATCATCAGGAGCAGACTTCAGAAACTCGATGTGCCCGCGGAGTATTCCTTCTCATCTTTCTAGACGTGAGAATGACCATATGGAAAGTCAACATTTATGAGCGTTCCTTGCCATGTTTTGATTGGAGATCTTCATCCGGAGGTCATGACATGATTGAGATGATTATCGTAGGCATACTGTTTCTCGCAGGAATACTACTCTATGCATTGGCTAGAGTAGGCGGCATGCTTCATCATCCATCGGCGGCGACTCCATCAGAGGTAACGAGTTCTGAGAAGCTCTTCGACTCTAAGACAAACGACGCTACTTTCTTCGACGGTGAATCAGAAGACTATGCAGAAACAATGAGCAGACTTCGTACCTATGGCGGTGGTTAGAAGCCGCACTTCTAGTCGGCCCAGATTGGCTCGTAAGCCTTTGTTGTTTCATGGTAGATCTTGTCCATGCATATCTTGTCCCATCTGCTTAGAAGCAGGTATATGCTGAGAGCAAGAAGAAGCGCGGCAGCTGGAGCAACCATGGGCAAAACAGTGGGATACGGATAGTAATACCCTCCGATTGGTGCTGAGAATATGATTATGAAAAACGTCATGCCCAAGACCAGCGCTGTTGTGCCCAGTCTTCTTCCGTCTCTTTTTCTTTGCTCCCACTGATTGACAACCCAGATGACAGTTCTAGCTGCTTCTTCATCGAGCTTTGCAGAGGATAGTACCTCATCTCTCGCCACCTGTGGATGAACCTTGTATATCATAGCAGCTCGCTCAAAAGCAGAATCGTGAGCCCAGAAGACGCCTCTCATGAATAGGACGAAAACCACAAGCGCAAAAAGAAGGATTCCAATGGGAATTAACCTGAGCAGAAAATCAAGGGCGGAATTCAATGAATACCCTACTGAAGACAACGTCAAAAAGAACGAGGAGCCAGAGAATACTAGCATTGCTGCAATAATATCCAAGACGTTTCTGCGGCTGGGTCTGTGCAATAGATGAAATCCTAACAGTGCCTCTCCACTCGCAGGCATCTTCAGAATCAAGTCGACCATTGTTTCAGATACAATTACTGCGTTGAAGAGCGAGTTAAAGGTAGACGCGATGAACGGTTCAGGACTCTTTCTCTGCCAGACATGGACTAGTCCGTGACTACCCACTCGTTCATGTGCTCGCTCGACAATCTGAGAGAACTGCTCATTGATAGTATGCGAATGAAAGCGTTTCTCGAGAATAGAGAGGTAGAGAGAATAGATAGCTGCGCCTACTCCACAACTGAATAGGAAGACCAGTATCAGATTCGTGAGCGATGCTGAAAGAAGCAAATAGACAACAAGGGACCAAGGAACTGCCAATGCAAGCATTATCATATACCTGAACGTCCGCGACGTTGAAGGGACACGGGTTCCAAACCAATTGACATATCTCTCGGACCTTTTGCTTGGCTTGATTACTCGTTTGTCCTGCAGGACACTCATTCTATTCTCCTCGCCACGCAGCACCTATGACTCACTAGGGAAGGATGGCGATATAACGTATTTGTTCTATGAATGAGCTCGTATATACGAGCTTATTCGTTCTGTTTGATCATCCGAATGGCACCTCCCGGTGCCACACCCTTTGGACATGCCTTTACACAATTCATGATCAGTTCGCACATCGGTGCACCAGATGCCACTCTTGCAGTCTCCACGTATCTGGTGTGGTTCCGAATGCGCGTATCCTCGTGGAACCGCCAGGCCTTTGCAAGGGCTGCTGGTCCGATGTACTCCTCGTTCTCTGCGTTGACAGGGCATGATCCATAGCAGATAGCACAGAGAATGCAATTGACATATCGCTCTATCCTCTTCCTGTCCTCAGGGCTCTGAAGAAAAGCCTCTTCGTTCATTTCGGGGTCGACCCAGAGTCTCATTGACTCAAGGGCATCATAGAACTTCGACATATCAACGACGAGGTCTTTGAGAATGATCATGTTGGGTAGAGGCTCGACTAGTATCTCTTTGTCAGGATTCCATCCAGATGGGGTTTCTACGATGGCTGGAAACGCCTTCAGTCTCATATTCTCTTCCCGTATCTTTGCTACTTGCGTGCGGCATGCTAGACGTGGTTCTTTGTTGATCAGCATTGAGCAACTTCCACAGACAGCGCCCCGACAGGAGTAGCGAAATGAGAGTGACGGATCCATTCTATCCTGAATCTGGAAGAGTGCATCCAAGACAGTCATACCTTTCTTAAGGTCAATCTTGTAGAGATCATAGTGAGTCACCTTCCCGCCCTCTCTGCTTCTAGCGATTCGCATTCTCATCAGTAGGTCCTCTCCTTCACCTCGAACATTCCAAGATTGACATCGATGAGTTCTGTCTTCACGTAGTCCTCTATTCTCGTGAAAAGAGAATGCTTGAGGAATTTCTGATCATCTCGTTCAGGATAATCGAGTCGCCAGTGAGCCCCGCGACTCTCACGGCGCTTGAGCGCGCCCATAGTAATCACCTCAGCAAGATCCAGCATGTTTTCGAGCTCTAAGACTCTGATTAGAGAATAGTTGAACCTTCTATCGACATGACCTACGGAAACATTCGGGAATCGCTCCTTGAGGTGATGTATCATACTCAATGCGGCCTTCAGGTCACTCTCCTTTCTGAAGATTCCCACCAGTCGGTCCATGGTTTCACCCAGTACCTCTCGAATCTCAGATGGTGATTCGCCCCTTTCCTTCAGCAACAGCTCCTGTAGCTTCTGTCGTATTCTGAAGGCTTCATCATCGACGCGTTCTGAGGACGGCTCCGCTGCATTGCGCAGATTCTCTGCTATCTGCTGGCCGACTATACGACCGAATACCAAGGTCTCTAGGAGTGAGTTCCCACCAAGCCTGTTTGCCCCATGAACGCTCATGCATGCAGCTTCCCCAACAGCATATAGGCCGCTAATTGGAGTCATCCCGTGCTTGTCGCAGTGAACACCTCCCATCGAATAGTGCTGTGCAGGTGTGATAGGTACGGGCTCATGGATGGGGTCAACACCTGCGAAGTCGATAGAAATCTCTCTGATTCCTGGAAGACGTTCGAGGATCTTCTCCTTTCCAAGATGCCTCAGGTCCAAGTGAACATACTGATCCTCAGATCCACGGCCTTCATCAATCTCAGTCCTGATAGCACGAGCAACAATATCGCGCGGCGCCAGCTCCATATTCTTCGGAGCATACTTGCTCATGAATCGCTCACCCCTTGCATTGATGAGATACCCACCCTCCCCTCTTGCGGCCTCACTTATTAGAATGCTCGACCCAAAAAGCGTCGTCGGGTGGAACTGGACGAACTCCATATCCTTCAAAGGAGCGCCAACTCGAAGGGCCAGAGCACATCCGTCCCCAGTATTGATGACAGCATTGGTCGAATGGCTGTATACTCTGCCAAAGCCTCCGGTTGCTATGACCACAGCCTTACCAACAAACCCGTAAACGTCGCCACTGGCAATCTCAAGAGCTGTCAATCCACACACATGGTTTCCGTCTCTCACGAGGGAAGTGGCGAACCATTCGTTGTAGAACTTGACTCCAACCCTCAGAGCCTGTTCGAATGTTGTATGAAGAAGATTGTGACCGGTTCTATCTGCGGCATAGCAGGTCCTTGGATATCCAGCTCCCCCAAATGGTCTCTGTGCAATCCGCCCGTCATCGGTCCTTGAGAATGCAGTGCCCCAGCGTTCATTCTCGATGACTGCCCTCGGAGCCTCCTTTGCCAGAATCTCAACCACATCCTGGTCAGCTAGGTAGTCAGACCCTTTGACCGTATCAAAGGCATGTTGTTCCCATGAATCATCCTCTCCGAGAGAGGCATTGATACCGCCCTGAGCAGCCACTGAGTGAGACCGTAGTGGATGGACCTTTGAGAGAATTGCGGTATCATAAGTCTCTGCCAGCTCAATTGCTACTCTCAGCCCAGCGAGGCCAGCACCTATGATTAGTACATCATGCTTATGCAACATCATGGGAAACCACCTCATGATACACTGTGCGTCAATTCGTTTTATCCTGTTCCCTAGACCATCTTTGAAGGGTCAAGCAGTTCATCCAGGTCCTCTATCTCTATTCCTTCCTCAAGAATGACCTCTTTGATCGTCTTGTCTTCTGCGTATGCCTTCTTTGCCACATCAGATGCGCGGTCATAGCCTATCAGTGGAGAGAGTCTTGTCACGAGCATGAGACTGTGTTCGAGCTGGCGACTCATGTGCTCCCGATTGGCCTTGAGACCCTTCAGGCAGTTCTCTGTAAACGACTCAATTCCAGCTCCTAGCAGCTTTATCGAGTCCAAGAGATTCACAATCATGACGGGTTTACATACATTGAGATCCAGGATACTCCCATGACCCTCAGCAGCTGCGATTGCTGCATCATTGCCTATCACCTGCATACAGACCTGAATAAGTGCTTCAGCTTGAGTGGGATTCACTTTCCCAGGCATGATTGAAGATCCAGGTTCGTTCTCCGGAAGGCGGAGTTCCCCAAGACCGGCGCGAGGCCCGCTCCCCATCCAACGGATGTCATTGGCCATTTTCATGCATGCGAGCGCAAGGTTTCGCAAGGCAGCACTTGCACGAACAATGGGGATATGAGAAGCAATTCCCTCAGCTTTCACCGGATTTACCGTGAAGCTCATGCCAACGATCTTGCTGAGCTCTTTCACTGCACTCTCTGCAAAACCTTCTGGCGCGTTGAGACCTGTCCCGAGCGCAGTTCCGCCAATCGGCAAGACAGAGAGAGTTTCGATCACCGAATTAAGGTCTGTCGCGATGAAGGTCTCGATCGTTCTTTTGTACACAGCAAACTCGGTCGATAGCGGAATGGGAACAGCATCCTGAAGATGAGTCCTACCAACCTTCACAATTCCTTCAAACTCTCCCATCTTTGCTTCAAGAGCGCTAATGAGGTGTGTCAATGACCTGAGGAGCGAATCCTGAATGGTGGTAAGGGCAGCGATGTGCATCGCTGTGGGTATGACATCATTGGATGACTGCGAAGCGTTCACGGTGTTGTTCGCATGAACTGGTGAATTGCTCCCCTTAGGCTGCCCAAGTATTTCGTTTGCTCTATTACTAAGCACCTCATTCATATTGATATTCGTCTGAGTTCCGGAGCCAGTCTGGAAGATGTCAATTGGAAACTGGTCGAGGTGCTTCCCTGCTTTGAGAATCTCATCAATGGCTTGACCGATGGCAGCGCCTGTTTTTCTGTCGACCTTCTTGAATGCGATATTTGCCGTCAGACACGCCCTCTTGACCTGAGCAAGAGCCATAATGAACTCCTTAGGGAATGTGCGACCACTGATCCTGA
>PRDH01000074.1 GCA_003345545.1 Candidatus Thorarchaeota archaeon
TTCGATACCATCCGAGTCTCTGAGGACCGCGAAGCAGTCTTCGAATTCACGGACAACCCTCGCAAGCCTGCTATGACCCTCGGTGGTTTCCTTTGATACCAAGAGAACTCCGATAGCCCACGCCCCGTGTTCCACAAGAAGAATTGATTCTGAACCGTATTCTGTCTTCCAGCGTGTCTGTAGCTCACCAGTCATAACACCCATGAAGCTTGCCATAGCTGAAATGAAACCGGAAATGATCTGGGGGTCAACGTTGCTTTTGCTGAATTCATGGGAGTAAGGAGCTAAACCACTATTCTTGTTCAAGATCATGACTAGTCTCTCGTTAGCAGTATTAGCATCGCGGGAAATGTCCAGAGTCATCTCATTGAGAGGCTCTTTCGATACTTCTGGGAGTCTCTCACTAAGGTGATTGGTCAATCTCCTCCCTTCCTACTGCGCCTTTCGCGATAGTTCTCTTGTACCACATCTGTTTGTTTTTCTCTTTGAAACCGTACTTCTCGTAGAGAGCAATTGCAGCAGCATTTGAGCTTAGAACCACAAGTTCAGAGGATGTATGTCCCTTAATGTATGCGCGGGTCAGAATCTCGGACATCAATGCGCGAGCATAACCTCTTCTTCGAAAATCTGGCAAGACACCCATCCCCTCAATCTTGAGGGTTTTCTCTTTGGTCAATGATTCTATCGAAAAACCCAGACAGTATCCTATGGGTCTAGAGAAATAGGTGCCTATGACTAGTAGGCTCGGATCAAAAGTACTATGCTTGACAATGGAGGCAAGAGTGTCTGTAGTAACAGCCTCATAGCCAGGAAAATCTCCGAATATCGTATTCTGAAGCTGCGCCCACACTACTGATTCCCTCTTGATGTTAAGTGCTCGTACGGTCAATCCCAGTGGAACTGGTATGGCTGCGGCGGCACTCCTGACTTCAACCTGCATCTTCAACGATGTATACTCGTGGCGAAAGCCACGTTTTTCTAGAAAAGATGCAACATATGAACGAAAGCTCGGAAAACTGCAGACAAACTCAGATGAACCTCGCTTCAGTCCAATCTGTATTAGACGATTCAAAACCTTGGAGCCAATGCCCTGGCGTCTGTACTGGGGATGCACCTGAACCATCAATCTTGAATTCAGTGAGGGGTTGCCTTCTGTAAAAATCGTCCCCGATGCTATTAATTCTCCAGCAGCATTTCGCACAAGAACAAAGTCCTCAGATAGGTCAACATTGGGAAATGAGAAAGAGGACTGAAAATACTCCGTGGGGAGGTTAATATGGTCAGGATTGTCAAACGATCCTACTGTATTGTGCAGTGCTGTGTAGTCGCTCATCATTGCCCCGTTTCCAGGCGTCAGCGTGAAAGCATCTACCTTACACATTGTTACAACCCACCGTCTGAATTCCCTCCGAAACGCGACCTGTGAAGGAATCCCACACTCGTCTTTTCCTAATCTGTTTGTGATGAAGTATGATGGATCCAAGTTCTGTTATGTGAACCTGTTTCATTCCCGCAACTCGGTTTCTTTCGATATAACCCGCAAGCTCCAGATCACGAATGTGTCTGGAAACACCAGATTGCCTGATTCCAGTGTTTCGTGAGATCTCTTTCTGTGCAATCGAGCAGCCAGAATTCTCAAGATGGTCAAGGATCTCGCGTTTCTTATGCGTCAGATGAACCAGCTCAGATGGCCAGACTTCAGATATCTGAAGTGGCTCGGCTTGTGTTGTGCACAGGATCGATGCTCTTACAATCGCCGCAGCTACACAAGCTGCCAGAGTCATCATGCAATGTTCTGATGCTATGCTGAACTCAATTTGATACTCATCAATTCTGCGATGGCTCAAGGCGGACAATATCAGTGAAAGAATGTTATGGAAATCGTCGGACACAGTGCGGACTGCCTCAACTGCAATTCCAAGACTCGAAAAATGCGCAATTACCTTGTCAGCAAGCTCTGTCTCTTCTTCGGCATATACAATAATCAGCTCATCAATACTCCGCCTGATTGCGAGCTGCTCCAATGACTCTTGCTTCCCTAGTAATGCAACATGTATCTTTTGCTTCGTCATATGCTTCAAACTCCGGGTGCACATCATGATCTCATGATTTTTCAGCATCCTAGATTGCCTTCGCTTTCCTCGATTACTTGGATGCCATCGGGTGCCAAGGCATCTAGAATGGGAGTTTGAATTCTCCACATTCCTGAAGGTCTCCCCCCTCCCCGGATGTTCTTCGTTTCAGGAACCCTCGCATCAAACGGTCCTTGGTCCCCAGACATATCGCGTTTTCTTACCATATAAGCACTCGATGATGCCCCAAGACTGGATTATTTTGAGGAATAAGACGAGTTCCACAGAGCAGATGCCTGAGAATCGGTAGCATATATTGACGATTTTCATAATATCAGAGAATGCCGCTACCAGCGCTTGCAATCCCTAGTGTCTTCGTGATATCTCGCGCTTGTGCGGGGAGGAGGGTGCTTCAACTGTCAGACTCTCGCTTTGCTCTGCAACTCTCTCCAGCCACGCAGCAATTTCATCTCTTGGAGCCTGCCAGCTCTGGTTTTCGACATCCCATAGACTAATGGGAAACTGCCAATGGCCCCAGATTCCACTACTGAGGGGTGATACGGTGACCGGCCATCCAAGAGAACGAAGTGTGTCCATCAGCTGCGTAGAGCCTCCTGCAGGAAGATCAGTCATCATGAGTAGATTCCGATTCTCCTCATAGCGTAAGAAGGCTCGCGGCAGCTCTCTGGCCCAGGTATCGAGAATATCAGCAGTGTTTCTATCATTTGCCCGTATTGCAACTCTCTCCACAAGACCTATGTTTTGGACGCTCCAGATATGATGAATCAGACCCTCTGACCGAAGTCGCTTGATGCGAGTTGAGAGTTTAGTCTGCCCGACTGAGAGCCTCTTTCTCAGTGTTCTTGAAGAAGTGATTCCTTCCTGCACCAGCGCAAGGATCTCCATATCAAGAGAATCGAGGTAGACATCTGTCGTCTTTGCTGGCAGGTCAATACGCTCAACAAGATGATGGAGCGAGTCTTCTGTTATTCTGTGGCCCCAACCTCTCATCGCAACCCAGGGAATCTCCCACCTGTGGTTTTTCGCATTATAGTGGTAGAATGAGTTTGATATACCAACGGAATAGGTTTCGGCGACATCAACAGCTATACCATTGTTACTGAGTGTTGATGACATCAGGTCCAAGGACCGAGTACTTTCAGTATTGTCAGGGACAGCAAGACGTGCAATTATCTGCCAAGGACCATTTAGAATTGAACGCATATCGTATACGAAGGGACACCCATCAAGGATCTTAGAAGGCTCACTCCAAGAGGGACCAGCGAGCAAGATATGAAATGTGCGTATTCCGATCCTGGAAAAGGGAGTGGTTGTGAGATCCATAAGCACGTATTTTCGTTTGAGACGATTGACTCGTGTACATACCCATGACTCACTCAGGCCAGCAATCTTGGCGACCTGATGGTAAGAGGCCGTTTCATCTTTCAGTAGAACGTCCACTATCTTAAGGTCGGCATCGTCAAGTTCGACAACAATGTTCTGAGTTCTGTGAACCATGTACTCAACATACTGATTGAAGTCTAGCGATACGCCATATCGAGCCATAGTTACAAATTCGTGCACCAAGGAGTCCAGCTCACCCTGACCACCAAGCGCAATGATCCATTCCATCAGTGCATAGGAGGTATAGAGCAGGTTTGCGCGGACTCTTACTGCTGGGACGTTCTGCCACTCTCTTGTCCATTTGACTCTTTCAGGTCTCTTCAGCGTCTGTCGAGCGAACTCTGATGAGAGGTCTCGTCTAGCTTCAAAGCAGATCTCAGGGGGCAATGAATGGAAGAAGCACTCTCTGTATACAATGCCAGCGAGCGGAATCGTTCCCTGCAGGGTCTCGGAATGGACCTGAAGCTCGTTCTTGGCAGAACTGTAATGACCACCCGTTCGCGAGATCTCATGTGCGTCGATGACTTGGACTGATTTAGGCACAGGAGGCGCCTGGAGCCCAAAACGTTGAGCTACTGCTCTCGAGCAGTCAAGCCACAACGGTGTAATCTGGGATCTAATGTCAGTCATCGGGTCTCTTAAATGATGTTTGGACTTAAGGTCTTCTGGTTCGAACAAATCATCTTTCAGGAGAAACAGATTCACACTACTGATATGAGAGTTGTGTTTCAGAGAGCAAGTTTCATTCTAGATTATCAGTTGCTTCGTCCTGTTTTGAATACTCCATTATCCTAGGATGACTGATAACTATGAGCGGACCTCCAAAGAATCCCCCAGAACCATGGTAGTGCAAACCACAGATTACCGGGCGAGAAGGCAACGCGTGAGTTGTACCACGTCAGACCGTAGAGGTCACCCTGCTCCTCGTTGTGGCGAGAGTGGTCCTCAAGACTGCTGTCTTAGTAGTGGACCTATTCATTTACGCTGAGCTGAGCTTGGCCATCACGAGATGAGTCTAGGTAGCCTTCTCGCGCCGGACCCATCTCCGTTCCACTAAGTCGTACGATTGTCAATACTGCTTTCCGCGACTTGAAGATTCTCACGAGATTAGTGGCCAAATGGAGAGGGTGGCGACCACACAGGAATCGTGGTAGGAGGGGGGAGTTTCGTAATTGAGGGCATGTAACGAAAACTAGCCTGTGCGGTCGCCGCGGGATTGATTGAAATCTCCTACTCAATATCCAGTCTGCACACTTCCTAATAAATGACTATCGTATGCGCACAGTCTATTCCAGCCCTCTGATCTCGACAATCACAGCGGAATATTCCCATTCTTTTTCGGAGGCCTTGACTTCCTCTTGCTTGCCAGCATCTCAAGACCGTCACATATCAGTGACCTAGTTTCTCGTGAGAAGATGACCTTGTCGACCCACAATTGCAGACGCCATGAAACGAGCCCTGTTATCAGAAACAACTTCAGACTCTATGGGTGCGCTGAAGGAAATCTATAAAGAGAATTCAACAGAGGACGAGGCCATAGCGTGAGCTTCGAGTGTGGTGCACGAGATGCCGGACCGTCGAAATCTGGATGAAATGGGGTACTATGACTACGCAGCAGCAATGGGCATACCGTACTTCCACTGGGGTGGCCTAAGGGCGTCGGACCGCATTGCTGAGTTGCTTGCAATAGACAACGACACTCGCGTCCTCGTGGTGGGTTGCGGTACCGGATATAGTGCCTGCAGAATCGCGAAGAAAACGAGTTGTGATCTGGTAGGAGTGGACATTTCAACTGACATGGTCAAGGGGGCGCAAGAGAGAGCTACTGAATGGGGTCTCGAAGACCATGTTCGGTTTCAGCAAGGCGACGCGTACAAGCTGGAATTCCATGATGCTGAGTTTGATGTGTTGATGACCGAATTCGTATCGGTCTTTCTGGAGAAGCCTCGTGTTCTTCACGAGTTCGCAAGGGTACTCAACCCCGGCGGGAAACTCGGCGTGAATGAGCTGTTCTTCGCAGATGAGATACCCTCGGAGGTAAGACCGAAAATCGAGAGAGTACTCGAGGGATTCGAACAGGCTGTCGGACTTCCGATGAAGATTCCCACGATGTCTGAATGGAAAACATACTTCGCTGAGGCAGGTCTGGACAACATAAGTCAAGAGGCAGTAGACTACAGATACAAACTTCGCGAGACTGCGACTGCAATGGGAGGAACCTGGAAACTGCTTCGCGTTATTGGTCGGGTCGCGTGGGACATGGCTAGCAACGGCAGTTTCCGACGACGAATGAGGCCCATACGACAGCTAAAGGACGCACTGATGCGGGACCGCGAAACCAGAGGCTACACAGGAGCTGTCATCTGCGTCGGTACGAAACCAAGATGAGCGAATTGGTCTGTCAGCACTTGCAGATACTTCCCTCTTGCTTGCCAGCATCTCAAGACTGCTGCATATCAACGGTCTCGTTTCATGCGGGAAGATGACCTT
>PRDH01000075.1 GCA_003345545.1 Candidatus Thorarchaeota archaeon
CAATCTCCGATGCGCCCTCTACGGGGGGCAGCAGCATCGAGAGGACAATCAGTGTCAACAGAAGGATACTCGTTAATTTCATAGTCCAGCACCATACCGATTCCATGTGTGTATCTATTGCGAGAGTGTTGTTTCAAGATAAGAGGTGCTTCCAAATAAAAAGGTAGGGCGGCGTCGAGTGATTACCGCCCTGTTATGCAATATGGCTACCTCTTTCGTACTATGACGATGAGTATTGCCAAGAGAGCAACTGCACCAATTCCGGCTACGAGGACAATGTCAATCGGAGATGCGATGCTAGGAACACCATCTGGATAGAGTCCGATTGAAGGGTCATGGAGAATGCTTCCATTGTCGAAGTAAGGATATGTAAGATATACAGCCAGGCCTACCCCAGTAGGAACATAGGATACGTTCACGGGAACAGCCTCTGTGATGCCACCGGGCCAGGTGATAACGGCCGTATCAAGCCAGCTAAAGAATCCTTGAGCTATACCAGTATCGTAGTCAATGAAATCCATTCTCTCAATTCCGGTGGTGTTCATCGACTCAAAGCGGGTTTCGTTGCCGCTAGTCGTAGTCCAGTTCATCATAGAGTCAATAGTCGTGTTGTGAAAACGTTCACGTGTCTCAATTCTATGACGGTGCATCTGAGGATTCTGGTCCCCTGTGATGACACGTTCTCTCTGGAGGGTCTGAAGAGCTACCATTGAATCTTCGCTGCTGAACGGAAAGTTGCCAATCTCGATATCGATCTTTAACTCCGATCCGCCAGCGACAGTGTAGTTGCAGTGATGTCCATGGTCATCCGTGACCTCCCCTGTATAGTCTTCAAGATAGATGTGACCCCAGATTTGAATTGTCGTGTCTTCGAACCTCATATAATCGCCAGTCCCATTAAACGCAGCAGGTTCTGCATCGGGCATCATGGTGGTTCTGAGACCAGACTTTGTATACTTTAGCCACACTTCAGTGGTGACATCGCCGTCCTGTATAATGCCAGTAGTCAGTGTCCACTCGAACGCTGCCAAAGGAGCGAAGAAGAGCTGTTCACTTCTTTGAAAAGCGCCATCCTCATTCAGGTCCTCGAACTCAGCTATCATCACGAAGGAGGTCATGAATTTAGCATTCGTTCCATTCTCATCAGCGGTATACCAAAAATGGAACTGAGGAATCTCACGATTTGCCATTATCGTGATGATGTCCGTGTTGATCCAGACTGTTCCGTCTGGGTCGCGCATATGATTGGGCGGTCCGCCCGGTCCACCCATCTGTGAAGTGGTATTCTGTGCACTAGCCCCCACTGCCATTGTTCCGACCAGAACAAACAGCAGTAGCGTGCCCATGAGTAGTCTCTGTATGTTTCTCAGCACTTGTCACCTATGGGAGTCCTCGGAGCCAGTATATATAACCACTATTTCGCGTTTAGCATGTGGAGGGCTGAATTCGATATTATGATGTCCCTTTTTTGCCAAAGAAGCTTTATGGATACTTGCAATCCTAGAAAAAGTCTTACTAGACAACTACTAGAGCAGCAGATTGTCGTTACCACCTCACAGTTATTAGGGCTCATAAGTATGACGACATAGAGGAAAGGAAGTAATGTGAATGTCAGCTGATCCAGAACATATGACGCAGTACGACTGGTTCTCACAGGCAAGGATTCATGAGACTATGGGCGATGACGAGAAGGCCCTAGCGGCATATGAGGAATCAGTCAAGATTGACCCACAATATGCCAAGGCCTGGTTCTACAAAGCAAGACTTCACTATAGGCTGGGGCAGATGGCCCTCGCGAGGGAGTGCGCTAGAAACGTCCTCAAGCTGAAGCCTGAATGGGAGAGCCACGTGAAGAAGAATCTGCCAAAACTCTGATGCTATCTTACAAGATTGCTGATGATGCATCGGGGTATAGAAGAACGTAGACAGCCTGATTGAGGGTCAGTATCTTTCTGTCGACCCACGCCATGACCATGTCTACATTTTCCTTCGACGAAACCTTGACGAGCGCCTTTAGCGTCGACTCTCTGCAGCACTCAAGCTCCAGAAGTTCCTCGATCGTTTGAACAAGAATCATCTGCCGTACATCAGGAGTTGTCTGAGTCAGCCAATAGAGAACGTTCTTTCGAGTCTTTGAATTCACATTGGATTTTGCTGCAACTTCAGTAATGGCATCAGAGAGCTCTGAGATGATGTCACTATCTTTGAGGTCTTTGAGTTCTGCTTGAATGAGCCTTACAATAGCCTTCGTATTCTTTGGAGACTGACTGAGAATTTCAACCAAATCTGAGCGCGCCCGTATGGGTCCAAGTTCGTCACTTTTCCTCAATTTATCCAGTACTCCGTCTTGCATCATATGGCGTGGCAGGAATCCACACTTCCAAGTCGCTAATATGTTTGTTGCGTGGGTACTCAACAATGATACTTGCAGTCATAAAAGTCCGTCTTCACAGCAGGTTGGCGAATTCTGTAATGGACCGTGTCACGTAATCAGGAGCTGTGTCAGGGCCATATTTCGCTATCATATCTTGTATGGATTGATTTCGACTATTAATCCAGACAGTCTTGAGATGGACTCTCTTCGCGCCGACCATGTCCGCGTAGTATTCGTCACCAATGTAGAGGATTTTCGATGGACTGACGCCAAGGTCCTCAATCACTCTCTCAAAGATCAG
>PRDH01000076.1 GCA_003345545.1 Candidatus Thorarchaeota archaeon
CGGACTCCGCATACGATTCATCCTCATATTCGTAGAGTACAGACCAGTTTGGAACATACGAGATTGGCTCACGATCTCTGGGCTCTAGCTCAAGGTGCTCTGTTTCAGCCACTGTCTTTCTGAGAGTGTAGGATTTGACACCCTCCCACCAGAGAAACGCATTGAGGTCTCTTGAGAACTCTCCCTGGTATCTCTTGCAGACTCCAGTGCAGAAGATCTTATCATCACGAATCTCGAGTGTGCATCCACACCATTTGCAGACTGCCTCTTCACCATGAGCATGAATGCGACCATTGAGCAACTGCACGAAGAGAACTGTATCATCAAGATTGCAGACGCCCCAGTCCTCATCGGTATCAAGTGTCTTGTGCCAGATCTGTCTTTTTGGTGTGGGAGGTTCAGGTACAGAACTAGAAGTGCCACCTAGGTGAGCTTCTTTAAACATCGTATGGCCTGAGGCTGTTTCTTCATTGGATTCTTCGAATTCAGATAACTTCGTCTGCTCTGTCCGCCTCATGAAATTGCGTATTGAAAGAGGATAGATAAACTCCTTTCATATCCTCACTAAGAAAGGAAACAGGCGTCTTGTTCTAGCGGAGGCGCAATTATCGGATTGGTGTAAGTCCGTTTCAAATCTCGAGTTGAGTTTCCCCTTCCTTTTCTATTTCTTCACGTACTAAAATTCCTTCTTCAATTCTAGGGTTACTACCTGTTTTCAAACCATTCCATGCATTCCGGAATGTGTCTAGGATAATCTCTCGACCGTTTTCTGCTCGTGGCGAACGAAACGCCATCATCAAGAGCCATCCAAAGAATATGAGAGCTGGAACAACTTTCGAGCTATGATAGATGATTTGCCATTCTATACCCAAAGTAATCGGGTGGACTCCAGAACCGAGTCCTGAGAGTACCTGTACAATCGGCAACATGGGTATGCTCATCAATAGAGCTAGCGCGAAGGGTATCCACCGTTTCTTTTCACCCGGTCGGGCCCGGAACCAAGCCAGCACCAAAAACGGCAGAAGAAAAGTATAGTGATGTTCCCAAACGTCTAGCATTATGAAGAAGTAGGATGTAGAGAACAACCCGGCACATGACCACACATCTCGGGAGTACAAGGTAGCGCAAGTCGCCAAACCAAAGAAGATCCCAATAAGCAGGCCAGTAATGACTCTAAAATCGGTTCCAGGCTCCCCGAGTACGTAATAGAGTAGCATTTTCAATGAATGGTCCCCAATGTAGGGTGTGACGTAAGTTGCACGGGCAGCATTGAAATCGAGAAAGAATCTGAGAGCCTCCAAACCTGCCGGCACTGCTACAATCGCTAGCACAGTCACCATGACCGCCACCAGCACTGTCCGGACCCTTCCCGCTGCCAAGAGTACAGGTGCAATAAAGTAGGGGATTACTTTAGTAAGCGAACCCGCTATCCAGAAGATTGTCATTGTCCCTCTTTCTTTCCGACCGTCAACAAGTGAATGTGTGGTAAGTGCAAAAAACACAAAGACTGCGGCCATAAGGGTCACTTGGCCCACAAAGAGCTCAATGTATATCGGGGAGAACATGAACCAAATACCCATTCCTATGTACCCCTCCCAATTTGGTCTATTCAGTGCCTTGGCAAGTGAACGAGTCCGCAAGGCAGCCAGCCACACAAATCCGACGAGCAATGCCACCCAAAGCCAATAGGCAGTAATAGGGGGTGCCAGATTTACAACGACCCCGAAAGTATATGCAAAGTAGGGGAGGTATCTATAGGGGTACAGGTAGGGGACGGCCAACGGGTCCGGTATGGTATAGCAGCCAATCCCATTCAGAATATTATGGCCAGCCTGATAATAGGAGAAGAAGTCCGCTGCTTGACCAACTAAGTATCTCGTGTCATAGAAGAGGAAGTTTAGTGTCCCGGTCCACAGTGAAAACACGAATTGTATTTGGATGGTTATGGCAATCGTCAGAAAGACCAGACTCGTCCATTTCCACAGCCATCCTTTCATGGGCGGAGCAGAGCCCTCATTTCTTAAGAGGTTTGCTCACTCCTGAGACAATAATAGCATCCTCTCGAAGTATGTGCCAGATATTTCAGCGTGACCTCAACAGCCAAGACAAAGGCCTTGGTAGTATAGAAAGGTAAACTCTCTAATCCATAGCCTCTAGACAGGGGCTTGAGATCTTGTGCATTCAATGATAGAAAACTGCTTGCCGCAGTTCTGACAAGTCACTACTCTCTCTTTCTCTGCGCCAAGTCCATAGTAGTATCGTGCCATGCAGTGAGGGCACTGATGACTATGTTCAACAAAATCGGTGGGCATTACTGGTTCTCTATCCAGATGAGGAAAGACAGCTGTCTTTGCTCCTATGATCCCAAGCAGAAGTATGTAGATTGGAATCGCAACCAAAAAAATGATAGCTACTTCTATGGCCGATGGCACCCAATGCCACCCAGGAGGAATTGCGAAAATCAAACCAACAGGGAGGAAGGCTGTATTGAAGAGCATGAATATAAGAAATCCATCTCTCATTCCTGTCCCTATATTCTTCTCACAATCAATACCCCAGAATCTCTCTGCAAGCGCTTGATTCATACCTCCTGTAAGCGCGAATATCATCGCGTAAAAAGCTGCGCCAACCAATGAGGAAGTAAGAACCATGTAAGCTAGATATAAAGAGCCCATGCCTATCAATATCATACCTACTGAACCAACGAGTACCACTGCACCCAGAATCAAACCGTGCAGGAAGTACCTTCCAAGCATGCGGATAACCGAAGACGAGTTTGTCGAGTTCTCCACTATCTCCAACCAAGAATACACTCTCTCTAGGCAAGACAAGGTAATCGACACCTGGAACTGCGTGACTAGTATTGTGTTGAGATGAAGTGGCCATTAATGTTCCCGGACACCACGGGATTGCAGGTATCATGCCTTGACCGGAGTGATGAACGAACGATTTATGGCGGATTCGTCGTCTTTCCTTTTTGACGACTTACTTAGGCGGCAAATGCAGAACTTTTCCCAGATAGAGACTTGTGGCCACTTGAAAATCCATCCCGAATTCTTCATGAATACGGTTGAGCATCTCATGCCAGATGGGCGCGAGAGCCCTCGCTCTACGTCGAGCATCCTCTACTGAAATCTCTCGAATCAGCATTGCATCCCTCAGGGCATCAACATGATTCTTGGGAAGCCATGTGAGTTGGCTGATGTTGTAGATCCTCCATTTGGGTGCGGGCAGAAAAGAGCGATTCAGAGTGTAGAGTAGTTCAACGATCGACTCTAGCGTGTAGACCACTGCATACTGAGCTGATGCAGAATCACCTCTGTCAGACCACAGATCAATCATTGATGGCACATGCTCTTTCTCAGGGAAGCAGTACCAAGAGATGTAAATCATCGATTTCGCAATTCGAAGTTGCCACTCTTCCTCTGCCACTGCTAACTTCTCTTTGAGAAGCTCGGAGAGTCCACCATGCCTGTCAAATACAACCATGCCGTTTGACAAGTCCCACTTCAGGTACTCACCCCAATCTTGTTGTATGTACTCATCTAGAACATGAACCTCAATGTCGGTCTCGAGAGAGAATCGAGCATCAATCTCCCCAGCAAGCAGCCGAACTGAGGAACGGACAGATGCATCCTCGTGGTCGAGGAATATCATTACATCGACATCCGAGTACTTGTCTGCGAAACCTCTTACGATACCTCCAGTAAAGAGGGCGCCGACGACAGACTTGTGTTTGGAAAGCCTCTTGACAATCTCGGCACCAGCATCCTTGAACACACCGATTAGGTTTTCGCCTTTCATCTCTATCAATTGAAGCATCTCTGTCGAGTGGATCCAAAAACTTTGAAAAAAGGAGGATTCGTGCTCTCTTAATTGATTTCCTCTCTCCTTACTATCCGCCTATCTCGTTCCACGAATAGCTCAGAAACCCGTCAGATACTGCATCTGGCCTGAATTCGCAATCTGTGCTGGGATGCATCTAGAGTCATCACGTGGGTCAGAGGTGAGAAGAATGGGAGAGGTCGGGCTAATTGGCTATTCCAAGCCATTCAGTCCGACCCTTTCGCTTGGTTGTGCATTGAGGCTTGCTTAATTCCCGGTGCACACATCTCCCAAGCTCACCCATGGAGAGTCCGTTCTGATTCTGCGTCTTACGGGAAGATACCCCTCAGTTCGATGACTTTCGCTATCTTCTCGACTGCGAGAGCCATTGCAGCAGTTCTCAGGTCCTTTACGTTGTATTTGTCTTTCGATGCACGGACCTCTTCGAATGATCGGCTCATAATCCTCTTCAGCCTGTCGTTTACTTCCTGCTCATCCCAGAAGAGGCTCTGAGTCCCCTGCACCCATTCGAAGTAGGAGACTGTCACTCCTCCGGCATTCGCCAGAATATCAGGGATGACCATGATGCCCTTCTCATTCAATACTTCATCAGCATCAGGAGTAGTTGGCCCGTTCGCACCCTCCACAATCAGTGAGGCCTTCACGTTGTCAGCATTCTTCTCAGTGATTTGGTTCTCAAGAGCGCATGGTGCAAGAACATCGACGTCGAGCTCAAGGAGCTCCTTATTGGTAATGGTTTCAGCATCTGGGAATCCTTCCACAGAACGTTTTGGATGCGAGGACGCATATGTCAGGAGCTTTGGTATGTCAAGACCACCAGAATCATAGACTCCTCCGAAAGCATCAGCCACGGCCACGATTCTGTAGCCGCTCTCATGGGCAATTTTGGCGAAATTGCTGGCGACATTACCAAAACCCTGCACAGCAAGTTTGAGATCCGACTTGTTCTTTCTTCTTGTTTTAAGAGCCTCGTCCATTACTATGAAAACTCCTCTGCCCGTCGCTTCGACTCTACCCGCACTACCACCGATTTCCAGAGGCTTGCCTGTTACAACGCCAAGCTCAGTATGACCGATCATCATAGAGTATGTATCGAGCATCCAAGACATAACTTCAGGGTTTGTGTTCATGTCAGGCGCGGGGATGTCGATTTCGGGGCCAATTAGACCCATTAAGCTGTATGTGAACCGCCTCGTGACACGCATCAATTCACTCTTGCTCAACTTCCAAGGATCACAGACAACACCTCCCTTTGCACCACCGTAGGGTAGATTCACTACTGCTGTCTTGAAGGTCATCAACGCAGCTAAAGCCTTTACCTCATCCAAGCTGATTGTCGGCGAGTATCTCACGCCACCCTTGTATGGACCGCGGTGGTTCGAGTGCTGCACTCTATAACCCTCAAACATTTCCACGCTCCCATCGTCCATCTTGACAGGGAAGTTCGTTATTACTGTCTTCTCAGGCTTCTCGATTATCTTCGTAATGTTCGGATCGAGCTTCATAATCTCGGCCGTGTGGCGAAGTTGTGTCAAAACATTCTCCCATGGATTCTCATGAGGTATCATATGCATCTCCATTTGCCCGCCACCGTCCATGCTCTTAAGAACTTCGCTATACATAGAGCGTGGTCCATTCAACTCTTTCGTTCAGGATTCTGCTTGGCTGCTTCTTGCTGATTGCGCCTATGGTTGCTCATCATCTTCGACCTTCAGCAAAGCTCTGCAAGTGAAACGACCTGCTGATGATTGGAGAGTCCTGAAGCCAGGAAGAAATGGCACGCAATGCAAATGAAAAGAATAGTAGAGGTGATTCGCCGCAGTTGATATTGACCTTATTGGAGGGAAATCATGACTGAGAATGCCATTGAATCATTGAGAGAGAGAATGAGAAGGATGTGGATCGCTATTGGATTGCTCTTTGTAATGAATGCAGCTTTATCCTTGATGCTGGCGAATCTGGTAGCCGAACATTTGGATATCTTCATTGACTTCTTCAACGTCGCATTCGTGCCCCTGGGGTTCTCTTGGTTGGAACAATGTTGGCGTTCGGACTCATAATCCTCATTCTTTCACTGGAATGAAAAGGAAGAGCCGTGTGACACATCCTAGTGTTCTGCCTAGCTTCAGGCGTTTTCTCCCAAGAACATCAGGTAATCAGTGCCAGGGACATCATAGCCTAGATTGCTCAAAACCATAGCGAGTTGTCCACGATGGTGCGTCGTATGAATCAAATACTGGAGAAAGAAATCTACAAGGTCGACTTCGAATGGCGCATCCGTAATATGTGTCACAGCAATCTTTCCTTGAGGTATCTCCTCAATTGCCTGACTCAGTCTTGTATCCAAGACCTCCCAGCGCTGGAGAAGCTCTTGCCGAGGCAATCTTTTGGCGCGCTCAAAGACTGCGTCGTCCTTCCGATTATCAATATAAAAGAAGCAGGTTTCCAGAGCTAGTACAATGTGCTGGACAAGATCCTTTGGGCTTCGACCGCCCACTTCCTTCTGAAAGGTTTCAGCATCAACATCTCTGAGAAGTTCTCGCATCTTCCAACCTGCCCAAAGATGGTAATCAGCGATGTTCTTGAAGACCAAAGGACTCGACCTCAAAAATCCAATATACTTCGTGCCGTATTAGTCTGCCGAGAAATGGACATTGGAAACTCGGCCGTCGGTTGATTCCTCTCATTAGGAACATACTTGATGCTGCTAACTGGACAACTCATCAAGAAGTCCCAGCATCCACTTATCTAGGGGTTTCTTCTTCGTCCATGTGTCCTCAAATGGTGTCAATTTGAGCCTGCCGTTCACCTCGCCAACCATGCCTCCTTGTTTTCCGCTCAAGAGACACTCAATGGCAAATGCTCCGAGACGAGTGGCCAGAATTCTATCAAAATGGCTAGGGTTTCCTCCCCTCTGAATATAGCCAAGAACTGATACTCTGCACTTCTCTCCAATCTTCTCAGATAGTGCTTTTCCAATGGAGTCAGCATTTCCCAACTCATCGCCTTCCGCGACAACCACAAGAACACTCGACTTTGCTCTCTCCTTTGCCCTAATGACTTTCTCTGCAAGTTCCTCTATGGTTGTCTTGGTCTCCGGCATGAGTATTGCTGACGCACCTGTCGCAACGCCCACGTGAAAAGCGATAAATCCTGCGCGACGTCCCATCACTTCAACAAGAAAGACACGGCTGAATGCTTCAGCTGTATCTCGAATCTTGTCTAAGGCGTCCAGAGCATTATTGACCGCTGTGTCAAATCCGATAGTATAGTCAGTTCCGTAGAGGTCGTTATCAATAGTTCCAGGTAGACCAATCAATCTTCCCTGCCAGTGTTCACCGAGTTCAGCGAGACCACGCATAGTACCGTCTCCGCCGATGGCGATCAGTGCATCAAGACCATGTTCGGAAAGTATCCTGGCAGCTTTTTCTAGTCCCTCCTCCGTCTTGAAGTCCTCAGATCTACCAGTCGTAAGGATTGTGCCACCCCTATGCAATATTCGGGAAACGGATCGAGAGTTCAGTTCGTGAATCTGCTCATTGAGAATTCCCTGAAACCCACCATATATACCATAGATCTCGCAGTGCCGAGAGACTCCAACTCTTGTGACTGCACGAATTGCGGCATTCATTGCGGGGGCATCGCCGCCACTTGTGAGGACTCCTATTCTCATAGTCACTCGCATGACGCTTCAGGTAAATAAGTTCGACCTTAGATAGAGGCCAGATGTTCAAGAACACAGAACCATCTCAGACGAGATGTGAGCGTACTGCTGGCAGAGCAGGGCTTATTCGCAATTACTAACAGCAGGCTGGCCAAGAGCCGATTCAATGCATCTCGACAATGAGCAAACGGGTATTCCCGAATTAGACTAGGTTCATCCTTCTGAGTATGAATAAAAGAGGCAGGGAAATTGCAAAGCTCACTCCCATCACGATTACAAATGCAAAGGGATTCTCCTGAAATGGAAGCCCCACATTCATCCCATAAACACTCGCGATTAGTGTAGGCACGCTCACTAGTAATGAGATGGATGTGAGCGTCTTGATAGCTCTATTCAGATTATGACCGACCATACTATCGTAGGCATTCATTGCGTTGTCTATCAGCTCACGATAGATAGCACTCAATTCTGTCTGCTGTTGAAGGTCGACCTCCAGTTCTTCAAGTCGATCGACATCAAGCATCAATTTCCCCAGGACATGTGTCTGCTCAAGCCTCTGAAGGACTTTCATGTTGGACCTTAGAGCAGCTTCAATAAAAATGGCATCTCGAGATAGCTGGAAGAACCACTCCAATTGCGAGGGATACATTTCACGCATGATGACATCTTCAGTTTCGTTAATAGTTGTCTCGATGATATCAAGTGTGCTTTCAAATGCGTGGATGATGATTTCCCACCACCTATAGATTATGTCTGCTGCTGTAGTGCTCAGATGGACTTTTTGGCGTACTTTGGGTTTTCGCATAGGAATGTCTTCATTTTGAATGATTATGATATCACGGCCGTTCGTGAACACTGCAGTCGGGATTGTTGAATACTGACGATCCTTTACTCTCAGGTCCACAGGCACACGTAGCAAAATGATTGTATAGTTGTCTTCTATCTGGAGACGAGAACGTTCATCAAGGTCCTGTACATCCTGAAGATCTTCAATATCAATGCGGAAGCGCTGGGACAATTTTGCCAAATCCGTGGGTCGAATACCAAGGAGCTCTATGAGGAGGGCTACATCCGGCGCCTCATCAAGGGTTTCATACTTTACCCCACTCTCCAATGCCATGATGGAGATGCTTCCATTCTCGGGACTTTCGCTGTTCATGCGATCCACCTCGAAATAGCGGATGTGGTTCGTACATTGATGGTTGCCTGCCTAGAATACAGTCCTCAATAGAGAGAACATGGTATACAGCTGGGCTGTAGGAGTCACAAGGCCTTTGGGGGAAAAACTGCTCCTCTTATAGGGTTTTGCAATGGTGTGAAAACCCCGACTCAAAGCGAATGGCGACTTCCTACTGGCTCCAGTTCAATTGTGCGACAATTCCTTGGCGTTCCCAGACAGATTGGCAATACCTATTGGTCATCAAGAAGAGACTCGAGCGGAGGGCCATAATAATGCAGAGTAGTCGCAGGCCCGGTTATGCTGTGGGGATATGTTTCATGTTTTTTTGGGTTTGTGGAGTGTCATGGATAGGAATCATGGCTGTACAATCCGGAGCACCACTCTTCTTTGCCTTTGCTGCATTTGGAATGGCGGTACTCGGCATAATGGCCATTGTATCATTTGTCAGACAAATACATGCACCTCAGGAATTGCCTCTTGTCACGAGACACACTACGTATTCAGGAGCCTCCCCTACTGAGTATGTTCTCAGTCAGACACAAGGTCGGAAAATAGTCTACCAAGTTCCATCACGATGTCCGTTCTGTGGAGCTCCGATAAGCAACGAAGAAGTAGATTGGGTCGGTCCCTTGCAGGCCAAGTGTCCAAGTTGCATGAGTACAATAAACGTCGAGGAGCGAGGTTTCCAGTAGGAGTTGTACTGGCATGTCCAAGATACTGAGAGAGTAGAGCGTATCCACTCCGCTTATATGATCACACTCTCAATCTCCACTTTGCGGTCCTTGACACTCAGCATATTTGAAGGCACTTTCTTCCCGCCATAGAGCTCTGCTTCAGGCAGTCCACGGTAGAGAGCATCAGCTATCCTTGCGAGTGCATCAGATTTCATGATGCCTGAGCCTGAAGCACCGTTGATCACAAGCACACCGCATTCAGTATAGACAAAGGGAATCTTATCGGGTGAGTATGAGTATCCGCCAGCCCAACTATTCACCGGACGAGCCCCTTCGAAAGCTGGGAAGTATTTCGAGAGAACTGGGTATACACTATTCTCATAATATGCGCTCTCAGGGACCATCATCTCATCGGTCTGGAAATACTTGTATTCGCGACCAAGTTTGTCACCACAACCTATCCAGAAACCATGTTCCTGCAGCTGAGGTCTGAAGTAGACGCCAGTTGAGGGTACAATAGTAAATGGAATACATCCAATCTCATTGAAACCTTTTGTATTCAAAAGCGCTTTGAGCTTCGGGCTATCTTCTGCGTGAATTACGAAGAGCTGCCGTTTCTTTGCCTTTGTCATGCTATCAATGCCAACAGGGTCAAGGAGTTCGTTTGCCCAAGCACCTGTAGCGAGAACAACAGTCTTGGCTCTGAATGTTCCCTTATCAGTGATAATGCCGGTAATCTTCTTGTTCTGCCAGACGTATGGTTCTCCAGGTAGGTCTAATTTAGGATCGGCCTCAAGAAGCAGCCTTTGGACATAGACGCCAAAGCGAGGCTTCACATGTGTGATCTTCTTGAATTCCTCGAAGTAATGCTCCACAAGTCGTGTCGGGTCTAGAACACCACAATCCCCTCCGAAGAGGCCATAGTCAACCTGCTGGAGATTCATAAGTTGAGCCTCTTCATCACCGGTGAAGTCCACGTTGAGACCAGGAATCAGTTTCTTGAGCTCTTTCTTGCTATAGACCTTATAATGAATGCCTGACTTCTTCATGCGTTCCATCCATACCTGGACACTCTCATGTTTGAACTGAGATTCGCTCAAGAGCCAGAGATAGCCGGTCTTCTCAAAGAGAAGATCATGACCAAGCTCACTCTGCACATATTCGAAGTATTTCATCGATGTATCAGTGAGTATTTGGTTGGTTGAAGAAGCAAACATGTTCCGGACGGCAGCAGCACTCATTGCCGTATTACCTTGTCCCGGGGCAAGCGCCTTCTCGACCAGAAGGATATGCTTGTCAGGGCTGTTCTTCTGTATGTAGTAGGCGGTGGCAACTCCGAGCACACCAGCGCCAACAATAATGACATCAAAGGACTCTTCGCTCACATCAGAAGCCTCCGTGCTGCATCGCGGAGCAACTTAGTCCCTCTAAAACGTTTTTCTCTAGCTCACATCAGATAAACAGTTATGAGAGAGTGCCACATACTCGCATGAGAGGAATTCACAATGCCCGGCTTGATAATAAGGATGAACAACGGTGACATGAAGTGGTTTCCACTTTTCTACTACGATGGAAAGTACAAGTTCTATGCTCCAAAGGGTGAGAAGACGGGAACTGATGTCGGACGTGATTGGCAGTTCAAGAAGTATCTTTCAGGATACTGGACGCCCGCCCAAATCCCATCATATCGCAGAAGAATAGGCGGAGGCTCTTCTCTCGTGGTTCTAGACGAGGATGGTAATCTTAGATACTTCCCGTTCAAGAACCAGACTTTCATGTTCAGGGGGAGTGGTGATAAGGTCGGTAGGGGATTCCGCGACTCTCTAGACTACTACGTCGCAGAATGGACCGCGAATGGAACATCGGATCTCTTGGTCAGAGATGAGGACGGAGACCTAAGGCTGTATCCATGGAATGGTAAGGAGTTCAAAGACCTCGGCCAAGATGAGAAAGTGGGAAATGGCTTTGAGAAAGACGATGTACCTGACCTCTATCCAGGATATTGGACAGGTGGAACATCGCCAGACCTTCTCGTTCGAAAGAAGAACGGAGACCTCATCGTGTTTCCATTCAATGGCAAGTCCTTCTACGGACAGGATAAGATCAAGGTCGGAGATGGCTTCAAACCAAAGGACTATCCACATCTTCTTGTGGGTCATTGGCTCGGAAACAGGACACCGGATATTCTTGCCTATCGCGACAAGAGGCTGTATCTGTATCCCTATGGCATGGTAGATCCGAAGAAGAACCAGCTGGCATTCGCCGAGAAGCCACAGACGCAGACTGAGAAGGACTTCAGGGAGGACTGGAGATATCTTGTTGGCTATTGGAGAACACCAGGTCGACCAGATCTCATCACAGTCAATGGTAGCAATGATCTGTGGTTCTATCCCTTTGAAGATGGCAAGCTATTGGACTTGAAGGATGATAAGCAGGCAGGGAACGACTGGAAAGCAACGCACTTCTTCGATTTCTATCCCATCTAACCCAGCACACCACAAGCGTCTTAAGGTGTCCGAAACCGAGACTCTGCCCGGAGAGGGCTGATGATTGCCGGAAGGAAATGATGCTCAACATATGGAGCTGGTCGGAGCTGCAAGTGAAACCAAGAAGACATCTGTTGGGATAGTTCTGGTCGCATTGTACGCAGTCCTTGCATTGCTTCCTATGAGTGGCTTCATAGGAGCAGCAGGTTTTAGCAGCATTCTTAGTTTCGCTATCTGCGTGGCACCTCTCTTGGGAATCATTCTTGGACCCTGGAAAGGCTTTGGGTTTGGCGTCATTGCAGGAATCGCCGCCACTGTGGTGAGCTTGCCTATTGGGGGAGGTGTCTATCTCATCATCCCCACTACGATAATAGGTCCAGCTGTTGCAGCCCTGTTTACGGGCCTCTCTCTCAGGAGAACGACAGAGGTTGGCGGGTTCAGAATTCCAGGTCCGATTTTCACGGCAGTCTACCTCATCATCATCATCTGTCTCTACGAAATTCGTGTCTACAATGCTTGGTGGTTCATGCTGCCTTACGTGCTGGCATTGATTGTGGCCTTGATTCTTCAAGTCAGGAAATTCGACTTCGACCCGAATCGAACCTATGTCCAGCTGATACCTTTGACGTTCATGGGTGCAATGATAGACCATTCCATGATGGCGATGGGTTCGGTGTATCTGCTCGAAATACCCGCCGCCGTTTTTGGTTTTGGAATCTTTCCCGCAATGGTGATTGAGAGAACCATCGCTACTCTGGTCGGATCGCTACTTGGTTTCGTCGTTCTGAAACTCATTGGCAATGAGATAGAAACTTGAATCAACCAAGAGCGTTAATGATGATTTCCAAAGCCTTTTGCTGAAGGTCCAAGCGCATCGTAGCCAAACTGTCTGCGACTGTCGGACATAGAACCTGTTTGATTATATGAGAACCGAAAGCAAACCCGGAGCTGCAAGAAGTACGAACCAGATCCCCAAGCCAATCTGAACCAAACCTATCACGACACACGCCCAATTGATATCGCCAATTCTCGCCTTCTTCGTAGCAACATCAGTCCCAAAGGTCAGTACGGCTCCGTATATGAAATCAGTCGAAACATGCGTAACGTAGATCAAGATTCCAGCTAGAAAGACCGTACCAACACCAATCTGCAGGGATCCAACCAGGACTGTCACATTGGCAAGACCAACACCAAACCACCAGAGCAGAAAGTAAGGACTGAGGATGCTCACAGCGGCACCTTGTGCTGTAGCCTCAATAACAGAGGACGCTGTCATTGTTTTTGCTTCTTCAGAATGCTCATCTTCTCTGTATCGATATTCACGAAGAGCAAGTACCCCGAACAAGACGATGACAACACCCCCAAATCCAATTAAAACGTCTATCAGTAGTGGCGATATTGTCAAGGCTTGGACACCCAGAATTATTGCCGCAATAATGCCAACTTCAACAACGGCATGTCCAACCATGGGCAAGATACCATGTAGGCGTCCATGCTTGCTGCTTTGCATGATGACGGCTGCAGTAAGTGGACCAGGTGCAAGAGCACCAGTGAGCGATAGTACAAACCAAGCAGTCAGTATCTCAAAGACGCCCATATTCAGCCGCCGTGCCGATACTGGAAGATATCATAGAAAAGCATGGCGATTCGCACAGGTCCTAAGAGCGATGTAATATCTGTATTACAACTCCGTGCCGGAGAATGCCCAGAAATGCTTAATAGCGGTCCAAGAGGCCTTCGCTAAGAATACGGAGCAGTGAGTCTGTGAAACAGGTACAGATAACGGTACCCTACGAGAAGACTGAAGCAGTCTATGATTTTCTTCTCGATGGCCTCAAGGTCAAGAATGTCATGAAGTTCAATGCTGATAACGCCATTGTCCTTCAGTTCAGAATCTCAGATGATTCAGTGACCCCAACTATGGAGGGTCTCAAGCACAAAGGTGTTGGAGTTGAGTATGGATTTGTCGACATTCTCGACTTGAAGGCATCTCTCCCAGGTGAAACGGAAGCAGAAGCGCCTTCTGAATCGAAGATGCAGCGTGAAGCATCTCTTGCTGTCGAAGAGATATACGAGAATGTGAAGAAGCAGGCCTTGCTGAGCTTCGATTTCTTTGCGTTCATCATCTTGGCCTCGCTTATGGCTGGTCTAGGTCTGGTCCAAAATGACGTAACTGTGATAGTGGCTTCGATGCTCCTATCTCCGCTCATGGGGCCATTGATGGGCGTGGCCTTAGGGTATGTTGTCAAAGATAAAGCACTCTTTCTGAGAGGCACTAAGAATGAATTGATCGGTGTTGTGATTGCCATCTCAGTAGGCATCATAACAGCGCTGGTAATATCACTGCTAGTACCAAGCAAGCTGACAGACATAGTGGGAGATGTCGATAGCAGCACTCTAACAGAAATCACGCGTCGCGGGAGTTTCATTTCGCTTGACGTGGGGATTGCCATTTTCTCAGGCGCTGGTGTTGCACTCTCAATAACCCGAGGGAATATGTCTGCCCTAGTCGGTGCTGCCATATCAGTTTCCATCATGCCTCCTGCAGTCAATGCAGCAATGACATTAGTCTTCGGTATTATGAGAGGACACATTGGGCTCCTGAGCATCAGTGGAGGTTCATTCATGTTATTGGCAATGAACATCGTAATGATAGATCTTTCAGCCATGTTCATATTTCGATTGAAGAAGGTATCAGCTATTGCGAAGCGGTCAGCAACTTGGACAGCTGTGACTCAGTTTCGAGTTCCTCGCTCAGAAACCCTGTATCATCATCCTTCTCCCGAGAAGAGCCTCCAGGAGGCTGCTGTTTCCACGCCTGCACCAGAAGGAGAAGAACCGAAGAAGAGAGCTGAAATAGCCCCTTCGGAAAAAGATACTACCTAGTCATAGATTGCGTCCATGAAGTATTCTCCAGGTATCACAAGGCGATATAGGAGCAACCTCCGTTCCCTAACTCGCTTAACTCTCAGAAGGAGAATCACGATTGGCCGAACATGAACAACTCAAGAACAAGCTCTTCAAGGGTTTGACTGAGCACGATATTCTCACTTGGGAAGAAGAGAAGATGCGATATCAGCGGAAAATGGGTAGAAAGGTTACAGATGTCGAGTTCTTGAGATACCTACTCATGAGAGCCACCAGGCCAGTCATCAGTTCCAAGGACGGGGTTGCCACGGGCTTTCTGACAGGACAGGGCCCGATCTATGACAAGGGCGATACCCTACTGAACAAATATCGAAGTCGCCCTCTTGAAAGCGAAGCCACTCCCGCACTCACAGAGCGCTCGCAGAAACTGAGAATCCCGATTTCCAAAACGTCCCAGTGATAATCCTTAAATTCACTTATTCTAGTATACCATATGGTATTATTATACCAATTGGTACACTAGATAGAGTATGAATGATTCACTATCTCTGCGAAACAGGACTAGAATCAGGTCAAAGCTCGTACAAAGGAGATGACTGAATGCTAACAGACAAAGACAGTGATGCGGGTCCTTATCCGGACTGGCTATCTTCGTCCGGACTGGGATTCTGGGAACCGGATAAACTGTACATCGAATGGATTTCATTCCTTTACGCGATATGGGAGAAGGTAGACTACCTCTAGACTTGAAAATGAGTCCTGGAGCCATAGATCTAGAATGAAGGAAGTACATCATGTCACAAGAAGGTCCAAATGAACTGGATAGAATGTTCAGGGCGCTGAGCAGCGATACAAGAAGGAGGATTCTTCGACTTCTTGCTCAAGGGCAGAGATATCCCTATGAGTTGAGCAAGACACTAGGTTTCACTCCGCGAGGGGTAATCAAACACCTAGAAGCTCTCCAAGAGGCAGGACTAGTGGAGAGGCAGGCAGGCGAGAGCGACCTTGGTCCAGATAGAGTGTACTATCGGTTAAATGCCAGATTCGGTCTATCAACGACGATTCTTCCTGATGCGTTTGTCGTTCGTCTCATTACGCGTTCATCTAGCGGGGCCATTGTTCCTAAGGAATTCGTCATTCCGGAAGCACGACAAGATGTTGCAGCGGTGCGCCGTCTTCTCAATGAACTGGGAAAGGTAAACAAACGCCTAGCGGACCTTGACGATGAACGAATGCGCTTCGCATCTGTGAGAGGGCAAATCATCAAGCAAATCGAAGCAGTCATGAGTCAGTGTTCTTGGAGCGAAGAGAGCTGCCAAGAGGTAAGAGCACTTCTGGATCCCATACGACAGACAGCGACAACCATCGATGAAGATCAACCGGATGTATGGGCATCGACTGTAAGACAGGCTCTGACACTCTTTGAGAAGCTATTTGCATCGCCTGACGCGCGAACCTCATTAAGAGGGAAATCCAAGACCTCTGAAGAAGATGATGAGATTGTCTTGGATCCAGAGTAATTCTACCGAAGTAGTATGATCGGCAATTCGCACGTGTGTAGCTCCTATATTCTCCGCATGATACTTCTCATTCATCCATTCCTAGATGTCTTCTTATCGTAGCCACTAGCGCTTTTCCAGAGAAGGGCTTGATAATGTACTCGTCAGCTCCAGCAGCTCTGCCTTTCTCGATATCATTACTGGATCCTTTGGCAGTCAGCATGAGTATTGGGACGTTCTTGAATCCCTTGTTCTCCCTAAGCTTCTTGCAAACGGTGAATCCATCCATTGTTGGCAACACGGCGTCAAGCAGAATCAGGTCAGGATTCTCACGTTGAGCCAAGGAAAGGGCAGTCTCTCCGTCTTCTGCAATAATAACAGAGAAGTTGTGCTTTTCAAGGATGACCTTTGCAAGCTCTGTGGTAAGGTGCTCGTCATCAACGACAAGTATTTTCTTTTTCTCAGAGCTGTTCATAGACTGAGGCCTCTTGGTTGCGCAATGACTTGCGTATCTGAGGGCAAATAGATTATCCTTCGAGCTTTGTCAAGAAATCGCGGAAGTGTGGACATAGGCTACCCATCCAGAAGAGATTCCCGAAACACTCTTTCCTAAGTCCCTGACGCTCCACCCGGCATACGAAGTTCTTCTCGCCATCATAGAAAATGCAGAGCTCACTTTCTGAGGCGGGATCTTCCAAGACCGCTCTGCGAACACTTCCCATCAATTGGGAATCGTCCGCAGCGAGCCATTCAGAACTCGGGCCAATAATCTGCTGAATCTTCCTGTGCAACCCAGTATCGGAAGTGTCATCCATAGACCATTTTGTGACTAGTAAGCTAACCTCCGCGTTAAACGCATAGAGCCTATGTGCTACTTCAACAGCCACGTCCCTCGCACGTTCGTAGTTATGCACTGCCGAATTCAGGTTCTGCGATAGGTAGTGAGCATCGCCGGCCTGCGAATACGTGATGGACAAGAGCTGCTTCATGCCAGCTCCTTCTGCCAATCTTATCGCATCCTCATAAAGACGAAGAGCTTCCTGCACATCGCCTCTCTGGAGTGCGACATCTCCAAGATTAACGGTTGCTATGGTAATCCCTCGCATATATTCGGCTTCTTGACTTATCTCAAGAGCCCGACGATTGTAGATTTCCATTTGGTCAATTTGATCAAGGGTCCTGTCAATCTCGCCCACGTTGATTAGAGTAGAGGCAAGCCCAACTTGGTTGTTCAGCTGCTGCTGGATAAGAAGAAGTTCTTCGAACTGATCTCTAGCATCCTGCAGCTCTCCCGTATTGGTATGAATCACTCCTCGGAGATTGCGTGCATCTGCAACACCTTTGACGTATCCCATCTTCTCATACTGGCGGAGTGATGTGTTTACTAGAGCCATTGCACGGTCGTGTTCGAGCATTTCCTCCAGTGCGCGTGCTCTATAGTATCGTATATCATTCAATGCCAGTTGGTGGTCAAGAAGCTTCGCAGTATCATAAGCAGAATCAAGTCGGATTAGTGCTTCTTCGTAGGAATCAGAAAAACCAGAGATGAAAGCAAGAATAATCCTTGGTCTGAGGAGAGCTGCTTGTACCATACTGCGAATATCGTGGTTCTGGGAAGTCGCAAGAGTGACTCTCTCAATACTCTCCGATGCGGTTTCTCGAGCATGATCCGTGTAGCCCAAGTCCATGAGTACGGATGCCAACTCGCCGGAGAGCTCAGCAAAGACAACGTAATCCTTGGTCTGCCATGTTTGATTCATGATATTGCGCAGATTATTCAACCAACGAGGGTCTAGACTCTGTCTACAATACGCTGCCGCAGCATAGCCCTTGCAGCTGAGATTCTGGCTTTCACGGCCAAGTATTTGATTATACCCGTACTTCCCTCTTAAGAAACATGCTTTCCCGCACATGGCTAGGAAGGCAGGGCTCCTATTTCGCCATTCTCCGCCACCGACATATTCAATCAAGATATCGGTGAAGACCAGGAAACGGTCCATGGTGCTTCGGCCGCATGCAGCAAGCCTATTCCCAATCTCCTCTATCTCAGACTTGTCCAGCTCTGATTCATACATCATGAATTCAGGAATGATTGGGCTATTAGACAACACGCATCAATCCATATCTCTGTTCAACGGAATACGGGGCCAGGTTCCCATGGCTTTCCCATTCTTTTCATTACAAAAGGATTCTAGTGGTTCTCTTCGCATACTCATAGTTCGCAAGTGATAAAGTTATCATGTGTGTTTCTTCTGTCTTGGAAGTATTCGTGAAGGATTGAGTCGACTGATACTATTCATTATGTGCTTATCCACTGTAGTGCTGTGGGGTGTTGAGAACTCCTAACTGGTGCCTACATTGCTAGACGACTGGTTTTACCTTCTTCACAATATCAGTCATATCGTACATACTGAAAGGTTTCTGAAGGAAGGCTCTTGCTCCTGCGGCAAGCACGGTCTCGCTCTGGCCCTCTATGAGATCAGAAATCACGACTATCGCGACAACAGGGTCTATATCTAGAAGGTTTTCAATCAGCCTGACAATATCCTGTTGGTCGATATTGAAGTCGATCAGTACCACTGAAGGGTTATTGCCCTGGCACAGAATGAGCAGACTCTCTGCATTCTCTGCTTCTCCGATCACATCAAGACCTGAGTCTTCGAGAGCCATCTTAAGAAGCACTCTCAGAAGCGGGACTTCCCCTGCAACAATTACTCCAGAATGGCCACTCTTTTTCAGGACTCAGAACCCCCAATTGAAGACATCAAGGTCAATCTACGCTTCATCGGTTATTCAGATACGGCGCTTTCAACGAGGTCTAGCATGTGCCTGATCGTGACGGGTTTCAACCCAAAGCTCACTGCACCATTGCTCATTGCTTGCTCTCGTACATTCGCATCCGCACTGATGAATACAATCTTGGCTTTGCTCTCTACTGCAAGGATCTCCTTCATTGTCTGCATCCCATCTTTGTTTGGCATCCTGTGGTCTAGAATGATGACATCAGGCCTAGGACGAAGTGCAATGAATTTCTCCACGGCCTCTGCGCCATCATAGGCATCTGCGATGACCTCATGTCCTTTGATACTGAACACATCTTTGTACAACCGATGTAGTATGACTTCATCATCGACAATGAAGATCGTCGCCATTGGCTAGCCTCTTGTTTCTTCGGACGCAGCATTCCAGCGCATGCACGAACGAGAAGCGCTTACTCGAACTTGCACGAGAGGAGCGCACAGACCCGTTATTGTATCTGTCAAATCAGTTCCTTATCTTTGGATATAAATGATGTGTGACTAGGCTCTACTCACACGAAGAATTGCCCATCAGAAAGCGGTATCTGGCCTGAGGAATGCCTGTATCTCGGGTGTTCGTGTGTGCTGCACACTTGGTGCACCGATTCTGCCATACTGAGGGACTCAAAGAACACATCAGTGGATTAACTGAACTCAGACAGCTCTGTACAATCGCGCCTCCATCTGGTAGCGGGACTCCTTCCCAGTGCGCCAACTGGCAATTCTGGTTCTCTATGCTGCCTTTCCGATCTCTTTTCGATTTTTCGTCGGTCGATTCTGGGTGAGGATAATTACCGGCATTAGATATTTGTTCTTACGACTATTATACTTATTGTCAATCCGCCTCATAATATAGAATAACAGCATATATGTAGAGGCAGTTCGCGAGCGAGCCACTCCCAGCGAGCTTCTCTGTCGGTCAATGAGATGCTCCATCACCAGAGATATCAGTATCACATCCCTAAGATCACTGAAGAATTGCGGAATAGACCGTATTCACTATTCAAATACAGACAGTAGTCAAGGACAATGCAATAGGCGACTACCATACTCAAATAGCGTGTATTGCTACCTTTTTGCGTGGACAACCCTGCTTCTTCACTAACTTTTCCGGCGCACAGATGCTATGGCCCACTATCTGAGTATGACAAAGATCACTGCCAGGAATAATCGCGTGATGTGGTGATCTGCAAACCAGAAAACGGACAGAGATTTCTTGGAAAGACCGGTTCAATATGATAGTGAGTATTTGTTATGAAATGGCTGTGAATACCTTCCAATGGTACATATTGTACCATTGTAAGGCATTTTACACATAATGCAATCGTCGATAAGAATAGATTGTGACTAGATATTTGTTGTCGAAAAATCGGCAGGAATGGAGCTAAGGAATGAGACGATAGGTAACTATCGTGAATTATCTGCTCTGAACTCAGAAGCTCCAAAAAAGACCGAGTGGCATTCAGCTTGAACGAACTCAGATGCGGAACAACTCCAGGGTTCTAGCAATGTGATTGGACGTAATGACTAGATGGCGTCGAGAGTACAAGCGAGCTCAGGCAATGTTCTCTTCTGATACCCAGGAAGGGGACCGACGAAGTGTTAGCACATCTACATCACTGGTGAGCCAAACAGTGAACCATGATACAGGCTTGATTCAGGGGCGCTACGTTAGATTTGAGGTATTACAAGGTCCGATATACCATGGTGTACTTGCATACTATGAAGTAAACGCTTCAAGGAACAAGTGTGTTCTGAATCGAGAGTACGAGATCTGGCCAACAATGGATTGCAGGTGTGAAACTTAGCATACTCCTCCTCTCCTTCGTCTCTCCTTCCTACGCGTGTACTCCATTGGGCAGACGTGTACTCTTTGGAAAAAGGACAACAAGCGTGTACCAGCCAAGAGAAGAAAACCAAGACCGCATCAAAGCAAATCAATGAGTTTGATTACCAATGAACGGTACACGCTTCTTCTCTTCATTATTGCATCAATTTCCACATCATTCATGTCCATCAACGATATGAGCCAAAATTAATAGGGAAGCCGCCATGCTCTGATATGCAAGATGTCTGTGGATACCGATGTAATCATCATTGGTGCAGGACCAGCTGGTCTCATCGCAGCTGCTACCCTATCTGAGTTGGGTGTGCAGTACACACTCTTTGACCGAGATGAGAAACCCGGAGAGAAGAAACCCTGTGGAGGTTTCATTCCTAATCGGGCAGTAAAGGAGTTTGATGTGGAACATATCAGGAGTCAGCATGAAATAGTGTCCCTACGCATGAAGTTCCCTGGACTGGATGTTGTTCGAGTTGACTTTGGTGATGTGGTAGGAGTGAATGTAAGAAGAGAGGATCTAGCTGACTGCTTGATAAGAAGGATTGACAAAAAGCATGGTAACATTCGTCTGGGAACAAAGATCAGTAATGTCAAGATATCAGAGTCAGGGTGCAGTGTGTCTCTTCTGTATGGCTCGAATCTTGAAACGCTAACATCTCAGCTGATTATTGATGGAAGCGGCGTGAATCCAGTTACTCAGAGGTTTATCCCTCTAAGGGAGAGACCATCGAATTCGCATCTAGGATATGCAATCCAGTACCACTTGAAACGCGATACCGAATTTCAGAAAGTGAATGATTTCTACTATGGACATGAATACTCTCCGCGCGGCTATGCATGGGTGTTTCCATGCGGGAAGATTTCGGTTGTTGGAAGTGGTGGACTAATCGACAGAGTTCGCGAGAACAATGCACGGATAGACGACTACCTCAGACACCTGATATCGGAGGTGGAACCAACTAGAACTGATCTCGAGGGGGCAGAACTGATCAGGAGAGAGGCAGCCCTGATGCCTCTTGCAGGAATCATTCGACCTTCATACGGTAGAAGGATTCTCCTTGCAGGTGATGCAGCTTGTCAGTGTTCACCTCTGAGCGGCGAAGGAATATTCTATTCAATGGTTGGAGGCCGCGAAGCAGCCAAGACAGCTGCGACATGTATCAAAAAGAATGATTTCTCTGATGATGCTCTATCGCAATACGAGAAGGCGTGGATAGACTCTATGGGTTCAGATCTGAGATGGGGCCTCTATCTCCAGAAGAAATTCACTGATTCGGGTTCTAAATCCATAGGTTCAGGTTTCCTCAGGTCCAGACAGACATCACGAATAATCGCAGAGATGTTGGTCGGGAAGAGGTCAGTCAGAAATGCCATCCTCAAAGCCGCTCCTGGTTATTTAAAATCGAAGTTCGTGTAGGTTCAGACTGATGGGAAATCCTCAGTCCTCATTTCCAGACCTCGTCGGGCCACCGAGAGTTCAGCTCTTCCTCTGCCATCGCTACAATCTCTGGTGATTCATCTTTAAGAGCCGTCCGGATTATCGAAGCAGCAGCATCACGTTTCAGTAGCCTCGAGGACTTGATGACAGCCTTCTTGATACTGACGTCGGGTTTTGCTAGAAGCCGCGTGAGAATATCTACCGCGTTTCTACCACCCTGTGTTGTAACTGCTATCAAGGTGTCTTCAATCATCGCAATAGGCATCCCTTTAGCTATCAAGGTCGTTAGGATTCGGTTTATCTTTGACATATCCAGACTCGGCACTTTGAGATTGCCCTGAGGAACCTTCTGACCAATGCTAGACCATTTGCTATGAGATGCAAGGGTGGATATGGCTCTGGCGACAACATTGCGAACTGCTGGCTCTCCATCATTCAACATACTTGACAGAAACTCCAGGGTATTGGAATCCCCATTATCGCCCAAACCCTTCAGCGCGCGCAGACGCATATCGTGCTCGCTATCAGAGGCAACGACCATCAGTACATCATTGCATAGCTGAGTCTTGGCATTGAGAATAGTGTCCAACGCTGCAGCCTGTTTTCTGAAGCTTTCAAGGAAAATCTCAGACCGAGCAGCATGCACCCTATGGAGAGTTCTCAGTTCTTTGGCGTCCTCATGGTGTGACTCGATTCTGCCCACTTTGCACACGATATCCTCCCATTCCCCAGGATCGACGCCCACAAGCATCTTTGAAACATCCAGTCCTGCACTCTGAAGGCTCTCCGCGATGACGCTAAAGGTCTTCTCACTGACCACACTCTCGAAGATTTCATCATTCGATAATGCGGAAACGATTCTCTGGCCATAGTAGGTTTGCAGTAGATTGACAGTGCAGTAGAGGGGGACAGATCCGCGTTTATAGTAGATGATGCAGTTCTCCAGTTCTTCGGATCTCAGAGTGAGAATCTGGGGCAACACGACAGCATACTGCCCCCTGCTAATGGTTTCAACGGAAGCATAGAACTGATTGAACCGGGAATCCCTCTGATCGAGAAGCCGTTTAACAAAATCAATCATAAATACTTGAACATCGCCCCTAACATCATCCGTCAAAAGCCCAAGCATATTGGTCGATGATATTTGGACTGCAAAGTACACGTCCCACATTCCTAGGTAATAGGTGACATGGTCTCTTAGCTCGAGCGTGTGCTGTGGATATGGGTCATAATCAACCTTAAGCAGTTTCGCAACATCAGCGATTTGGTTGTTCTTTCTCGCACGGTCGAAAAGATGACTGCTTGCAGGAAAATTCCTCTCAACTATTGCTTTCTGTATGCCACTGACTATGTCTTTCAAGCAACTTCACAACCAAGACTAGAGAGTCGTATTTCAATGTAACTCAATAATGAAGAGGTAGGCGAGTTCAGTGTATGCTCGCCATACCTCGGGATAGAGAAAAGAGAGATGAACTTATGATCCTGACCCGCGCATTCGGTGGACAATGAAACACTTTTCGCGGTAGGCTTGGTCATCGAGATTGTTGATAAAATTCTCAAGCTTCTTGACCTTTGTGAACTCTTCTTGAATACCAAGATCACGAACCTGTACCAAAGCTTTCTTCTCGCAGATTCGTACGTATATTCCTCCCAGGCCGACACCATGTTTCATGTAAACAGGTTCTTCCTGGTTTTTAACTCGATAGAAACCCTGTCTTCTGAGCATTCTACTGAACATCATCAAAGTGTCTTTACCTCCCGGCGGTCAGACAGGAAACGTACACGCTTACCATAATATAAACATATACGGTTTTGACTGGTAAACGCCGCTATTTCGCGCCACACATTTGGGTATGATTGAGTATGATGGTGGAACAAATGCAATACTCAAGGTGCTATTTCGGAACAAATATGCCTATTCTATGCCAATTTTAGAACATTACAGCTATCTGAACACATTCTTAGCTTCCATCAGCTTCCAAAGGGCGCGAAATGTGTCGACGTGTACATTTTGGGAATTCTGTAAAATGATTCGCAAAGGCTAACGTGTACATTCTTTGAGATACAGCGTGTACTCACTTGCTGGTTCAACGCCACGGACAAAGTGGGACGAATGGTTGTATTAGTGCAACAACTTCTTCTATCAGAAACCAAGGTGAACTAAACAGAGATAGAACTGATTCATCAATTCAAGAAAGTACACGTTCCTTTCAAATGCAGTAAGATTCTGTGTATGGTGAGTTCTCTCCTAAGCTATAACTTTAAAATGGCACCGTGTTGCTCAGCAGATCGAGTGTTTCAGAAATGGATCCATGGAGTGATTTCCTGCAATTCGTCACCAGTCTTTTCCAGCCAATGGCGGCTCCTCCGTGGTCAGCCGTCCTTGTAGTCCTCGTCAATATTGCACTTGCGCTCATCTCCATATGGGCTACAAACAGGTTCACCGATGTTGAGAAGATGAAGCAAGACATGGCAGAGGTAAAGGCATGGCAGGATAAGTTGAAGGCTGCAAGGAAGAGCATGGATCCAGCAGCGCTGCAAGAAGTGGCAAGCGATCAAGGAAGAATCATGCGCATTAATAGCTCGATGATGGGCGCCAGAATGAAGCCAATGTGCTACTTCTATATCCCGTTCATATTGGCCTTCACAATCCTAGGAGCAATATTCCAAGGCGGGATTGTTGCAGTCTTGCCTTTCAACATCGACAAAGCTCTGCCTTTTCTCACTGGAATGCTTGGAAGGCCAACTGCTGAAGGATTTGGTCTGACCTTCTACGGTTTCTACTTTCTTGTTGGTTTTGGACTTGGAAATCTTCTCAGGAGACCCTTCGGCCAGTCTATGACAACATGATCGGTACGGTTTGCGTTGCCCGCTTTGATTTGCGGTATTTGCATATTGAATACCTAAGACATCCACCTTTTATTGAAAGAACCTGGAGTAGACATGAGTTTCCCCATGGGAACTCCGTCGATTACTCGACAGAGGGACGAGAAAGGATGCGACCTCGGAAATCAATGTATCATCCCTAGCTTTCTTTCGTTTTTGCATCCTTTCTCCGAATCTCAACGTATTCAGGAACTGTTTTATTTGACAAGTCACGCCTCTAGCCCATGAGTTCGGACACTCCCGTTGTCTACTTTGGTTCTGTCAAGCAAGGGAACATGGGCAAATTCGCCTCGTTTGCAGCGAAGGTAGATGAAGTTGTAAAGAAACTCGATCTCTCAACAATCGAGAAGAAAGACAAGGTAGCAATCAAGATGCATCTGGGATATCAAGATGGATACCAAACAGTCCCAGTTTTCTTTGTGCGACGGATTGTGAATGCTGTTAAAAAAACTGGTGCGTTTCCATTTGTGACCGACAATCCCACATCCGTCTATAATGCTGTGAATAGAGGATACACACAGGAAACATGCGGATGCCCCATCATCCCGATAGCAGGCGTGAAAGACAAGTATGTATATGAATCAGAGGTCGACTTTCATGGTCTTAAGTCACTTGACATGAGCGGGGTGCTTCACGATGCAGATGCTCTTATTGACCTTTCACACGTGAAGGGGCATAATAATTGCGGGCTCGGAGGAGCAATAAAGAACATTGCCATTGGCGGCTATTCCGCTCAATCAAGGTGGCGCAAGATCCATGGAATCGAGGGAGCGATTCCCTACTGGGATGCAAAGAAATGCACGCCAGAACATGCAAAGGAACTCGTTGAAGCATGTAGGGATCACTGCATCTCGTATAAGGAAGAGAGCCACGAACTGACTCTTGACTTTGGCATGTGCCATCAATGTCTAGATTGTATAGAGGCAGACCGAGAGGTCGAATGTCTTACACTCAGACCGGAGAACTACGCTCTCTTTCAGGAACTGATGGCAATCGCGGCGAACAACATTCTCAAAACATTCGATGAAACAAAGCGATTCTTCATCAATCTTGCCATTTCAATAACACCCTATTGCGATTGCTGGGGAGTTGGGCAACCGAATATCGTAAATGACATAGGTGTACTCGGAAGCAGAGATATAGTGGCAGTAGAAACAGCTACGCTTGACCTAATTGCCAAGGAAGGAATCGTTGAGAGTATGATTCCACCTTACTTCCGAGTTCACAAAGATCCAGGGTTGCATCCATTTGAACAGCTCCATGGACCAATGAAGTCCCCATACATTGCGCTTCGGTATGCGGAAGAACTCGGAATGGGTTCGCGTAAATACAAGCTTGTTGAACTGCTGTCTCCTGCGAAGACGATGAAGATGAAACCCCCAAGGCATGTAGTCGAAACCGAACCCACTTTCTTCTAGCTCGGGGCTGCGCAGAAGCACTATTGAGAGTCTAGGCACACGACGAACAGTTAATAGTAAATCCAGAAGGAGAAGAGGTTGGGATTCCCTCTCCCTCGACATCAAGATGAGTCAGGCATAATGAATTGAAGTGAGAGATTGAGCCTTGGCAAATGAGTCAACTCCCGAAGCGCGATTAAAGAAATACAAGGAAGACCTAGCCAAGATGGCTCTCTCAGAGGGAAAACAACTCAAGTCACCAAACCCAATAGATTCCCAGAAATCTGCTAATGGACCCACAGTTGTTGGTGTGCCTCCTACGACGACTACAACACCCCCGAGAGAGCACATAAGACCGCCTCAGACGCTTGTGAGTCCGAGCAAGGCGGAACTTCGTGAACCAATGGTTTCTTCGCGCAAGAAGAGAGGGGATGAATCACGAACTACGTCGAAAAGCAAAGCGAGCCGGAATCGCATCATGATGAAGGCCCGGGAGAAGGCCATCGATGGTCAGCTTCAAGATGTCAAGGATAGGAAAGCTCTGCTCGAACTCCATCTAGAGAAGAAGAAGATAACCAAGGACGAATATGATACAGAAATGAAGGCGCTAGTGGAAGAGGGACAGAATCTGCTCAGAGAGAAGGCAGAGCTCGATAGGGCTTTGTCAGGCTAGATTCATCAATTTTCAACCAGTCACCTAATGTGGGACAGTTATCTACGAAGTTTATAATCACAGGTATGCATTTCAAACCTAGAGGAGTTTGATATGACGAGTGTTAAGCACGTCTTTATCCTAAGTATTTTGATCCTCCCGATGTTCATTCTTGCACCAGCGATGGTTCCAGGAATGAATGACACTCAAGCCAATCTGATGCAAGTTGATGGTTCTGTACCAGCTCAGTTTGCTCAGGAGACCTTGAGAGTTGCAGTATACGCTGAGCCGAATACGACTCTGCCATCATACGCAACGGGGGGTGTGTACACTAGCTACTATCAGAATGTCGTTAATTTCCTTGTTTCTGCAGGGTATGCAGTGACAGCATTAACGACCCAGGATATTCTAGATCACAAACTGATGGTTGCTGGCTATGATGCCTTTGTCTTGCCAAATCAATTGCCAAGAGAGAGCATAGTCAACTACATCAAAGACTACTGGCTTGGTGGTGGAGGGATTCTTAGCTTCGATGGGAGCATTGGTTACTGCTTCTACGCGGGATTCATTGATTCTAGTCTTGAGGGTGATTTTGAGTTGACTCCACCAGCAGTCCCCGGGTATTGGGCATTGATGGATGATGTATTGAAAGTCAGAGTAAGCGAACGTCATCCTGTCACAAAAGCCTACGCTCTCGGTGCTGAATTCTCCATGCCATCAGGGAATTTCACCAAGGTTAACGGCATCAATCTTCCATCGATTGTTGGAGATCGAATGCACTCACTAGTGACCTGGAATGAGTCAGCCATGATACCACTAGTTGTGGCTTTTGACAATCCTAACAGAGGAGGAAGGATAGTACAGGTGCCAACGACTGGCAGTCCTATTCCTTCTTGGCTGAGTCCGATTATCATTGACTCGATTGACTGGCTTGCACCTAGACCAAAGGCAAGAGTGGCTTTTGACTTCTCGAAGACTCCATACTATGGTGTTGACGATTGGGACGAAAACGTATCTTTTGTACCCAGATACAATATCTGGAGAGATTTCTTGGTCAATCATTCATTTACGGTTGACAAACTGTACCCGCCAGTCGGAGGAGCACTTGCTGTTTCTGATGTTGCACCCTTCGATGTGTTGATAATAAGCCTTCCAGCTGACAACTATTCTGCGTTCGAAATGACAAGCGTCATCAGACCATTTGTTGTCAACGGAGGAGGTCTGTTCTATCTTACAGACTACCATTCCCTAAATCCAGAAGGTCATGAGAATATGAATGAACTCATCGCACCTTGGGGTTTCGATATTTCAGGTGAATACACAGACATGGGCATATTCACAACTACTGACTTCGATGAGCATCCAACCCTTGAGAATATTGGAGGCACATACATGGCAGGAGGCGAATGGGTCAATATCACAGGAGGGGCGTACTCAATAATCAGGCAAGGGCCTAATATCGCAGTCGCTGGCTGCGAAGTCGGTTATGGAAGAGTCATTGTTTCGGGCGATATCAATTTCCTAGACTACAACAATATCGATAATGATGACAACAGGATTTTTGCAGTCAATACCATAAACTGGTTATCATCAGGAACTGCAGACGTCTTAGTCTATACCGATGGCGGGAGCTTGATCGGTCCAGATTTCAACTATTACAGATCTTCTATAGCTAATGCGCTCAATGGTCTTGGGATTTCATTCTTCATGACCAATGACGTAAACTACTTTAACCTCAGCCTAGCGACGGGAAGTTGGAGTCTGGTGATATATGATGCCAACGCTATGAGTCAACTGAACTATGATCGCCTGGTTCAACATCTGGAAGGTGGTGGGAAGCTCATTATGCGCGATTTCAGGTTCAGGTTTACTGGAGTTCCTCTCTGGAACTACATCGGATTTGAAGGAAACGTCACTACCATAACTGCAGGACCGCCAACGGTCCACTTGTGGACTCCAGCACATCCAGTATTCAACCTCCCTGTTGACTACGGGGCGGCAAACATCAGTTCCAGTTCGGACCACTTCAACACCGACTTCACACATGTCGTGCTGTTCGCCAATGCTACAGCATTAGCAGGAATAACACTCACTCCAGAAGAGAACATGTCAGCGATTGTCCTCGGTGCTGGCGGACAAGCCATATGCAACATGTTTGCAATATCCGAGTATGAGGGGGATACAGATGATTCCACATACGCAGACAACTTCGAGCTATTCACGAATGAGATAGCTTTCTTGTACTTCGACAGACCCACCCTCGACCATCCGGCTGATGTCGCCTATATGGAAACAGAAACGGGTAATGAGATCACATGGAGCCCGACCGCACCAGCTGGAGCATGGGAGTACATCTTGAGTGTCAATGGTACTCCACTAGCCGCTACGCACTGGAGCGGTGGCCCCGTTACAATAGATGTAGATGGTCTGAATGCCTCGACTACAACCTACGAGCTTACAGTCTTTGATCGACTTGGCTACAGTGTTTCGGATCTAGTCATCCTGAACGTGACCGAATACGTTGCACCATGGCTGTTTGGCATCGACCCATTACTGCTCGTCGCGGTTGTCGGCGGTATTGCTGCAGTCATTGTAGTAGTAGTCATTGTGATGAAAAAGAAGAGCAAGTAATTCACTAGAGATGCTGTCGCAATCAGCATCTCCTCCTTCCTTTTTTTCAGCCCATCAGACCCGTTGTTAATACAATAACACAAAAGGCAAATAGCCCTCTCTAGTGTTATTCGGTCGGGAGGCTGCAGTCCCTGAGTACTATGCGCCGCAGCAAAGGAACAACACATCTAGCCTATGTTCAGAAGGTCTGTGAACTGAGTAGGCGGGGTGACATGAACGCGGTAGCAGACATAATGAAGGGATACTACAGGGACCGAGAAGGGAATCCTTGGCATAGAATGTACAATGATATTCAGACCTACTGGAACAAGGAGAACCCAAAGCAGGATGTCGCAGAGACCCTTCTCCTACTTAGAGAAGCAGTGTTTGGAGCCCTTGACATTCTCTCTTTTGGGCTGATATCGGCCATATCTACGCCAGATGTCGTGACTGCGATGACCAGCGAAGCAAGTTGGAATGCAGGCAGAAGAAGGGTCCGGAACATGTGCCTCGACGCAGCTGACGGGCTCATAGCAAAGGGGGATGTTCGCTATTTAATGCCTACATCACTCAGACGTGATGACTTCGCCTTTTTGGTTCCAAGAGTAGAGGAAGCTCAGTGGGAGATCTTTAGGAAGGCCAGACCGAAGGTCAGCAGAGGAAAGCTGGACCTATCGAAACTTGAGGAGTCGGTATTAGGGAGTCGTTTTCTCCGTGATCAGATGATTATGGATACGAAACTGAAGGCAGACGACCCCAGAATACCGGCAATCATCGAGGCATACGATCTCCAATTGGTGGAGATTGAGGTAGACCAGAGTACGAGGATTCAGCCGCCGGCTCCGACTGAGCAGACAACGCTCAATGGAGAGGTAGTTCAGGAGGTTGAGAGAGAGAAGGAGAGTCCAGCCAAGAAACGGAGAGAGGCTGAGGTCGCAACACCTCTTATGGACTTCCTTGAACAGCCTAATAGCAAAACACAAAGAAAAGCGACTGATGCGCGAAGGAAGAAGAGCAGGAGGCGGCAGAGCAAATGATCAAGGCGCAACCTGTTGATATTCAGAGTCAAGAGGTCACAGCTCTGCAGAACCTTCGCAAAATTGCGTGGGACATTGATTCTCCCAACATGGGCATCATGTACGATGCAGTAGGTCGACTAGCATCCATCTCGGCGGGCCGTCTGCTTCTCCCGAAGGCACTGGAACTGCTGAACTCCAAGGACCGCAATATCAAGCAGGCTGCTTTTACTGTCGCAGGCAAGAATGCGTATGGCAAATATCTGGATGAGTTTTTCGCGGCCTTGAACGATCTTAATCCAGCAGAACGTGAGCAGACCCTGCAAGGTATCCAAGAGATGTTCAGTCAGACTGGAGGACCTACATCAAATCATGAACAGAAGAATTGGATCAAGAACCTTGAGGGACTCGGAAGGGAACATCAACCAGCTATCTTTGAACTCATGATTCACTTGGGCACCCTTGGGAAGACTTGGATCATTAGGCAGATTCGTGATAATATCAGGGGTATCTCATTGGGAGCTGTCCCAACTCTGAGTATGTTCCCCGAGAGTGAGAAGAAGAGCATGATTAGTCTGTTGAGCAGCAGAGCAGCCAAAGAACGTAGAGACCTCCTCCCCTACATCTGTGGAATCGTGGACCATCAGACCCAGAGTCACTTGCAAGTCTTCATGCGCAAGAGCACTTGGCAAGAGAGAGCAGATATCGCAGTTGCAGTTGCGGCACTTGGGATCAAGTCTTCATCTGGACTGGTCATGGAGCTAGTTGCTGACACCAAATGGCAGGTTAAGCAAGCTCTCCTGGAGAACGCAAGAATCGAGAGCTCAAGAGTGTCTGCTCTCTTCACAGTCCTCAGTCATCTCTTGGCCGAAAGCCACACTCGCGTGAGAGCACAGGCTGAGAGAACTCTCCTTCAACTGGGAAATGTTGCATGTGAGGATGTGACAATCAAGGAACAGAGGAAGAAGCTCGAGAAACGGTTCCGCACTCAGTTGCTGAAAGCAGCACAGGCGAACAAAGACATCGAGGTCAAGTGGCTTGGTATTGAACGCAAACAGATGGACCCAATGTCCGAGATAATGGAGAGGATTTCGCCAGACGTTGAAGACACCGATCTGATTGCTGCTGCAGTAACTCCTGAGGGCGTTAGCCTTGCAGATTTTGCAGTAGAGAAACCGTCTGCGGTTGAGGATGAAGAAAAAGCCTCACTGCTCTCTGCGCTCCTTGGCGCAAGGAATAACGCAGTGGCTGAAACGAAGATCATGAAGGTGGAAGAACCACTTTTGTTGGATCCTACGATTCCAGCGGCCAGCAGATTCATTTTGGTCATGCAAAAGGTCGCAGAAGATGTGGGGAAGGATGTACCTATCACTCTCCTGTCGACCAAGTGTTCAGAGGCAGGGCTCACGAAGGAGGATTTCGAAAAGGCTCTCAACGAACTTGAACAGCAAGGCATTGTCTATCGGTCAAGCAAGGGTTCTGTGAGCTATGTGGATATTGAACTCTGAGGACCTCACACAAGACTAATGAGTAAAGCGTCATGGTATGATATGAAGGAGCTAGACCGATGAGTGAAGACCTGCTTATCAAGAATGGACTCATTGTGACAGGAAACGAAAGAGGGGCAATCTACGGGAAGGGTCATGTCAGCGTTTCAAATGGAATGATCACGTCTATTGGTCCCGGCGGTCCTTCAATGAAAGCGGATACCGTGATTGACGCTTCCGGTTGTGTAGTTATCCCTGGTCTGATCACAGCTCACACGCATCTATACGGAATTCTCTTGCGTGGCGCATCGTTGAATGTCGACCCACCAACTGACTTCGCACAGGTTCTCCAACGCGTGTGGTGGCCATTAGATGAGGCATTGACCGTTGACGATGCATATGCCAGTGCTCTCTCAGCATCTGCAGATATGCTTCTCAATGGTTCGACACTCTATGCAGATACATACTCTGGGCCTAACTCGATTGAAGGGAGCTTGGATGCTATTGCACGTGGCACGAGAGAAGTGGGCATTCGGGGCATAGTTGCCTTTGAGATGACAGAGAGACATAGTCAACAGGAGGGCGAGAGAGGTTTCCAGGAGGGATTGCGTTTTATCAAGTCACTCAAGAAAAACGACTTGGTTTCGGGAATGATGAGTATTCATGCGTCTTTCACAGTTGGCGACGAGATTGTAGCCAAGACTGTCAATGAAGCAAAGAAGCTGAATGTGCCAATTACGGTCCACACTTCAGAGGGGCTGGTGGACCTTTACCACAATCTTGAGCGCTCAGGAGAGCGTACAGTTGAGAGGTTGAGCAGACTCGGAGTCCTCGGCCCAAGAACAGTTCTTGCTCATTGTGTCCATGTCAATGACCACGAGATGGACCTGATTGCCGAATCAAAGACATCTGTGGCTCACAATCCGATGAGTAATATGCTGAATGCAGTTGGGGTATCACCAGTTCCATCAATGCTGAAGCGGGGCATTACTGTGGGACTTGGCAATGATGGATGGATCTATGACCCATTTGAAAACATGCGATGTGCACTCACGGTCCATAGACTCGCGAGCGGTAATCCTAGTGCAATAGGGCCAGAGCAGATCTTCAGAATGGCGACACTTGATGGAGCTCGTTGTTACGGGATGGATAGTAGAATAGGTAGTCTGGAAGAAGGGAAATCAGCAGACATCGTGATTCTGGATGGATCTAGAGTACCGACGCCCTTGACCAAAGACTCAGTCATTGGACACCTATTGAACACATTCGGAGGTAGCGATGTGAGAGATGTCTTTGTCGGAGGAATCCATTCTGTTGAGAACAGCAGGCTGAAGCTGACTTCTCAAAGCAATGTTGCTAAGATCTCGAGAGAGTCTGCAAGAAGCCTTTGGAGTCGCTTGAACAAATAGGAAGTACGCATGCTAGCCAATTCCCCTGCCTTTCAAGTACATTCCATTGCAACTATCGTGAAAATGACATTGCCAGAATCTATGCACCTGTATCCCATTGAATACCCTGCGGGAACGCCAAAAAAGAGTGAATAGGTGGTGTTTGCCACCACCCAATAATGAACTGATAGATGGGACAATGTCCCACTGATTCTACTTCCTGCGCATGCAGACAACTGCACCAACAATAATGACGATACCCACTCCAATTCCGGCAAGGAGTATGTTCTCTCGTATCCAGCCTATGAGGTCGAAACCTGGCAGACCCTGTCGGACCATGTTGACTGTGCCCACCACAGACGTTTCGTTTGATGATGTCAAGGTCCAGTGAGCGAGCACGCCATCTGCCTTCAGGAAGTCAGCGTGCATGTCAGTGCTCCGGTTGAAGAGCTCATAGTCATTGAGGTCCATGCCCCAGTAGCCACCTGAGTCATAGACAGTCCCATTATAGACGTCGTCAGCGTTGTATAGCTCTGTCAAGAGGGTGTAGTTGCCGACGGGAAATATGAACCTGGGGGTTATGAACGCAAGAAAGATCATTAGGAACGCGGTCGAGAAATCTAGGTCAGTGAAATTCGCGAAGGTCATAGTACTATTCGCATATGGAAGGTCAAGCAGGATCGTCACGGTGTCGGTTATGGTTGACGTTGTATTGACCACGACGTACAGTTCCTCCGTATCAACTACTCCTTCGTCTGTAGTTGTTAGGTCGTAGCTCCAATGATCACCGGCTACGACTGCCCATTCAAGGCCTTGAGAGGACACAGCCGAAGCTGTTCCTGCTAGAAGCATTGCCACGACTGCAAAAGCCACCATGGCTCCAAGCGTGCGTCTCATTGTGTTTTCTCCTAAACCAGCGATAGCTGATTGATTGATGGTCTACGACGATGCTAAAAAAGATATTCTGTGTAGGAAATGGAAGTCACATGTAACTGATGATTTCCTATCCGCTAGAAACATTGCATATGGAAAGAAAAAGAAGAAATGGGGCAAAGCCCCATCTGATCTACTTCCTACGCATGCAGACGACTGCACCCAGAATGACGACGATACCTACTCCGACTCCTACCAGAAGCAGATTGTCTCGTATCCAGCCTACGATATCAAGACCCGGCAAGCCCTGTCGAGTCATAATAATGGAGCCAGTCACTAGAGATGAGGTTGTATTCGTCATTGTTACAGTCCAATGGGCTAAAACCCCATCGTCCTTCAGGTAGTCGACATGGATGTCAATGCTTTGATTACTACCCTCACTGAACTCAAAGTCATTGAAGTTAACACCCCAATAACCACCTGAGTCATAGACAGTGCCATTATAGAAATCGTCAGCGTTGTATAGCTCTGTCAAGAGGGTATAGTTCCCGATTGGAAAGATAAAGGAGGGTGTAGCTACAAAAAGCAAGATGAATATAAGCCCACTCCAGCCTAGGTCCGTACCATTCGCCCAACTTATATCTAGATCGAGATCATCAAATGGCAGTTCATCCAGGGCTGTTATGATATTGGGAATGACCGGTCTTACCAAGACCTCCATGTAAATCACTTCGTCTGTTTCGACGACTCCTTCAGTAGTAGCTGTTATGTCAAAGTTCGACTGATCACCGACTGTGATTCCCCATTCAAGACCCTGAGAGGTCGCAGCCGATGCTGTGCCTGCTAGAAGCATCGCCAATACGGCAAAAGCCATTATGGCTTGAAGCGTGCGTCTCATTTGTTTTTCTCCTAAACCAGCGATAGCTGATTGGCCGATTGTGAACGGTTAAGTTAAAAAACCTATTCAGCCGCAAACGTTGAATCGCAGACAGGTGCGGAGTCTTCAAAGAGTCATCGAGTACACCAGATAGGTGCAGGAATTGGATTCTAGATTGGAGTACAACGGTGTCATATTCGATGCTCACACGCATGCGATAGATGCGAATGGTTTAGATATGTTAGTCGAAATTGAAACTGTCTTTGGAATCAATCAGGCACTACTGATCTGCCATAGTCAAGAAATCATGAGTTACGCAGAGAGAACGTATCCGGGTCGCTTCATATATGCGAAGTACTTCTCTGGTTCATCTCGTTTTACTGAAGGAGTGGGACCGATGTTGAAGGAAATCGCAACCCTGAAATCAGAAGGTTATCATCTCGCCAAAATGCAATCTGCACCAATGATGCGAGGACGTGCTTCCGCCAGTCCGGAATCGCTTCGATTGGACAGCAACGAAATGGCATGTTTCTTTGATGCTCTGATCGACGAGGGAGTCCCGTTCATGCTTCATCTCTCGGATCCCGATACCTACTATACCATTAATTATGCAGATCGTAGGTACTATACGTCAAAGGAACGTGACCTTGCTGAGCTCGAGGGAGTCATCGCCAGATATCCCAGCCTTCGATTTCAAATCGCCCACTTTGCCGCACAACCTGAGATTCATAGGCTGGAGAATCTCGCGAGATGGTTCGAAACATATCCAAACTTCAATGTGGATACCGGCTCTGCGAGGTGGATGACAAGAGAGTTGAGCAAGGATTCCAGAAAGGCAAGAAGCTTCTTGATCAAGTACTCTGACAGACTTCACTTTGGAACAGACTGTGTTGCCTTCACCCCAGATCGAGGATACTACGAGGGCAGGCATCTCGCTCTTCGTCTACTCTTGGAAACAGATGTCCGCAATGAGCCACTTCCCTTTACTGACGCAGATACTGCTGAAACAGGAGGGACCTTCATCAACGGACACAACCTTCCTGATTCAGTTTTGAAAAGAATCTATTGGGAAAATGCAGAACGCTTCTTCTCCGACTATCTGTAGCCGTGGCACTAGAATATGATCGAGAGGCAGGTGAGCGCTCCTTCGCACTTCTCGAATTCGCTCATTTCTACGGGGAGGATATCAAAACCAGCCTCCTTCAGGAGCTGTATTGACTTTGGATGCTTATCTGACATCAGAATCACATCGTCAATGGCAAGGGTGTTTGCAGCGTATGCCTCATCAGCTGGAACTACCAGTCTTCTGTACTTCCTCAACAAGGGATGGTCAGCAAAGCGCTGGGTGACAACAAACGTTCCAGCACCAAGGAATGTTACATGGCTCTTAAGATGGACTATCGTGGGATCCTCAACAACTTCAATTCGGGTTCTGAGCATATCCGAGGTCTGGAAAACGCCCTCATGATTTGTTCTCTCAGTGATACCACTGATCAGGTATTTCTCGAGATGAATCACATCGCCCCCCTCAATGGTAGCAGGAGCTTGTATTCGCCTAAGGCGTTTGTACTCACGAAGTATCTCTTCGACCTGTTCTTCCTCACCGCGGCGGCTTTCCTTGGCCATTCGCGTGATGACAGCCTTGTCCCTATGGATGACTACGGTGTCTTCCACAAAGCAAGAGTCAGGATGTGCTTCATCAACGGGGAGCCGGATTATCTCAAGGCCCAATTCGTTCAGAATCCTGCAGTACTCCTGATGTTGCCTAATCGCGACGCTGAGGTCCAGTGTGTGATGCAGTGGATGTGATGATATGCATCCCTTGAAGCTTGACGGAGGAGAGCGAACAATTGCATGTTCTGTCATTTAGATCAGATGAAAAAGTAGTGATTCTTCCGGATAAGTGTTATCTCCTCGAAGGGCGCTTGGAGAAATACTCTGTCAACTCAATCTGCTGGAATGGAGTGATTCTCCAGCCCCTACCTTTCATATTCCGTTCAACAGCTTCCTCTCGCTCCATATTCTTGAGATGATAGAGAACAGTGGAGGAAGTGACACCAACATTCTTCGAAATCGTTGTAGTAGTGCTCCATTCTTCCTTGCCGATATTATCCAATATCTTGGACCGCATGAGTAGGCCGCGTGGCACATTACGAAGACGTAGTAAATAGGCAAGACGATGAATAGTCAGAGTCCGACACCATCAAGAACTATGTAGAAATCGACTTTGAACTTTTGGTTACTTCAAGGGCGTACCGATAAGATGGACAAATGCTGCTGGTTCGTTGCCCTCTGAAATAGGCCGTATCCTATAGCTTGGATATGTATGGCTGAGTTTCGCTGCCACTCGCGTGCCCAGCAGTTTCTCAAAGATTGCAGCATTCCTGCCTCGCCAGAGATAGATTGTCTTGGTCTCATGGACGATGTACACTAGCACCTTGTTCGTATCAACTATTACTCTGTCACCATGGAACTCTACCATCTTTGCCTGCGAGTCAATCTCGAATGCTTCGACCATTATACTCCTGCCTCGAATGTGCTTACTACCCTATATGACATTTTGGTGCGAGTCCTTCGATGTCCAACATATCGTTATATCCGAACAAATATCATACAAGACTACAAATTCAGAAACTAGAAATAAAGAGGCAGAGTGAGCGCCGCTTGTCAGGGATAAAATTCATTGACAGGGAAATCAGAAGGATTGATTTCAACATCGGAGGACTGACTGTATCATTCCCCCTGAATGCCATTCCAGATCAGGTCTATGATGCCATGGCAAATGCAGTAAACAAGTCAGCAGATCAATCGGATACCATGAACGAACTGTACTCCTCACCGCTCATGAAGCCAACTGTGGCAACATTAAACGCATCGAATATCTTCCCAATAAACACAGCAAAGAAAGTCATAAGGCTGACACTCACTGATGAGGTTCTTCAAGAAACGATACATGAGCTTGAGGGCGCCGAGCTATCTTTCCAAGGTCGTCCATTCGAGGAAACATTAGACGAGAGAATCGAGCTATATCAGAGGGTAATGCTGGATGACCGTAAGATTGACAGGTTCAGATTTGGTGCAGTCGAGATGTACGGTGACCGGACCTATCAGAATATTCTTAGAGACCCTCGCGTGACGCTCAATATGTATTGGACTCAGAAGCAGAAGCCTCAAGCTATAAGCTACCAGTTCAATTGCGTTGCCGAAATAGTCCCTCCTGGCACTCCGTTCTATCGATATATGCGCCTGATGCGGAGAATCTTCAGCTCAACAATCATCGACTTGCATGACGTACCTGATTATGTCTGCGCTTACAAATTCTGGGTCTGTGAATCAAAGGAAAAATCGCTTGCGGAGAAAGCAGGCTTCGTTCCATGAGTCAATAATTGGTGACCCTGAGTAGTTTGGCTGGCAATTCGTCAACCGAACAGACATCCAATAGGACACCATGAGCTTTCTTCACCAAACTGGAGGCTGCCTCCTTGTTGTGCTCATGAGTAGGAACAAGTACAATCATCTTTATTCCCAGAGGTTTCATCCTCTCTGCAAGATCTTCGCACATTTGCTGGTCACTGAGATACATGTCAGTGCCGAAAATGAATATCTTCTCCTTGGCTCGGGTGTCCTGGAAATTCCGGAGAGCAATCTTCATTGACTCTTGACCACCTGTACCTCCACCAGCTTTCACCTCAAGAAGGTCCGAGGCAACTTTTTCAACAGATACATTACGATCGGCGATATCTTTGACGACATAAGTAGAGCTGTCAAATAAGACAACTCCGAAATCGTCCTTCCTTATGCCATAGAGGCCGGCCATCACGGAGATTGCAAGCATTCCAAGTTTCTTTGGCGAGTCCATTGAGCCACTCTTATCTAAAGCCCAAAAGAAGGCACGATGGCCCATATAGGTCTCAGACACGAGAAAGTCAGAAGTTTCGACAATCCCAAAGTCCGTACGACCTTGAGAGAGGAGAAAATCAATGGTTTCCTCAAGGTCAATGAGATCCATGTCATCGCCAATTCTGAATGGTCTGACTGTAGTGGACTCCTGTATCCCACCAAGCATGCTGCTGCCCATGGTCTGCCTAGCATACCTCATTCCCAGGTCAATAAGAAGTCGCCCTGCAATGTCATGCAGTTTCTGTTTGAGCTCAAGAGGTAGTTCATCCCTATAGGCGTACCAAATCCTTATGATGTTCGTTGCAGGGCCTGCCAAGAGACCTCCCATTACCATGTTAGCCCTATCCTTGTCATATGGTTGAGCATGTGCGCCGGATTCAGAAGGCCGGTAGCTGTACCTCCGACTCTGCATTCCCGATCCTTGTGTGCCCAGCGCCGCATGGAGGTCTTCATGGGCCACCGCACCGAGGGCGCTCTGATTGCCCATCTGCATGGCTATGTTTCCAAGTTGCTGTAGCTGCTGTCGGTTCAGTCCTGCCGAAGACATAAGATTGTGCAATCTCTCGAAATCATCCAATCCCGACTGTATGAGCTTCTTTATGACTTCAAATGAGGGATTGATAAGTTCTAGTATCTCCTCCTCGTTCATGCCGAGTTTCGAACCGGCTCTCCGAATAGCATCAGCTGAAGGAGCCTGTCCCAGTCTTGAAACATGTTTCACTGTCTGCCTGAGATGCTGTTTAGTTGGAGACCTCTCAACAGCTCCGTCAGCCAACTTGCTCATGGCACTGTCCCATTGTTGCATGGTCGTCTTGTCAGAAAGATGCTGGCGAAGCGATTGATTCTGAGAAAGAGCTGATCTAAGAAAGTCTGAGGGGGAAGAACGAGAGTCTGCACTCTCAATTAGGCTCTGGATCAGTCTACTCAACAAGCTCTGCCAATTCGTGTTCGCACGAGCATTCTCAGCTAGCTGCCGAATATCCACCCTGTTACTTGCTCCAGAATCGAATAGCTGATCGTACTGCTCAAGGAGGTCATCCATGATGTCCATTCCCGTTGCATCCTTTATCTTCTGAGCGAAGGCTGCCGCATCACTCAGCGAAAACTGCCTTGGAGCATCATTGGTGAATTTGTCCAGATTATCGGGAACTCGCCCTAGTTCTCTGGCATAGTCTGCGGCATCACTCAGATTGTCAATAGCATCCTGGAGCTTCTGGCTCATTGCCTCTTGTTGTTCGCTTGTCAGCGATCCAAGCTCCTCCATATGCCTCAGGGCACGCGCTGCTGTTGTCGTGTCTCGCTCAGCCAATTTCGCAAAACGCTCTTCAATGTCTTGGTCTCCTCTAAGAGAACTTGCCGCAATCTGTTCAGCAGCATTAGGTGAATTACAGACTTCATCAAGACAGTCTAATGCTCGCGAATTCTCGAAGTCCTTTGTTGAGAGGCCTCCGAAAAGTCCCACGAGCTCGCGACCCGCCATTTCCTTGAGCTCACGGTCACTTGTTACGCCTCGAAGAACAATATCACCATCAGTGAGATAGTCGCGAGCAGCATCATAGAGGCTCTTGTTTCGCTTCTTCCGCAGCTTGAGAAGGTACTCGTATCCTGCCTCGACTCTATCCTTCCTGATAGCCTTCGCAAGTTCCTGTTCGCGCCTGATTTGGTCCATGACTCTTGACAGCGCATCAGTCGTCCCCTGCTGTTTGCCAACCTGTTGTTGGTCAGGTGGTATCTTCTTATTCTCAATCTCGCGACCAAGGAGGATGTCCTCAGCAACTTCTCTCGCAATCACTTGGTCAGGTGGAAAAGTCGTATAGACGGCCGCATCCAGAAAGTCTTCCAGGGACAGTCGCCCATTCCGAAAGTAACGGGCTAATAGGAGTTGGGGAATGGACTGAGTCTGACGGATACTAGGCCTCCTAGTCACATCTTTCCTCATTCGCATCTGTTCTGTGAACTCTTGGGCGAAGATAGGCGCACTGCTTGGAAGAGGAGACATCTTGGGCTGGGCTGCCATTCGGACTAGCTCCCGAGGCTCGTTCGGACAAGGGAGTTCACAGCTGGCTCTGCATCAATCCCCGGCCTGAAGCGAAGAGCACCTAGAAGCACATGCGTTGCTGCCGACGACAGAGTGGCATGCGAGATGTTCTTCTCTTTCTGGCGCTTTGTCATTTCAGCGGACAGGCGAGCAATAGAGATGCCTGCCCGGATGCTTGCAGGAGTCTCAATATCGGTGCTCATGCGCGTGGCGGACACTAGCCCATAGATCTTCTCCAAGATGGCATCAGATAGCTCGTACTCGGGGCTGTTCATTTTGATGATCTCAAGTTCTGTTTCCTTTCGTGGGTAACTGAGCCGAATCCAGACTCGGATTCGGTCTCTCAGCGCCTCGCTCAGTCTATGAGCTCCACTCATCTCCTCTGGATTCATTGTGAGCACAGGAAAGAATCCCTCATTTGCCTTGATTCTGCCCAAACGTTGCACACTTATCGAACCCTCCTCAAATGGATCTAATAGCGAATTCTGAACGTATTCGCTGAGTCGGTTCCCTTCATTCAGACCGAAGACGCCCCCAAATACCATGCTCCTTAGCAACGGACCTGGCTCAAATGCTTCAAGGGTGAATCCCTTGTTGAGGACTATGCTTGGATTGAAAGCTCCGATGAGGTGAGAAGGCCGTACACCCTCATCTCCAGTTATCCAATAGAGGTCGCGTCCTGTCTTCTCAGCATAGGCTCGCAGAATCAGCGTCTTTCCGACCCCAGGCGGACCAACTATTCCAGGAATCAGATGTGCGTTCTCGCAATCCTCCAGAACATCAAAGGCATCGGCATACTGCTCCTTTATGACTATCCGGACCTTCTCCTTCTGAGCTGCATCCAATCGTTCTTCGAAGCTTTTCTTGAATCGTGTCATCTCAGTGTGCAACATAGTGCCCCCGTTATGTCATGATAGAGGAGTGTTAGTGAGAGATATCGTTTTCACTCTCACAGGTCGATTGATAAGGGTTACTTCTGATGCAGCACTGCATATCAAGCAGTGCCTAGTTCAGGATAGGCATAGAGGGCTGGCTGCCCTCCTGTATGCCAAAACACTGTGGGGGAGTCCGATGGAATGTCGCCATTCAGTGCCATTCTCACGAGGGCGAGACCAGCCTTTCCTGTATAGACAGGGTCGAGGATTATTCCGTCCATCTTGGCGAACATCCCAAGACTAGTCCTGACGCCGTCACTTAGCACGCCATATCCCTCACCTATGTAGGTGTCATCGACCAGGACATTCGGCTTGAAGCTGCCTACCTCAGGATACTCATCTATGACGCGAGAGATCAGGCTACACACTCGATCACGAGTCGTTTCTGCATCACTCAGAACACTCACTCCGACTATTTCCACATTAAGATCGAGCATATGAGCACCAATGATGAGGCCTGCGAGGGTGCCACCAGTTCCGGTGGCGACTAGGATTCTATCAGGAAGGAATCCCTCCTTTTGGGCCTGAACCTGGAGTTCTTCCATGGCTATTGCGTAGGCAATTGCGCCAACAGGCATTTCTGCACCTGCGGGAACTGCATATGGATTCAGACCAAAGTCCTTCAGAGTTTCTACCACCTCATCAAGTCGCGTCTTCAGGGTCAGAACGCTTTCGTCAGGGTAGAACTTCAATTCAGCACCAAGCAACTTGTCCAGGAGCAGGTTGCCAGTGTAGTTTGGGGGTTCCTTACCTCCAAGGAGAAGGATACAGCGTAGACCTGCTATTGCGCAAGCTGCTGCTGTCTGCCTGCAGTGGTTACTTTGCACGCCACCCACCGTGACAATTGTATCTGCTCGGTTCTTTCGAGCATCACCTAGTACGAATTCGAGTTTTCGAGCCTTGTTGCCTCCAAGGGATAGGCCAGTCTGATCATCACGTTTTATCCACAACTCTTCTAGGCCGATTGAATTGCCAAGGTTCTTCAGTCTGTGAAGGGGAGTGGGCAAGAACGCAAGCCTCTCACGGGGCAGAGAGTCGAACAACTCAACCACCAGCTCCTGTCACCCATGAAACAACATACATCAACGCGGCAGTGATGATTCCAGCAAAGAGTGTCTTGGCGCCATAGCTCCAAATATTCTTCTTGGAGACTGCGCCCAGGAATAATCCGAGTAGGAATAGTATAACCATACAGATGCCTACTGATAGATAGAGAGCCACGTTATAGTCTAGGTAACCAGCAGGCACAAAGAGAAGTGGTATGATGATGAGAAAAGCTGCGACTGCTGGGGAAGCTCCATCAACTATGGCCACTACGACAGATGTAGTCCTTCCAGCTCTTGCATACATTGAGTCGCTCATATCTGTCAACATCGCACGACCCAGATTCTCGACTTCGCGATCGCGCTCAGCACTCTCAGCTAGATATGAGCCACTAAAGCCAGAAACGGCCATAGCAATACTCGTTCCGAATGCGGCCAACAGAATTGCGGCAAAACCAGGTTCTGGATTGGACGGATTGATTGTGAGAAGACCACCCAAGACTAACCCCAGCATAGTGAGTGCTCCATCAAAAGCATTCATTGCCAGATATCTTCGGGCAATCTCCACGCCACGAGTGAGCTCCAATGCCCTCATGACTCGATGAATAAGCCCACCTTCACGAGCTGCATGCTGTCCTTCTTTGTCGTGAGCGTCAACCAAGGGAGATGTTTCTCCGTTAATGGATTTGAGTTCCCCTACCTGCACTCAGTTATAAGCTAGATGGCAGCAGCTGCTGGGATTCATAATCTGAACGAACCCTTCTAGGGCAGCCAGCCAAACAGACCGGACCATGGGCCATATATCCCAATCAGTACGAGGAGTACGATGATAAGGATGGCAAAGCATAGTAAATACAGCCAGCACTCGCAGATTCGTTGACAACAGCCCTTCTTAGCAACAGGCTGCGGGGGTTGTTTGGATCCATAATCACCGGGCATTGGAATCTCAGTCATTCTTACGACCTCATTTCATCAGGCAACTTCAGGGACCGATGCACATGCCCCTCTTATGAGGATTGCTTGCGTCTACTGTCCATGCAACGCTGGCCCAGTTGGCCAAGCAATTCGCAGGCGCAGATGTTTTAAGCCTCCGAAAGGAAGGAATAACATTCTGTGTAGCGTGATTTGAGGAGAAGTGCTTTGCCAGAGAAAGACAAGGTCTACACGATATTTGACAGACCCAGAGGACTCAGATTCATTGGCCTCCTGCAGATGGCATTTGGAGTGGTGGGTCTGCTAGCGACAATAGGACTTGTCGTTGCCTCCTTCTTCGGAAGCTCTGAGCTACCTGGTGGAATTGGGTATGTGTATGCACTTCTATTGTTCGTTGGCGTTTCACTGCCATGCCTGACTATAGGGAACTACGTTGACGACCTCAGAAGAAATGCAGTCATTGCTCAGATCATATACAGTCTTGCGGCAATGGGTTTGGTGGGTCTGTTTCTCTTCATGCGCGGCCTCCAATACATGTGGACAGTTCCCCTCTTTGAATTCGAGATTGTGGTGGCTATTGGCAATCTCTCCGCGCTGATAGTAGTCAGTCAGGCATTCGTCATTCTTTATCTGATCCTTGCTTGGAGTAATATTGTACCGCCGGCAGGTGCCAAAGTCATTAGAGATAGAGGTGAGGCGAGGAGATACGAACGAGGGTTGGTACCGCTGCCATTCACACCTGCTGTACTCGCTTCGGACGGAATGACAGAACTCTCTGAGGAGGACTCTAGACGTGTGCTCGATGTCCGGAAGGAGTTCACTGCTGAAGGCATGGCCGTCCTCTGTTCCAATTGTGGGGGAGCAACACCCCTAACGAAAGTCAACAGGAATAGGCTTGTCTGCGATTTCTGCGGAGTCACGCTTGGAGTGAGCAGCATCTTCGTCCCATGTGAGAATCATCCAGAGTACTTGGCTGCAACAACATGCGCTGTGTGTGGGAACCATTTCTGCAGAAAGTGCCTAACGGCCCAGGAACCACCTGTCGATACCCGCTGGGCAGGTTCTACAATCTTTATGTGTCGAAATTGCTTCGAGGGAAGATACCGGCCAGCTGTCACTACCACATCTCTTGTCATACCGGTTGACAAGCTATTCTCGACAGCAGGTGCGAGGTTCTCCAAAGTCGGAGGAATCTATAGGCGTTTTCTGGGAGCATATGGCGGCGTGATGAAACATCTCTGGCGGCTCCCGCTTGAAATGCTGAGCGCCATAGGCAAAGGCGGCGGAGGCGGGGGCAATGATAATTGCGCGGGCGCTCTGATTATGATGGTCATCATAATCATAGCCATTCCACTTATCGCGGGATTATTACTACTTGCTGGGGCGATTGTCATAATCCCATTTTTGTTCTATGCAGGTCTCATCGCAGTGACCATTGAGGCCATCAAGGTCATCAGGAAAACAGACTTCCAATCCATTGATGTAGTCCGAATTCAGAGCATAGTCGAAAAGAAGATGCCAAAGCAGAAGGAGTCCAAACTCAGACCAGCCACCAGGTCATGGGAAGCCAGTGCCATGGATGTGGCATGGACGCGGCGCGATGAAGAACGACGCCGGAGGTCTGAAGGCAAACAGCCGGCTCAGTCGTTCTGGGAGGAGAGATATTGAGCGCAACGCCAGATATGATTAGCTGCCCTGTCTGCGGTGGCAAGGTGCTCATTGAATTTGATGACAAGGTCAGTCACTGTGGGTACTGCGCAAGCCCAGTCCTAGGGCCAAGCCAGAGCAGGAACTGCACAAACCATCCCGATGTTCTAGCAAAGGAGGTATGCCATGTCTGCGGTGATCTTCTCTGTGAGGAGTGCGTGGAAAAACGAGTCGGTGACTATGGCGGTAAGCTACTGACTATCGTGAACTGCACCAGACCAGACTGCATTGCTGCAAGCGATTGGGCCAAACCACTCAATGAAGAATACCAACGGTTGGCAAATATGGAATGGGCGGACAGAGCGGACAATATCATCCTTCGAGTCACCGGAGGAGGGGCGGTGATAATGATGATCTTTGAACTCATCTTCATTCTAGGGATGCTCTTTATGCAGTATTTCACTTCCCTAGGCAGTCTATTTCCAACATGGGTAGTAGCTGGTGTGGTGATTCCAGGACTTCCCATCATTGTTCTTATGGTCATGGGCAACTTGCTTGCAGCATTTCTGCTTCAGACTGCTCTTCAGGTGTATGTTCATGAGCGCCAGCTGGGGTCCGGGGTACTTCTCTTGTTCGTGTTGATAATCGAAGCGGTTTTTCTCCTCTGGAGAGGACTGTACTTCAATCTCCGTCAGCTTCCAGATCCCACATTCCTCCTGACATTGCTCTCGGCGTTCATAATAGGAGCATTTCTGATACTGATTGGTTCTATTGGAGCCATCTACATTGGAAACAAGAAACGGATTCAGCTGAAGAGGGCAAGAGAGAAGCTCGGACTCTCTGCATAGTTCCTAGCAAGTGACAGTCATCCACGGATTGAGATTTCAGGCAGGTACATCAAACAAATCAATGAGTCTGAACCGCTCCACATCCACGAGGCCTAGGTCAGTGATTTTCAGTTTCGGAATAACAGGAAGAGAGAGGAATGCCATCGCCATGAAGGGTTCATCCAATGGAGTCCCCAGCTCATGAGCAGCCTCCTTCAGCAATATCAGCTTCTCACTGACATATTCTACAGTCTGGTCTGACATCAGGCCCGCGATGGGAAGCGGCAACGATTCGATGACTTTCCCTTCCTTCACAACTGCAATGCCGCCCTGCATTCTGACAATCTGAATAGCGGCAGCTATCAGGTCGTTGTCACTTGTTGCGACAGCAACAATATTGTGGCTATCATGGGCAATTGAAGAAACCATGGCACCTTCCTTGATTCCTGTTCCATGCACAAAGCCCACGGCGCTCGGTTCTGTTGCATTATGCCTCTCAATAATAGAAACCTTCACTATGTCACGGTCAATATCAGGAACGACGAAGCCATCGACAACCTTTGCCTCTTCAATGAGCCGTTCCGTAATGATCTGGTTTGGAATCATTCCAATGACATTCATATGGCTACCCCGTGCTTTGACTTGAAAGTCTTCAGGCTCGAGATAGTGAATGTTCACAGAACGCCTTAGCCTTGGTTGATCTTGGATGCCGAACTCCTGAACCATCTTGCCCTTCCTAGCCACAAGCACGCCCTGTTTGTACACCCGGTTGACCTTTACAGACTCGAGTGAGTCCAAGACAACTAAGTCTGCAACATACCCAGGAGCGACTGCGCCGGTATAGCGAAGACCATAGTGCCTTGCCGTAGATAATGTTCCGACCTTGATGGCTTGCACTGGGTCAACGCCAAGTTCTATAGCATGTCGAATCATACTGTCGATGTGGCCTTCCGTTATCAGATCAAGCGTGTTGCGATCATCAGTGGCGAAACTGCACTGCTCTGCAGTGTAGGGTGTTATAAGTGCAGCAAGAGCCTCAAGATTCCTTGCTGTGGAACCTTCACGAATATGGATATGCATGCCTCTTGATAGTTTGTTGCGGGCCTCTTCAAGAGTTGTGCATTCGTGCTCAGAAGTGATTCTTGCAGCCGCATAGGCATTCAAATCAAGACCATCAAGACCTGGGGCGTGGCCATCGATTCGCTTCTCCATCTTGAGCGCGACAGTTATCTTCTCCAGTATCTCAGGGTCTCTGAAAATCACGCCGGGATAGTTCATCATCTCAGCCAAACCCAATACATAGTGCTCTGTCATGAGAGGCTTTATGTCAAGAAAATCGAGAGCTACTCCATTAGTTTCCAACTCCGTGGAAGGAACACATGAGGGGAGCATCATGTAGAACTCAAGAGGCCCACCCCGCATGCTCTTGCTCATGTACATGATACCCTCCATACCCAGAACATTGGCAACTTCATGTGGGTCGGCGACCACCGCTCCAGTGCCATGAGGAACCACAGCACGGGCATACTGAATCGGCATGACCATCGATGACTCAACATGCACATGACCGTCAATAAATGAAGGCGCAACGAATTTGCCTTTGAGGTCAATGACTTCCTTTCCGCTATACTCACCTATCCCGGCAATGAATGCTCCATCAATCGCAATGTCGCCCGGAGTAATATCCCCAGTGAACACATTCACGACACTTGCATTCTTCAGTACAAGACCAGCGCGCGTTCTCCCAGATGCAACATCAATCATCTGGTCCAGAGGGTATTCATCCGAGCGTTCCAGAAACATCTCTTATCACTCACTCTGGTGGATAGTTCTATCATGAAAAGGGTTTCTCAAGATGTTCTTCGTTCCCGAGCGACGAATAAAAAAGAGCGTGTTATCTCAATCTACAAGATACAATTGCGTATGCTCTAACTGATTCAAGGAGAAACTTCGTAGTGCTTTATGAATGTATCAAAGCAAAGTCGCTCCTATCCAAGAAGGAGATGCTTGCTGAGGGATGGTTTCATGTCAACAGGTCACTCAATGCGTACAGAGGCTGTGAACATGGTTGCGTCTACTGTGATGGAATGTCTGAGTACTACCATGTCGACGACTTCACGACACACATTAGGGTAAAGAAGAATGCGCCCGAGATTCTCAGGAAGGAATTGAAGAAACTGGGATATTCATCTCAAAGAGAACTGGAAACCGAAACCCTATGGTCATTCCTCCCAGATGGGGATGCGAAGCAATTAGCCATGAGATTACCGCGCAGAATTGTCATCGGAGTCTGCGGAGGCGTGTCTGATGGATATCAACCTGCAGAGAAGGAGTACAAGATAACACAGCAGATTCTTGAAACTCTGCTCGATTTCAGGCTTCCTGCGACGATTCTCACCAAGTCCAAACTTGTTCTCAGGGACCTCGATTTGTTGAAGGAACTCAATCGAGCTGCCTTCGTAAATGCAATGTTCACCATCACCTTACATGATGATGGCGCACGGAAGATTATCGAGCCACGAGCTTCTTCTACACCAGACAGATTCGCTGCTCTGAAGGAACTGAGGAGAGCTGGAATTCCTGGGGGAGTCATGGCAACACCTATCGTGCCTTGGATAGGCTCCACCTACGAGAATATGGAGGGACTGGCGAGAGATGCCAAGGCAGCAGGAGCAGAGTTCATCCTCTTCGGAGGTATGACGCTCAAACCGGGCCGACAGAAGGAGCACTTTCTATCCGTTATCGGAAAGCGCTTCCCGGAGTATCTTGACAAGATCAGAGCCATCTACGCTGATGACAATAGATATGGGATTCCAATATGGAGAAGACTTCCTATCAACACAATGCTGGTCGGACATCAGATATGCAAGAAAGTAGGCATTCGGGACAGGTCTGTACGCCATTTGCTTCCGTCTGAATCTGAGGCCAACTACAGAGTCCTCGGCATCTTGCTAGACATTGTATTCTATCAGCGGTATATGTTGGGTAAACCATGGAACGTGAGTAGACCGTTCTATGAACTGTCTGTCAAGCTCGAGCGTGGTGTTGAGAATCTCGTGTTGCTGAGAGATGCAGGGCACCTGAAGGAGCGACTGCTAATCAGTGATGAGATGGAAGGAATTGTGCAACAAGTACTGGAAACTGGGTCATGTGACTATCTCAACCAATTGCTTGGGGATACTCCCGAGGAAAGCAGTGTTGAACGAGCTTTCATCATCACAGATGGCGAGAATTTATAGCAGTTATCCAAAAAGAAAGAAGCTGACCCGGAAAAGACCGGGTCAGGAAGTTCTACTATTTCTTGAATTTCTTCAAGTAGACAACAGCTAGCACAACTATGACAGTCACACCAATACCGACAGGCAAGGCGATAGCACCAAGCATTGCTAGGAGGTCACTGCCGACTGGTGGATGAGGCAGCAACTCAAGTGCGTGAGTTGGCAGAGGGGTCACTTGAATCCAGAGGAAGCCCTCCTCGACAAGCACTCTATTCACTCGCAGATCGAGATACGCTACGTCCGAGATTGCGCCGAACTGGATAGATATGGCAGGCAGTACACCCACCAAGGCATCATTCAGATCACCATACGGAATTGAGTGCGTGCGATGATCATATGGAGCCATCTCACTTATCGACGGAATCCCTGATATATCACCGGTCTTGATTGATACATTGTACCAGGTTCCTGGAACAGTGTCCAACACAACTGAGTAGTATTCCACACCGAGTCCTAGTAACGGTAGAGTGAAGTTATGTGATCCTGGTCCTCCGGTCACGTCAATTGACGCGTTGTCACTGATGTCATAGTACGTAATATCGGTCCATTCCACTGTGAAGTCCAATGCGTAGTCGGGGTATGCCTCTCCCACGCCAAGCGTATTATTGTATGGAGAAACAGCTATAACCAAAGTGGCAAACTCGTCGCTCCAGTTTCTGTTCGCAAGTGCGAAATTCACGTTGGTAGAATCTGTTGGGTGCGGAATAGCTGTTGAGCCATCGTACCATGTTCCCATGGTAAATCCTGAGGCCGACACATATCTGAAGTACTGATCATAGAAAGCAACATCCACCACCGAGGATACATTGTAAACATTGTTCAGTGTTATACTGAAGTTGTAGTAATGGCCAGGAATTGTAGGGACCATGAAACCACCAATGTATACAATATCTGCGCTAGAGTCCGAAACAATTGGACCAACGTTGAACTCTATGAATCCCGAAGTGCTCGCGGCTGTTGTAATGTCAATGAGGTATTTTCCGGCAGGTATGTAGGTCCAATCTGAAGCCGGAATACTGTTTCCGTCTACAAGCTCTTCTTCTACAAAGTATCCATCTTCGTTTGCTCCGCGTATGTAGGTAACAAATGCACCAGCAACCTCTGTTGAGTTCACCTTTATAAGGGAGGGACTATCGAGATCCAAGCTGTATGTGGTTGTCACAGTATGGGAGAAGTAGTTCTCAAGCAAGAACTCGTGACCCAATGGAAGAGTCTCAGCAACATCACTCTCATGATAGAGTGTGAATTCGATATTATCGCCGCCCATCACTGTTACATAGTAGATGCCACTTCTGAAATTCTGTACGCCACTTGCCGGGCTCGTGATACTATAGGAGAACCGATCGCCGCCCATGTAGCCATATACGAAGGCGTCGCTTGAGAATATGATGGCAGCTCCCTGAGTAGTGGCAATTGCAATCTCAGGATAGTTGAAAGAGTAGTGAAGCGACGAAACAGTTGTGCCCGCATCGATCTTGTACGTGTGGGTTGTTGGGGCCATCTCCTCATGAACTAGACTTCCGGTTTCATCCAGAATAACCATCTCACCGGTCGGCAAGTCGTCTGTGATGACTTGGCCAGGCGAAATGAGTTGCGGTGCAATTGCCTCGAGATAGAAGTCGAACTGTGAGAAAACCGCAGAAGTGGGTGTTGCTTCGAAGATTATGTAGTATGTTCCAGCTATCGACGGCCGGAACGGAAGTACAGCAATGTCACCCTCGGAGCCCGTATATGTGGTCATCTGGCGACCCTGAGGGTCATATATTCCGAGACGCCAAGCTATATTGTCCTGTAAGGAGGCAACAGTCAGATGGACAAACTCTTGTCCGCTAACGGAGAATGTTCCGAAGTATATGTAGTCGCGGTTAACAACAACAGGCGTGTGCTGGCCAAAAGCAAGAGAAAAGACTTTTCTCTCAAGAGTTGTGTTAATCACTGCTCCAGATCCGTCGCTACCACTGAAATCGTAGAATAGTGGCAACAAACCAGGATTACCATACGGTCCATTACTGAATGCGCCGAATTCTTGCCAGTCAAATGGCATATTGGGTGTTGCGGAATAAGAATAGTCGGGTGATCCCCAACCTGAAGAATCATACGCATATACAGTGAGATCGACATCCTCATTCAAGTGCAGTCTGCTAAATGATGTCTGGAAAAATGCATCATCTGCAGATGCATAGATGTACGTGTGATTGTTCGCTCCAGGAGCGTAGGCTGTGTTTTGTGATTGTTCAATAATGACAGATTGTAGTGCGGAAACTGGGGTCGTAACAGACCCAAGTAGGAACACACTAGCAATCATGATACCTAGAATCATTTTAGTATTGACGTGCTTCATGCACATCCTCACCTCGCATTCAGGGTGCGCGCAAAGCAATATGAATTCATTTCATTCGTATTCAGTCGATATTTGCACGGGTAGTCACGATAGAATGAGAATGAGCGTGGAAAATACTCAGGGAGCGGTCTTCCCAGCATCAGGATTGGTTCTCGCTCACAGATGTGATGAGTCAGCCCTCGTCTATTGGTCTAGCCCTCCAGAAACACGGAATAGCTTTTAAACAGGTCACTTGTATTGGCCATTCTAGCTCACAGTTTGAAAGCGTTTGCCAATTATATCGCTGTCAAGAGATGATAAATGAGTGAAAATCAATCTCAGAACAGATTCCAAGAGCATTGCGCTTCTAGCAGTCTTCAGTGCCATGGTTGCTATGCTGGAAGTATTCCCTATAGTTGGCATCACTGATCTGAAGTTCTTTCCAGGGGGGACCCCATTCACGCTGGATTGGACTGGCATTCCCATTGCGATAGTGTTTCTGGGGCTGGGATTGGTTTCAAGTTTCGTGTCAATATCTGTCATGTTCGTTGCAATAGGCTATCGTAACTTCACTGGAGCGGTCTTCAAAGGAGCTGCAGAGCTACTCACGATCATCGGGGTTCTCTTGGCTAGAGTCATTGCGAAAAGGATGTCCCTCGGCAGCAGGGCGAGTATCTTATTGTACATGTGCTTTGGAGCAGTCTTCAGAGCAATAGGCATGTATATCTTTAACATTCAATTTCTACCCGTTTTCTATCCTGCGTTCTACACGCCAGAAGCAGCGATTACTGCATCAACAGTCCTTGTTCCCTGGAACATTATTCAGGCCATTATCAACATTGTCGGAGGCATCACTCTCTACCAACTGATACCGAAGGAACTCAAGGTTGAAGCAGGCCTCGGAGAGTTCAGACCCAAAAGCTCCATGAAATACGAAGAGATATCAACAGAAGAAATCGATGCATCGGATGATGAAAAACAGGATTGAACTGATACCGCTCCGAGGAATACAGCTTGTTAAGAGAGGAGATGATGTAGCTAGCCTACTTGTGGATGCGATTGAGAGAAGCAGCACTCAACTAGAAGCAGGGGACATAGTAGTCGTAACGCATTCGATGATATCAATTGCTGAGGGGAGTCTATATGATTCGAGTGAAATTGAGATATCGCCACGTGCAGCTCTAATTGCGGGGGAAACTGGACACTCGCCAAGTAGTGTGGAAGTAGCTCTCAGGGAAGCAGATGAGGTCATTCGTGATCATCCAGTCCTTATTACAAGAACCAAGCAAGGTATCATCACTGATTTCTCGGGGGTAGATGAGAGCAACGCTCCTCCTGGCTCGATTATTGCATTGCCCAGAAATCCTGATGTCTCAGCGAGACGTATTCATGAAAAGATATCGAGGAGGTATGGCCTCGGCATCCCGATAATCGTCACTGACACGCAGGGAAGGCCTTGGCGCAAGGGCGCGGTGAATCTAGCCATTGGATTGGCCGGCATGTATCCGTTCGTCGAGAATGCAGGAAAGACAGATCTACATGGCCGTGTACTGAGGTCTTCACTCGTTTGCTTGGCTGATCAATTGGCGGCTGCATCAGAGCTCGTCATGGGGCAATCGAGTGAGGGTATTCCTGCAGTTATCATACGTGGGGTAACATTTGACGAAGGCGAAGGATCTGCCCACCAAATCCTTCGGAAGCAATCTGAGAATCTATTCCGATAATCCGTGATTTCACTTGGTGACAATTCTGCAGGGCGATATGAGAAACGTCAGAATATGGATACAGGCGAGTTCTGAAACACGGCATGTTCTCTAACGATGAGGTAGTGGACTCTGCAATTTGCAGTGCTCAGGTTCTACCTCTAACGTGTCCTGAATCTCAGGCTGACGTCCAGACCAAGGAGAAGAGAGAAAGATGACGGAGTGTGGTTTGGTCTTCTTGTCCAACGCCACATATCCTCGAGGAATCAGCTCGCCCACGAGCTTCCTCAGTCTTGCTTTGCTGATTCCAGTTTCATCTACAAGTTGATCATATGACGAACGACGGTTCTTGCGAATGACTTCCAGAAGACTGTATTCAGGAACAGAGACTAGCGCTTGACGAAGGGCCTCATTTTCACGTCGGATGAAATTCGCATCTCCGGAGAGAGCGCGAGTCAAGGAAGCACGAATATCATTGATCTCCTCCTGAAGTGATGCTCTCTCTGCCTCATAACGTGAGATAATCCCGTTTGAGGCATGAATGAGTTCTGAGCTCAGATCATTACCAAGTCCATCAATGGCCTCTCGGGAGGCCATACGGGATTCGCGAATTATACCAGCTATATCCTGTGAGTCAAACCACTGACCTTCTAGTAGCGACTCAATCTGATTATAGTAGGAGTCAATCCTCCGTATCCAGCTGTCTCGAATCTCCTGAAACGCACCTGCTATTCGGAGTGTTGTTCTAGCAGCAATCTCATCAGGACTTGTCATTGAACTCACAGATTCTGTTTAACAAAGTAACAAGATTAGAGCTAGTGTCACTGAGATATGACCTATTGAGCACCTATCCAGAAGAGCCTTGAATGGACAGATGCGACAGCGGGATTCCACTCCTTAGCCTGTAGGGCAGCCTCGGCCACCAAAGGTACCTCTTCGTCAATCATGAACGACTCGAGGTCGCTGCAGTAATAGAGCGGACTGATATCTACTGTCTTTAGCTGGTTCTCACTCAGGTCCAACCAGAGAAGGTTTTCGCACTCTCTGAGAGGCAACAAATCGATACTATGAATGCCGGCCTTTCTAAGCCAGAGACCTTCAAGATCCTTACATTTGTTGAGTGGATACAGATTCAGACTGCTAATCTGATTCTTCTCAAGGAAAAGCTCCTGAAGATGTGTGCAATGGCTCAACGGGTCAAGATCGAGGGCCAGCATCTCATTACTGTCGAGTCTGAGGAATCGAAGTAGTAGATTGGAGCTGAGGGGAGAGAGATCAATCTGATGAAGAAGGTTCGATTGCAGATTTAGTTCCTCAAGCTGCAGGCATTTTGCCAACGGACCGAGATCAATGCGGTCTATCTTGTTTATTGCAAGCGAGAGCGATACTAGGTTCGTACACTGTGATAGAGGATAGAGCATGATCGACGTAAGAAGATTGGAGCCTAGGCGAAGTCGCTCGAGGCTATAGCATTCCCCAAGGGGCTCCAAATCGAGAGAGGTGAGCCAGTTGCCCGTGAGGTCCAGCTCTCGAAGATTCCTACAGTCGGATAGCGGAGTCAGGTCTACTTCCACGATCTTTCGACCGCTCATGTCTAGCACTCCAACAGACTCATCTACTTCCATGTAGAGTTTTATTCCATTCTCAATCCTGTAATCGATTTGGATGTCTGTCACCCGGGTCATCACCCAACTTCAGGAGGCTGCTCGTTGCGGCAGCATAGTTCTCGCGGACTTGCCAACAATTCTGCGGAGTTAGCTAGTCATACGTAAGTCGTTGATTAATCGTTTGTCCGATGCTGGTAATATAGAACTATCTATGTTGTCTTGTACCTCTCACTTGATTCATGGAGCCAATCTATGTTATCTAGTATCTCATTAATCGGCTCAGGAAAATAGGAGAGATGCCTCAGTTTGTGGTTGGCACTTATAGACACATCACTGTCGATAATCAGTGATTCAAGCTGCTCGCATTGGAATAGTACCGATATGTCAACGAATTTGAGTGCGTTCTCGTTCAAATGCAGATACCGCAAGTCGAGGGAGTCTTGCAGTGGAGACAGGTCAATGCTCGAAAGCTTGTTGCCTGACAGAACGAGATACTGTAGCCTGGGGTTACCATTGAGAGGGGCGAGATCGATCTCCTGAAGTCGGTTGTCCGCTAGGTAGAGCCACTTCAGGTTCCTGCAGTCACCCAGAGGTGAGAGATCCAGCTTCTCCAGAAGATTATCCGAGAGCTCGAGCGCCTCAAGTTCCCTACAACTGCTCAGGGGGCGCAAATCAATAGTATTGAGCCGATTCGAGGATATGCTGAGCATCTTCAGCCGGTGGCAGGTAGAGAGCGGCGCTAAGTCAATATTCGTGATGTGGTTCGTGTTCAGGGTCAGTTTCTCAAGACGGGGGGATTGACCAACAGGCTCGAGACTCAACGACTTTATTCCAAGGTCGGATAGGTCGATTTCTGTGTGAATGTCATCTTTCTCGACCTGATATCTCTCACCATCCGAGTCTATGTACCTAATGGTGAATCTGGCCGCCATCCGCATCTCCGACCTCTTTCTTGTTTAGGCTTTGGTGATTATGAGCACATATCTTTATAGATTTGTCCCGAAGAGCGCATTGACAGATTCTGATGGGTCCAGTGCAGGGAAAAAGTCGTCTTCTAGGTTCTCTCAAGGTGTCCCCATGGCAAAGGAGTTGGGATAGTCTGCATGAACCGCGAGATTATCTCTTTTACGCCATCGGGATTGTGCACTTCATCGAAAACCAGTGCTGGGCAATCTTTGTCAGCAGCAGTGCAAATTTCCACTTCTCCCATCCCAACCCTGGTCTCTTCGGGACCACCAGTCGCCCGACATTCGACGATCTCGTCAAAAAAGACACGCTTGGTCCGACGTCTGATAATTCCTCTTCGAACCCGTACATTCCATGTAGTGATGATGTAGAGAGTGAAGAGGTGTCTGCCCTCGGCTCCAATGAAGAGGAGAACACCAAGAATCATAGAAGCTGAACTGAGCGACCAAGAGAGAACATCACTTGAGATTGTTCCGTAAGATGTCAGAACCATAAAGGTGAGACCAACAATGAAAAGAACCACGCTGAAAACGTAGTAGAAAATGGATGATGCGCGCTGCGGGTGAAGTATCAGTACAAGCCGTTCTCGCTTGTCAGGTGGGAATCTTACCTCTGGCTCCACTTTGCTCATGTCCAACACCACATCTATGCAGTGAAGGGAACTTATCAAAGTGACGAATATATTGATCCTGTTCGAGGAACTCAACCATTAGGTGGGAGCTACGGATTCATACAGCCGTCCTAACTGGGGTAGATTTTCCAGAGAGTATCACATGCGTGGACTACATGGCCGACAAGCGTCTGAATCTCCTCGCTTGTCAAATCGGTGTCATTTGTTTCTGCAATAACAATGATGTCATCATCTTCATCAATGGCATATTTCACGCCGTTAGCCTTCCACGACTCTTTGAGCATGTCATATGCAAGTTTCATCCTCTTGGTTTCTTCGACCTGATAGAAGTTGGTGAATGGCGCAACGATGTATGCCCAGGATTCATCCTTGTTCGAGATTATCTTGATCTTCAAATCCTCAAAATGCTCGGTCTTCCAATGCATTAACAGGGCACTTTCTTCCTTTTCGTACTTGATTTCAATCTGATCGAGCAGCGAAGCGATATGTTGAATGATACTCAATGCAAACACCCTAGAGGGCGAATTGCTACTGCACCATATTAAGATGTTTCGGGGATGCCTAGAGAGGAAACAGACAGTAAATTATATATCGCCTTACATACTATATCGTTATACATACTAGTCCACATGCTACTGCTGGAGAAGGGGACGCATGGTCGATGAAGAACTAGAAGCTGGTCCTGAGAGAGAATATGAACTCTGGTCACTCGAAATCAGGAGGGGTGCCCTTTCTCTGGCAATCCTTGCGATCATTCTTGATGGAGAATCTTATGGCTATGACATCATGAAGAAGTTGAGCCAAGAGCCGTATGAGAGTCTCCAGATGGAGCCAAGCACCACATATCCACTTCTGAGACGCTTGGAGAAGAGGGGTATTCTAGAGGGTCGATGGTCGGATGCATCGGGAAAAAGGCGCAGACTCTATTATGTGACAAGGGACGGCAGGAGAATACTAAGAAGGATGGTCAAGTCATGGCAAAGCCTGAACGACCAACTGACACAACTAGTCATGGAGGCGGGTCTCAAATGAACAACGAGGGAGAAACCATCATCGAGGAATACCTCATGCTGGTCAGAGAGAAGTTGCCAGTCACAATTGCTGATGATGTAATCAACGAGCTTCGTTCGTACATGCAAGAGTCAGCAAGGGATCAGGGTGATGGGCAGATCACTGTCCAATCAGCAAAGAAGATAGTAGCGCAATTCGGTGCTCCGGGTGAAGTGGCTGATGAATACAAATACTCAATGCTCCCCGAAACCATCCCTGAAAACTTGGATTCATCGGAGGCAAAGAAGGAGCCGTGCGGAATTCCACAACAAGGACTAATGCAGTCAATTCAACCCGAGCTCACGCCGGTTCCTCAGCAGAACCCAACGGTTAGTCATTCCTCGTTCTTCATTCGAGCAGTAATTCAATCATGGATTTGGATAGTGATTGTGTCTTTGACTACTCTGCCACTTTTGATTACTCTGCCAATAGGACCAATGGGGATTTCGTCTTGGATGGTCCTTGTCCCCGTATCTCAAGCCCTCATTGTAACATTTGGATTGCTCTTTCATTCACTCAACCTTAGGAGAAAAAGGACCATACTCTGGCGAAGGACATATCAAGAATGGTCCGCCCTTCAGAACTTCGTGACATTGCCCGAGCACTCTATACCAGAAGCAGGCACTAGTATGCTGAGATTAGATGTTCTCACTTCACTGACTGGAATCATTCTTTTCTTGCCAACTGCCATTCTAGGCAATCAACCTTATTTCCTATTGTTCAGCGGAGTTCCAGTTTCTTTTCTCTTCGCAGCAAGAATGTACTATGGATTAGAGATAATCCATGATGACCGAGATCCTATCAGAAACTCTTGGAAGCGATTCGCTGTCAACCTGGCGTTGCTTGTTGTCCTCGAAGCATCAGTCTTCTGGATATTCAACCCGTGGGTGTATGGCGGTTTCCTTGTCTTTAGTATGGCCCCGATTCTTTTGACGTTCATTGTATGCTACGGTTCATTGTTGCTCTTCAATGTTGTATCAGGAGCCCAGAATCTTTGGTGGAGGACTCAAGATGAGCCCGAAACAATCTCTGCGAAAGAGAAAGGAGTATCTCGGGAGGATAAGGCGGAGCTACTAGCACGTTTGCCTAGCACTATGAAGAGGCTGTACGCAAAGATGATTGGCTGGATTGTTGTCTATAACCTTCCTCAGGTCTATGTCAGCTTCGAAAATGGATCATACGAGATTTGGTCATTCGATTGGTACAATTGGATTGCTTTGCTCATCTTTGGGATGACTATTGCCGGGGCTCTACTTGTGTTCTATTTCCCCTATCGTAGGTTCATGATTAAGAGGCTAGACTCAAGGATGGTTTTTGGACGACGAGGACGAGTAGAAGCAGCAGTCGATTCATTCATCAGCGCAATCTTTCTAGCTATGACTTTCACGTTCATACTTGCCAGTGGACTCGACAATATTGCCCTTTACAGAATCATTGACTATCAGCGACACTTAGGAATGCAATGGGGATTCATCCTGGCAACGATGGAATTGGTTGCATTTTCCCTAGGTGCGATAGCATTGTTAGTTCGCATCCTTGGTAATGTTCATGAGTTCAGACAAATATGGAAGAAGAGAGCAGTCGGACTGATCGAACAATCAGGTGTTCTCCTGGTTCTCACGCTAGCTACTTACTCAAGTGCAGAATATCTAAAACTGCAAGTCATTTATGGTTGGTATAGTAATTTCTATGCTTTGTACATGATTTTTCTAGCACTGGTTTTGTTCCTAGCTTTCCAAATAGGATCTTCATCTTTGAAAGGGGAGATGATGAGGAGGAATGATCAAGACCCAAGAATAAAGTCACTCAAAACGCATAGTGTATATATTGGTGCCTCAAACTATGATTCTGAGCCATGAGATGAGCGCGAGGAATATGGATGGTATTCGCAGCTAGGATTCTAGTCCGACACTGTTGCATACACCCACTCATGTTTATTTGGTTTCACGAGTACATATACGCAAGAATCTGGAGACCCGGCTCACTCTCCAGCATAATGAGTGGTCGATAGTCATGCAGGATCTTGTGGCACTTGCGTCTCTGTTGAGAGAGATTTCATTTGGAGTCTTGATTGCAGGTCTATTCTACACTTTTGGCATGTTCTTCCTGGGGAGAGTGTTTTCTGCATTCACCGAACACGCTCATGAGGTTGAGCATGACGTAGATCATGATGTTGACCATTCTGTTGAACATGGCGAAACCGAGCATGAAGTGGATCACTCAGTGGAACACGAAGTGGAACACGACTTTGAGCATGGTGCTGAGCAAGAACTAGACCACGATGTTTCTCACGTAGTTGAGCATGATATCGACCACGGCGGCGAGCACGAACTAGATCATGATGTTTCGCATGAGGTCGAACATGATATCGACCATGATGTATCACACGAAGCTGAGCATGATGTTGAACATGCCGACCATGGTGTTGACCATCAGGATATCAGTCAAGATACGGAGCATGTTACCGATCATGATGTTGACATAGACCATGACATAGAGCATGATCATTCGGGTTTCTTCGAAGCTGAGAGAGGCGCGCCCCTTGGAGTCACTATTGGCACCACTCTAGTCACTTTTGGCTTCTTGGGCTCGGTTATGTACTACGAAGGTATTGCACTTCCTTTCATCGGAAAGATAATACTCCATGTAGGTGGAACAGCGCTCTTGGTCTGGACTATGCGAACGATTCTGAGTAAATTCTTTGTTGAAACTGGTTTCAACATCAAGCCGCGGCATATCGTGGGTCTTGAAGTAGAGGCAGCCAGCACAATTCGAGATGACTTTGGTGAGATACGAGTTCACACTGATATGGGTCTAAGAAGATTCAACGCTCGGCCATTCCAGAAGGGAGTAGTCTTCCAGAAAGGAATCTTACTTTACGCTGTTTCTGCGGATGACAAGTTCATCTACGTGGATCCAAGAAAGGAAGTTGTGAAGTGGGTCCAGAAGCAGAGTCGAAGAAAAGACGAGGAAGAGAAGTCAAAGGAGTAGTTTTCCACCCCTTCCTTTCTACGAGGGTTTATAATCCCTCAGAACAAATCATAACCAAGTGCGTCTGAGAGCTGCCATCAAACTGCACTGAGAGATGCAGGCAATGGAAGGGTCAAATCAGGGTCACCTCAGGCTTCGAGCACATGACTGGGGACTCAGGGTGGAGTTGACTGATTCATTCAGCAAATCTCAGTGAGTAAAGAGGGATGTGCCTGAGGATGCTGTTAAGCACAGAATCTTGTAGGTAGGACAGAAATGCAAGCCGACATATTTAACTGGTTATCCAGTAACCCGGGACTGGCAATTGGGCTCTTCTTAGTTCTGTTTGTTCTGTTGATTGGTTTCTACGTGAAGAAATACGTTCGCATCTTCGATCCGAACATCTTCTACGTTCATCTGCGGAAAGGTAAGGCCATCAAGCAAGGGGAAGGAGGCATGGTCGTCAGAATACCCTTCTTGGACAGGATTCTTGCCGTCGATAGAACTGTTCAGCAACTAAACATCTCAGCGGAATCTGTTCTGTCAAGAGAGAAGCAGAAGATCAGGCTCAGCACAGTACTTCAATGGCAGGCTGATAATGCCATTGCAACCATAAACAATGTGACTTGGAAGGAGATACCGACAAGACTTACCGCAATTATTGAGTCTGTCATACGAACGGCGTGTGCGCAGCTCTCAGTTGAATCGATACTTATGGAGCGACAGCTGATTATTGAAGCTATAAAGAAAGAACTCATCGACATTGTAAGCGAATGGGGTCTCAAAATCGTTACTGTCGAGCTGGTTGACGTCGTAGTCGTTAATGAGTCATTCCTCAGAGATATGTCCAAGCCCAGAGAGGCGGAGATGCATCGCCTTGCGCAGATTGCTCTGATCGAGGCTGACCAGGCAACTGGCACACGCGATATTGAGAGGACCAAGGTTCTCAGGGCTCAGGAAATCGAACGTGACAGGCTTGTCGGTGTCAAAGAGCAAGAACAGCTTAGAGATATCCAAGAGAATGAGAAGCAGCGTGAGCAGAGTGTCCTTGAGATCGAACTACAGAAGGCCCTGATGCAGAAGAAGTATGAGAAACAACAGGCAGAGGTTGAGGCTGCAAAGGACCTAGAGGTTGCAAAGTTGAATGCTGAGGCCGAAAAGCAGCGCAAGATAAAGGAAGAGGTTGAGGTCCAAGCTCAACGTATTCTCCAAGAGGCCAAAGCAGAGGCCGAGAAAATAAACGTCACTGCAGAAGCTGAGGCGGGTCAAATCCTCAAGCTCACATCAGCCCAGGCGGAGGGTATAAAGAAGACACTCGCCGCAGCAAAAGACTACTCACCCCAAGCATTTGCGAGAGACTTTCTCCAGATACTCCCTGAAATCTACAAGCAGATAGAAATCGGCGATGTCACTCTCTTCGGAGGAGCCGGTGCCGCGGGGGCTGAAGGAGCTGAAGAGGGCGGAGCCGGAGCTGGTGCGTTCCAGGTCTTTGGAAACGTGCTCCTCCCAATGATGCTCATGTCAAGGATGATGGGATTCGATTTCAAGGGGCTCATGAAGGAAGCTCTTGGCGACATGGCATCTGAAGAGAAGAAGAAGAAGCAGTGAAGAAATAGCAAGATGGGATAGAGAGCTCCTAGACCTGCTGAGAAGGCTAGTCAGGGACACTATCCCCTTCTTTCATCTTCCTGCACTTATTTGAGACGTCTTATGAACCAGATGAGCTTGTCTCCTTCTTCAGCCAGCTCCACTATCTCATTACCACTTCTCTCAGCCCAAGCTGGAAAGTCTTTCTTTGTGCCAATATCAGTGGCTATCACTTTCAGTATCTCTCCAACCTTGATTCCTTGGACCTCTTTCTTCGTCTTCAATATCGGCATTGGGCATCTAAGCCCACTGGCATCAAATACAGCCGCAACTTGATGATCTGTCATAGTTGATCGCCTTCTGCTCCTCTAACGAACACTTCTTATACGTTTCTCTAGTACACTAATACATATTCAATCTCAGACTTGTTTCTGTGCGGAAACGAACATCGAAACAGAATTTTGGTTACGTAATAAAACCAATGTCCTGCCGCCGTGTTCCTTTTCCGACATGTTTATCTATTCTTGTTTTAGCTATTGAAACAATAGGTGTATCAATATGGCACTTTTTCAACTGATTCTGTTCGTTCTTCTGGCCTTGAACATAAGTGCGATGTTCTCGGGCTTTATGCTCGCTAGAAGAATGGGCTTCTACTTAATGAATCAAGTCATGGCATTGATGTTTGCGATGATGATTGGCATTGCCTCTTTGCTTGTTGGGCTTTTCTTCCCACCTGTACCTGCAATGTTTGACTATCTTCACATCATCATATTGCTGGATTTCATTCTGGTACTAATAGCAACACTCATGCAATTCACTCAGATCCTGCCTGTATTGCTGAAGACAATGCAAGGCGGTCCATTCCACAGCTCGCACATGACCAACCTCTTGGTTACGCTGTTTATGCTACTTGGACTCGTCATTTACTACGCTGAAATAGCTGTCATGTAGGAGATGAATACAAGATGCCTAGTCTATACATTATCGCGCAATGGGGTCCTGAAGCAGCAGAACGATGCTATGGTCCCTTTGTAACTGGTACCACTGCACAGACTCTCGATGTCAACGTGACTATCTTCCTCATGATGGATGGTGTCATGCTGATGAAGAAGGGAGCAGCTGAGAAGGTCAAGGCACCAGGATTTCCACCGCTGCCTGAACTCATCACTACCTTCCTTGAGGCTGGCGGGAAGATACAGGTCTGCTCGAATTCCGTGCAATTCCGTGGAATCAAAAAGGAAGAACTGAGAGATTCCAGAATCGAAATTGCGGGCGCGGCCACTATGGTGGATGATGTGCTAAAGCACGACCGTACAATCGTCTTCTAATCATACCTATATGAGAGGTTACTCCTCTCATATTGCTTCTTTTTCTTCGTCTGTTTCGCTAGAGGATGACAGGGTAGCAGCTCTTGGCAGCAAGATTCAGTACTGCATTCTTGATTGCTTCATCGGAGATGAAGCCAGTGAATTCCTCGCCGCAGATTTTTACAAGAGGCAGCATCGGAAGTCTATGACGGTCAATCCCCAGCGCTGGATCATCCACGTTAAGCTCTTCTACAATTGACTTAGAAATGCTAAGCTCGTCAAGAACAACAAGAAGGGCTCGCATCGCAGGTTCACAGAATACGCAATGGTTAGACTTGTAGAACGTGATGCAAGTGTTGCGTCCACATGGCAGTTTCCGAGCCTCTACCCACATTGGTAGCATCATAACAAACTTGGCACCTTTTGTGTAATCTCCCTCAACTCTGTCCTCGGCACGGATCATGCCTCCAAGTCCACGGATAATCTGGTCCACCAGCGTGAGTCCTAGGCCCCTTCCCACAATCTGTTCATCAGGGCTACCTGTTCTCCTGAAAACGAATTCTTTGGCATGATTCGGGATACCCGGACCATTATCGAGTACTTCTACTCGTACCATCTTCAAATCATCAATATGCTTGGCATTCACTTCTACGTCCACTACTTCTCGCTCATCGAATGACATCGAGTTGTGAATGATGTTGAAGAAGACCTGATGAAGATACTCGTGTCCTACTACTTTGAACTCGTTTCTAGTGATATTTGTTTTCAAGGAGAGCTTCTTCCAAGGAAAGTCCTCCTCAACAGCATATTTGGCCATCTGGATATAATCGAACAAATCCACCTCCCCAGCAATGGGAGGCGATTCCCGAAGATGCATGATCGCACGCATATTAGCTATCATTCGGGCAGACCGCCTGATATGCCAACTCGATTGTTGCATCATGGACTGTATTTCCTTGGGAGTCGACGGCGCTGACTCCACAAGTCCCAGTGAAAAAAGGAGGCTCTGATTGATATTGTTGAGGTCATGTGTCATCACCTCGAGGTAGAGATTGGCACGCTCCCGTTCCGCATACTCCCGCGCTTCAGCTGTTTTTCTTCTTTCAATATCAAGTGCCACTAGGCCTATGCTGGAGGACTCATCGGGGTACTCCAAGAGATTCGCTGTCACACTCACCCAAGTCGGCCTACCATCTGAACGCTGCAATTGCATCTCAAAGTTCTCAAGGCTCTTGCCCTGAGCCACCTCGGAGGTGACCTCACCTACAATTCCTTTTCTCTCTCCATCGAGAATGAACGAGGCAAGGTTTCTGCGTAGAAGTTCATCCTCCTTATAGCCCAGAAGGCGGCATGCCGCTTTGTTAACTTGGAGAATATTACCTCTCAGACTAAGTGTAATATAGGCAATAGGCGAAGAATCAAAGAGAGCTCTGTACCGGCGTTCTGAGGAGTCAATGGCTGCCTCTAGCTCCATCTGGCCTGTAATATCCCTGACGAATCCCAGTGTCGCTGGAAGACAAGACAAGATGAAGTTGGATATGCTTATCTCCACATCCAGTAGACTGCCGTTTTCCTTCATGAGGCATGCGCGAAAACTGGGTTGGTCCAGTTCACTCCACTTTAGTGCCTCTTGCCCTTCCTTGTAATAATGAGCTGTTGCAGGATCGAGTATGCTGCTCACAGGTTTACCAACAAGCTCCCCATAAACGAAGCCAAGCATTCTGTGCAGAGCAGGATTCGCGAGAACCAACCGGTCTTCTTGAACTACCATGATGCCATCATTTGCCATCATAACCATGTCTTCGAACTGCTTGTCTTGTTCCTCTTTGCGATTTGTTCTATTGTGCTCCTGCAACTTCTCACCACCTGGACTACGGTGTCCAACCCAAGGTGGAACTAAACAAATGTAGTGTATCAAATGATTCCGTGGAATCATCATCTACTGCGCATTGTTCGATCCCGGTCAGTCATTGCAGATGCTGGCGTACCTAGATAATACTTCTGCGTTCGAAATCAACAAGGCCTGCATTATAACTCGTTGACAGAAACTACCTATCTTGCACCAAACAGATAACATTATAACGTTACTACAATTGTTTGAATGTCATTAGAATCTGATGAAACAGATTCAGATGGTGAACGCGGTGAATCAAGGAGTACACATTCCTGTGGACTACAAAGAAGATGAGATACGAAACGTCGTTAGAATCTTCAAAGCCTTGGCTGATCCAACCAGACTGAGAGTGGTATCAGCCCTGGTAAAGGAGAGAAGTGTCTGTGTATCCGACATTGCTGAACTCCTTGGTATGTCGGTTAGCAGGGTGAGTCATCATCTCAGTATTCTTGACAAACTAGGATTCACTAGGCACAAGCAAGATGGGAAACAAGTATTCTACACGATAAGCGACGATTGCATTGTCGACATATTAGCGAGGGCGCATGAACATGTTAGAGGCAAGTAAGTGCGATTGTGAAACGTGTGGCAGTCCACAATCAACAGAAGACAGGAAGCCAAGAATTCACAAGTATAAGACTGCCATCTTCTCTGCTAGTATCCTCAGTGTAGGACTGATACTTGAGCTCCTTGTTGCTGACATGGTCTGGGTCTATTCTGCATTCTTGATATCGATATTCTCGGCGGGGTGGTCTATCATCCCGAAAGGAGTCAGAGGGCTGGCGAAACTCAAACTCGATCAACACTTCTTGATGACTTCAGGGTCCCTAGGAGCGGTCTTAATTGGTGCCCCAGCTGAGGGAGCTGCAGTCATGTTCCTCTTCTATATCTCGACACTCTTGGAGGAGAGAGCAGAAGACAGAGTCCGAAATGAGATACAGAAACTCGCGGAGCTAGAGCCGCCAACAGTGGCAGTCATGGTGGATGGCGCAGAAAAGTGTGTTGCACCCGAAGACGTCAGAAAGGGAAACACACTAATCGTGAGACCTGGTGGAAGAATTGGACTTGACGGAATCGTAACACTGGGTTCAACATCGGTCAATCAATCAACAATCACGGGAGAATCTCTTCCAGTTCCGAAGTCCGTAGGAGATCAAGTGTATGCGGGAACAATTAACCAAGAGGGATATATTGAAGTTGAAGCGACCGAAGAGTCGAAGACCACACTACTCTCCAGGATCGTTCAACTAGTGGATGAATCGCGCAAGAACCGAGCACCCACAGAAAAGGCAATTACACGATTCTCAAGGGTTTACACTCCAGTTGTTGTAGGTGTGGCAATGCTTGTTGCACTCATCTCATTCATACTAGGCCTCTCGCTGGTAGACTCAACATATCGAGCCCTTACACTCTTGGTCATCAGCTGTCCGTGTGCCTTTGCAGTTTCGATTCCAGTGAGTATGGTATCCGCAATAGCTGGATCTGCTCGCAATGGTGTCCTCGTGAAAGGAGCAATTCACATTGAGCAGATGAGTAAGACGAAGGTTGTGGCATTTGACAAGACAGGAACTTTGACCGAAGGTGTGCTTTCTGTCAAGGATGTCTGCTTGCATAATGATCACACGCGTAATGAAGTCCTGTCTGCAGCGGCTTCGCTTGAAACGATGTCAGAACATCCAATTGGGAGAGCCCTAATCGAGGCTACGTCTCGGGAAAATGTAGACAGAGTTCAGGTGTCAGACTTCGTGTCGAAGCCTGGAAGGGGAGTCACAGGGCACATTGGTGAAACGGAGTACCTCGTCGGCAATAGGAGGCTCCTGCTTGACAGCAGTATTCCTCTAGAGCCAATTGAACAGCATATCTGCGGAGCTGGTACGATGGTCTATGTAGCGCAGGACTCGGAGCACTTCGGCACCATCATACTCTCGGATACGATTAGACCAGGTACAAAGGAAGCTATCGCCAGACTAAATGAAATGGGCATCCGTACAGTCATGTTGACAGGGGATAGCGAGAATGTCGCAAAGGAAATCGCGCAGGAGATTGGCATCTCTGAGTATAGAGCAGAACTGCTGCCAGATCAGAAAGTGGCTGCGATTGAGGAATTGAAAGAGTCCGGAATCACTCTGATGATTGGAGATGGAATAAACGATACGCCTGCTCTGGCGGCTGCAGATGTTGGCGTAGCTATGGGAGTCGCCGGATCAGACGCAGCCCTAGAAACTGCAGATGTTGCCCTTATGAAAGAGGACCTGAGCAAAATCCCAGGACTGATTATGAAAGCAAAGAAGACTATGCAAATCGTGCGTCAGAATGTGGCCACTTCCCTCTCGGTGAAAGCTATGACCGGAGTATTGGCAAGTGTCGGTCTCATGACACTCTGGATTGCAATCGGAGTAGGAGATATGGGTCTTACTTTTCTGGTCATCGCAAACGCTCTTAGACTGGCAGGAAGAAACTAGGCCTACTTGTACGTATTCAGTGCCTTTGCCCCAAACCAGAGGAAGATGAGAGTGAATCCAATGGTGTACAGCGGCAATGCAATGAGAACGCCCTGATTGCCTGCAAGGATAGTCACAATAAAGATCATTAGCGCTCCAAGCGACAGATCAATAACGGGGTACGAGAACGCAAGCGGCACGGGCAGAGTTCGAGGGTCGTTTGTCAATACAGGTACGTATGCACCGATTGCCACGCCAATGGCTGTGAACAGTATTGTCATGGGAGCCGCCAATGCAAGTAGGGCGAGATATCCTTCAATTCTTAGAATGTAGACCAGAAATCCGCACGCAGGAATAACAGCAATGCCCACCTCGAACAGACTCAGCAAGAACTTGGCGAGAACGATATCTCCTGAACTGAACGGACTCGCTTTAAGAAGATAGACGTTCTCCTTTTCATCAACAAAGCTTAGCATCGAGGTAACGCTTGACATCTGAACGAGAAGTATCATCATGAGCAGGAATGCAGGAACAATCGCGAATGCAAGATCATGCGGTACCTGAATAGGTCTGAACCATGCGGGGTGAACCAAATTGAGGTATAGCACCGTGATTGTTCCGACTACTGCATAGACATACTTCCATATCTGCATTGGCGTACGTAGCCTGCTGTAAAAATCCTTGAGCATTATCCATACCATGGGATCTTGAAATCTGGTTTCTGAGAAATCAACCTCGCCTCGAATGATTCTACTGAAATTGCCTTCTGTTGTTTCCCGACCCTTGACGATTGAAAAGAGCTCGTAGTAATCGTAGCTGCATAGATTCGCAGTAAGAAGGACAGCTATGGCAAAAACGATGACTTGCAGTACGAATCCTATCAAGAAACCGATGTCCAACGAAAAAAGCCCTGTCATCTCGGTGAACAGAAATGCAAAGGCATTAGAAGGCACGAGATAGGCAAATGTGAAAGCCGAAGTGAACTCTGGCAATGCTGGAAGGAGAAAGAGAACACCCAAGAAGAATGGCACAACATAGCGCCACCGACTCCTTGTTCTTCGCTCAACGACAAACCGAATGTAGGAGCTCACTGCCCCAAGAAAATAGTTGGTTTCCAGAAAGATGATCAAACACACTATCATGAGAGAGGTTGAGTAGTACAGAAGACTAGCATCTGTGAGCAGCGGCAGAATGACTATGAGACCAATCAGTGCGAATACAGTCTTCCTAACTATACGACGGAGATAACTGCTCAGGAATACTTTGTATGGCAATACGGGCGCGGGAAGTAGCACAATCTCTTGGATGACAGTGAGGCCGGATGCGATGCCTGAACCAAAGTAGCCGCCGATAACAGAGGTAGCACTAAGGAAAGCAAAGGCGGCAAAGAGCGTGCTTCTATCGATGGTGCTCTCGAGAAGTGAAGCAGTCTCCGCGATTAATGGCGTGAGCGCTAACATTGATGAAACGACCGTGCTTACAAAGAAGATACCAAACAACGTGATGCCATAGAAGAGCAGCATGGAAGGAGTTCTGACTGTCTGTTTGAACTGGTTGTAGAGCATTCGAGTTTCATTCTTGAACATCACGTACATGCTTGACTTCAAGGGATTCACCTACCGAGGTATTCCACCTGTCAGACCAAGGAATACTTCCTCAAGGTTGCGTGCATCCTTGTTGTATTCCAATAGAGCTTCGAGGGTTCCGCGTCCGACGACTTCCCCCTCGTTCATAATGACAAATCGACTGCATAGTTCCGATGCCACTCCCAACATATGCGTTGACATGAGTATTGCGGAGCCGTCATTCCGTAGCTTCTTCATGAGGGCTTTGAGATTCCAGGCACCTCTAGGGTCCAGACCATAAATGGGCTCATCAAAAGCAAGAACATACGGAGGGGGTCTTACAAAGATGCCCACAAGTAGGACACGCTGAAGATTCCCCTTCGAAAGCGTTCCGATGTATGTATCCAGAAGCTCGTCTAATTGAAACATGTCGACGAATTCTCGCATTCGGATTAGTGCAATCTCGGTAGGCACATTGTAAATTCGTGCCATGAACATGATATACTCTCGAACAGTGAGACTCGGATAGCACGTGGGCTTCTCAGGAATATACCCAATACATCTCTTGGCCTTGATGGCCTCAGAGGACATGTTATAACCATTCACTTTTACAGTACCCAAGGTGGGCTTGATTATACCCGTGAGAATTCTAAGAGTCGTAGTCTTACCTGCTCCGTTAGGGCCAACAATGCCTACGATTTCACCCGGATCCACGTTCAAATCAAGATTTCGTACTGCCACTTTTGAGCCAAACCGCTTCTCAAGTCCTTGGATTTGGATTGCAGGCGATTGAAGCTTCGCGACTGGCCCCTTTCCCGTTCCACGACGGTTAAACTCAAGCATTACCTCGTCCAAGAGCCAACTGCGTTGAATGGCTCTCTTGGCGAGGGGTATCCTTAGCACCCTCGCTAAACGGAGTAGCTCGTCACTCTTCAATCGGCTTACGTCTGCACGTTCAATCAAGTACTGGTCCGCTCCCGCCATTCAATCTAGCAGCCAAGTCTTAGGTTGTAATCAGGGCAATAATAAGTCAGTGGTTTACGTACACATATTCTAGACTTCGCAGGCCTCCAACAGGCAAGGGACACAGGAGGCGAGTATCAGACCACTACCCTACTGTGTACCTTCACCATACAAACACTACTCGCCAATCTGCGATGACTCCCTCAACGCGAAAACCTATGTGTCTTGCTGAATACTATACACGAGCTTCAATGGAGTGGAAGCCAAGTGAATACTCGACTATTGCTTGCTGATGATGATGTGGAACTGCTTGATATCGCTCGAATACTCTTCAGGCAGACAGACCAGGGACTCGAACTTCTCGTTGCGAGATCTGTGAAAGAGGCTCTTGAGGTGTTGGACCGTGAGGAGGTCGACGTTGTGATTGCTGATTATCTCATGCCGGATGCTACGGGCCTTGACCTCTTAGAAGCGGTTCGTTGCACCAGCAATACTATTGGCTTCATCATATGGACAGCACACTCTCGAGAGGATGTAGCAATCAAAGCCTTGAATCTGGGCGCAGACTTCTATTTGCTCAAAGGAACAGACATCAAAGAACAGCTAGTATCTATGTGTGGCATCGTGCGAAAAGTAATCGATTCCAAACATAAGACATCGAGCGCGCGCCCTGCAAAAGAAATACCTACTGAGATCGCTAGCGAGTTCATCCATGGATTGTCACATGATGTGACCGGAGTATTGCATAACATCATGGGCTATGCAACGCTCCTAGAGGACGATTGCGACAAAACCTACATTCAGGGAATCACACGACTCGTAGCGAAGCTAGCTGAACGCATAAAGCAAGCAGTTTCAGATGTGGACAGCGGAATTCTGATTCGGAAATGACAGAATCACATGTACTCCGTCAAACATGACTGCTCGGTCACATCACTTAATCCTGATACTCTAACTCCAACTAGCCTTATCGGCCTCACGGGATCCCTCTTGTGGTCGAAAATCTCCAAAGCCAGTTTCTCAAGCATTCCCGTATCATCAGTTTCCACAGGTACGCTTCGACTTCTTTGGATGGTCGAATAGTCGCTGTAGCGTATCTTGACTGTGACGGTGCGAAACCTTAGCTTCTTGGTGACAATCTTGTCTCCGATTCGAAAACACATCTTCCTGAGAACTTCTTGCAGATACTCTGAAGCATCAGGTTCGACATCTTCCATGAAGGTACGATCTTTGCTTATGGACTTTCGAACTCTGACTCCATTATCCATTAGTGGCCGATCATCAATCCCACATGCTCTATCGTGTAGCCAGATGGAGCCTCGACCCATGGCCGGCCAGAGCTCAGGAAGTGTCATCTTCTGGACTTGACCTAGATTGTCGATTCCGAATCTGTGTAGCCACTCTGCTGTCTTCTTGCCTACTCCGTTAAGAGCTTCGACTGGAAGCGTCGCTAAGAACTCCTCGACAGAAGCTGGATCAGGGCCAACGAGCGTTATTCCTCTAGGTTTGTTTATTCCTGTGGCTATTTTGGCGACGGACATATTGGGTGCAATACCTATCGAACAAGGAAGCGACGTACGCACTCGTACAGCGTCCTGTATTTCTCCAGCTAGTTCGCGAGGGCTGGTATAGTTCTGGCATGCTTGAGTCACTTCTATGTATGCCTCATCGATACTCGCTCTTCGTACGCGTCCGTCGTCCGCAAACTCCCTAAGAACCTCCATGAGCTCATCAGAAGCTTCGCTATAACTTTCGAACGAACTATCAACAAACACCGCTTCAGGACACAGCCTGTAAGCCTGCGAAACCGGCATTCCTGCATGGATGCCCTTGGCGCGTGCTTCGTAGGACGCAGTTCTGACAACTCCCCGCCCGAAGCCCCCCTTTGGGTCATGGCCGACGCATACTGGACGACCGATAAGCTCTGGATGATTTCTGAATTGCTCTACACTGGCAAAGAACGCATCCATATCTATGTGCATTATCCAGCGAATCATTAGAGTCTCTACACCCGTTGACGGACGAGTCAATAGCAGTTCCTAGGACACTAAGTGCGTCAAACTGAATGATTCGCTCCTAGAGAGGTAACCGAACATATTGCGGTTCATACCCGCTGAAGACAACTACATCCTAGAGAATTCTATATAGTTTGCCTTCATCAGAAAAGTGAGGCTTTCGATGCATTAAGAGCGAAGTGGAGTATGGACGAGAAGACAGGAAGCAGTCCCGAGAATGGACTCACACATCAAGAAGAGGCCTATCGGTACAGAGCATTAGTCGAGTCCATGAATGATGGTTTTGGGATTATCAATGATGAGGGAATCTTTACCTATGTGAATCCTCGTTTCGCAGAGATGCTTGAATATTCCGCAAATCAAATGATTGGCAAAGCGATTACTGACTTCCTCGATGAGAATAACAGGAAAACCCTCCGACAAGTGATTCGTCAGCGAGCAAAGGGACAGGCAACCCAATATGAGCTTGACTGGACCAAGTGCTCTGGAGGAACCATTTCCACAATTGTATCCGGTGCGCCTTTGCTTGACGAGAATGGCAAGCACAAGGGGTCCTTTGCTGTCATAACCGATATCACAGAGCTAAAGCGATCTCGTGATGCCTTAGAAGAGAACGCAGAACTAATGAGGAGAATTTTCGAAGAGTCACAAGTTGGAATTGAATTCTTCGATAGCGAGGGAATACTTACCAAAGCTAACCTTGCGGCTCTGGAGATGGCAGGCATAGCAAGCCTACAGGAACTTCTTGGATTCAGTCTTTTTGATGATCCAAATATCCCTGCGGAAATCAAGACTAAACTCATACGTGGAGAACCTGTGAAGTACGAAGTGGTTTTCGATTTTGACAAGGTGAAGGAGAAGGGTCTCTACAAGACTAGTCGTTCCGGCACTATAATCCTCGATGCATCAGTGATTCCCTTATGGTCCAAAAACAATGGCAGACTCAAGGGATACTTGAGTCAAATCACAGAGAAGACAGAGCACAGAGCCACAGAAGCAGCTCTTCAGGATAGTGAGAAACGATACCAACTGCTGGCCGAGAATGTAACCGATGTGATTTTCACTACAGACTTGGAACTGAATCTCACATACGTTAGCACATCCGTGAAGCTACTAACTGGACACACCGCAGATGAACTGATTGGCAAATCCATGATTGAACTCATGACACCTGATTCTGTATGGACAGCAATCCAAGCCATGAGTGAGGCACTTGAAGCAGAAAAGATGTCGGACCAAACACTGACCAGAGGTGACTCGCCGCCTATTGAACTGAGACTCAAGCACATAAACGGCTCAACGATTCAGGTAGAAACCACACGCACCTTCTTGCGTGATGAAAGTGGCAAACCCACAGGTGTGCTCGGAGTGGTCCGCAACATTGAGGAAAGAAAGCGGGCAGAGCAAGCCCTGATTGCCTCAGAGCTCAAATACAGAACACTGGTCGAACAATCATTTCAAGGAATCGCAATCATTCAAGCATTGCCACTAGCGGTGAAATTTGCCAATCCGGCCTTTGCAGGTTTCCTAGGCTTGACCGTTGAGGAAGTCCTTGCTCTGACACCAGGAGAAATTCAGAAGATGATCCATCCTGAGGACTGGAGCATTCTCATGGACAGGCTCCAGAAGCTGATGGCAGGAGAGCCACCAGCGAGCATCCCGATAGTGATGCGAGCCTCCCATAAGGACGGAAGTACGCAATTCCTTGAGATGTTCGGGAGACGCGTGGAGTTTGAGGGAGTTCCAGCCCTACAACTTGTTGCAATGAATGTTACTACGCGCAACATTGCCGAGAAACACATACAGACACAGAAAGAGCGAGCGAGCATGTATCTTGATCTGATGTCTCACGATTTTAGAAACCAACTACAGATAATCCTTGGCAGCTCCATGGTCATGGAAGCGAGATTAGAGGATTCCAACGACCGAAGGTTATTGGGGCAGATAGTATCGGCAGTGGAGCGTTGCCAAAGCATGATATCAAAAGTAAAGATCACCGAGCCCCTCATGTCAGTACCGCTTTATCCAAGAAGACTGGATTCGACAGTTGAGGACGTTGTTGAATCGCATCGGACCCAAAACAGGGATGCTGAAATAGAGATGTCAATAAGAAACAGGAATGCCTCTGTGGACGCTGACGAGTTTCTGGAGCAATTGCTGACCAATCTCATCGAGAATGCAATTGAGCATAATCCAAAAGCAGAGAAGAAGGTATGGGTGAAGCTGTTCAGGAATGGCGAGGGCTATGAGGTCTGTATCTCTGACAATGGCGATGGGATCTCAGAATCACTGAAGAGCGCTATCTTTGACGTATCCAGGCGTTACGGGGGCGTAGGTCTCCTGCAGTCAAAACAGATTTGTGACAAGTACGGAGGCCGGATCGAGGTTCGAGACCGAGTGCAGGGACACCCCTATGAAGGAGCAGAGTTCTCTGTATGGCTGCCAAGAACAAAGAAGCCAGAAATCGTGTCATAGAAGCGTATCGAAGAAACCTGTAAGGTCGATATTCCCCCCACTTATCATCACACCAGCACGTCTACGTTTTATTCTGCTCTTCAGTTTTAGTAGTCCTGCCAGAGAAACTGCACCAGATGGCTCCACCACGAGCTTCATGCGTTCCCAGAGGAATCTCATTGCACCTACGATTTCCTCTTCTGTCACTGTGATGATATCATTCACGTTCTTCTGAATCACCGCGAATGTGAGATCTCCCAGTTGGGTCCTTAGACCATCAGCTATTGTGCGAGGATTCACGCTGGGAAATATCTTCCCTGCCCTGAAGGAACGATAGGCATCATCTGCATTTGCAGGTTCGACCGCGATCACCTCTATGGTAGGACAGAGGCCCTTGGCTGCTATTGATGTGCCACTCAGAAATCCGCCGCCTCCGACAGGGGCAAAGACATAGTCCAAGCAGCCAACCTCCTCGATGAGTTCGAGCGCTGCTGTGCCGGCTCCTGCGATAACTCGAGGATCATTGTAGGGATGAATGAGTGTGTAGCCATGCTGTTTGATGAGAGAATCACACACAGATGCTCTGCTCTCTACAGTGTTCTCGCAAAAGACAACCTCCGCACCATAGCCTCGCGTTGCATTGACTTTCACCTGCGAGGAGTTCTTGGGCATGACGACGGTTGCTTTCACACCGAGCATCGATGCTGCCAGTGCAAGAGCCTGAGCGTGATTGCCGGAGGAGTGAGCAATAACACCCCTCTGGCTTTCCTCGGGGGTCAGCTGGCTGATTGCATTGAACGCGCCCCTGAACTTGAAAGATCCGGCGCGCTGGAAATTCTCGCACTTGAAGAAGATGCTGCCTCCCGACAACTTATCAATTGCCGTTGATGTCATAACAGGGGTCTTCAGCGCAGCACCCTGGATTCTATTACTAGCTGCACGGACATCAGCGAGAGTGACCATGACTCAGTCACGGGTAACGAAACAGAAAAGGGTTACCCCAGATGTGATTCTCTTTTCAGAAACGCTTAACGCTTGGTTTTGACATGCAAGATGAAAGAAAAAGTGCTGGTGAAGCAATGTCTGGGAAGTATCTGAAATCAAGTATTGACATTCTGCGACTCCTCATAGTCATTGGTATATTGATACTTATTGTCGCATTTGTAGTGATGGATAATTCACAACCCTTGTTTCTCTCATCATCGATTGCCATCGCCCTATTGGCCCTTGTGAACTACTTGGCTCTTCATAGAGAGGGCAACAGCGAATGGAAGACCTATGCGCTGTTGCTTTTCTTTGCCATGGTGTGTGGGACAATCGGCGACTTCCTGATGGCAGGGATTATCTATATTACCCCTGAGCCTCTAATCAATGGCATCCTGCTCTTTGGCATTGGACATGTGTTCTACCTGATGGGCCTAAGAAATAGATCACCACTTCTACTTCGGAAAAGGGACAGCGGCGGAACGAAGCTAATTGCACGCAATCTCATAATATGGATCGTCTGCGTAGTGATAGTTCTGGCCATCTTCTATTTCACAGTCTTCAACTCCGCGATGCTCATACTTAGTATTGGAGCGTTAGGCTATGGCATTCTTTTGGTGACTGTGCTCGCATTCGCAATTACAAAATGGGCCAGCAAGTTCTCTTTACCATTAAGGATAGCTCTGGTCCTTGGGTTCTTCTTATTCCTATTCTCTGATTGGTTGATTGCATATCACGAATTCACCGATCCCGCATTTCTGTCGGGGGCTTATGTTGGAATCACCTATGCCATAGGACAACTACTGATACAGCTGACACCATTCCTTGGTTCAAGAGCCTCGTAGCAGACAATGTGGCCGAGTTGTAAGAGAGTGGTCTAATGAGAGGAATTCGAAGAAAAGAGAAGGCGATTGAAAGCGACGAGGAAATGATGACAATTCTTGAGAGGGCAAAATATGTGACTATTGCAATGTGCCAGGATAACGAACCATATCTAGTGACGCTAAGCCATGGATTCGACCGAGAAAAACATTGCATCTATTTCCACTGTGCTCACGAAGGAAAGAAGATTGACATTCTCAATGCGAATAATACGGTATGGGGGCAGGCTATTGATGACAAGGGATACGTTGAAGGTGCTTGTGATCACCTCTGGGCTACAACGCAGTTCAGGGGCACGGTAAGCTTCATCAAGAATGCGGCAGAAAAGAAACATGCGCTCCGCATCATGATTCATCAGCTTGAACCGAACCCCAAGAAGGTAATTGAGACCCAGATCACTGCAAAGTCGCTGAAACGCGTCAACATCGGACGAATCGACATTGACTACATGAGTGGCAAGAGATCAAAAGAGGTCATCATTTCTGTCTAATACTTGACAGACTGCGCAATACCGTCATTGCTTCACGGACTCTATCCAGGGGAACGAATAGATGATCATGATAGACTGCAGACACAGCATTCACACTGATTGATGCCTTTGCTAGTTCTTTTGTCACAGCGGCAAGAAATCCTACTGCGGAGAGCGGCGAATGAACAGAGAGAGTTATGAAACCCCAAACGCCTTCGTAGAGGAGGGATCTGGCATCAGCAACCTCTTTTCTCAGGATGACAGTGACAGCCTCCTTCTCGCGAAATACAAGGATAGGACTGTCAGATAGTTCCTGTAGAGTATGTTCATCTACGCATGCAAAGACATACTCTCCTGGATTGATTTGGGGAGTCATATTCGCAAGCAGGAAATCCAGATTCTTTGACGCGGGCATAATGAGTCACTTGGATTTATTCCCGAATGTTTCCCATGACACAATCTCGTCAAGAGGGTAGCGTGAACTGGTACGCTCCTCGTCCCCATATCCTACTGCAACTGAGCAGATGACCCTTAGCTCATCTGGAATTTTGAGTATCTTTCTGAATGCGGGTTCTATAGCTGTATCACGAACGCCCATCCAGCATGTACTGATTCCTAGATTGTATGCGGCAAGCAGCATGTTTTGAACAGCATTATGAGGGTCTGCAAGACAATACCTCGGATCCTTTTGTGGATCTCCAAGCACAACAATCACAGCTGGTGATTCCTTCATGAATCGCCCATGGGCATGAGCATCAGCCAGCCTTCCTCGGAGGTTGGGGTCCCGGACCACAATAAAATGCCAAGGCTGCTTGTTCGCCGAAGATGGTGCCCATCTACCGGCTTGAAGAATGATACTTAGGCTCTCTTCGCTAACCTCTTTCGACTTGTACTTTCGAATACTCCTTCGTTCTCTGATTGCTTTGATGACATCCATCGTGGTTCACCGTTCTTGAGCGCTTAACATCATGAGGAACGCACTACTTCAAACCATCGGAAAGCCAGAATCGCAAACCTAAAAGGCGCAACGAAGCTGCGGGCGCCATCTAACCTCTTGCGGAGTGGACAGAGATTCTAAGGACCCAGCGAAAAGAACTGACCAGTGTCGGTATCGACATAGGATCCTCAACATCTCACATCGTGTTCAGCAGAATTGTGCTAGAGAAGAATACAAAATCCACTACCGAGAAATTCGAGATTGTCGACAGGAATATACTCTATTCGGGCCCAATTCATCTGACTCCATTCAAGGATGCACAGAATATCGACTACTCCAGACTCAGAGACCTTTTACTTGATGACTATCGCGCAGCCAAGATTGCCACGTCTGATATCGATACTGGAGCAGTCATCGTTACCGGCGAGACTGCAAAGAAAAACAATGCAGAGTGGATGGTCAATGCGCTAGCAGGAGAGTCTGGCAAGTTCGTTGCTGCTACCGCAGGCCCCAATTTTGAAGCAGTCCTGGCGGCACATGGATCCGGAGCAGTTGCAAGGTCGATGGCAACTGGAAAGACAATCATGAATGTTGATGTAGGAGGTGGCTCCTCCAAAATCGCAGTCTGCAAAGACGGGAGAGTACTCGCAACTGCAGCGATAAATGTTGGAGGGCGACTTTATGCCACCGATGAGTCGGGCATCATCGTTCGGCTGGAGGAGATGGGAAGGAAGCTCGCGTCACTCATAGGCATCGATCTTGAAATCGGACAGACATTGACTCCAGCGAATAGGCACAAGATCGCAAACGAATTGGCGGAAGCGCTTGTCGAAGCACTACAGGGGAAGAGCATGCTGAAAAGCACTCAGCTCTTGATGATGACTCCTCCACTTCAGTTGAATGAACACATCGACCTCATTACATTCTCGGGCGGAGTTGCTGAATACATCTACAAGACAGAGAAAGAGTATTTCAACGATTTGGGCGCCGACCTCGCCAAGTCAATAGCGAAGAAGTCGCGTCCGCTAGGATTGCCCATTGAGATGCCAGACCAAAGAATTCGAGCGACTGTCATCGGGGCAGGAAGTTTCAGCCTTCAGGTCAGCGGGTCCACGACATTTCTATCATCAGGACTTGCTTACCCTATCAGAAATGTTCCAGTGTTGGTGCCATATACGCCCAAGAGAAAGGCATCTGCTGCAGATATCGAGGGTGCCATTTCGAGTGCCCTTCGAAGATTCGACCTCAGTGAGGGTGAAGACAGAATGATCCTATCGTTCAATGATGCCGTAAGACCCTCATATGAGAATCTTGCAGAGTTTGCTAGAGGTGTGGTCGCGGCTCTTCCGACGACCATATCCAAAAATCTGCCAATACTGATGTGCTTTGATACCGATATCGGAAACAGCGTTGGCAATATCATGCGCCGTGAAACAAGCATAACGAACAAGATACTGTCTATTGATGAGATAGCCCTGAGAGAAGGAGACTTCATTGATATCGGAGCACCCATAATCGAGGATGTCGTGGTCCCAGTTGTTGTAAAGACTCTCGTATTCAATGCTGAGTGAATACGAGGCATTGGTACTCATATTTACGGCCCTTTGAAGGCTGGAATACCTCAGCACTCGCGTAGGTCACTCGACATTCGGTCTTCTGGAATCGTCGTTGTGTCGTCTTTTTCGAAGATGAGACACCATCATGTAGGTCAAGGGCACTGTGATTATCTCATCTTCAAGGTGACTCGGTTGCTCAGAGACAGACGCTACTCCTCGTCCTTTCCCTTCTTTCTCAAACCACATTCTGGCCTCAACATCCTTCCATATCTGATTCGCGACAGGTACAACGGATCTATGAAGTCTAGTAACCAGCATTCCAACAACTACGAGGCACGGAACAGGAAAACCGCCATACGTGAAGGTAGACCAAGGATAGATAACGCCTTGCATCACCGTGAAGGCAATCACCGGAAAGATATCGGCAAGAATTCCCAGGTATAGCAGCCTCCGATAGTTGATTTCATGCTTGAGATAGCGGTAGATGTCCCGAACAAATACGAACCTCAAAGAGCTAAGAATGCCAAGTATCGGCAAAGAAAAGAGGGGGACAACCAAACCATAGATAAACATCGGATAATACTCAGCAAGAACGTTGCCGCCATAGCCGGCGTCCATTATATAGGCAAATGAGAATACCTCAAAGGTCCCGCCATAGTAATATGCATATGTCGGCACCACGAGATAGGGAAGAAAGTAAAGGCTCGCCCAAAGTATTGTAGCAAGAATCACTTCTCTTCCAATGCCTGACTTCGGATGCTTTTGCAGGGTTTCTGGTGGACTACTATGCATGTTTTCGGAAGATGCAATCAAGATAGCTTGACGCTGTATTATTGGAAGGACAATGAACGCACCAACTGCAATTGTCGGAAAGGCCTCAATATTCAGAAGAATCTCGTAGCTGTAATAGGCGGACGAACTGAGTATAGCTACTGCAATAGACGCAGCCACATAGACCATTATGCCAGAGACGACTAATGCAGCTGCTGCAAGCCTTCTAATGCTCCTATTTGCGGGAATCCTGGCTAGGCGATAGTTGAAAAGAATTGCTGGAAGGGCAAGCATGAAACCAATGGCCAAGTTCAGCCCAATACCATTGACGATTGAAGCATACGCCACTGGCACTAATTCAAAAGGAAACACTGGATACCAAGAAGTGGAGAGCAATCCTCGGAATGGGAGATTGAGAAGATCATGCAAGCTTGTGATCTGGAACTGAAGTGGGAAAAGCATGACCAGTAGAGCCTTCAATAGAAGCCTAGACCATAATGGAAGCCGCTTCAATAGTCTCGTTGTGCTCGCCTATTGAATTATTAGCACCTTCCCTAATAAGAGTGACCAACCAAGAATCCATTGGTTGGGGATGTAGGGTCATGTGAGAAGGTCATTAGGGGTCAGATAGTTGCCATTATCAAGAAGATTCATGGATGACCTCTTGGTGACAGTATCATTAGGTGAAAACACAATGACTACTTGACAGCCCTTCGGGATGAAATAATCGTCTACCCCATCATAGGCATTTCAGAGATGGGAATTAAGGACTGGCATGACATCCTTGCTCCCATGCCCTCGAAAGACTGACTAGATCAGCCTGATGTGAATAGCATCTTTGTGACTGCAGCTCGAAGATCATCTTCTGAAAGATAGCCGGAAAGCTGTTCTGGGCCCATATAGATAGTCGGCAGAGCCGGTAAGTCACCCTCAGAAACGTCACTTAAGGGGTCATCAACGTTGATGGTCTTTATCGCATGGGCCGCGATACCCATTTCGGTCAGAACAGCAGTCAAGCTGGCTAGAACTGGTCCACAGAAGACGCAGTGGTCTGATTTGTAGAAGATAATCTGTGGAACTGCCAGTACTTCCTTCCAAGCAGGAATTAGGACTATGAACCTTGAACCCTGAGTATAATCACCACGTACACGGTCTTCAACCCAAATCCTCCCACCCAGCTGTGAGATATAGCGTTCAACAACCGTGAGACTAAGACCCTTTCCTGCAAGCTGATCTCTAGACTCTTCTCCCCTTCTGAATATGTGTGCCTTCTCACCATCTGGTGTACCCGGTCCTCTATCTTCGAATTCGATCCTGACCATATCGTCTGTTTCAGTCATGTCTGCATGGATGTTCATAACGACTTTTTCACTTGTATCAGAACTTGCACAGTAGTGAATAATGTTGAAGAATATGTACCACATGAATGCATGCCCTATTACATCAAAATTGATATCTGCGATGTTCGAGGATATCTGAAGAGATTTCCATTCAAAGTCCCTGAGCGCTTCTGTCACTGCTTTTTTGAAATGAGGAAGAAGTCGTGTCTGGGACTTCTCAGGTGGCGATTTGTCGAGCGATATCAAAACGCCAATATTGGCTATCATTCGTGCAGCATTTCTGAGGCTCCACGCAGTCTCGCTTATGAGTGACTTCAATCGCACGGGAAGGTCTAGGGAAATACTGAGGTCCTCCAAGGCGAAGAGAACGTTCTGATTTGTCATATTCAGGTCGCTTGTCATAACATCCAGGTAGAGACTTGCCCTCTCTCTCTCTTCCCGAAGATTCTGTTCCATGACTCGACGACGAGTTATGTCTGCAGCAGTCAACGCAATCTCGATTGGTTTCTCAGGATCGGACGACAAGGTGCGAGCTGATACACTTGCCCAAAGACTCCTTCCATCCTTATTGCGAAACTCCATCTCAAGGTCCTTTACACTCTTGCCAAGCAACACTTCTCTTGTGATATCGGCACCAGGATTGTAGCCTGGTTTTGGCTCTGGGAGGAAAACAGAGAGGGGTTTTCCTATCATCTCTTCAGCACTTGTCCTGAGCAACTCCTCAGCTGCGGCATTGACCTGCTCTATCACGCTATTTCGATTCAAAGTGAAATATGCTACAGGAGACATATCATAGAGCGAGGCAAATCTATTCTCCAATTCAGTCACAGCAGATTCCAATGCTATTTGCTTCGAGATGTTCTTAATGCTCGCCAGAATCGCCGAATTTCCTTTCAGGGTGACTTGTGTGGGAGTGATCTCGACATAGAGAATGTGACCATGCTTTGACACGAGGCGGGTAGAGAACCTGGATATATCCTCGCCACTAATCAACGAATCAATAAGCTCACGGTCATGCCGTCGAGAATGCTTGTCCACGATATCCTCGAATGCGACGTCGATAATCTCGCTGCCGTCATACTCTAGCATATCAGCGAAAGCGGAGTTTGCCATCACAATGTCCTCATCTTGGATGACTATCATACCTTCATTGACAACATCTAGAACTCTCTGTATCCATTCAGTGTCTTGCTGTGCGGCGGACAACCTCAACACCTCGCGCTCTGAAGGATGCGCGTTGCTATTGATAAAGAAATGTTGCGAGTCTTCTTCGGGGTACTGTTGCTGCAAAACATGCTACCTATCTCTTTTCGTTACCACTGATGGAGTAACCTGGCTCGAAGAATCCGTACTAGGACCCTTTTTTCGGGCCTCTTCACATTGCTTACCTTTTCGCTTTGAAGATAAGTTCTCTCTGCCTTGGGGGACCAGCCAATTTGGCGTTGCTGATACTACGTAGCAGAACGAATAAAACAAAAGAGCTGACCATCATTCCAGCACCTGCCACTCCCCAGACAACTCGCAAGCTGTCAGTTGTTTCCCAAATCATTGCGCCCAGAAATTGCCCTGCCATACCCACAACACCCATCAGCAGGTCATAAGTCCCTAACGCGCGACCTTTCGTCTCCTCAGAAACCACAAGCACTATGATGCTTCTCTCCGCCCCGACCCATAGGACAAGAGGGAATGCCCATGCGAAGTTGATGAGATACATCATCAAGGCGCCGCTACCAACAGCCCACCACAAGTAGACAGCTGCATTTCCGAACACGCCAGCAAGGAGCGCCATCTTGAGATTGCGGTCTGCGATGATGCTCGCGGGATACATTATGACAGCTGCGGTCACTGAGAAGAAGCTCCAAGTCAATCCGTATGTTATCTCATCGACATTCCAAGGCCCAACGCAGAGATTCCCAAGATACTGAATTGATAGGGCCCAGAAGAAAGCGAAACCAATCATTCCCAGGGTTAGAAGCCAGTAATCGCGACCAAGACTGCGAACAGGTATCTTGGGTCCCGAGCGTGCCTTCTTGCGGATATCTGAGCCAAGAGATTCTTTGATCAATAGAACTGACGAGAGGAAAGTGACTATAGACACTACTGCGGCAAGGCGATGTAAGTCACCGGATTGATACCCAGCGTTCAGCAGGATAGATCCGACTAATGGACCGAGCGCATCAAAAAACCAGAGAGGCATCGTGACCATCATGAGCCTGCGCGCTGGATTATGTCCGTCATCAGAGGCGATCTCATCTGCTGGAATGGCACGTGCCATGAGTCGTGCAGTACTCATTCCGAACCATACCAAGCTGAATTGAACAGCCACAAAAGGCCAAATCGGAATATAGGACATTGTGGCTAGACCAAAGGTCACAGGCAAGAAACCGAGAGCGACAGTCCACCGCCGGCCAATGAAGTCAGCAATGTAACCTGCGAAAACGCTGGCAATCAGACCTGCGAAAGTAGCGGCTGAAAAGACAATGCCCATTTGCCAAGGCTGCAGAAACCTCTCTAGGAAGATACTGAACTCCCACTTCCAGAGGGCCAGCGAGAGCTGGGCAATTCCCATGACTAGAGCCAGTCTCCAGAGGTTATTGCTCAGGCCAAGGAATCCAGGTTTCTTGGTAGCAGGCTCTGGAGCTATCTCGTCATCTTCCGGTGACTCTTTGTCGATGGCCATCTGTCTTTCTCAGCCTTGGCAGAAGTCATGATGGACCATCTTAAGTTCGTGCCGATGCGAACCAAAACGCAGAACGTGACATGAGGAAGGTAGAGGATAGCAAAGAAGGAGATTAGAAGCAATTCCTTGAATTCACGGTTCGAATGTTGGCAAGAATCTGCAGGTTCACGAATCGAAAAGACCAGTGTCTGCCGCTACAAACGTATTGGCAACTGCCGCGCCTACTGCTTACACCGTAGACGTAACCATTCAACCGAAATCTTCCGTCCAGCGGCAACCTTATCAATCTACAAGCAAAACAGCCAGATGGAGAAACGGTCGTGAGGTTCGCAAAGAGCGGTGCGCTCGTCATACTCAAGACTCTAGTTGTACTATTCATCCCATACTCTTGGTACATCAGAACAGATCAGACAAGTCCCACGCAAGTCTACACGACGAATACGCTCGCTGGGACTTGGGGAGCATGGAGTCCCGGGGTCGGTTATGTGCCCTATTTCAACTACGAGCCCTCGCCTATTTGGGAACAGAGTCAGATTCTCTTTTCCCTATTGCTCATTCTACCCCTGATCACATTCGCACTCTTCTTTGGCAAAAGAGCGCTTGACAGAACCTGCATCATGGCCGCAGCAGTGTCTGTTTTCCTATCTCTTATCGTCACCTACCTGCTAACACTGAATTTCTACTTTGATCCTTTCTATCTAGTTATGCCAAAGGTTGTTTCTCTGGCAACCTTTGTGTTCGTCTTTTGGCCACTTCTCAGGAGTTCATGGCCATCGCTTCACAGTGCCGATGAGCTTCAACAGAAGCAAGGTGGCTCGTCTGGACTACGTGGAATTCTGAATGAAATCGTTCCCATTAACACGTCAATTCTTGTATGGATAATCTTGGTCATATTTCCAGCTGTCTCAAATGTCTATATTTCATTTATTCCAGGAACGTTTCTACAGTATGACTTTTCGACTTCAGGCGGATTATCAGCAGTTACCTACTATTATGCATGGATTAATGGCGTCGGCCAGGTTTATCCCAGCATTCTTACAGACCTCCACTTTAGCACTGCCTCGGCAGCATCACCGACTGGACTATTATTCTGGACCCTCAATCTATGGCTAGGGGTCACGACATTACGATACGTTCTAGGGAAGTCTACGATAAGAACAGTTCGTATACTAGCCACAATAATAGTCCTAATCAATGCGATTCCAGCTGCATCTGTCCTCATGATGGGCATGGGACTTTACATCATTCCCTTGCCATTCTTTCCCATAGCAATGCTGCTCGTTGCTAAGTTTACACACGCACCAGATTCCGCAATCCCCATCACTGAGGATATGATAAGAGTCCCTCTGAGAACAAGAATCTCATCGATATTCCAACGAAAGGATGAACTCCATGAAGTGGCTGAGGCGGCAGATACTGACGACCAAACGCCCAAGACAGATGAAGAGTAGAGATTATATTCAGTCTGTCTGCGGTGTTCCGTCTAGTTAGTCTCCGAGACTAGGCCCGAACAGACTCATCGCTGTCGATCCGTCTGCCTTCTACGTATTTCAGCATTGATTATTACTCAAAAAGCAAACAAACATCACTTGTCCAAATGGAAAACAGAAAAAAAAGAAGATGCGACGAGCAGTCCAAGGGACTACTCGTGCATTTGTTGGTAAAGAGTGTTAATCTACTTACAGGATGGATTAGCGTCTTCGGCTTCCGCCGTATCCGCCACTACCGCCTCGTCGGTCACGACCACCATAGCCGCCACCGCCACCGCCACCGCGTCGGTCTCCACCGTAACCACCGCCACCGCCGCCTTCATAGCCGCCGCCACCGCCGCCACGACGATCTCCGCCATAGCCGCCGCCGCCACGACCACCGCCACCATAGCTTCTGCGTGGGCGATCGTCTTCGTGTTCCTCGGCACTCATATCGTTCTCAAGGTTGACCTCTTCGATTGGGGTCTCAGCTGGTGTGAGTTCACCATACTTTCCAACGTTGAGTCGTAGGTTACCTCTGAATAGACCAGTGTAACCGTTCTTGAGTGTGTATGTGTTTCCAGGTGTAACGTTTTCAATTGCATCGTCCCAGAGTGGAACTTGGACAGATCCTGTCGAGTCAGCTACTGTAACATCAGCAACTCTGTGGTTTTCTCCGTCGTTTCTGGAGGCAACCTCTCTAACCTCACCTGCTTCTACCACCTTGAAAGTGATGGTAACATTCTTCATTCGTGGCTTCAACTCAGCCACTGTAGCCTCAATAGGCTCTCTTTCTTCGTATGTCATTTTGTATCTCTCGCAAATGCGATTATGCAAGTAGTTCAAAACTGGCGTGTTCTTCTGGGGATGTACGATGCGTGAAAAAAAACGTCGACAATTCCTATGTAAGAAAGCGCTCCTCGCTTGGCAGTACCTGCAGGTTTTTGTGGATAACGTGTGCTTAAGAACTTGTTCACACTGGCCTTTTATCGTCGAACCGGAGTGTATTTCATTCAAACCTGTGCCTGCATAGTATATGGGTACTGAGCAGTTAAGGAAGAAGAACACTCGGTTTCTGAAACTCCACTTCAAGAGGCTATTGAGAGACATAGGAGCTCACGGAGTCGTAGGTGTCGCGAACTTTCGATGTGTCTATGAGGAGTTGATGCACGTACAACAGGAAAGGCTCAAACTGCTCGCTAAAGAGCGTTTTGAGGATTTCATGAAGCAAGGTTCATTCATTTCGATTGGCATTGCGTATGCAGAGAAAACAATCAACGACATCAACGTGATTAACGGAAAGACCATTGATATGGAGCGATGGAATAACTATGCCTCAGAGTACTCCAGAATCAATGGTGTTCTTGATCGGATTGCTCAGCATCTGGCAGCGGAGTTCGAAGGCATGGCGATTCCAGCTACACTCTCAGGTTTGGCAAACAAGGTAGAGCATGTGACCGATTATTTCGGAAACACTGTATCGCACAGGACAGTCGCTGAGATGGCTGGCCTCGGCTGGCGAGGGAAGAATGGACTCATCATCAACGAAACATACAGCTGCGCACTGCGTTTTGCATCCATCGTAACGGAGATTCCCCTTTCTCCCGGGAGACGGCTTCAGTCAAAGTGCGGACGCTGCACGGCTTGCGAGGACGCATGTTCGTTCATCAAGAACAGGGCACGACTCAAGGACTATCGAGAGAACTGCAGAAGATACATGGTGGGCCTTCAACGCAAAGGATTGGATGATGAAGTGTGTGGGAAATGCATCCAAGCCTGCTATCGAAACGGCCTTTTCAGTAGGCAATTCAGACTTGAGAACGAGTAGAGGAACGGGACCGGGGTAATTCTAGGGATTTGATTCCATGACTCTCGCGTTCATCCTTTCCTAAGAGCATCGTGTTGTAGGAAACGAGGCCGACAAAGATCAGTGAGCCAAAGACTGTGTACCATTCAACGAAGGGGCCACCAAGAAAGACCTCTAGAGGCAGGCTCAAGAAAGTCAGAACCAATCCAAAGAGTCCTATTAGTTTGATGAATCGATGATGAAGTAGAAGCGCGATGCTGATCAAAACCAGAACGAAGAAGTTCAGCAGAAAGAATGCCGATGATGCAATCATGTGTGGACTCCCTTGATCTTCAGAAAAGACGCCTATAAGGATCAGAGCCAATGCGGAGCACATGCCCATTACCTGACCTAGTAGAAGGACTCCTTTTCCGAGTGCATTGGTTGGGGACCACTCCCACATTCCAATGAAGAACGGAATGAGTGCTATGCCTGTGAGAATGCATCCCAGATTGTAGAAATACGCACCAATGGGACTGTAATCAAAATTGCCCAGTCTGCTGAGGTAATTGCTCCAAGGTGAATAAGGATAGGGATAGAAAAGCCAAGACACAAACGTGAATGTGCAGTACAGCAGGATGAGTAAAATGCCACTAGCACTGGATAGCTGAAGGCCACCATGACTAACTCTCAATCAGAATAGCTCCTCCTCGGCTGATACATCACCAATTCCTGCTTCTTTCGAATGTAACATGAGTAGCATCAACAAGATATTCCTATCGGCAGCATCTCTGCTTTTCCGGTAGATTCTTCAAAGTAAGGCCTTCGTCTTTGATATACGCCCTTAATGCTTCAATTCCAGTATATGCCAGGAATGATTTTCTGAATAATCTCGGGATTCTAAAATGGTTGATTGCAGTAAAAACGCAATTGCCCCCTTTTGCCTCAAATATGTAGGCTCCTTTGGGAGGAAATATCGAGAGAGGAAAGTAGGGTTCATTCTCAGAATATTCGTATCTCTCGACTTTGGTTGTTTTCACTCTAATCTTGAATGGTTTTCCATCAAGGGCCTCTTCGAAGTGCGCGACTGACCCCACCTCATGGGGACGCCCTTTAATCGATCTGCAAGAGACATGATCCTTTGGGTGCCATGATGGATAATTGTCCTCGAGATTGTCAAAGAGTTCCACACTTTTTCAACATCTGCTTCAATTTCCACTGAGTCTTCAAGAATCACATCTTCAAAGAATTTCAAGTCGTTACCTCATACTACTTTGAGTACTCATACCACCTTTCTATATCAAAGATTCTCACAATTAGAATTGGACTGAACGCTTGGCCTAGTAACATTGATTCTGAAGAGCCCCTATGAGCCATCCACAGGTATGAGCTCAGCAAAGGCTTGCACTTTATTCTGCCAGCCGTCCTCGAGGGGCCCCTTTATCCCGAGCACGTAGACTCTCTCCTCAGCTATCTTCTTGAGCCCCTTGGCCTGCAAAAGTTCCCTCATGATTGGAAGAACCTTCTGACAAGCCCCTTCCTCAGTGGACACCTTGCCTGTCTTCTTGTCTGGCAGCGGGGCCATTTCCGTGGTCAGAACGGCACATCTCGTCCCAGGGGCAAATTGGGCCTTCTCCAAGAAGCCGCGTACATCTCCGATTGGCTTGCCGAAGCGGCCGGAGGAGCTGAACACATACAGATCAGCAGGTGGGATCTCTTTCGGCTTGACCTTCTTGACGTGATGGACGTTCACTGTTACGCCCCTGGCAGTCATGATTCTCTTGAATTCTTCAGCGACCTTAACACCATTCCCATACTTCGAAGCGTGATAGTACTCTATTATCATTACTTGATTTTCACATCCGTATTCAATTCATTCTTCATTGAGTCCAAAACCCGATTGCATGAGTTCTGAGAGCCTGGCGAGGAATCGAGTTGCAGGAGCTCCTAGTGATACCTCTTCATCGAACATTACTGTCATGTTAAGAAACTCGCCCATCTCAATCGGATCGGCGAAGTCTCTCGGCCTAGTGGAGATGCCCCCCAAAGCGAATACAACAGAGTGCAGTCCGATTGGGATGGCCCATCCACCGCCTTTCCCAAACATCCCCACTGCCGTGACGGCTACTGTCCCCATCAGGCGTTTCCTCAGAAAGGGATCTGACCTTATCTTTCTCCAGTACAACTTCCTCAGCAGTTCTGGCAGGCGGGAGAAGACTCTCACTGATGCAGGAGGCCTCTCGTCAGACTCGCCGCTTTCACTCGCTTCGCCCTTCTGAGCATGGCGAATCTCATCGTGAATCTGCCTAAAGCTCTTCTCATTCGCCTTCCTTACACAGTAAGAGGTCGCGAATCTCTCAGATTTCACCTGCCGTTCGATAATCATCCCAACATCAACATCATCGAATACAATTAGCTTCTTCTTACCTTTCTTCATGGCTTGGACTTCTCTGTGCTCGCAGACAGCCTGGGCAACACACTTTATCACCCAGCCGGTGAAAGACAACTTCTCACCGGTCTTTGCCTCGTTCTCTGAGATGAGCTTTCGGGCCTTTGTGACATCTATCTCAACTAGCCCGTAGATACGGTGTTTCGGCGCGAGGTTGTTGAGAAGCTCAATCGGTCTGGTGGATCCACGTGTTATTTCCCTGAAAGGAGCAACGCCTACCATTTGTTTGGACTTTGCATCTGAGTCCTGCCTTAGCGAGGTCATCGTAGAACAACCTTCTTTCCAGACATGAGATCGCGCGAAGTGTCCAGCACATCGTTCGTTCTCCGCATACTAGAAATTCCTAGTCTGGGAGCCACATTTCCGTATCATTTATAATGTGCGGTGGGTTCACTTGGTTCTAAACGACAACATCCACGCGAATTGGATTCAGACTCGGAGCACTATTTGCGAAGCTAACGCAGACTGCATGAAAAGGACATCAAAAGGGACAACCATGAATCTCGACATCATCTGTAGTCAAACAAGGAATGCAGGGTTGCTGAGAAGCCTACTTGTCTGCGGTATCATCTCTTCCCTGTTTTATGTCGCCACCGACATACTCGGGGGTATGCTGCTGGGGGACTATGACTCTATCTCTCGATTTGTCAGTGAACTGAGCGCCATCGGGGCACCCTCGAGACCGCTCTTCGTGTCGCTCTATATCGTGCATGATATTCTTGTGACAGCATTCGGATTAGGCTTCTGGGCACTTGCTGGTCGGAAGCGCGCTCTGCGTTTCGCGGGAGGCTTCCTTGTTGGGTATGCGGTCGCCGGCTTTGTGGGTTTATTCTTCCCGATGAGCCCAGGTGAAAGCGCGATGGCTTTTTCCAATGTTATGCACCAAATAGCAATAGGCTCGACGGTGCTCCTCATTTTGCTATCAGTAGGAGTCGGAGCAATCGCATTCGGAAAGAAGTTCCGTTTCTACTCTTTCGTCACAATCATGGTATACCTTGTGCTGGGTGCTCTGCCCTTCTTGGGCGCAGTTCAGGCTGAGGCAGGACAGCCCATTCCATGGATTGGACTTGTCGAGCGCACTATGGTCTATGGCTTTATGCTATGGGTAGCTGTGCTGGCCGTTGTCCTCTGGCGTTTGGAAACAGGCAGTATTCAACTGAGTGAAGCGACGCCGGCAGAAACTCTGAGTAAGGATAGTATGTAAGGTGTATCTCAAATGACCACAGAAAACAGTACAATATCAGGTTTCGTCAAGACGGGATTTGAAGCTGTTCGAGAAGCCTTCGTTAAGAACTTCCAGCTTCGTAATGAACTTGGTGCCGCATGCTGCATTTACTACAAAGGCGAAAAAGTAGTCGACCTGTGGGGCGGAATCAGGAATGAGGCAACAGGAGAACCGTGGGAGGAGGACACTATGGTGCTTGTGTGGTCGACTACTAAGGGGTTGTCAGCTCTTGCGATGGCGCTTGCTCATTCGCGGGGACTATTCGACTACGATGACCCTGTTTCCAAGTATTGGCCGGAATTTGCGCAACAAGGCAAGGAAAGGATTACTATCCGGCAGCTGTTTGCGCATCAGGCTGGGCTCTTTGCATTTGATGAACTAGGAAACAAGGAAATCGTGGCAGATCTCGACCGCTTGGCAGTGGTTCTGGCCAGACAGAAGCCAGCATGGGAACCAGGAACACGACATGGATACCATGGCCTGACTTTGGGCTTCTACCAGGGCGAACTTCTACGCCGCGTTGACCCCAAGGGCCGCAGCCTAGGACGATATTTCCAAGATGAAATTGCAGCTCCACTGGATCTTGACTTCTATATTCGACTTCCTGAAGATATTCCGAATACTAGACTCGCTACTCTCAAATCACCTAAATTTGGCATTTCAGCAATGCGCTCTGCTCCAATCGGATTCATTCTCGCGGTAATGAATCCGCGGTCTGCGGCTCGTCGTGCGTTAGTGGGAACCGAGTTCTGTCTGGACGAGAATCGCATCTATACGCGGAATTATGAAGTCCCTTCTGGCGGAGGAGTAGGAACAGCTCGTGCAATAGCTCATGCATACGGTGTCTTCGCGGCGGGTGGAAGGGAGCTTGGAGTGCGAGAGGAAACGCTTCAGGAACTAAAGGCGCCACCTGTGGCGCCTCTGCACGGATTTCGAGATGAAGTCTTGAAGGTAGAAACATGCTACTCACTTGGTTTCTCGAGGTCCCTTCCGAATGAACCATTTGGTTCGCCTAGTGTGTATGGGATGCCTGGGACAGGGGGCTCATATGGATTTGCCGACCCACAATACGAGATAGGATATGGATATGTTCTCAATGGATTGGGCACATCATTTCCAACAGATCCAAGAAGCGACGCTCTGTGCGCAGCAATGTATCGCTCGATTGGAGTGAAAGACCAAAAGCTCACAGGCAGATAAGACATGCCCAGAATGGGCACGGAGAAGGCAGGGGCAATTCGAAGTTGCCAGATACAACGGGAACTATGACTTGTGAACTTTCACATAGCTGTCGCCACATTCAGATGAGCAGAATGATTCATTCTTCCCGTCGATGGCACGAAACACTGTAGAACCAGGTTGCAGTGGATCACCGCAAAACGAGCAGACTGTTTCCATGTCAGTCGCGGGTCCACAGCATGGCGTCAAGACTGTCCTCTTTATCTCCTGTTGAGTATTCAAGAAGTCGTCATTATCAGATAGGAAGATGTAGGCTAGTCCCTGAAGCAAGTCGCTCAATGTCGTAGATTCGATATCGACTTCTTTGAGATGCATGGCGAGATATTCCATTGCATCATCAACCATCTTGACCTGCTTTACCAAGAGGTCTTCAAGGCGGCCCCATTTGCTATCGCTTAGGTTCATCTCAAGGCCTTGCTTGATGAGCTTGATATAGGTCTGGACGATATCGCCACTCATCTTCGCATCGATGACAACGAACACCTTTGCGGTTCTTCGGTAGTAGACACCTCTCCTGCTTTTGCTTTCTGCATCTTCCCTGGTCGAGAACTCCTCAACCAGACCTTGCTCAACAAGTTTGGGAAGATGATAGTAGCAGTTGTATTTGGAAACCTCAATTTCTGGGATATACAGCTGAACAGTGTCTACAATCTCAGGCACAGTCATCCAAAAACGTTTGACCTTCTTCTCTTCAACTGTTGTTGTCTTTATTCTAGTTCCATCATCCCTGACCTTTTCTTCAGTCGTGATTGCTTCCTTTATGCTCTCAGTGCCGTAACGAAGGGCGACAAGTATTGCTCGGCGAATTGGGTCGAGAAAAGACTCTACTAGCTCCGGATCTGTAATGGACACATAACTACGTATTTTTGTGTCAGGAAGGTCAGGTACCACTTCAACAGTCATTCAATAGCCTCGAGCAGTCAATGAGTGCATGCTCTCGATATAGTTCATTAGACGAGGTGCTTATTATGCATTTCTATTCCGACACTGGTTGTGTTGTTGCACTTGAGATGAGATAAGTTTATAAACAAGTGTAATGTCTACACTCGATAGACGTAACAGATGTGACGAGCAAACTAAGTCGCATGTTGCGTGAAGGTGACAAAAATGGTAATGAACATATTCAGAAAGCGCATTTCAAATGGTTCTTGGAACACCGAGGCCATGCTTCGAGAGTTTGGTAATGCGTACCTCTACACGCGCACTGCGAACATGGTGGTACGCTAGACTCCCCCAAGCTGAACACTATAGCATACCAAGTCGAACACCCTGAAGGGTGTTCCTCATGGCTTTTTCTAAATATCGACTCGTACGAGTGTATATTGTCCCTCTAGGACTGAATATTAGCTAGAGACTTGGCAAGTTTCTTCTTCTCCTCAATATTGCTCATACGCCCTATCATGATTCTCTGTGCTTGAGGAGAACCTGCACCATGCATTGACTCAGCCAGGTAACCAACAGCAGCTCTGCCTAGAGTGAGGTTTTCAATCAGTCGCAACATCTTGATTCGATCTATTGCACTGACCTCATCAACCCCGACCAAGTACTTCTCAATGATCTCTCGCGTCTCGGGATTACGGAGTTCCTTAGCGCTCGGGCATGTGACAAAAAGGCCTCCTGCAATATCCTGCAGGAGTCGGGCTATCTCATAGGGAAACCTAGTCACGTTCTGTTTGCAGATGTTTGCCAAAAGAATATCAACCAAGTAGTTCCCTGCCGGTGTTTGTTCTCCGGCAGCCGAACAAGCTATCCCACACGAGTATAGTGTTTCGTTGAGGTGTGTCATCTCTACAAGCTTGTCCTGTATATGAGAAGCCTTTGAAACGCCATTGTATTCAGCAATGGTGGCCGCAGCTCCAATGAGAACATCCCCAACGCCAACTTTACAGCCACCATAGCTCTGTCTATGGTAGGCGGCAAAAGAATCAACAAGACGACCACAGAACTCGTTCTCTCCATTCATGAAGATTCTCTCGTTTGGGACAAACACATCGTCGAAGACAACAAGGCACTCCTGACCGCCGTAGACTGGATTGCCGCAGTCTATGTCACCTTCAGTGCTCTCATCAAGCCGTCGAAGGTCGCTGGATTGCCTTCCATAGAAATAAGTGATACCTTTTGCATCAGCTGGTATTGCACAACAAATCGCATAGTCCTTGTCTTCATTTCGCATCGCTAGCGTTGGCATGATGAGGTGTTGGTGAGAATTGACTGCGCCTGTCTGATGAACTTTAGCGCCCCTTATCACAACGCCATCATCGGTCCTTCCTGCTATGTGAACGTACACATCCTTGTCTCTCTGCTCCGAAGGACGCTTACTGCGGTCTCCTTTCGGGTCAGTCATACATCCATCAATCACCCAATCCTTGGCTTCAGCTTCCTTTGCATACCGTATGAATCTTTGATGATAGTCTGTTCCTGTTTTCTTGTCGATTTCGTACGTCGTCAGAAAGACTGCATTCAGAGCATCCATTCCCACGCATCGCTGGAAACATGTTCCACATCTTTGACCCAACAGACGCTGCATCTTGACCTTCTTCTGAAGGTCTTCAACGCTACTATGGAGGTGACAGAACCTATTGATGGTTTTCCCGGTGAGTCTTGATTTCGCAGTCATGAGGCCACGGTATTCAGGATCATGCGCAAGGTCGTATGTCAGAGCAACCGAATTAATCGAAGCTCGAATAATGGGATGCTCGACGGGGTTCTCAATTCTCTCACCTAGAAGAAATATCTTGAGAGGACCCCTCTTCCTCAAACTCTCAATGTATTCGTTTCCTTTCATCAAGACCAATGAACTTCTCTCCATAGACAGTAGAAAGACTTCTCCTACTCAACACATTCACTCTTAAGAGCTATGTCATTTTTCTTCCTCATTTCTGGTTGCAGATCTCGAGGTGCGATCACTGCGGCATTTTTGTGGAATACTAGCGCACATCTGAAGCGGTGACCCGTTTCCATTCCCTGAAGCTCGGTTAAGTATGCACAAGCGGCAACCAGTGCACTCACCGAATGAGTTATACAACTAACGTTTGTTAGCCTCCACTATACGGACTACATAAACGGGCGTGGTTCTTTTGGAAACCGACATTACAACAAAGAGACATATTCTCGACTCTGCGTATGAGATGTTCAAAGCAAGAGGATTCGGAGGGACATCCATGAGGGATATTGCTGCAGAGGCCGGTATCAAGGCGGCGTCGATATACAATCATTTTCACGGAAAGGAAGAGATCTTCAAAGCGGTCTTCATAGAGAAGCATCCCATGTTCAGAATACTTGACGTTCTCGACGGGGTTGATGGAAAGACCGCAGAGGAACTTCTCACTAATGCTGTCCAGGAGCTCAACAATGAGCTTCAAAAGGAACCCGGATTGCTCAACCTCTTTTTCGTTGAGCTTGTCGAGATGGATGGAAAGCATATTCCTGAAGCTATTAGAATCAACTTCCCCATGGATTCAAGATTCATGAAACGCGTTTTTGCCATGAAATCAGATATGCGGAACATCAGAGAACCTGTTCTTGTAAGAGCCCTGATTGGCTCTATCCTTGCGAACATTATGTTCAATTGGTTCGTAGGAGATGCCAATTCCAAAAGATGGGGTTCTCTTACTGAAATAACCGATGTCATTCTCAGAGGAATTCTCAAATCAGAATAGACAATCGGATGACACTCTCATATAGTTTGGAGTTACTTCTCAAAACCGGAGTTCCAGAGTACTCACTCATAGAAGTGATTGGACACCCACTAGATTCTATCGTTTATCCTCGGTACATAGCATCATACACAGTATTCGGACTATGTGCAATAAGCTGAATTTGATAAAAAAAAGGTGAGCGGGCAACAGGTCAGCCCACACGGGGCAGCTCATCCAGGTTCAGTAGTTGAACTTGTTCGTGGCTCCTGATGCCGCCTGTGACTGCAACGTCGAATACTGCTGCAAGATCTAATGACTTCTCGGACCGCCACTGTAATCTTTGGCAGACATGTCGAGTTGGTCATTCACTTCGGCTATTGGCTCTACGGCCGCAGCGATCGTACCGAACTTCCCCAGGTGAAGTCTTAGACTGCCCTTGAAGAGACCCGTATATCCATTTGTAAGCGTGTAGGTCTCGTTTTCCTTTACTGCTTTAATGGCCTCATTCCAAACAGGCATCATTACTGTTGCTGTTGAATCACCTACTACAGCATCCACGACGTGGTATGTTTCGCCATCGCTACGGGATTCGACTTCTCGCTGTTCACTGGTGCTCAGAACCTTGAAGGTTATGTTGACACTTTTCATTCCGGGCTTAAGCTCGGCTATTGTGGCCTCAATGGGCTCTCTCTTGTTTTCACTCATTATGTATCACTCGCTTATGCGAATTCAGGGCAAATAAAACTAGGATAGTCCTCATGTGGCGCTACAGGAAGATTGCTAGTCCTCAATAAGACCAGTCTGAGAAAATCTGCATAGTTGCTATGCCTTGCCTCTGAAGTGCGGGAGTCTGCTTAAGGCACTATGCATTGCGCCGCCCAGGATTGGGACCAGCTATTCTCGACAGAGCTCATTTCAAGAAGGAGAGAGTAGAATGGAAGGATGTGTGACAGGCGCACGCTTGTAGGATGGTCTAGTCCGGTCAGTCCATTTCCGAGCAGGTCTTTATCCGCCGCCAGTCACAAGTCAATTCTCAAACATCACAGGGTCCTCTTCATGGACAAAGACCGCTTCATCAGGAAGACTCAAGCTCGAAGCACTCACAGCTATGACAGTAGCTCCATCATTCTGACACGAGTAAGGCCATCAAGGACAGTGGCCGAATAGTAAATCATCGTGTTCAGTGCCAAAACGCCATTGAGTCTTCTTAGTCGTCGCGATATGTTCTGGATGGCAAACAGGTGATCCACCATGAATACACTGAAAATCACCGGTTCTACAGCAGAGATATGGGAGTAGAAGTACTCCAATGGATATACTTCTCGTATCTCTCTGTCAATAGCCTCAGGCTGAGTTGCCTTGGAATCATATGTCAGTCTAGAAATAAACGCCATACCTTCTCCTGCGTTTGGATTCCAGACGAAAGAGAAGTCAAACGCATCACTCTCGACAAGCTCGTCGACCAGCCTTTTGACTCTTCGAGCTGTGAGCCCTGAATCCCTAGCAATATCAGAGATGCTCGCCCTTGGGTCTTCTGCTAACCATGGAAGAATCCGTAGATGCAATGGTCCCAACTTCATCTTCCTCCCAGCACTGGCTGTTGTCGGATGCACTTTGACATCAATGACGCCATCCACGGAACGAATGAAAGATGTCAATTCAAGCAAAGAAGCTGCGCCTATGTAGAACGCATGCAGGGCAAAGTCTCCAGTCGTCAAGGGAAGAAGACAAAAGATCATTGGATTGGTGCCAAGGGTCTTGAGGAGCGTGTCTTCGTCTTGGCTTCCATCCGTTTTCACTTCGACGAAGGCGAACTGGGCATCAATCATTGCAGGACGGAATGCCAGATACCACTTCCGAATGACACCGGTTTCCAGCAACTTCGCAACACGTTGCATGACGGCGTTTGAACTGATTCCTATCTTATCGGCCAAATACCTGTAGGAGTGCCGGCAATTCTGACCTAGTTCTATCCAGAGTTGCTTGTCGATAGCATCCAATCCTATCACCCTTGATGCTGTCGATATCTAGCCACGAGCTTACTATTAATCTAGACGGAAATTGGGGATAATGGCTGAGAACTCCCTGGAAAAGGACAAAGGATGGAAGGAGTGCGACCAGCACATTCATGGAGCACTATCAATCTCAATAGGTTTAATTGGATGGACAGAACTGTGTAGCTGGCGGAGAGTGCATTGGCTGCAGAAGGGCGACAGCAACATGACTTTGGCATCACAATCGTTCTTGTCACAATTGCTCTAGTCCTATGCCTGAATCCAATCATCGCTGTTGTGAACTCAAATGTACCAGATCCCAGCATACTTGTAGAGTTGGGTGAAGAAGTTGATGAGCCGGAGACTTTCCTTGCGCTAACGAAAGAATACACACCAAGCTCAGCCGTTACACTTGCCAACGATACTCCCGGGCATATTGGAAGTGCCTGGAGAGGTCTTTATTCGTCGTTCTCCAACATGTCGACGTTTGAACGCTATCTGAATATACCTTTGAGGAACATAAGCGAGGTCATCATTGGCGCATCTTTCAGGGTTCACAATGGCCCTAGATTCATTGCCATAGGAAATGTCGATCATGAAGACACCACAGTGCTGTATGCAACCAATTCGACACTTGGTTATGGTGGCGAAAACGTGACTCTGACCCTTCGAAGACCCCCTGAGATATTCAGGGGCTATCTCTCTGGCGCCTTCATACGTACCACAATAATGAGCATCGAAATAGAAGGTGATTACAGAGATGGGATTGAGATGACCGGATTCTGGACGCAGGCGATCCTTAATGGAGCAGTCTATCCAGTAATGGTCAACATTCAACGAACAAACGGAGTCAGTCTGTTTTCGTACCCTACAACAGCAGAGATTCGTTTATCATCGTCATTCTTGCCAAGACTGACATTCGCCAGTGGCAATTTGAGTATTCACGAAATGCCTCTTACTCAGATTAATGAAACATTCCTACTACCTTCGGAAATGTACGACGTTACATTCCGTTGGGTGACCTATTGGCTGAATTCAAGCTATTTCCATTCCGAAGAGGAAAACATCATAGTATGGCTAGTACGCTCTGTCAGATTGGACGTAAGACTGACTCAGAATGTGCCTCGATATGGCATAGGTATGGACTTTGAAACTTTCGGCGAAGATATCATGATAGGGGATTCTCTATCGTTCTGTCTCCCCCCCCGACAGGAACTATAGCGTCTATGTCCATGGACCTGGCTGGAGTCGAGCTCTCACCGAACTCAGTACAGGACGTAACTTGAACATCACGATTTGGGTTGATTCGAATCTGCTAAAGCTGGGTATCATCGCGCTTCCACCTGGCAGACTACTCATGATTGTGCCCTCGTTACTCGCAGTTTCCATAATAGTATTCGGGATTAGGAAATACCAAATGGACTACATCAGACTTATCCCATTCTCTTTGCTGTCCTTGAGCTATATTCTCCCTTGGATGAGCTACGAAGCTCAAGGCTATGAGCCCAAGACGGTTCCTGTCAATTACTACCTAATCGTTTCGAATGATTATTTGGGCATGGCTAGCTCCACTTCCCAGATATCTGATAGCGCGGTTCTAGTGACTCCCGTATTCTTTCTCGCCACCCCATTGATGTATTTGCTGCTTTTCTGTGCGTTATGGGGGGTTTTGCCGAACGGTAGTCTAACGGGTCTTGAGTCTAAGAAATCTAGTCTGGTCTTCCCAATCTCGCTCTTCTTGATTCTGTTGCTAGGAGTGTTCCACATCCTAAACATCCTCGGCATATTCCGAAGATATTACGGTATGCTGTCCGTTACGCCTGGTATAGGCCTATTCGTGGCAGCTCTTGCATTAATCGTATGGATTGCCCTGCGAATACAAAGAGCGGCGCCAGCGCTACCTACTCAGACTCCTACAGATGAATGAGGATGGAAGGAGTGCGGCCAGCACACCCTTGCGGGGTGTGTCAGACCCGGCCCGTTAGTTTGCGGCCGTGCCTTCATCCACTGCTGGTCACAAGCTCCTTCCTGACTATCTCGCGACCCTCATCGTCGACGACGACCAGATGAGCGCCGCATGATAGTCAGCAGTCATAGCACCGAACCACCATTTCCAGGAGGTTCAGTACCCCTTCAGGGATTTCTTCTGACATTGTAGTTCACATTTCCTTCTCTGCTTTATAATACTGAGGTATGGTCATTTTCTAGGTCTTCACCATTGGGTCAGGTAGTTTCAGACTCTCGTGAGCCTTGTCCTCAAAGATCTGCTTTGCAGCAACCATGAGGCTCTTTTCAATCCCAGCAATGTTGTTGTTGGTAGCAACAATGAGGTTCGCCTTCACAAGCATGCCCTTGTCATCGCTGACATAGTTATGCAGTAGTGTCCCTCTTGGTGCCTCGACAATACCGACACCGTCACCGGCCTTTGGTTCAACATCTGAGAGTTTCACGTCGGTGCTCACAATCTCTGGATCTTCCAGTAGTTTCTTGATCGACTCAGCAGCTTGCACCAGCTCCACTATTCGTGCATAGTGGTACGCAAAGGTGTGGTGTGAAGGTCTGCCAATGAGCTCTCTCATCTCCTTCAGTGCCGCATTGGCAAGAGGAGTTGCCATCTTGTCTGCAACATTGCATCGAGCAAGAGTGTTGGCTCTCCAGATGCCTTCAGGGTATCCTGCAGGCTTGTAGTAGATATGAGTGGCATAGCTATGTTCTGATACGTGCTCTCCGTAGTACTTGGTGTAGTCCTTGGGCTCGAAGTCAGCGACAATCTTGCCATTCGGATCCATGACACGAACAGTCCCATCA
>PRDH01000077.1 GCA_003345545.1 Candidatus Thorarchaeota archaeon
GCACCTGAAAGACGCCTGCAGGATTATCCATTGCCACGGTGATCTGCAGAGGTTTGGTATCGCCTGAAGAGAGTACGACATCATTGATTGCCATTGCACTGACTGAATGGATATCGACCTTCCCCTGCTGGAAGGGAACTACTGTTCGACCCTTCGTCATATCGCACCCGTCACCGATCTTGCTGATTCCTGCTTCAAGGGTGAGACACTGGGTGTCGTCATCATGAGCGTAGATACCATGGAAGATGAAAGAGAGAATATCAGTTGCCTTCGCAGGGTCGCCATATATGTCATTCAACTTGGACTCAAGAATCGGACTTGCAAGCTGAACTGAGGCTTGATGGTGCTCGTTTCTATGGACTACCATACCTATGTCATGGAGATATGTCGTGGCGAGCACGACAAGGCGCGCGTCGTCAAGGTCTCCTATGCCCTCAGCAACTACATTGGGTTTGAACGTGCTCTCAAGGATGTCAAACGCCTTTAGCGCATACCATGTTGCCACTTCTGCATGAACAGGACCATGGTCCGTGTAGCCCAACCTGGAGACTGCCATACGATTTGCACTGCGGAGGTACGACTGCACGCTTGGCGAGCCAGTCAGATATTGATACATCTCGAGAGCAAGAGACTCATCATCCAAGAGCTCTCTGGCTCTAATTGTCTGGCGATCGATAGGTTTGCTCTTTTTCATTGAAACCACTCTTTGGGGCAAATACGAAATCCCTGTGATGTGATAAGACTTACGAAGAGGTCCTTTTCTGGATAGAGAGAACAGAGAGAGTTCTAGATAAGCCCTGAGCCTATTTAGACCTCTCCAGCTTCCTCTTGGATTGATAGGAGAATCCTATCAGTAGCGCTCTGTGCCTTTTGAATCGTCTTCAAGTAGTCCTGACGGGACTTCTCAAAGGCTGCGCGGCTGATTCTCTGTTTCTTCTTCCTGATAAGGAGCTGACGAAGACCAGCCTTGGCACCCTCGATTCTTTCATCTTGAAGTTCCAGCTGGGCAATCAGGTCTCTGTACCGCGGGCCATGTTGGGAGAGCTCCTCCTTCACGCTGGGCAGTTTGCGGTCAAGTACCTCGACCTGCTTCTTCAGGTCATTGTCGCGCATCATGTACTCTCGCTTCTTGACCTTCCCTCTCCTTCTGTCGGCGTCGAGCTTCTCAAGATCAATATTGAGAGATGTCTTGCTCGAATAGAGTTGTGCAAATTCGGAGAGAAGTTCTGGGGGTGCACCCACCTGCTTCACTTTATCATACTCGCCATGTTCATCTGATTCAACGCTCGCCCCCAGAGTATCTTCAGGCAATTCGACCTTTCTGTATAAAACATAGAGCGCCGCTATGACGCCGACTATTAGAGAGAAGAGAACAGGTCTAGCTGCAGCGCCCAGTGTGTTCTGATAGACAACGAATATCTCTGCGGGGTTCCTCTGGGTTCTATTATTGAAGCTGTAACTATAGGATGTATCAAAGACACCATAGAGCTGCCTGTAGCCCTCCGTTGCATCACTGGCTACTACTGATGCCGTGAAGACAATCTCCACATGGTGGGTGAGAACCAGAATGTCTCCAAGCAGCGCCATTGGAAGTTCTAGCAGAATGCCCCCCGAGGCCGAACTCTCATAGGCACTTGCTTGGACAACGTACGTTACCTTGAACGTGTATTTGTATCCTGGTTCGAAACCATTGGCACCGAATCTATCCGATCCCAATTTGATCGTCAGAGCTCGTGTTTCATTGAAATCGCCGGTAGTAATTGCTGCCTGAGTCTGCGATGAAGCCAGGGCACCAACTTGGTCGAATATCTTGATATTGGCCGAATATGCAGGCAGGGTCAACGGGATTGTGGCAATGGCCTGTCCGCCAGTGTTTTCCAGCGAGATGGTTTCCTCGTATGTCAACCAGCCCCAGGCATCCACAATGACTCTCGTTTCTCGGCGTGATATTGTATTCTCGGTGAAGAGTCGCAGACCAACGCTGAATAGGTTTTCCGTGAAAGGTTCGAGATTAGTCTTCTTAAGATTGGGCACTACCTCATTTGGAACTAGTGAACCACCACCCTCAAAGTTGAGTTCAAAATTCGCATTGTTCAGTACGTAGGGGATTGTTGGGTATCTTAGGAACTCAAGTCTATATTCATATTCCTCTGCGATAACCAAATAGAAGAGACTGTGCATATACATTGTTGTCTTGAAGATGAACGACTCCTGGAACTTGACTGGATCTGGGAAGTGCAATCTCCAGCGAATCATTCCATCAGCATTCTCCAATCGAACAACCCTGATGTCATGACCCGAATTATCTGCAGCCACAAATTCGATAATGTTCGATTCGTACTCCTCAGGGAGATACACGTCTACTGAGCTGATAGGTGCGGACCCATTATTCTTGATTGTATAGGTATCAACCACTCGCGAACCAAAGTTGGGAGTGACATAGAATGAACGTGATACATCCATGCGCATTCCCAAGAGGGGAAAGAATGGTCTGTCTATCTCGATGTTGACATAGGCAATACCTGTTGCATTTGACAGATCAGTCGCATTGAACGAGAAGGTATGCGGACCCTCATCATAAACAGACAGGTCAACAACAGCTTCCCATAGCTTCGATTGGAGGTTGTATTGAAGATCCGTCCAAGATCTATTATCCATTTTGTAGGACGCGCGCACAACAAAGTCGTTCGTAGCATTCAGCTTCAATGACGCAACCCATTCAATTGTTGCTCCATCTTCAGGACTAAGAATGGTCATTGTGGGAGGCAGATTCGGTAGGACTTCAATCATGGCTGGCTCTGTCCAGTATGTATGCTGTACAGGGAGCCCATTCAATTCCTCACTGGACCCGTACATGAAGATAAATGGAAAGGCAACGTCTGTCCCGTTGAATAGAGGAATATCATTTGGATCTGTGCTGTTCAGCCTAATGACGTATTCCAACTGGGTCATTGTATCATTATCGGACCCATCGGCAGACAGAATCCGAGTCTGGTCTGTATCGGGAAGATGCTGGAATGTGCTTGTTCCGTATTCATCACTATAGACGATTTGACTAGTGCCAGCGGGGTTGGTTATTCTTGACACCCCAGTCCTGTAGATGCGAGTCAGCGTAATTGTGTAGATAAGGTCTTGACCATAGAGTTCGTGAGTCGATGTGGTGTATCCCTTTTCAGCAGGAATGATAAAGTGGCGGATTTCGCCAATTCTCATCCCAATAATCGCATCTTTGTATGCCTGAAGTAGAGATGCACCCGAAATAGGTTCAATCGAGGCCTCTGCGGGGGCATACCCCTCTTGGACAAGCGACCCATTTCTAAGACTCAGAACGTAGTGAACTGTCACACCATCGGTCCCTTTCACGCGCCACATATCTGTAAGAGTTTTGCCAGGAACATAGCCAACAATCACATCACTGTTGTTCAGGCCGGCCTCTGTGAAACCAGAGGTGTAGTTCTGCCAAGCGAATCCGATCCACCCCTTCGTAGACACCTCTAGACCAACATAGAGCAAGGTGCCATTGTGCTCGAAATAGGCTGTGATTCCCGTAGCAGGATCCGTAAAGCTATAGGCATATTCAGTCGGATCTATTATTCCATCTGCTGAACCATAATGATTGTCAACATATGGTATCGAGACGTTCATTGAAGACGTTGCCAGAGTAGAAACATCTCCCATCCTCTGAGCTAGTTCTTCGTTTTCCATTGTATTCGAGATCGGGCTCATCGCCAATATGCTACTTGAAATGAGAAGACCAAGCAGTACAAGAACCCCTATCTTACTATTCAGCAGTCTCAATACGGATCACCGTGCTCAATTGGGAAGATTCCATGTCTGTGGTGTCCACTGGACCATGGATGGTGCGCTCGAGCTTCTGGTTCGTTAAAATAGATTTCGGATGTTGAAAGCATGCACGACTTTGCCCTAGTCCGAAAAGGTCAAAACCAACTCACGGTGTCTTCGTTGGAAAAGGGTGGTATACTTGATAGAGATTCTAATAGCCATTCTGGTATCCTTTGCTGTAGTAGTGCTGTTTACGCCTAGTGCAATTCGCATACTCAAAGAGAAGGGATTCACAGGTACAGACGTCCACAAGCCTGAGAAACCTGAGATACCGAAGGGCGGGGGGTATGTCATCCTCTTTGCGATTGTCTTCGCCTTACTTGCTATCGTTGGACTTACGACCTTTCAGGACCTTGAAGTCGGGATGGTAGGACTATTCGGAGCGTTGGTTTCCATCCTTATGGCTGGGATGATTGGTCTCCTAGATGACAATCTGGACTTCAGTAACAAGACGAAGATTGCACTTCCTCTGGTAGCGTCTATTCCAATTGTGGCGCTGAGTATTGGTACGCCCACAATAACAATACCATTCCTAGGAACGGTGAACTTTGGGATAGCATACGCACTTGTCATAGTTCCACTCATGATGACATTCATTATTGACTCAACAAACATGTATGCGGGTATGAATGGACTCGAAGCAGGGCTGAGTGCAATCAATGCTTCAGGCCTTGTTCTATACATACTTCTCATGCCATACATTGATGGCCATACAGTTGCTCCTGCACAGATGGAGGCAGGAGTTGTTGCAGCAGCGCTGCTCGGTGCATCATTGGGATTCTTGATCTTCAACAGGTATCCTGCAAAGATTCTCACTGGCGATGTCGGCAACCTACCTATGGGAGCAGCCATGGCTGCAGCACTAATCATTGGTAATATGGACAGATTCGCTTTCGTGATGTATATTCCATTTGGAATCAATTTCCTGCTCTATCTTGTCTATAGACTCTATGCTAGGCGGAAAGGAATGAAATGGGTGAAGTTCGCCACACCAAGAGAGGATGGAACCTTGGAGGCCGTGGGACCATTTACTATCTACTGGATCCTGCCGCACTTCTTCAGGAACATCACAGAGAAAAAGAATGTGGCACTCCTACTGCTTATCCAAGCACTATTGGTCTATGGTACTGCTCTGATACTCATCATTGGTGACCCACTCGGGATCGGATGGATCTAGGCGATTTTGTCTGAGAGGTAGGTATCAACAACGAAGTCCATACCATACCTGCTGAAAGCCTGCTGTTCAGCCTTAGTTCTCAGTCTTCTGAAGCCCTCAATATGATGCTGCCACTCACTGTCAGAGTAGCGTACGTCTCGGGAGAGCTCATCGAGTCTCTTCAGGTCAGCATCGTTCAGTTTGTCAGTCGGTAGAGAATACTGCTCGATGTCCTGAGGCGTGACACCAATCCATTTGGCCTCAGGAGTGGTAAGACCATCTATGTGCGCTGAGTTGGCACTGCCCGACATGATGACCCGAGCAATATGCATTCCCCATGGGTCACCATCAGTAAAGAGATACACAGGCAAATCAAGTTCTTTGTGGAGAGTCCGTATCAGACTTCTTGTAGCCCGTGGGGGTTGGCCACCAAGTTGAATCAACACAGCCTTGAACCTCTGCCACGCCTTTGTTTCAATCAGACGAGAGAACATACCCCCAGACTCGACAGCCAAGACAATCTCGGCATTAGTTCGAACGGGTTCAGCAGTCATTATAGCGGGACCAATCGGCAATCCGTCCGGACTAATAGTCAAGTCGATCTCACGACCATTATAGTCCGGAACAGTGTATCGCATTATCAGCTCGCCATAGATGGAAGAGTGCTCATCTGGAAAAATGCCGAAGGACTCACGTGGTAGTCCAGTGACACTCTCCAGATCGGTGACGATGCGATCCGACTCAGCTTGGTCCTTGAAAGACACACCAAATGCCTCACTTGAGTAGTAGAGGTCACGCAGAGAACTGGTCCGAGATGCTTTCAGGAGTTGCTTTGAATAACTTGCGACCCAAGCAAGCTGAGTGAAGCTGCGTATGTGATTGATGTTGCTTGAGTCTCTGATATTCTTGGAGGCACCTAAGACGAACCTGTTCCGCTGAGCCTCATACACAATATTGCTAGTGTTTCTGTCAGGAACATCAATTACAGGGAATTTATTCTCAAGAATTGGATCAAGTATATGCTTGCCTAGCTCTGTGAGTTTGAGCTGTGCCTGCTCCCCCTCATTCATCGAGACTCACCTCAAACAGCTGTTTTACCAAACGATTCGTATCAGGAACCTCATCTACCCCCGCCAGCTCAGCCCCGAATTTTGCCAGATGCCTGAATGACTTTGCATACTCGCGCATCTTCTTTCCTTCTCGTAGGCTCTTCTCGCTCTTCCGCATTGTCCTGCCAAGTCGTCGCCCTAGGTCTCTGAGTAGAGACACAACTTCGGCCTCAATCTCAGGAATGGTATCTATTGATTGCTTTCCTGCTGCCTTGTAAGGGACTCGAGTCGAGCAGAGATGGAGGAAGAGTGCAGCCGGAACAGAGGAATCAACACTGTAACGCTCCCAGTTGACACGCTTTAGAGTCTTGGTCAAGACATCCTCACTAGAATCATAGAGAAGAGGCACTCGATTGGCAAATCTATAAAGTGTGGGAATATCAGAGCGCGGAAAATCATCTCCTGTTGCTAGGACTCCTTCTATGATGAATGGATTGCCTTGCCACTCGGATGGTCCTCTGTCCGAGTAGTAGTGTGACGAGATGTTAAAGACAGACCGGATTCCGACGAGGAAGTCTTCTTCTCCAATCGGGCTGAGGCTCTTGTGGTCAGGACTCTCAAAGCCGTCAAATTTGCGCAGAGCAGAGCTTATCCGGCTAAGGTCATCGCGCGTCAAGGTGTTCACCTTTCGGGTTGGATTGAATCCCACGAACTTCAGAAAGCGGCCAGATGTCTTGGTGCCAACTTTCTGGAAGGAGTCAACAAGAAAGTCTTGCAGCCGCTTGTCACCATTGTGCTGGGCAAGTCGCCGCAGGAGCTCTAGGTCAGCAGCTCGAGGATGTGGATTCGAGGTGAGAATGGGAGAAGGTACAGAGTTTGACCATCGCCCGAATGTGATTGACTCAGCATTATCCGTCTTCAACAAGAACTGAGCTTGGGGAGTTGAGATAGTGGTCAGTCTAAGATACTCCAGGATTCGTTCCTGTGCTCTCTTTAGGTCTCCGCGAAGCCGGAGAGTGACCGAGGTCCCGTCAGAGTCGCGGTCGCGGGAGCAACTCGACTCAATGATTGGTTGATTGGTTTCCACATCGATAAAGAGCGCATACTCCATACCTTGTGAGTCAGGGCATTTCGTATGAACAAGAACAGGGGAATCTGTCGTTATCTGACCATACAGGACTGCCATAGTGACCCCCAGACCAAAGGTTCCACGTCGTTGTCTATTGTGAAACTTGCTGCCATATAGTATCTTGGCAAAAGCCTGAGGAACATGAGCGTCAGGAACACCAGTACCATTATCAGAAACACAGACACGAATTATATCGCCACCCTCAGACATGACTTGCACTTCAATGAGGGGTAGTCTCTGAGCGTCGTCACAGGAGTCCAGACTGTTCTCAACCAGTTCTCGGACTGCACTATAGATTGCCTGGCTTGTGTTGCCAAAACCAGCCAACTGCCGATTTCGATAGAAGAACTCTGCTGGAGAAATGCTTTCGAATGTTGTTTCAACAGGTGCTCTCTGATTCATGGTGCTCAGTTGTCTGTTGGAAATCTTGTGATATTAGACGGGGTATTACACAACTAGAGGTCTGTGTTCTCCCACAGTTCAGCCTCTTGTCGGTTCATTTCCCTACGCGAACGCTCAAGCCTCGCATAGACCGCACTATGGGGCGCTCCTGATACGAGCATCTCAATTGCTCTTCTGGCATAATCTAGGCCAGGTTCCATGCCAATAATGGACACAGTTCTGCCATAGACAGAGACCTTGGTTTCGGTAATCTGCTCAATAGCCCTTCGTGTGCGACCGTGCTCACCGATGATTCGGCCAGCCACCCGTTTCAGCTGAGAAGGCGATGTGCCTACTGCGTCACGGAGAGAGATCACAAGAAGCATCGTGTCCTCGTCAGTCAGTGTCAATGCGTTCTTTGGACTGAATCCCCTCGCTATCGCACGAACAATATCCCGAGCTTTCCACGCCAGAACAGGGTCTGCTGACCCGCCAGCACTGCTTATTGTCACACTGCCTTCAGGGTCGATATCAAGAGCCACGTTCGTTAATTGCTGGATACGTCTGCGAACACCGCCATTGCGTCCAACTATGACACCAACTCTTTCAACGGGTACTCGAATTGTTTCTTTGAACGACATTCTGCTTCTCACCAGCTGAGATGATATATCGAGCAATGACATCGGGCTCTTCAGCTTCAACGTCAAGTTTCTTGAAGAAGTGAACTATGTTTTGAATGTCACGGATTAGATACTTTTCCGCATTCTGATGGGTGAGGAGTACTGACTGAGAGACATCAATGAAGACTGGTCCTTTGGCCCAGAGAATATTGTATTCGCTTAGGTCAGCATGCACCAATCCTGCCTTTGTGTATCCTTTCTCTATCATTCCGATTATCTTGTTGAAGGTTGCAGCAGGAGATGAGATTTCAACATCCTTCAAGAGAGGAGCTGCAGTCGCCTTCTTGGAATCACCGATGAATTCCATAATCAGGACATTACGTTCGATGTCGATAGGGCGTGGGACGCGAATTCCTGCATCGTGATACCGCTTCAGATTCTTGAATTCCTTCATCGCCCATTGTGGAATCAGACCCCGGCTCTGACGTTTGACATTCCTGAAGCGAGGGTCATCGACCATGTATTCTAGCATGTAGTCAGTTTCGGCAGTGCTGACTCGGAATATCTTCACGGCAACCGGTTGTCCATCGGCATCAAATCCCTTGTAGACATTTGCCTCTTTGCCCGTGCTAATCGCAC
>PRDH01000078.1 GCA_003345545.1 Candidatus Thorarchaeota archaeon
GAATTCGCTATGTTGATCTTGAGATAGATGTTGTGAGAGCCCCTGTGGACCAAGATCCACGGATAATTGATCAACACCTTCTGAAACGAGCTGTCCAACGAGGATTCATCACAGAAGAGATGGCAGAGCAGTCTCGGGCGGAAGCTGAAGCTGCATATCAGCAACTCGTAGGAGGTATAGGTGTAGGTGGCGATTTGAAGTGAAACTCACCATTCTTCCATGGCGTCCACTGATTCGGAAGTTCTCATTGAGAGATCTATTGAACTCATAATATCTTCCAGTGTTGCACCTAGACTCTCAATACGTCTCTCGCAGTGAATCTTGACAGACAAACATGCACCTTTTACTGCACATTCAATAGTCAATCCTGTCGGAAGAGGGGAATTGTCAGGAGATATAGTGTCTAAGACCCTCTCTGCAATTTCAGAAGACTGAAATTCTATCTCGATTGCTGCAATCATGTTCAACCGCCTGCCGCAGTTAAGGCCGTGACTATTTGAAGTGACGTTTCTTTCATTTCAGACGGGCCAGCAATGGTGATGGACTGGGGAGATGTGGCGACTGGCAGGATGCCATTTCCTAATAGACTATGAAGAACCTGTTTGATGCTCAATCCAGCGGAGGGCCAGATGATAGTGTAGGACTCTTCATTATCCAGAACGACCGGCCTGTCGGAACCTACGAGCCTATTACTCAGAGCAATTCTACCCACATCAGGCAATATTTCGGTCTTTGAGCCGAGGATTTTTACTATTGTAGCAGAAGGAGTAGACTCACTGACCAGTCCCAAGTCAAGCCTCTGGATTGCTGAAATGACATCCTTATGGTGACTCATATGGCTATCAATTAGACTCCTTAGAGCTCTTCCCCTGTCCCCTAACCATACACTCATCGATGCGCCAAGTTCACGTCGCACCCATGCAGTAGTGGCAGTTATTTCGATTCCAGATGCATATCTTAGAGGACAGGTTTCGCGTTCCTGTGTGAATATGTAGTCCTTGCCTAGAAGCTGTGGAATTACCTCCGGATCCAGTCGTGTAATAAGCTGTGAGGTCAAACGTTGCGCCTCTGATGAACTCAACGAGCTCAGCGGGGAGCGCAGTTTGGGAACGGGTATCTCCGATTTATTGAGTAACTCGTCACACGCCTTCTGGTTTCCGCTTAGTGTGTGAAGATAGGGATGAGTGCTGTAGAGAAATGCTTCATCAAGTGGTAACATACCGATTCCGAACAGTCTGAATCCCTTTCGCTCTTCAATAAGCCCTTCCTTTTCAGCTAGCTTGATGATATCCATACCTGCTCCTTTCTTGGATTCATTTATGCTGTCTTGAACAAGGGTGCCTGCTGCAGCGAGCTGTAAGTCATACGGATCCAATTCCACATGCGATTTAGCTAGGACATATGCCGCTGAAGGCATAGTAGAATCAGTTCCGAGAGTGAAGGAAGCCAATTGCTCTGATTCGGATGTCCCGCCAATCAGGATGGGATAGCTTCTGCCCTTCTTGACCCGTTTCGAACCAAGAGTGTCAATGCCTATCATGAAGACTGCTGAGGTTTCATACTTAGTCCTCAACTCGTTGAGTGCGTCTATGCTCATGACTGGTTGTCCAAAGGTGATTTGGAACCTTCCGCTAGACCTCATGAGTGCCCTTGAGAGTATGGCAGTGGCAAGAGTTGCTGCTGGGTACGGAGAGGTCACTATGAGGGTATGAGTCCTATCATCTAGAGTTATACTCTTGCAGTCTTTTTCTAGCGACTTCAATGATGGATCGCTACTCGTCTCTTTGCTCATCTCAAGGAGAGAAAGGCGTCTAGCATGATAAAACTATCTTAGCAGCACAGCAGCCTGATCAGGTGTGTACTTCCAGTCTACAGGTAAGACCTTCTTCTTGCGATAGTACTTGGACAACCGATGTATCTTGTTCTCAGCAAGCAATAGACCGCGTTTAGAGGTGTGGTCCTTCTTGTTCTCTTCAAGGTGCTTACGAATGTGTGTTGCCTTAATTATCATGTTGCGAAGGTCTTCTGGTACTCTTCGTGTAAGGTCGTTCTCCTTGAGAATAGCAATCACACTCTTACCAGTGACAACCTTTACTAGAGGAACACCGTACTGGTCACGCAATATCATCCCTATCATGGATGGGGTATTGCCTGCCTTAGCAAGCTCGATGACCTTCTCTTCCACCCACCGCGCATTCTTTTCTTTGTCTAGCCATTCGGGCACGCGCATTGTCGAAGGATGCCTGCTTCCGGCTTGACCTTTGCGTCTTGTGTGCATTCTTGCCATCGGGACAACCTCTAGGTCATCAATCCCCAAAAAACTCGGGTCCTGTTTTCTTGCCCTTGCGGTGTAGATATAAAGATTGCCTTGTGGTGACCAGAAATGTAGGTCTGATAGCTCTTCAGTGATATCTGCCGCGTTCTCGAATCTCGTTCATTCTTGACAGAGGGCCCTCAGCACCATCCCCAAGCACAGCAACATATCCTTCTATGGTAGCATTCAACATGGACTCTTGTCTATCCCAGTGAGTGGTTTCTAGAGCTCTGCGAATGAGATGAAGATCCACACCCTTCATTTCTACCGTAGCATTCATCTCCGATAGTCCGAAGTCAATAAGCCAGAGTCGTTGCTGATTATCAACGATTACATTGCTCGTGGTGGGGTCACCATGCACGACTTCACCCTCATGAAGGTATGCGATTGATTCTCCAAATTTGAAACACAGTCTGGTGAGCTGCCTCTCGGGAAGCTTCTCTGCGAGCAGTTTGAATTGTGTTCCTTCTATGAAATCCATCAAGATTGTGTAGTTGTTAAGGTCTACTGAATATACTGCGGGTGTGCGAACCCCTAGAGTACGAGCGATTATGAGCGTCCTGCACTCTCTGGCAGTGCGGGTCTTCCTGAGCAGTGAGTCAATCTCTTCTAGTAGATACGGTTTTGCTTGGCGCGATTTCAACACGAATGCCTGATTCCATCTCTCAAGTTTGAAAATGACAGATTCTGCACCGAGAGCAAGAACATCCTCCTTCACCATCAGTGCCTCCAGAGTATGTCTTGTTCATCTGTTCTCCACTTTGGAAGAACGTATGAACTCTCGACTTCAATCTCATGTCCAGACTCGTATTGTAAAATACCATTCCATGCAATCATCGCACCTTGGTCGCCAGCTAAAGAGGGTGAAACCCGATGGAATCGTGCACCATGACGCTCCGAAACACCTGTTAGAATCTCAGTCAAGCGGTCATTGCGTGCTACGCCACCGGTGAGTAGAAGCTCATCCTTCTTGGTGTGTGCTAGGGCTCGTTCAGCAATCTCTGCCAACATACCAAATGCGGTTTCTTGAACACTGTAACAAATATCCGGAATTGGAACTCCATCAGAAACCAGTTTCTTTGCTGCAGTGAGCATACCCGAGTAGCTAATATCCATGCCCTTGACAGAATAGGGGAGACTATGGAAATCTCTACCAGCCCTGGCCTCTTTCTCTATTAGAGGGCCTGCTGGAAACTCCATTCCAAGATAACGACCAAGCACATCTAACATGTTGCCTATAGCAATATCCAGTGTTTCTCCAAAAGTTCTGAAGCGGCCTCCTGCAAATGCGATGACCTGAGTGTTTCCTCCTGAAACGTATACGGTAACGGGATCTTCGAATCTGGATTCAAGACTACCAATCTCAATGTGCGCAACACAATGATTGACATCAATCAAAGGAATGTCGAGTTTCAGTGCCAGTGTTCTTGCCATCGTGGCAGTGGTCCTTAGACAGGGACCCAGACCCGGGCCTCTTGAGAAAGCAATCAGGTTGATGTCTTTATAGCCCATGCCTGCAGTTTCCATTGCTCTGCAGATTATTCCTGGACCAAGATCGGAGTGATGTCTACTAGCTTCACGAGGATGGATGCCTCCCTGAGACGGTTTCAGCATGTCCCACTCATTTGCGAGCACCTTTCCTTTACTCGTGACTATACCAGCGCCGAATGAGTGTGCAGTTCCTTCAAGTCCAAGACAAACTAGTGCCATTATGATAGCCTTTGGTACGTTTGATTTTCAAGACTTAAGAGTGCGTCAATATAAGTTGACTCTTCCGCTCCGTCCTTTTTCAGACGTCTTGTAGCAAAGCCTTTATAATCCTCACAATTGGCCACTGTCGAGAGGCGTACAGTTTGTCAGAAAGATTGCCAATCAAAGCACTTGAACAACAGCTTGAAGATGTAGTTTCTGTCAAGCTCAAGGATCAGAGAATCTTCAGAGGTCACTTGACTAGGTGTGACATGTACATGAACCTCACACTTGCCGAAGCTGAAGAGATCGAGAATGAACAGATATTGGCAAAGTATGGTCAGATACTGATAAGAGGGAATAATATCCTCTGGATACAGGTCCCAGAGTGATTGATGACATCTTTTCAGAGAAGGGACTTAGCGTTCTATCTCTCGGCGGTATCTCTCAATCATCTGTACAAGTTGCTCTTCGCCCTTCTGTCTTGCCTGTTCACGTACATCCTTGATGAATGATTGGAGTATGGCCTCAAACTTCTTGCGACTGATAAACGCAAATTCATCAATTCGTCTAAGCTCTACATCCTTTGCATCAATAACCGGTATGAGGGCTCGAACAAGCTCCTCTCTTGGAAGATGCGAGAGTGGAGTACTGGCTACAACTGCTCGAATCTCTCTGTCGATTAGGAGTCCTGCAGTCTGAGGACCACCACCAGAAGCATCCTCAAACAGAATAATATCGCCGCGTTTGAGGCCGACTCTGTGGTTGTAGTCTTCAATGCTCTCTCGGGTGAAATGGGGAATCACTTTCACCGCCAACGTATCACCCTTCATCTCGAGGTGTCTGACCCCCTTGAAAAGCTCCAATCGGCTCTTCAGTGTAGCCTCCTGTTTTCTGAGTTCGATAATCTCCCCTTCAGCTCTCCTCAGTGATCCTTTTGACTTCTCCACTTCTCTATCGCGTTTCACTTTCCAATAGTTCTCTTGAGTGACAATCTCAAGACTGTCCATGAGCTCACTTTCTCTGAACTTGAGTAGCTCTATGAGCCGTGTAAGATCCTCTACCTTCTCTGTAAGTACTTGGTTATCATTCTCTATCTGTTGAAGATGACTCTTGAGCGCCTCAAACCTCTCTTGGGTCAAATTCTCTTCAATCGGTGGACACGGCTTCTCCTCCGGTATGCTTTCGATGATTTCGGAACCGCCGTGTTCTAGACTCGCCCGAGCTTCATTAATCGCTGTACCTTTGATCACGAGCGCCTTCAGATGGTTCCTATCAATCGAAAGTTGTTCCTCTCTCACGATTCGATCAATCTGCTGCAATTTGGGCAGAACTGCCCTATAGGCATAGACAGCGGCTGTAAGAGCATCACGCTCATGTGCATTACGAACTCTGATATTCTTGTCATACTCTCGTGCCAACTCCTGTTTCTCAGCAACAGGAATGGCCTTTGCAGGAGTGAATATTGCAGCATTGATGGTACTCGCTATTTTCTCCACAAAATGAGGGACCTGTGGAACATCTGAAGCTATAATGACTGGGATACCTGTTTCATATATCTCACGTATCATGTCAGCCCTAGTCAGCCCTTTCTTGCTCCTTAGAACCTTGACCCTGCCGTCTAGTGACATAAGGCAGTAGGCTGCAGCAGTACCCGGATCGACTCCAAGAATGAAGAATTTCGGCTTGCTCTCTGAAGGACCAGAAACTGGTTGAAGAGGCAAGAACTCGACCCGTTTACGAACCGGCGATATTAAGATGTTGAAGTCACCGCCCCTCTTTGCCTCGATTTTACTTCGAATTGCTGGTAGAGGAGCGTTCGCGGTTAGACGAGCACTTGCATACCCAAAATCAGAGGTGCGTACATCAATATCATACTCGATTCCAGCGGTCTTGAGCTGTGATTCAATAAAACGCGTCATCTGTTGAATCTCAGAATGAATTCTCCGTCTATACCGATTTGTGCTCTGCCCGCCACGGCCTAACTTCCGTGCTCGAGTTACTTTGATTTCAGTCTGTTCACTGAAACACTCCAAGAAATGGCCGACACCTTTTGCTGCAAGCTGGGCTGCAATTCTTGCAGTTTCCAAAGCGCTCGGTTTTCCTTGTATGCTGATGCCGTGACGCCTAGCCAAAATCCTAAGTTGAGTCTGATTTGGTGGGACTCCAGTCACTTGGACAATTCTTGTTTCAGTTGGAATGTGGCTTGCTAGTTGGAATAATGATTTACTATCGGACACTATCTCAAAGATATTGTCTGTGCAGAACCACCTTGGTACGGTCGTTTTGACCAACTTCAAAAGCGAACCTCTAGATACTTCTGCGTGCTCATTCAAGATGACGCCATCGCGCATTACGACACAGGCAAATTTAGGGGGAATCTTCGATCCAGGGCTATGCGATGGTAATATGTCAAAACCAATAATGAATACACTTTCATCGCCCATTCGGCTCAGCACTCACTTACAGCACGACAGACTAAATGGCCATGAACCCTTTTGACCATTGAGTTATGAATCCACTCATGTGGGGCTTTCCAAACAACAAGTATAATAAAGACTTACTTGAGCAACAGGCTAACGCTCGCATGAGGTGTTAAAACTGTCCGAAACACTACAGATCGACAATGATGATGCTATACTACGTATTGGACGTGCCTTATCTTCAGCCACGAGACTCAAAGTACTTAGACTTCTTCTTCAAGGAGAGAAAGATGTAACACGAGTAGCAAGACACCTCGGTGGAACAGAGGCTAATGCTAGCGCCCAAATCAAAATTCTTTACGAAGCGGGTCTACTTGATTGTAGATATGAACCAGGTCAGCATGGCTTGAAAAAGATATCAAAGACAAAAGTAAGACGCGTTATACTAGACTTAGAATAGGTGAGTTTCTTCTGAACCTATTCAGCTGGAGAGTCCGAATAGCTCACCAGATGGGCTTTCCAGCGGCGTATTCTTTTTAGAATATTGTCACGCTCTTCAGGTCTGATACTTCTATTCCCTCTAGCTCTCAGAAAATTCAGAACAATATCCATGTCCCGAGCTACCTTCTGCTTACGTTCATCGTTGTCAATCAAGTACTCTCTTGCAGACTGAAGATATTCCATAATTATGTCTGCGGTCGCCTCAGCCGTGCGCAGCTCCTGTGTGATTGGGTCAAGAACCCTGCTTACCTTTGCACTCAGAGCACTCACATCGACTGAATCAGTGATCGACTCCGAGGAGTCTGTTTCAATTGCTGTCATATCTTCAGATGGAGGCGTCAGGTGAGGACTAGAATGTGATGTCAGTCCTTCATCGTTGAGTGCTTTCTGCTCGAGCTGTTCATCAGTATCAAGCTCTCCACCATTCTCAGGCTTAGTAGCTGTTTGCTTGACTTCTGAAAACAATGAAACAACGGGGGATGATGTGCCGAGCGGCAATTCTGAGAGAAGGTGAAGATGTTCCCTCAACTCGCGCAGTTGATCAAAGAGTTCTACTAGTCCTGATTGCATTGAATCAATCAACTGTCGTACGTGATTCAGTTCATCGTCATTCAAGGGCCTAAGTCCCCCGGTTCATCACAGCTGATTGAGTCTTTAGTCTTATCTTATCAGGATTGCGGGGATATTGTACTACCATTTACTTGTCAGCCCTCTTGACAGCCTCAGTAAGGCTCTGAGACAATCCAGTGGGCTCGAATCGTCTCTGACGTATCTTCACGAATGTTGGCACTGAAACGGTTTCGCCAATGAATAATGCCTCACCAATTTCGAGTGTTGTGATTGCATCAAGCGATGATCGGTCGATACCCTCACTCGATCGACCAATATGGTCAAGATCGTATGGGTTTGTGCACCGAAAAATGGCTTGATTACTGCATTGACTAAGTACTGTAGTTGAGAGCCGGACAGGTCTTTGAGATATGAGACAGAGAAGTGCATGGAACTTTCGCCCCTCTCGTGCGATTGTTTCAATGCGGCTCTTCGGAAGAGCAACCTCATGGCGGCCCTCGGGGCAGAATTGATGTGCCTCTTCGAGTACTAGCAAAAAAGGAGGAATGTCGCCTCTTCGCCTAAGTCTAAGGAGCTCATTCGCAAGATAGGAAACGACTATCTGTTTCTTCTTCAGACTGATAAAATCGCTCAGGTCAATCAGTGTAATCTTGCCCGGTTTTGCAATTGTGCGAATATCAGGAGTAGCGCCCTTTCCGAATAGGCTTGTTTCATCAAGATTAATGAGCCAGCTAATGAGGGCCTCTCTTGTGTTCTTACTTACAGTTTCATCATCTCGTACGTAGGTTACAATGTCAGCAAGTGTATAACCGGACTTCATAGTGTCTTGCATCTCGGAGATTATACGTCTGAGGTCACGGACCTGAATCGAACTCATATCTGCAACCAAGGCACCGATTGACTCAGCAGTAAGTGATTGAACAGGTATCTGGAGATGTGATGCTCTGATGTGTTCGACTCTGAAATCGCCTTCTGTGAGACCTATGTCATCGGGCTTGATGTCTTTGAGATAGCTATACTCACCATGCACATCGATGACAATGACTGAGAGCCGTCCCTGTTCCTTGGAACGGGCAAGTAATTCCTCCAATAACACTGAAACAAAGTAGGATTTTCCGGCTCCACTCATGGCCAATATGGCCAGATGCTTTGAAAGTAACCGGTCAATCGATGGGGTGAACTGAAGACTTTGGTATGCAAGGCTTCCCAAGTGTAGTCCATTCTTGGGGTCAAGGTTTAGGAATGAAACCAGTATGTCCTCATCGGGCCTTCTGACAACTGCTCCTGGCGACACAGAGAAGTACGGACGAATAGTCCTGCCCTCAGCCCACAGACCCAGTACTCTTGCTTTCGCTATAGTATATTGCCATCGATCTGTGGGAAATATCGAGCGTAGTGGCTCTCCTCGCGACTGATATTCTCTCACTGCCTCCGCATGTTGATAGTATCTGTTTGTTCGGACTAGGTCCAGTACTCTCGCAATCACAGTCCCATTCTCAGTTACTACTGATACAAACTCGCCACGCCTTGCAACAACCTCTTTTGGACCGCCCTCCACAACAAAAGAGAATTCCATTACATTGGGTCCTGAGTCTGTGGATACTATGGTCCCTAATCTGGCTGAAGATGGATACTCTGTTGATATTTCAACTTCCTCCAAATGGATTTCTTGATCGCCTCTTTTCAAGAGTTGTATAGGTGAGGCCTGATAGTGCCATTAATCGGTCAATCACCATGCTCGTTTCATTAGCTGTTATTCGTGCTCTAGCGTCAGCCTCAAGTATTGGCGTCGGAATTCCATATTCTGGATGTTGCCACGAGAGAGGTAGTACTGCAGCTAATGCCTTGTCAACCTTCGATACATTCGCATTGGAGTCATCATCAATAAGGATCTCAATCCGTAGCGGAAGGTCATTTCGAGCTGTTTTCAGATAGGTCACCCAAATAGAAGAGGCCCAATTTCCCAAGTCGTCAGACTGCAGATTAGAATTGTTCTGAAGTTCTGACGAGTATCTAAAAACAAAGGATCTTTCGCCCTCTTCTAGGAATGTGTCCAGGATATCGCAGTCTCTGGATATTTTGAGTAGCCATCGGTAGTCGACTCCTTGCATCATCTCGAATATGGCTGGCTCACGTAGTATGTGGGGAAGGATATCCCCCAGTATGCTGGTAATCCTACTTGACCTACTATCCTTAACAATTCCTACAAGAGTTGTCCCTTTCTTACGTACCTTGTTGTACAGCTGTTTGTAGAGGGAGAGGACCTCTTGGAATTTCTCATAGACAACTGAACCACTCTGCGGCCGGTCTCGTGGATGGTAGAATAATGACCCATCGACGAGAATCAAGTCAGTATGAAATTCATCGAGAACTGAGAGGGTCACCCTGAGTTCTGCAGCAACCCTCTCTAAGGATGCGAGCTGATCTAACTCTGTTGCAGACAGAGTCAGCATCATTGGTCGAATCTGTGGTTCTGGAAATGGATCAGGAAAGAAATCAACATCGGGACCCTCTTCTGGTCCAAAACGAAAAACGACTGCGATGCCTCTAATGAGAATCAAATCCATCGACCGGAACCGCCGTCTGACTAATCCACCGTCAATACCAGCAATCTGCAGACCAGAGAGACTGGTCGGTTCTATATTCTTGGTGAACGTTGTTTCAACGGCACAGGACGCAATAGCTGGGAATCTGTCAAGGCTGATCATGTCTTTGATCCTGTGCAGGACTTCGCCAAAGCGGTTCTTTGTGACCTCGACTCGCTCTATTTCTTCAACGAGTTGGGATAACGCCTTGTCGAGATTCTTATCCACTATGACTTCACTCTCACTCTCTTATGTGCAAGAGCCGCCCTTATTAGTCCCAAGTAAAGTGGATGCGGCTCTCCAGGTCGGGATCTAAACTCAGGATGGTATTGGACTCCAATCCAGAACGGGTGGCCAGCAAGTTCTATTGCGTTAATGATACTTTTACTGGAGTCATAGGCTGATACACTAAGACCTCTTTCGCACATCTTCTTCATGTATCTATCAATAAGATGGAATCGATGTCTGAATCGTTCTCTAACTACGTCAACACCATAGAGTTCGTGCAGTCGCGTGCCTTTGACGATATGGACAGTATGTCCTCCAAGCCGCATTGTACCACCCTTGTTCTCAGTGGTTTTTTGGTCGTCCATCAGGTCCACAACAGGATAAAGGCTGTCAGGATCGACCTCTGTGGTATTGGCACCCTTCCAACCCATTACTTTCCTCGCAAACGCAACAGTAGACAATTGTGCTCCATAGCAGATGCCCAAGAGAGGCATCTTGGACTTGAGGGCTAGTGCTGCAGCGCATATCATGCCCTCAACCCCTCGCGCTCCAAATCCGGGTGTAAGAAGCACTCCATCGATATCAGAGAGGTCTTCTTGAAGGCACTCTTCTGTGCTTCGTTCTTCTGTTTCAATCCATTTGATTTCAACACGAACGTTGCATGCGGCGGCAGCATGCGCCAATGCCTCATTGATGCTCTTGTAGGAGTCAACAAGCATTGTGTATTTGCCTGGCATGGCTATTGTGACCGTTTCAGAGGGGCTCTGGAAGGATTGTACTATTTCGCGCCATGCATCTGTATCAGGTCTGCGTGATTCGAGCTTGAAGTGATTGACCAAGATCTCTCCAAGGCCCTCCTCTTCAAATGACAGCGGAAGTTGGTAGATGACAGATATGTCAGGATTAGAAAACACCTGCGCCTCCGGAACATTACAGAATAGCGCTATTTTCTTCTTTGATGAATCTGTGAGAGGTTTCTCAGACCTACATATCATTATGTCGGGTTGTATGCCAAGACTCTGAAGAGTCCGAACGCTGTGTTGTGTTGGCTTCGTCTTGAATTCTCCAACGGATTGCATGTAGGGAACTAGTGTCACATGGACAGCGGCAACTCGCTCTCGCCCAATCTCCCAGATAAGTTGTCTCACTGCCTCAAGGAACGGCATCGCTTCTATATCACCGACGGTTCCACCAATCTCTACCAGTAAGACATCAGGCACAGAATCCTTTCCAACAACATCCCAGATTCTCTGTTTGATTCTCTCTGTGACATGAGGAATTATCTGAACAGTTCTTCCAAGAAATCCACCCTTCCGCTCCTCCATTATCACCGACATGTAAATCTGCCCAGAAGTTATGTTCTGAGATGGATGGGCTTCCATGCCGGTGAAGCGTTCATAGGTGCCAAAGTCCAAATCGACCTCGGAGATATGAAAGTCAAAGCCCTTCACAGGACTGAAGGTCCAAGTCTGGTCTGTGACAAAGACCTCGCCGTGCTCGATTGGGTTCAGAGTCCCTGGGTCTATGTTCAGATATGGGTCAATCTTGATTATTCGAACGCTATAGCCGCGAAACTGAAAAATCTTGGCAATAGATGCTGTAGTCACACCCTTGCCGATACCTGAAAGAACTCCGCCAGTTATGAAGACGAATTTTGTGACTTTATTGACAGAACTCAAGACCGTTGACCCCTATTCAACATACTTTCTGACTCTTTCAATAGATTACTAGAATTATGGCTACAGTCACAGCTGTTCGTATAAAGGGTTCGTTAGGTTCTGCCATATCAGCGCCATTCATCACGAGATTGGGTTGGCAAGGATGCTGGCTCTCATGGCTGCTTGGAAAATGTACTGGAATGCTTCAAGTATATTATAACCATCTGTGGCAATACTGTGGAAAACAGGTACTGATAGTGGCAACCTGAAGAGTACGCGTAGCTGGTCCTCTTGAACAGCCTCTGGTAAGTCTTGTTTATTGAGACAGATAACAACTGGAAGCGGCCTCTCTTCTTCCATAATCATGGACATGAGTTCATTCCAACTTGCTAGGTCTTCATCAAGAAGATTGCCTTGGGAATCAGCCATGAAAACAACCCCGTCAGCTCCTACAAGGACGACTTCTCTTGTGGATCTGTAGAAATCTTGTCCTGTTGCAGACCAAATGTGAGCGTTGATGGTCCAGCTCTCACTGAGAGGAAATGGTATCGTTCCAAAGTCACAGAACATGGTTCGGCCAGCAGTATTTTCGATTGATGTGAGCTTGTCAGTGTAGTCAAGCATCGAGAACAACCATCGTATTGCAGTCGTCTTTCCGCTCATTGCAGGTCCAAAGAACACAATCTTGAGACCGACTGTCCGATTACCATAATCAATAATCACTTTCATTACCCCTGGTTCATGTACCCCACATACTGTCAACCCACGCTCCAAGCCCAGAAATTGTTCCAAGTTTGACACAGTCTGAGAAGTCCTCATGCCATTCTGCTCTGATGAAGCGAATGAGATCGGGCAACTCTCCACCATCCCAACCAATTGCTTCATACAGATTTCTCTCCGTGAGGGTGGTTGATGCGCCAAGTTCTCTAGCAAGCCGAATTCGGGATAGAAGGGTGACAGCCCTTCTTGCCGCATGAACATAATTGTTCACTTCCTCCTCAAAGACATCTTGAGTCAGTTTCTCAGATTCATCGCCAAGCTTCAGTACAGCGCTAATGATATGTTCAGAAACATTCATACCTCTCAGAGACTTGGTAAGAAGACGTCTGATTCTCTCGAGAGACTGTCCTTTCCGAACTAGGATTTTGCCAACAATGCGCTTTTCCACATTGTGGCTGCTATCTATGGGCCTGATGAGAGAAAAGTACATCGAGGAGGGAGATGCGACACGTAGTATTCCGCAGTTGCCTGAGTTACAGAGAATATGAGAAACGACATCTTCAAGGGTTTTCTCATTGACTTCGAAACCAAAGACTGTTGAACCAAGAGGGATTGCGAGAGTCCAACCAGCATATCGTGTGATTCTATCAAGAGCCAGCCTGAGATTCCCAGAGAGACCACATACAACCGTTCTACTCACTTCGTAATCATGCTTCTCTTCATCCCAGACTGAGAGAATTTCTGATTCGGATGTGAAGTCTCGCCAAAAGACAAGTTTGTGCCGATGGGGGCTGAGCGCTGTGAGACTCTCAGCAACATCATCAATAAGTTCGATATCTTCACCTGCTACAATTACAGGTATCCGTTCTAATACTGAGTGCAGGAGTAACGGAAACTGTTCATCCATTAGCTCAATCATGTGTAGTATTGAGTACGTCATTTGGCTCTCCTCGCTAGCATCAATCCACCATCAGAACCCCCCGCAAGAAGAAGCTCCTTCAAGTCCTCTGGAACTGCTGGCTTCACCATTGACACGGAGGTTAGGACTCTTCGAATCTCGTCGATATAGTGTTTCAGGAGTAATCTCATTAGACCAAGTTTCTGGCTGTCCTTGTCTACCCACAGGCTGAACACACCATTGGGCACCGCATAAATGAAGTGTCGAGTGGTGCCAGTTTCGCACAGAACGGTCTGTAGAGAGCTGTTACGTAGAGTTCTTACGACCCGTTCCGATGCATCATGAAGTGCAAAGGACATAGCGGCAAGCCGATCATTTGTGAATCCTTCAAGTGATACACGAACACCCCCACTCAGGGACAAGAACACTGAACCTATGTTAGGAATACAGTCATGAACCTGCCGGAGAAGGGCTCTCAGAGTCAGCGCCTGAGATCTATCTAGTGAAATTACTGAGCGGGATATTCCATGGATTGTACCACGGCCCTCAGCTACTGCAAATCCTTCCAGTACACGCTTTGTTTCATCATTACTATAGGATCGGAGTGGTGGAAGCCTTCCATCAACATGCTGCCTGAGAAGAAAATCTAGTCGTGAAAGACTGTCTTTCATCTCAATGAAGAGAGCAGCAAGGTTCACGCGTGGGGCTGTTGTGACAGTGAGAAAGTAATCAGAATCGTTGGGGAGGGATGCTAAGAATACCTTGGAAGTTTCCGATTCCATCAATAGATACTTGAAATCGCCATGAATCAGCTTAGCTACTCCAAAAATGGCACATGTTGATGATGCTACAGCAAAGACCTCTTCCTTACTGAACCATACTCCTGCACTCGCTACAGGAAGTCCGTCTTTCTGGATTAAAACGACATTTTCTACACCTGTGATTGCCTTTATGTTCTGTAGGGTTTCGGTCATTTCGTCGCTCAAGTACTCTCAGCCCCAGAAAACGGGTAAGTTCAAAGTAGAATCCAAACTGCAGTATATAATCTCCACAGAATCACAGAACTAATGCAAAGTAATACTGCATGACGACGAGAGATAGCGCCTCTCACTGTCTTACATGTGGATTAGCGCAGTATCTGGCACATCCTGAAAGACTTCGCGGGCGGCACGACCAACCTTTGCTCTATTCTTGTCAAATGTATAGACACGAATTACATCTAGATATCCCTTCATCATCTCTGCAATATTGGAGTAGTCAGAGAGGTTGTGAGACACCTTTTTGCCATCTACTATCTCAAAGATGGCAATTTCCATCGGGTTGAGCTGATGGGGATTGTAAGGGACCGAAGGCAGTGTAGGTACATCAACAATAACCTCATGATTTTCGACTCCAGCGATTGATGCAATCTCCTCTTCTATGCTCTCACGCACTTTTCTCTTTGTGAGGACCTTGGAAACGAATCTGTCTTGAGTATGAAGCACTTTCTCAAATGCAGATTTATACAGAACTCTTGAGTCCAAGAGACTCATCATTGTTGCCGCTTCTTTTGCGTAGTCTGATTCAGTCGGATCAATACCACGCATCATTGATACCAGAGACATATCATCTAAGAGCAAGAATTCTTCAGGGGTCTTGAAGCTGGTCAGATGTAGAACATTGTCTGCAGCATTGATGAGCTTGACAAGCATGACTTCGACACTGCGTACGGTTTTATGGTAATAGACATTCAAGAACATCTCATAGCGTGCCACAAGAAACGCTTCAAGTGCACCTCTGGCAGCAAGACTGAACTCCAACTGATATCTCTTTGAAACCTCAAGGCTGTCAATCAAGCGATGAATATCGACCAAGCCGTAGTTTACTCCGCAGTAGAATGAGTCCCGGGTCAGATAGTCCATCTTGTCTGCGTCCACCTGTCCCGCAACAATGCCGCTCACGATAGCATCTTTCTTGGTGGTTCTACGACCGCGGACTAGATCAGCGATTCTCTTCTTGGAGATTCCCCCCGCTTCAAGGATTTCTCCAATTTCACTCTCTAAGACAAGCCATTCAGTAACATCTTCGTGGTTCCATCCTCTGTTCTCAATGAGTGATTCTTCAAAGACATGGCTAAAGGGGCCATGACCTAAGTCGTGAAGAAGGCCCGCTACACGTACGTCCTGTAGAACATCATCGCCCATTCCAGCTTCGTGGAGCAACTTCTTTCCCGTCCGACCTGCAAGGTGCATGGCACCCATGCAATGAGAGAATCGTGTATGCTCAGCAGTCGGGTACACATAGTGACCACCTGAAAGCTGTTTGATTCTACGGAGCCTCTGGAAGGTTTCGGAGTTGATTACTTTAGCTTCAATTTCAGTCAATCCAATGAAACCATGAATCGGGTCATTGATTTCCATGACAAAGTCCATTTCAGTCACTCCCCTCGGAATTTACATTTCAGGACTAAAGGATCTGATTGTTTGTATTAGCTGGTCGGCTGACTTGATTTCAGAAACGCACAGTGGAAGGTGAATGCTATCGGCAATCTTTACAGCAAGAGGATCCAGTTCTTTCACACCGTGAAGGATTACAGCAGCAGGTTTCACTGCCACGGATGTACCAATTTGACTCGCCTTGATAGCCACCATGGGGGACCTACCCGAAGACACGTTCGTAAGAATAGCAGCACGTTGAGTTGTTCCGCCATAGAGCCGCAGGAGCTGCTGCGGCGTAAGACTGACTATAGCCTTGATGCTATCAAGAGCTGTATAACCATAGATGTCTCGATCAAGCAAATTGGGGTGAGTGAGCACTTTGCAGTTGAGATGCTCGACTAGTAGTCTTGCAGGAATTGGAAATCCAAACTCGCGGCTATCAAGTATAGCATCGGATGCGATTTCAGGAGCAATGAGTTTCTCTAGAGCTACAGCAACACGACTTCCTTCTGCGGCATCCATTTCAATGAGTCCTTCAACGAATCGTCTAATGGTTTCAACTCTAGGGGATTTTCTTCTTCCACTCTCGTAATCACTGATAACTGAGGGAGAGACATCAAGGGATTTGGCAAGGCTCTTCTGTGATATATGAAATCGCTCACGCCACCTTCTCATCACAGAACCTGGGTCAATCTCAGCAAGACAGATTTCACCTGCCATTGCCTCTGCAAGCCTTCGTAGTGGTTCACTCCAGTCCATATCTTCCCTGCTTTCCCAGAGTATAGATAAGACTTGTGCAGAATGCATAGAAATCGTGGTGACAAACCTACCGAAGAACTCATAGCAGGGAACTTACTTTTCTATGTGGGTTCTGTCGATGTTCTTCATATTTGTAGTTGGAACAGCAGGTTCTGGAAAGTCACTCCTTACCGCATCGCTTGAGAAGTGGTTAGTGGAATCCGACTTGAGTGTCGCAGTTGTTAACCTGGATCCGGGTGTTGAAAGTCCACCATATTCAGCTGATGTAGATATCCGAGAGTATGTCAATTATGGAGAAGTGATGGAGAATTTTGGGCTTGGCCCCAACGGGGCACTTGTTGCATCCTTGGACATGGGAGTAAGCAGTGTTGATGATTTACGAGAAGAAATCGTTGAAACTGAGAGCAACTATGTGCTTGTGGATTGCCCAGGGCAAATGGAGCTCTTCGCCTATCGGAATTCAGGCCCCTTGATGGTATCAGGACTCAGAGGGGATGATCCCTCGTTATCATTATATCTCTTGGATTCAAACATTGCAAGAACGGCCTCCGGTTATCTCTCTTCGATGTTACTTGGATTATCGATTAATATTCGATTTGGGCTACCACAGCTAAGTATACTCAGCAAATCCGACATTCTTATGGAGGACGAGATAGAAGAGATTGTACAATGGGGTTCAGAACTGCACCTACTTGAAGAGGCGCTTGAGCAATCCTCAGAAGGCCTAGTCAGAGAGTATGCCAAAGCTATCTTGGATATGTTAGGTAGCATTGGAACAATGAGCGATACTATCCCAGTGTCAGCCAAAGATATGACAGGATTCGACATTCTGTATGGTGAAATGCAGCGCATCTTCTTAGGTGGAGATAATCTTTACGAGTAGTGATGTCTACTTGATGGATTGTTTCGCTCAGGTGTCTGGTGAGAATCTGGATTTAGCAAAAGCTGAGATAGAAGCCCTAGCCAGACTCTGTCCAACTGATATGGTGATCTCATGGTTTGGACGTATAGCGAAATTGCAGACACCAGTCAGTCCTGTAGAGTTTCTCTTGGATAGGGCAGCGCTTGTCCAGAGAGCTGGTGTCCTTCTCGGTGAAGTCATTCATGATGAATCCATAACCGAGATGATCTCAGACGACATCTGGAGGGCCAATGTATTGCCTGCGGACAAGTTCTCAGTAAGGACAATGTGTATTGGCAGAGGATATGATTCGAGAAAAAGAACCGAGATTGAGAAGGATTTGGGAGCACACATCCAGAACATTACTGGTGCAGAAGTAGAATTGAGAGCGCCGAAGACACAGATTCTGGTAATCATTGTGCCAAAGCGAATTCTCGTATGCAAGTCAAGTGAGTCCAGACTCAGGCGCTTGCTACGTACAAGGGAACCAGGAAAGAAACCATTCTTCCATCCAACTATGATGAACAGCACTTTGGCAAGAGTAATGTGTAACTTGGCTGGAGTCAGACCGGGCAATACTGTACTGGATCCGTTTTGCGGCGGAGGAGGAATTCTATGCGAGGCTTCGCATATTGGAGCTGTGGTAGTGGGCAGTGATTTAAATTGGAGATTGTTGGCCGGTGCAAAAAGGAATCTGAGTGAAATAAGTGCACAATACTCCGTACTGCAAGCTGATGCTCGGTATCTTCCTATTCAGACTGTAAATCATATTGTCACAGACCCGCCATATGGTCGTTCTAGCTCAACAAGAGGCACTGAGTCGAAGAAACTGATTGACTCTCTTCTGAGGAGAGTTCCCTCTCTTCTTCAACCAGGAGAAGAGAATCTATGTGTTTGTGGCAGCACTGAGATGGGATTGCCTGAAATGATTCTAGATGGTGGTTTCACTCTCGGCCGTGACATCAGAGTGAGTGTGCATAGAGGACTTGTCCGAGAGATTGTGACGGCCAATCTCTAGCTAATCACTTTCCCGTCCTTGGTCCTTGGACAGAACCAATCAAGGAATTCTCGAAAAAGAGGGACGCTTGTGAAGAGAAGGTGAATCTCAATGGAACCTAGGGGAGGGTTCTCATCATCATTGTCTATCAATCGAAATTTCCCAACAAATGCTGCTTGTTTGTCAAGATGTATGCTCGTCGTGTACTCAAGATCGTTGAAGTTCTTCAAGAGCCTCGTGCGGACTGCTGCAAGTATCCGCTTCTCATGGATAGCCTGTTTCACCAATGAAAGACGATCTCGATCAGTGTCTGTGGAGGTCATCTCTAGGATTTGATCGTGCTTGACTATCCCAAGTGGGATGTCACCCAGATGAGTTTCTACTGCCTTCTTTACTCTCTCAGTATCTTCGGTCGGATGAACTGGACATCGGATGGTAATTTCCATATCATGTCATCTTCGCTGCTAGTTCCTTCGATAATGTGTGCAAATCCCCGAGTGTGCCCTCATTTATCAACATGACATCACTGAGTGCAATTACACCCCCGAGACCTACTGAAATTTCCCTCATATCACGTTCTCTGAAAATCTCCCATGTTGAAGGGGCATCTGTACGATTCCGGTCACGTAGGCGGGCGTATCGTACCTTCGGAGATGAGTGAACACAGACTGTAATCACCTCATCTGCATAATCGTCGAAAACATCGATCTCGGCGACACTTCTGCAACCTTCGATAACAATAGTATCTGATTCGAGTGCATGAAGACGACCTAGGCAATGCTGAGCTACCGCACCTGGGCCATCAATCTTCCGTAGCTCGAGCATGACCTTTCGGGTGTTCGCCGGATTGGCATCCAGTCCCCTCTTTCGAGTTTCCTCCCGCACAACGTCGCCCATGACTATGACAGGAACACCAATGTCATGAAATGCCTGAGCTACTTCACTCTTACCTGCGCCGGGCATGCCTGTGACGATTATTATTCTCAAAGCATTCATTCACCATTGTTCTTAGATTGATCATATTGTATAGATGGGTCTGTCCTTAGACTGTAATTTGTCAAGTACCCCATGAATGATTTCAGAGGTTATGGTTGCGGACCCCTCAGTAATTGCAATATGAAGCGACTCTTTTAGTATACGGTCGCGAAGGTCCCTGCCAGATAGTCCCTCGGTCTTCCTCGCAATTTCATATAAGTCGGCCTCAAGATTAATTGGCAGACGTCCTGCGTACAGCTTAAGGATGCTGTGGCGCTCCTCTAGCGTCGGGAGGGAGAATTCGAAGACAGTGTCGAACCTGTTCTTGATTGCAGAATCGATGAGAGGCAGTGCATTAGTTGCGCCGATTACCACAACTCCGGACTCTTCGGTAGTCGAATCCAGTTCCCCGAGCAGAGCAGTCACAACCTCTGAAACATCGCCTCGAATTGATTGGAATGAACGAGCCAGACCAATAGCATCAAGCTCGTCAATGAATATGATACTCGGGGAGCTCTTACGTGCATCTTCAAACAATGCACTTATTCTTCTTCCACCGTCTCCTACATGGACGCCGATTAAGTCGGAGGCCTTTACCAAGAATATTCTTGCATCAGCCTCATTCGCTAGAGCCTGAGCGGTCATGGTCTTTCCTGTGCCAGGTAATCCATGGAATAACACTGCGCGAGGCGCCCATTCGCCGAACTTTGATGGGTGACGGAGATATTCAAGAATTATCTTGCATTTCTGTTTCACTGGTTCATGGCCTATTACTTCCTCAAAGGTGACAGGACGAGCTTTGACATCCGACGTTGCACCAGATGGTGATAGAAGAAGAATCTCTGTCTTCTTCGAAACAACTGATTCTTCAGGCTCCACTTCTAGGACTTGAAATGCGTAGTCTGGCATAATGTATCTATCAAAAAGGTAGGTACCCTGCTGTACATAAGTCCCCATCCATTGTTCTCTCGCATAGTCTGCGAATAGTTCCAGACTGTCTATCTCTAGACCCATAGGTTTTGGATCACCCTTCGCACGAAAGGGGTATCCTATATCTCGTAGTACCAACTTACGTGCACTAGGAACTTCAACTCCCCGCTTTCGTATTGACTTCTGGGCACTCTCTTTGGAGGTAGAGGACACTTCAATGGTGGAGTCTTTTCGTTTCGTCAATTTGTCGATTGTCTCCATGAGTCCGTTCGATGGTTTTCCTTTAAGAGTTATCTTTAAGCCGTCCCAGCGCTATGGTAATATTGGCAGTACGGTATGCCGAATCAAGACAAACTGGTGAACTCTATGAGCGCTGTTGTCAGAGCATTTCTCAGTATCGATATCGCAGATCAGGTGTTAGTATCTCGTATTAGTGAGATTCAGCAGCAGCTGAACCCAGAGGGTGCAAAGATGAAGATAGTCGAGAGCGATAACATACATTTCACTATTCGTTTCTTTGGAGACACACCAATGGAGAGAATCGAAGAGATGAGAAACTGCTTGGGACAAATCAAGATTGTCCCCTTTGAGATAAAGATACAGGGAGTCGGCGCCTTTCCCAATAAACGAAGGCCAAGAGTGGTCTGGATAGGCGTGACCGAGAACTCGCAGAAAGTTGTTGATTTGAAGTTGAAGGCCGACGAACTCCTCACAGAAATAGGGTATAAGATGGAGAGAGAGAAGTTCAAGCCTCATGCGACTATTGCACGGGTTCGAAATGTCAAGAGTCCTGACTTAATGGTTCGAAATCTTGAAGAATTGGCAGACAGATCAATAGGTAGTATGATAGTGAAGTCGCTCAGTATGAAAAAGAGTACCTTGACCTCTTCAGGGCCAATCTATGAAACTCTATGGATGGTTGAGTAGGCAGATTACGGGAAAAAGTGGTGGGCCGGGGGAGACTTGTTCCGACAGGGACTTCCCAAGTCGTTTGAACTCCCGGTCTCTTGCATTCTGTGACTTGAGGCGCGAATTCCTCAGTCGCCCCAAGCAAGAATCATACCAAGCTAGACTACCGACCCGTGCTAGCGAAGTCGGTATCTGAATTCAAAATAAAGATTGCCTCAGAGCACATATATTCGAACACGTGTTCCTAATATCCGTTGAATACTTCATACTTATCAGGTAATGGTGAACACTCTGTGAAACTAGGCACAGTACAGGAGAAACATATCATTGGTCACCGATCTTGTATTTCACGAGGCCTTCACCAAGCATGAGATGTCAATGGGACACCCTGAGAGTCCTGAAAGATTGAGAAGTGCAATGATGTACATCAAGAGGGCAGGTCATCTTAAGGACCCGAATTTGAATATCCTGACGCCAATGCCTGTGGACTTGGAGGAGGTCTATCGGATTCACGGAAAGGCATACATAGATGGCATCCGCGAGAGTTCCTCAAGAGGCGGGGGTTTCTATACACCTGATACTGAAGTCAACGCACACACATATGAGGCAGCAGTGCTAGCGGCAGGAGGCGGCATTGATGCTGTGGACAGGATTATGGCTGGAAAGTCGAAGAATGCATTTGTATTATGTAGGCCACCTGGGCATCATGCCGAATATGAACGAGCATTTGGTTTTTGCTTCATCAACAATATTGCAGTGGCTGCGAGTCATCTAGTGAAGGAATGTGGGCTCAATCGTGTCATGATAGTTGATTATGATGCACATCATGGAAATGGTACTCAGAGTGCGTTCTACTCTTCGAATCGTGTGTTGTATGTCAGCCTGCATCAAGACGGAAGAACTCTGTTCCCAGGTTCAGGTTTCCCTGACGAGATGGGAAAAGGGGCAGGTCTTGGCTACACAGTGAATCTACCCATGTATCCAGGAGCTGGAAACATATCCTATGATTTGGCTTTCACAAATGTAATCGAACCCCTTGCAGAAGTGTTCAGGCCAGAGTTTGTCCTCGTATCAGTTGGCTTTGATTGTCACTATCAGGACTCCCTGACCTCACTGGGTTTGACAACATCAGGCATTGCAAAGATGAATGCGTGTCTAAAAGGGATTGCAGAAACCCATGCTTCTGGTAGACTGGCCTATTTCCTTGAGGGCGGCTACAATCTTGATGCAATGGGCATGGGATCATTAAATGTAATTGAGGAATTGATGGGTGTCCCTGTCACAGAATTCAGTGATACATATACAGAGAATGATGCATGCACACGCTACACGAAAACGCTGATTGATAAGACTCTCAAGACTGCACCATTACTGAGTGAAGTCATCAAGTAGTGTCTGCATTGATCCCAAATCCTCATCATCTTCCGATTCATCTACGGGAGATTGAGATGGTTTCACATCCACGCCAAGCTGTTTCTTGACCGATTCCGCTATCGCTCTGCCAATAGTTGGGATTCTTGCCAGCTCATCGATAGGTACATGGTATAAATCAGAGAAACTTCTCAGGCCGTGATTATGAAGCATTCTTCCGCGAATTCGTCCAATGCCTCTGAGGTTGACGAGCTCCAAGATGTCGGAACGTACACCGTACTTGAGACGAGAACGAAGACTATGCAATGATGGAATGTGACTTGACCTGTTTGTGATTCTGGCAATCTCTGCTGCTGCATGAATCAGCCATTCTGCAGACTGCACGTATCTGTGAACATCACCCATGCCTACTCCGAATTTCTCTGTGATGTCTTTCTCTGTGGATTCTGAAATCCATTCTTCTAGCAAACGAGCTGTCTTGACCTCCCCTAGGAAGCCTGTATAGTTTTCATCTTCAATATCAGGAGGTTCAACTAGAAACTCCTTTGAATGGTCATCAACAAAGACTTCGTATTCTTCAAGCTCTGACCTTATGACATATGCCACGGATTGGTCTGGGGAGTGGCATATCATATGTAGTATGCCTAGTTGAGTGTGTTCATCGACCTGTGCTAATATATCTCGAAACATGATAGCAGTCTGAGGGTCAATATAGAGCTGTGATGCCCTTTTTCCAAGCAGAGTAGCTGAATACTGACCTGTAGGCGAAGTTTCAATCAGTTTGCCATCTTCTAGAAAGGCTATGGCCGAGGCAACATGGTGTGCAATCTTCCTTTGGTCGTTCTGATATGCATAGAACGTATTTGAGATGAGCCCATCAATCTCTTCGTTCGTACAAGTCAATTCTGCAGCTATTGAAGCAAGAAGATGCGATCTAATCGCGGTGGGTGAAGCAAGTCTGGAGTAGATTTCTTCGGGTTCTGATAGTGTATAATGCTCAATTAGTGCTTCCTTCTCTGATTCTGTTCTTGCGATGAGAACAGCTTCACCATACTTGTCATATTTGGGTCTTCCAGCGCGTCCTGCCATCTGTTTGTATTCTAGGACTGGTATTGGATAGTTACCAAGACTTTCTTCAAATCGTCTGTAGTCTCGAATGATTACACGTCTAGCAGGGAGATTCACACCAGCTGCAAGCGTGGGCGTAGCAACTACAACCTTCAGCAAATTGCCTTTGAATAAGTCCTCCACAAGTGCACGCTCTTGATTGTCGAGCCCAGCATGGTGGAATGCTATCCCTTCAGCGACTAGCTTTGCAAGAGTTTTTGACTCCTCGGGGGATGTGGGGGCGCTCCCAATCTTCTTGGCGATACGCAGCAAATCCTTCATCGAATCACTGGACAGATATTTCCTGATTGAGGGGCCAATTCGTTTCGCCACAGTGACTGTGGATTTCCGACTTGATACGAAGAGGAGTACCTGCCCGTTTTCATCCAATGTATCGCATACCATATCGACAATTTCATCCTTGTACTTACGTGGAACCTGCCTTGTCGATCTCTTTTCGTACCTGTCACCCTCGAAGAAATCAATCTCGCTATCAAGATAGACTCCCTCGCTAAGCGGTACTGGTCTCCATGTACTCTTGACAAGTTCTGCACTTAGCCAATTGGCAATCTCATCAGCATTGGAAATTGTAGCACTAAGCGCAATGATTTGGGCTTGTACCATTTGAGTCAGTTTGGCAAGGACCATCTCAAGAGTTGGACCTCGTGATGAGTCATTCACAAGATGTATCTCATCAACCACCACAATTCCAATCTCGTCAATCCAATCAGCCTTGTGTCGAACTATAGAATCAGCTCGCTCTGTTGTCAGTATAATAATATCCGCCTCGCGTAGTCTTGTGCCGGGAGAATCGTAGTCCCCAACCGACATTGCAACAGAGATACCTAGTTTTTCATACTTCTTGAAGTCATCATACTTCTCCCGCGCGAGGGATTTCAAGGGAACAAGATAGAGGGCCTTGCCGCGACCGTCGAGAATTGCTTTCAACATGCACACTTCTGCAACAAGCGTCTTTCCAGAACTGGTGGGGATAGCTAGAACGAGGTTCTTGCCCTTCAAGACTCCTGTTTCAAAGGCACTTGCCTGAGGAGGAAAGAGATCGACTACACCGAGACTCTGTAGATGACTTATCACCTTCTTGTTGATGTCGAGCTCCTCTAGTCGCACCGTGTCATTCCCCACATTTGATGATGCTGAGCATGTCGAATCTTCTAGCTCTGGGAGTGTCTGATTTTTCCTTCCTTAGGGCTATAGAGTATGCCCTCAGCCAGAAGCTTCTCAATGACTTCCTCGGCCTGTTCCTTCGCTAGACCCATAGATACAGCCCTTTGTATCAGTGCATCCTTATTCACAGTTGACGCGCCATCAGACTCCATGTCTCGGATGGCCTTGATGATTATATCGGATGAACTTCTTTGAGATGCACTCATCTTTGAAACGAGACGATCGATGTCGATTCTGCCAGTGACTCTGTCCAGTGCAACCATTCGAAGTGAGTCCTCCATCAATCGAATAGATGCCTGAGCGTCTTCTTTGGTGACTTTGGATCGCAAAGCCATTTTAGCTCGTGCCTCTGATAGGCGAACAAGGGATTCTAGTTGCCTTGCTGTGATTGGGACTGCAGCACCACCCTCTGCGCTCTTCCGCAGGTCGACATAGAAGTTCTCGATTACCTCTGCTGCTTCAGCAGAGAGTTGGGGAATCACATTGATATTTGCGTAACCGATGTATTTCTTGAGAAAAGCCGGCGGAACAGGAGGAGTTGCTGATTCACCCTTGGGTTTCTTCGCTTGATGCATATTAAGAATGAACTGGGCAATTTCGCGGTCCTTTTTGGCATCAATCGTGTCAACCATAATCCAAACCAAGTCAAATCGAGATAGTATCGTAAATGGTAACTTGATGTTGTCTTGAACAGATAACGATGACTCATAGCGACCTAATGCGGGATTTGCTGCGGCAAGAACTGATGTTCTTGCATTAAGTGTAGCAACAATGCCAGCCTTAGCTATACTGACTGTATGCTGCTCCATGGCCTCGTGAATTGCCGTCCTGTCATCAGGGTCCATTTTATCGAACTCATCAATGCATGCAGTTCCTTGATCGGACAAGACTAGTGCTCCTGCCTCAAGTGTCATGGCACCAGATTCGGGATCGTGCATCACTGCGGCAGTAAGACCTGCAGCTGTTGTTCCCTTACCTGAGGTATAGAGACCTCGTGCTGCCAATCCTGCAACAAACTTGAGTATCTGGCTCTTTCCTGTACCCGGATCACCTATCATGAGTATATTTGACTTACCTCTTATTCGAGTGCCATCAGGCAGTTTCTTTCCTACACCGCCAAAGAGCAATAATGCAATAGACTCCTTGATGGTATCATATCCTTGGATTGATGGCGCAATTGACGCAACAATCCTCTGATGGACGTAGGGATCTTCTGCTAACTCTCGAATTTTCTTCTCATCCTCTTCGGATATCTCGAGCTGTTCGTATTCCTTCTCGGACACCTCGACACCATTGGCTTCGATGAATATATTGAAGGTGGCTAGCTTCCCGCCTCTTCGGGAAAAGTCAGGTGTTGTCTGAAGTACTCCAGTGACCTTCACGAGGTCGCCTGGTCGAGATACATCTACAGTATCGCCCTCCAGAACTATGTCGATGGAGCGAGGCATCTGGCCAGGTGGCAGCTCATCTGGAGACTCTTGGACACGCACCTTTTGCCAGTCTCTGAATTGCGACTCTTGTGGGAGGAGTTTCATTGGAGTCTTCTTGTCACAGAGTGGGCACCTTGCAGGTTCTGTGTACCTGCCCTCTTCTTGAGTCTGGGGAATCTTCTCATCACATATTCGACATTGAAACATAGCCTGTACTAATAATGGCTTTACTTCACTTGCCCGCATCATGATACCACTCACATGTACAAGCTTTCCAATATGCTTGGACCGAATAGCACGCAGAGGCACATGTTCGGAGTAGTTTGTAATCCTAGCCTTGATTGTGGTGATGTCCAAGCTGTTGACATAGTCTGGATCCTCTACTCTTAGAACAGAAACAAGTGCTGCATTAATCGTGTCAATGAACCGCTGGGGATTCTCAGCGGCCAGAGTCACAAAGACATTGTCGAAGCTAATCAGGTCTTGATAGTCAATTGAGAGAGAAACCTCAGCATTGATTGACATTTGTTGGAGTCGTGCCCAGTATGGGAGAGCACCTTGACTATCCTTGTAGGTTCTGAGAAACTCTTCAAACCGTTCCTGAGATTCGTCATAGCTTGACATTATCATCGACCTCGATATACAGTGAGGAATACCCTTGTATCTGTGTTCAGACTCCTAGTTCTTCAGGATTTGTATTTAACCGCACTAATACTCAATGCCTATTCCATGATGTTTTGGCGCCATCCCGATATCAGCCCAGCTAGCTCCTCGCATAACCATCGTTCCTCGTGAGCCATCTGTTGGCGCTTTTCTTGATAAGCACCAGATTTGGCAACCCGTAGTATCTTCGATAGTCTGGTTTCAACGAGAAAGGGAGTCATCTTGCGGAGCTTCTCAACCTCTTCGTACTTGCGAGGATCCATGGATGTCTTGTCGCTATCTAGACGCAGTGTTTTCCTAGCTATTGCTGTATAGAGGAACGGCTGGACTGTCTGAAACTTAAGAGGTTGCTTTTCTTCTTCACGATAGAGATTCTGGAGCCTTCGCAGAGACTCATAGGCATCTTCCGGAGAGATGTCAACATACTCATTCCTGAGAAGTTTCTCAATGACCCAATTGGGCATTTCTGCACGATCGCCTTTTTGGAATGGACCAAACTTTTGCCCAGTTACTGTGAATTCAGGCGTTGGTTTTAGAAAGATGCATTCCCGATTCTCATTAAGGAATAACATCTCAAACCTCTTCATTGCCTCTTTGGAATCAACACATATTCTCATGGTGGTCCACCCAGTTGTCAAACCTGAATGAAATAAAGACCTTGCTCTACTATTTTGAGCTATAGCGATTAAACAATTTAAGGTGATAATAATAGTGATAGAACAACGGAAGTCAAGAGAACCTTTTAAGAGACCAAGAATGAACACATGAAACATCAACCATTACTGACTACAACTGTTCATGAAACGGTGGGAACCCTCAATGGATTTGGACCTGTGGACTGAGAAATATCGGCCTCCTACTCTAAGTGGGATTATTGGCCAGGAGCATATCATCAAGAGCCTTATGATGTTTGTAGAGAGTAAGGCGGTACCACATTGTCTCTTTACCGGCCCACCAGGTACTAGCAAGACTACAGCTGCTATTGCAATGGCAAAGGACTTGTTTGGAGATAGCTACGAACGTAACTTCATGGAGCTCAATGCTAGTGATGAGAGAGGCATTGATGTGGTCAGGAATCAAATCAAGAATTTCGCTAGAATAATGCCATCAGGAGACGCACGTTTCAAGATACTTGTTCTAGATGAAGCAGATCATCTGACTGCTGATGCTCAGCATGCTCTTCGAAGAACTATGGAGTCATACTCTCAGTCTTGTAGAATGATCCTGATTTGCAATTACTCAAGTAGAATAATCCCACCAATACAATCACGATGTGCAATATTCAGATTCTCACGGCTAGAGGACGATAATATAGCTGCACGGTTGAAGCATATTGCAGCCAAGGAAAAGATCAAACTTCTTTCCAGTGGAATTGAAGCAATTCTCTATCTTACCGAGGGCGACATGAGAGCAGCAATTAACCTTCTACAGGCGGCTTCATCAACAGGTCAACAAATCACGGATAAGATTGTGTATGCAATATCTGGAAGAGCAAGCCCTGAAACTGTGAAATCTATGATTAAGAACGCACGTGATGGTAGATATGTTGATGCATTGCAGGAGCTTAAAACGCTGATTTACCATGAGGGCGTGTCTCCTTTTGATCTGGTAAAGCAAATGCACAAAGAGATTCAAACACTTGCTCTACCGGCCGATTTGCAAATGGATGTACTAGAACAGATTGCAGAGATTGATTTTAGAATCGGAGAGGGTTCTAATGGAGAGATTCAACTCACCGCTCTGCTAGCACACATAGGGTCAGGCAGTGATACCAGTGAACAATGATAGTCTTCCGTGGCCTGAGAAACATCGTCCGAGAACATTGGACCTCATTGTTGGCAATTCTGATGCTATTGCCTCAATAAAAGCATGGGTCTTATCTTGGAGCAAGAGCTTGCCCGAGAGGCGGGCTGTCCTGTTGATTGGACCGCCAGGTATTGGAAAGACTGCAACTGTTGGGGCTCTGGCCAATGAATTGAATATGGAGCTTGTTGAGTTTAATTCCAGTGATAACAGGAACAAAGACAGTATTGAAACCCTTGTCTGGAGAGCAGCGTCCCAACAGACTCTTGATGGCCGGCCCCGAATTATTCTTCTAGATGAAGTGGACGGCCTTTCGGGTACAAGTGATAGAGGCGGTGTTGGAGCGATTGTAAGGGTGATACAAGATTCAGTTCATCCAATCATAATGACTGCTAACGATCCCGATAGCCCACGACTGAAGGACCTTTTCAAAGTCTGCCAAGTCTATCCTTTCGAGCAAATCTCGCATGACTGTATAACAAGTGTATTGATTCAGATAGCGAAGGAGAATCATGCTGAAGTCACTCAGAGTGTCATAAACCAAATAGCAGACAACTCGGCTGGAGACCTCCGAGCTGCTATCTCAGATCTCGAATCGTATGTCAAGAGGAATACAAAGGATTCGTCTGTTGAATCTATAACAAGAGATGCTCGGCGTGGAACGGAGGAAACTCTTCGTAGGTTGTTCATGACCACAGACCCAGATATTGCAAGGAAAGTACTATCAGAGTCTGATCTTGATCATGATGACCTGGTTCTGTGGTTGGAAGAAAACCTGCACCTTCATCTATTGACAGAGAGTGAGTTGAACGATGGATTTGATGGACTCTCTTTAGCTGATTTGGCATTAGGCAGAATAATGAGAAACCAGGACTGGAAACTCCTGTCATATATGTATGACTTCCTCGCAACTGGTGTTGCTGGAAATAGAACTGTGACCCCATACCGTAAAGTCAGCTACTCTCAACCAATGTGGCCACTCTTATTATGGCAGGGAAATAGGTCAAGGGACAAGCGAGGCGACGTTCTCTACGCTTTATCGAAGCTGACAGGGGTTTCAAAGAGAAGAGTAATGAGAACTCACTTCGACACAATCGTTGAGGTAATAGAACTAAGACCTAGAGTAATCAAGGATTTCGCGAGCTGGTTGAACGTTGAGAGAACATTATTGAAGAAGAGAAGTGATTAGTAAGACCGGACAGTGTTAGGTTAGACCGTCTGAGAAAATCATGATGAGTGGTCAAATAATTCTGGATTCTCCGTAATGCGTACTTACTTGTCGTAAGTCGAAAAGGCACTACAGTTTCCATGAGTACAAGGTTTTCGGGTGGCGCGGGTTCAATTCCCCCACGAATAGTCTTCTTGCCTCCATCGAGGACTTCAAGGATAGTTTCGGGCTTCATATTCTCCAAACCAATCTCGGTCAATAGTGTCACTACCTTTCGTACGAATTTCCATAGAAAACTCGTTCCGAAAATATCTAGGAACTTGATATTCGAAATCTCACCGATGGACACATTCAGCACAGTAGTGACTGTGTTCCGTCGTTCATCAGGTTTTGATAGAAAAAGAAAGTCATTCGACCCCACTACGAGAGTGATTGCCTCTCTAATACGATCTTGATTGATACTATTCCAAGATTCGTCAAGGAAGTACCTATAATGACGAATCAGAGCCCCAGAGCGTGGTTTGAATCCCTCAGGAGCTCGTGCCCACGCCCAGAGTACAATATCCTCAGGAAGATGCTTATTAATTCCATCAATGGAGAGCCGTCTGTCAGTGCTAACCATCACAAGTTGCCCAAGGCTGTGAACGCCGCGGTCAGTTCTCCCTGATAATTGAACAGTGTGGGAGGAGTGGGGTTCTCCGCTCCATTTTGAAATGGCTCTGATAAGTTCGCCCTGGACTGTTTTCAATCCGGGCTGCATTTGAGATCCATGATAATCATCTCCAAGGTAGAACAGACGTGCCAGATAGTCTGCCATCAGCTGATGCTCCTTTACGACTCCCAGAGGTCGAATAAACTTCGTAGAGAACGAGCTCTGAGGTCCTCAATCCTGTATCGATATATCTTGATTCGACCGAATCGACCGTATTTCTTCTCCTCTATAAGCCCAGAGGCCACCAGCACTTTAAGATGGGACTTGGTCGAACTGTGATTGAGATTTACTCGCCTACAAAGTTCTGAGATGTTCAGTTCTGTAGACTCCGCCAGTTCCTTTAGTATTTTGATTCTTCCACGGGATGAAAGGAGGTCTTCAATCGCAATTTTCAAGCTGCTTTCTGCCTTCACCGATATTTCACAGCTCCTTTGAATCAAGAAGACGAGCTATAAAGAGCTCCAACATTTCTGCAGGAACATCAGAGAGACCAATGAGTGTTGTCTGTCCTCTCTGTCCACTTCCCGACCGCTTTGTATCTATTATTCCATGAGCATTGAGATCTTGAACCCATTCCCAGATTTGGGTGTGCGCTCTTGGTTCTTTTCCATATTCTTCGCATGCTGCACGATACATCTCCTCAACCTCCCCGATGGTAACGTAAGCGCTACGGGTTTCCTTCAGTTGGCGAGCAGTTGCTAAGAGAAACAGTTTGTGTTGAGGTGTAAGGGTACTGAATATTTCCTTCCGTAGTTCAGGATGAGTATCAGCCTTTGCTTGGCGAGCGTAATCTGGAATGACTAGGTTTGCTTGGTTACTGTCAGCTTGTTTTCCGGCTCGCCATAAAAGCTCAATGGCATATCTGGCATCGCCCCGCTCTGATGCAATGTCTGAGATGACATGCAGAGTTTCATCCATCACAGCGTTCTTTTCAAATGCCATTTCGACTCGGTCCCTCAGAATATCATACAAAGCATCTCTACTGTATTTGGAGAAGTGTATGATATTACGTTGAAGCGTGCTGAGTGTACTTGGATCCAGTGTGTCTTCATCAAAAGGTATTCTGCGTCCTATCGCTATGATAGAAACACGCTGTTTTGCATTTAGTCTATCATCAGTGAGTCGTGTTAAATCGTATAGAATGTCAGCGCCTCTTTGCCTGATGAAGTAGTCAAGTTCATCAAGAATGAGCAGAAGATACCTATCTTCTTCATCAAGGACTTCAATCAACATCTGCAATAACTCCTCAGGGGAGTGACCTCGACGAGGAAATTCGGGTTTGAATTCACGAAGAGCCCTTAGAAACACAAGATAGTCGGTCTTGTTGACGCGGCAATTAATGTGTATATTATGAAGATTGATCTCTCTTCGTTCTGCGGCTTGCACCAATTGTTCGGCAAATCTCTTGGCTACTGCAGTCTTTCCACTTCCGACAGGCCCTTCAATAATGAATTTATGACTTGTTCTTCCTGGCGAACGGATTAGAGTTGTAAAGTTCTGAGCAAGTGTTCGAAGCTCGGTTTGGCGATGTGGAAGGCTCTCAGGTACGTAGTCTATTGATAGAAATTGTTCAGACTTGAAAACACTACGTCTGCTCAATTCGTCTTCGACATAATCATGAGCCATGGCAGTCCAAAGACCATTTTATTGTAGGGTCCTTAAAAGTATTTGCAGACTATACGATTAAAAGAACATTGCGAGGGGAGATTTCCGAAAGTAATAGCGAGCTCCTAACTCAAGATCCATATCATTGTCATTTCTGACTCATCGGGGTCATGGCAATCATCACTCGCCAATTGGATTATGACCAATACGCCGATAAACCTGACGAAATCGAAAGAGTGGTGCGACCGCCGGGATTCGAACCCGGGTCGCAGGCTTGGGAAGCCTGCATCATAGCCACTAGACAACGGTCGCAGCACAAATCATCGAAGCCAGCGTTGATAAAAGAGTATCGGGAAAAGAATTCCGGGAAGGCCCTAAGAATATGCTTATTTCGGATATATGGGCACAGCAACCTTGAGAGATTCAATCATGGTACCTGACAGTACGAAGATCCATTTCTGGGAGGGAAATCAAGCCTGTGCTGAAGCTGCGATAGCGGCGGGGTGTAGATTCTTTGCAGGTTATCCGATAACTCCTGCATCTGAGATTGCAGAGATTATGTCTATGAGGCTACCAAAGATCGATGGAATCTATATTCAGATGGAAGATGAGATCGCGGCCATATCTGCTATCATCGGAGCAGCTTGGGGGGGAAAGATGGCGATGACTGCCACATCGGGTCCGGGCTTCAGTCTGATGCAAGAGAACATAGGATATGCGATTATGACTGAAACGCCCTGTGTTATTGTAGACGTACAGCGGGCGGGCCCCAGTACCGGACAGGCAACGAAAGCAGCTCAGGGCGATGTCATGCAAGCTAGATGGGGCACCCATGGAGACCATGAGATGATTGTATTGGCACCAGCTTCTTCTCGAGAAACATACGAGCTCACCATTAGAGCCTTCGAACTATCGGAGAAACTCAGACATCCAGTAATACTACTGTCAGATGAGATCGTGGCACACTCGAGAGAGAAGGTGGTTGTTGACACAAAGAAAAATGTGAAAGTAGAACGAAGGTTCGCAAGACTGAACGAACCACATTTTGGCGGTGTGGACTCTGGTGGATATGCTATAATGCCAAAGTTTGGTGATGGACATAATCTGCTAGTAACAGGCTCAACACACGATGATGCAGGCTTCAGGAAAACATCAGATCCAGAAATTCATGACAAACTTGTTCGAAGAATCACAGCGAAGATTCGAGATGCACGAAGTATGCTTGATGATTATGTGATATCTGGACCGGAAACTGCTGAGTGGGGAGTCGTTTCCTTTGGGTCCACATCAAGAACCGTTGATGAGCTGATGGCTGAAAGTCATGGAACAGGTGTGAAATCGATGCGATTAAGAACAGTCTGGCCTTTTCCAGATGAAGCTGTAAGTGAATTCAGTAAGTCTGTCGATAGAATACTGGTTCCTGAGTTGAATTTGGGGCAGTTATCGCGAGAAGTTTGGCGCACAGTAAGGAATTCAATCGATGTCATTCCACTGAACAAGATAGGCGGAGGGCGAATGATTGAACCTAGTGAGTTGCTTGAAAAAATGCTCCAATCATGATTTGTCAGAATACAGCTGGCATATACTGAATGTTTCCAATCTGAACTCGTTTCAACTATGATTGTCATGTTAGTCCTCATCCAGACTGAAGTATTCACTTGCTCAGACACAGATACATGATAGGGAATCAAGAGCTCCAGACGTAGTAAATGGATACCAGGTGTTATCCAGAGCGGCAGTCCTATTGATACCATTTCGGTTGAGTTGATTTGCCCAGTTGTGACAAAGGGACTGGTATCAATGCCATAATAGACTGAAACTGATACTAGCTCTATCGTATTGTTATTGGTATCAAGAACAGAAAGACCTAGGTCAAGAGTTTCACCGTAGTAAGCGGATAACACAGTTATGTTGACTCTGAACTCTCCAAGGATGATAAGTTGGAATGATGACGTGTCGTTCGGGAAATTATAGTACCCATTACTGATGTGTGGATGAACCATATGAACACCAATTGACAGATTAGACCAACAGGTCATTAGGAGCGAATTGACCGAGTCTGGAGTCACGTTCATGGACAGAGATATCTCATCAAGATCGTCTAGGAAGTCTACGACAATTTCGTTGCCCCAGTCAAATTCCTCCTCGATTGAGAACTGAATGAATAGGGTATCGCCGTGTTCAACTGACCATGCGCTTTGACATGGATAGAATTGAAGTGTATTCTTGATAGCTTCGATAGGAATTGCTTTGCTGGCTGCTTGGTATTTCTGATTAATAGCTGTAACGTTGATTACGTACAATCCTGATTGTGTTCGAAATGGAATGAATATAGTATATGTGCCATTACCAACGCTCGTTAATTCGCCACTTCCAAAATTGCTGCTCCAATAGACCGTGCTATCGTCAATTCCTGTTTGATTCGTTGTTTCATGCCTGACAAGAATTTCTGCATTCTCAAAATGGCTTCCATCAGGAGACTGGCATTGAATAGACTCGGGCGCCGAAAGAAGGAAGAGAGTTGATTCTGCAGGAATCACGGATATCGGTAAGGATTCTGAAAACCCAAGAAAATCGTCATTACCGAAGCCAGTGACCGTCAGATTGTAGACGCCTGGAAGCCTCATTGAACTACTCCAGTTGAAACTGAAAGTACCATCCAGCGTCGTTGAAATGGTATCATTCAAAATGGTCACAGAGCTAGAATCCTCAACGCGAATATTGATGGATTCATTGGAGTATCGTATGTTGTCATCGTGAATGGATACGATCCCAAGACATAGTGTCGTATTCGTGCCTGACTGTATGGTCAATGGGGATTCGGGCAGGACTGTAAGGTGGCCTCTTGTGATGCTCACCTCAATACTATCTCCGGCACCCTGTGACACTGTATCAAACACTTCGACATTGAATAGCACATGAGCGATTATTCCACTCTCCCCAGGATTAGTATGTTGGGGTAGGATAGTATAGGAGGAGTTCACCAGTCGTGTATTGGGCGAGGGAAGAATGAAGTATTCATCTGCATATGCCGGGCCCAAATCTGTGACAACCGCAAACGAAACATAACACCATCCCTCAGGACTAAAGTCAGCAACTAGCCCAGCAGCCATTTCAATGGTTTCACCAACCTCGTAAACCATTTTGTCAGTTTCGAAGAACTGAAAATCAAAATAGAAAGCCAACGCTCGTATGGGCAAGCCAGAAACAACTAATAGAGAGAGGATTACTACTGCAAGGGTTCTTCTCCGCAATTTCTAGCACCAAGAAGCTGTCTTTATGCCGCCTAAAAAAGAGCACAGGGAAACAACGACAGGTTTAATTCGAAAACGAACCAGCCTTGAATCTAAGCCCCGATGGCTCGGAGATAGTTCTCATGGTAATCAAATTCAAGGACACAAGTATTGATTCAATACAAGAAACAGAAACCAGAAGACTGAAGACACTTAAGATATCATCAAAGACCGAGGGGGTCACTCTCACACTTGAATTACCTGAGGCACTCTGTGGAGCGTTGGCTGTTGGGGACACGGTCGGTGTTACAATCGACTCAAAGCCCATCTCAGCAGGTGAGTCATCAAAGCTTTATGTTGAAGGTAATGTGTTCAAGAAGTCTGGGAAAGAGGGTCTGGAAGTCGTTGGATCTATTGGTGGTTTGCGGCTGGTTTTGAATCTAGTGAAGTCTACGCCCAGCCAAAGTAGCACCTTTGATTCTGAGAAGTTCTATATGACATTAAAATGACTGGTCTTATTGGTAGTCAGAATACTTTCGGTCATCTCTTTCTGACTAGGCTCGTTCCGTTCTCGTAATAAATGACTTTGTTCGTTCTACAGTATCTCTAGCTGGTACAAATGTATGAACTATATCTGAAACCCAGTTAGGAAGGGATGCACACATCTGCTATGGGTGTGGTTTTTGACTGATGGAACGTACGAAACTCATTCAATATCATCGTTAACATGTCCTGACTGTGACGGTTTCTTGATTACTAGTCGAGGACATATAGTATGTGCTGAATGTGGTTTGGTCATCACAAGAGAGTATGTCCTGCCAACATACCAGATGGGTGAAGAACGATATGGTGACACTCCCGATGCTAGTGTGTATGTATCATTAGGAAATCGGATGCATATTGTGGATGGACTTGGAAGTTACATAGGATTTCATAAGGATAAGTACTTTCAAGATGCGCACGGCCAAGCCCTATCTGCTCGTGCACAAAGGAAATTCAAACGACTTAAGACAATTTATAGTACCAGAGTCAGAATTGGAAAGAATGAAGCGAAATATCGAGCTCTTAGAACTCTCAATCATGTGTCCAAATTACTGATGCTAAATGAGCAAGTGCGGGATCGTACGGCATATCTCTACAAGAAAGTAACATCAGAAACTGCAGGGTGTGTGGGCAACAATATCCTGCTTATTGCGGTATGTCTTCTCATGGCTGTGAGGGAGTATGGGGATGAAGCCCCTATAACACTCGACGAGATAGCTGATGTGTTCGAAAAATGTGGGCACCGTGTTAATGTTAGAGCTATGGTACGGGAAGCCCTCAGACTCAAGTCAGTGACAGGGTATGCTCCGGAAATCCGAAAACCGAGAGACTATGTTCCACGAGTGCTCTCAATGCTGATAAACAACACACGAGTATCGAGCAAGGTTAAGTCCCGAGGATGGGACCTCAAATCCTATGAAAATGCACTCAGAGAGAAAATTGTGATGATTTTAGACACGATACCATCATCAAAACGCGGAGGACGTAATCCATTCATATTCACAGTGTCGGTAGCTTATGCAAGCGATCGTTTGATTGCCTATCAGAATGGAAAAAGCCCCGTTCTGACTCAAAAACTGACTTCAACAGCTACAGAAGTGGCAGAGTACAGCATTAGGGATCACTTTGGAATGATGAAGAAAATCATTGAACTTCCCAACGAAATTGTGGAGTGACGGGTTATCTCCTATCAGCGTACGTGACAAAGAAAAACCAATCCACGGAGACGTTGCCGCATGAAAGAGAGTATCAAGGTCATTCACTGTTCATCAGACAGATGCAGCAACTGTCCTGATGGAGTTGAATCAATGTGCCAGAGGCTCTGTAGCATGTCCAAGGAATCAGAGGAGCCCATCATTCTTGCAGAGGCGGACCGCGGCTTGTTGCATCTTCGTTTCACAGGAGGGCATCTGAGGACTGAACCCCCATGGTATTGTGAGGGATGGGATTCAGTATATATCGGTAACAATGATGAACTGTTTTGTGAATTAGGGAATCTCATCGATTTCTATTATGTTGGGCCATACCTTTGCTTTTTCATGAGAGAATATAGAAACACTCATGTCAAGTGCGTATATCGACCGATTGTGAGGACGTCTTTGGAGTTTTCTCTGCTGAATAGGCTCACAGAGGAGTTCAAGAACTCTGCGGGTTCTCTCTTCGGAACCAGAGAACGACTAACGGAACAACAGAAACGAATGATGCACGAGATTTCGCAATATATTCAGGATCACATTCCCGAAATCAATGAGAATACACGAACAAGACTTTCACAGATTGTTGCACACCAGACGCACATACTCGGACCTCTCATTCCGATTCTGCTGGATGACTTGACTGAAGAAGTGTATCTTGATGGACCTGACACTGCCGCCTATTTTGATCATCAGAAATATGGCAGATGCGCCACATCAATTACCTTCTGCATGGATGATGTGCCGCGAATTACCACATTCATCAGGGCAGAGAGTAATCTACATCTAGATCGAAGTAACCCTTCTCTAAAGATGGAGCTTGACCTTTTGAGTACAATACTTCGCCTGTCAGTGAGTGTGCCTCCTCTCTCCACGAATAGCCTCTACCTTGAAATTCGTCGTGCTCGCAGAGAACCGTACTCAATTCAGAATCTGATAGAGAACCATACAATTACACATGAGGCAGCAGCTATATTGCTACTAGCTGTTGCTTGCAGGCTCAATATAACCATTACAGGAGGCCCAGGCACAGGAAAAACTACTCTCCTGAATGCGCTAGACATGACTACACCCCAGTGGTGGAGGAAGATCTACATAGAAGATGCGATTGAAAGTAGGCCTTTATCAAATCATCATCAAGTCAGATTACAGGTAGATTCTGTAGATGAACAGCATAAGAAGCTGAACAAGAGTGAAGAAATCGTGAAATGTCTTCATCGATCACCAGACTATCTGATTCTCGGAGAGATTCAGACAGCTGAACACAGTCAAGCCTTGTTTCAGTCTATTGCAGCAGGTCTCCGGTCCATTCAGACATGCCATAGTGATTCAGCTTCCAATTTGATTTCCAGATGGATTCATGGACATGGAATCGATAGATCTAACCTTGGAATGATGGACTTGGTTGTTACACTGGAAAGACCCAAACCTGGTGAGGCACTGCGCCGCGTCAAAGAAATCGTTGAGATACGCAGAGGAATCCAAGATGGCCTGGTGACCTACGTAGGAACAAATGTCTTGTATGACGTCACTAATCCCAATACCATTCATTGGGCACCAGATGGTGCCTTTCAGACTCTTGCCAAAAGCCTTGGAATCAAGGATTCTCAAAAGTCTATCATAATGCTGATAGACACAGTCCGAAATGGCGGGGACAAGATGGATTTCGGAAAACTGGGCGAAGAAATGTGGTCATATGGGCATCCTTTGCGATTCGCTTGTTGCGAATCTAGTAGATTACGCTAGCAATACAATGACATCTAGTCAAAATGAACGTAGTTCTTCCTTTAGGACCTCAAAAGGGTTGATAACAGCTGCAAGAAATCTGGACAGAGTTGGACAGGTGCTTATATAGTTCGGTCCAAAATACTCATGTGAGGATCACCCGGCACGAACTCTGTCCTCAAGGAGTCAAGCCCAGTGCCGTTTTCTGGGCGGGCAGCACTCTGGTGCCCAAGTCTGTCCAACTGACAATGAGCGGTCAGAGATGATGAAAGGCCAGGGTGGAGCTTAATGAATAATGAAAATCTGATTGACAACGAGCAAGGCGGTCCATTAGTGGAGGAAAGTCTTCTTCTAGGTCTTGCTGTGGTGACTGTATCAATAGTAATCGCAGTAATCCTCCAAGCTACAGGATGGGCACAGGACGTTGTCACAGGCTTGTTGCAACTCTTACAAGATAGCTGGAACAATCTCACTCAACTATTCAGTACACCTTAATTCCTTCTCAAGCGAGTCATTCCAGTATCAAGTCCTTGACAAATGGGGAAAGGCTTATTTGTGGTCTGGATGAGCGTGCTTCTAAGGCTCCGGGCTGGCATACTCAGGCTCCGGTGGGCTGTTGAAGTGTTATACTGAAACAGTACCGAATGTAGTCCGGCCCAGCATGGGGGATTCTCGATCCCTCGACCCGGGTTCAAATCCCGGCCGGAGCACCAATTGACTCCGAGCTAGTTATTGAGACGTTTTTGCTTTATCAGCGGAACGACCACACTAACAAGAGTAATCATCAAGCTAACTGCAAATCCCACGATACCGACTCCTTGTGAGGCCAATATATCCACCTGAAGAATTGGTATCTCAATTGAACCTGAGGAATATGATAAGCCATCATCACCTTCCACTTCGTAATTGAGAGAATAGTAACCGCCTTCAGGAGGAATTGACATATGGAGTGTGAGAACTCCTCCCTCTTGCGATTGTACATGGTAGTCATGAAGTAGCCAGATGAATTTGACAGTGATCCCCACCGGCAATGATCCATTCAGACATCGAGCCCTCAGAAGCATTGTTACTTCTTGGAGCGGTGGAAGTACTTCGAAATGACTCATTTCTATTCGGACAGGAATCTGTCGACTGACTATCAATTCATAGTCATATCTGGTTGATAGTTCGTATTGAGAGATATTACCTTCATAGAGAAATGAAATACTGTATGCTCCTTCAGATTTTGGTGCATTGACTATCAAGGATGTCATTCCATCAGAGTTCGTCGATACAAACATTGCAGGGAAATCATTGATTAGAATTGTAAGGTTTCTATCGGAGCAGTTCCCAGAAAAGTCTGTCAATCTGACTGCAAAAAGAATCTCTTGGTTTGGAGAGGCATAATGAAGGATGTTGCATTCCTGCAAGAGGAATACGGGAGCAGACCAGACAGTCAGGGAGTAGTAACAGGTGTTATTAGTGATGAATCGGTTTCCTAGCTCTATCAGCAGATTATGTTGACCAGGAGGACCAAGTATTGGGAACAGAATTCCGGCGGTAGAAGTGTCATAAAGAAATCGCAGGGTTGTGTTGAGTCCATTCGAAGCGTCCAAGACAGTGATATAGGTTCCTGCAAATGGTCGACCAAGGCGATCAAGGACTGTCATCTCTATTTCTGCATCGAATCCAATCACAGGAATAGAAGGTACCAAGATGCTTACTAGAGCAGGACTGACAATACTTAACGCAAAATCATTGACCGAACTTGCGTAACGTGCAGTTCCATTGTAGACGATTTCAAACGTACACATACCAGGCACAAATCGCGTATCAAGTGTGAAGAAGAGCGTTCCAGTTCCAAGAGCACCTGTGAATACAGTATCAATGAAAGCACCATCCAGAAAGACTCCTAGTTCGGCGGAAATGCCACCTTCGGAGCAGGATAGACTTACTTCAAAATTCAGAGTGCCACCAAGCATGACCTCAGTTGGATGAGTTCCCACATCAATTGAAGGAGCTATTTGGCGAATATCAATTGTGAAAGACTCTTCAGTGCTGGCATAACAGCCCACCAGATCCAATTCGTGTACAACACATATTACATTCTCACCCAGAGCGCTCCAAGTGTCATTACAATGCAACGTGAATGAAGCTATACCTGATGAGTTTGTTATGGACATACCGAGCGTCGTGTTTCCATTGAATGCAATGAGCTTAGCGTCTGTTATGGGTGTGCTTCCATCATCAAGAAGAAGAGCAGAGAAGCTGAATGAATCTCCAGGCGCAAAGGGTCCAGCTTCATGCTGAATAATCAGAACAGTGGAGGATATGATCTTCAGGGTAATCCACTGGGCAGAAGGCGATAGAAAGAGCAGGTCATTGCCTCGGAAAGTTGCATTGACCAGTGTAGGACCCAAGGGAAAACTGAGAGGAATACACCATTCAATCGACGCTATGCCATTAGAGGCAGTTGTATCATTGCCTAGAGGGATATTGTGTGTCTGATCGAAGAACTCAACCCGCTGCCCTGAAACAGGGTTCCCATAAGTGCCGTTCTGAAGGAGTAGAACTGTAATTGTCACACTTTCGCCGCGTTGAACAACAGTGTTTCCTTCTGCAATAGCAGTACTGGTTACTGAGGAAAGGGCTAGCAGAACGAAGACTCCTAGCAAGAGTAAGGTACTGCATTCTCTTATGGGCTTCATGGGATCACTGGCCTAGAATTGGTAAGGGATTCTGAAACGATTGTTCGACTTGAGGCAATTCCAACTGCAGCCGACTGGTGTGGTGTTGCCGTGATTATCAATGTCCATTCACCAATACTGATTTGAGTCAACGTGCTTCATGCAAGCCTATCTTGAGTCGGTCTGCATGTTTTTAATCTCCTATTAATTGATGATTGGCAGGGCTCTATGTTGAGGGGAGTTCTTATGCCAAGAACTGGCACAATGGTTCGATTTTGGTGAAGTGATACTCATCAGAGTAGCCATAGACTGAGGGAATATACGTTCATGTCATTCAGATTGCCACTCAAGCGGTCAGAAACAGGTATTCTAGAGCAAAGGAACCTCAATTTGCTACCATGGTTGCATAGGGTATGGCTTGCTGGGACAGCAACTGCAATCCTGTATCTTCTTCTCATCTATATTCTGCCACTCTACAAGGTGTTTAGTCCCCCGGTTATTCCGTATAAGACAGCCATAGAGTGGCTAATCTGTTTAGTACCTGTGGTGAGCAGAATTACTCTCAGTAAGCATCAGATAGAACACGAAGACTTTGCAGTATCAATAGAGAAAGAAATCATACTGTTTAGCACTGAAAAGCAGATTACAGGGATATGTTGTCTAGAGATTGTTTCAGTATCAGGCTCGGTCTTTTCTGATGAGAGTGGACACCCAAAATACAATGCATCTATGCTGTTAGCAATGCGCGCTGGGATGACTCAGTCTGTGACCATGGCGTTTGAGGCAGGAGTTTCGAGAAGCGACCCGTTTCTTCGGATTTACATTACAGCAACAGACGATGAAGTTGATGTTGTCAGAGAAACCCTGAGGAGAGAGGCAACAAGAGTCGAGGCTATTCTACTGGCCTCGTTCAATCTGGTGGAGATCAATTTGCTTGAAGAAGATCAGCTTCAAGATGCAGTTGCTTCGTTTACAGACGGATTCGATTCAGAAAAAAGTGAGATAACAAGAGAAAGCATGAAAGCAACGTCATTGATGGTATTGAAAGGTAGTCCTCAAGTAAGACCATCACTGGAGTCGTCTCAAATTGGTACTTTCCTATCAACATTACTGAAGCAGAACTACTCGGCCAGTGTGACCTGTGTCTTTTCTACCTGCAAACCTGGCAAGGAAAAGCAGAAGCTTGAAGGAAAATGGAAAACAATACAATCAAAGGAGAAACGAAAAGAGGAATCATTGAAGGACTACGCAGAGAAAAAGAAACTGATCACGGAGTATGAAGAGATACAAGACAATGTCGGATGGTTTGATTCATCAGTGTACTTCCTTATCAAATGTAAGTCGTCAAAAGATACCGCCACCGCCCAAAACGGCCTGAGTGGACTAATATTGTCGATTTGGGGTGGAAACAATTCCATCAGGCTTTCGCCTCAGCGATTATCGAAAAGAACTGTGGTCAGATTACTCACAAGGAAACATATGAAGAAACAGAAAATGCATGTAAGCAGGCTGGTTTCATTCATTAATACCCCAATTAGAAAACTTCCGACTATCAGTCCGAATGTTCTCCCTGTGTTTCAAGTTCCTCCGCGGGAGTCTATGAGCAACGAACTCGAGATTGGGAATACTGTCTTTGAAGGACGGCCTTTCTCAAAAGCGGGACTAAAAACGGAGTGGCTGAGAGAACACATTGCTATTCTTGGAGCCACAGGTACTGGGAAGACAACCCTTGTGAAGCATCTTATTGCTCAAATCAGTGAGAAAACGAATATTCCCTGGTGGATATTTGATATCAAAGGAACGGAGTACTCAGGGCTTGCTGGGCGGGTAGAAGATGTAGTAATTCTAAAACCGGGTCTTGATACATCGTTTGTGATCAGCTTAATGGATCCGGATATGGGAAGTGATGAAGGCTGTGCCTACTCAACGTTCGTCATGCTTAGAGAACTTCTAAAGGAAAAGGGCGAGTCTTCAGAACTCTCTCCTGCCATGGAGAGATTGCTAAGGGAGTCCCTAGATAGATTAGCAGAATCATTGGAGGACAACAATTCCATTCAGGGGCTGGTCAGAACAGTATCTGAGCTTGCCACAGAAGATCGTTTGGGACGGATGACAAGTGACGCTCTCCTCAACAGGCTTCAGATTCTCTGTCAAGAACCTTTGGGCGAGATTCTGAGTGGTGGTTCTAGAACGATAAGAATCACGAGTCTGTTAGGCAAACGTGTGGTTCTTGATTTAAGTCATATAGCAAGAACAGGAGGCATGGAATCTGCCCGTCTATTGTACAACTTGATTGCCAAGCGCATCTTTGATAGCTCTATGAGGAGAGGGATTGTTTCAGGTCTACATCATATTGTAGTTCTTGAAGAAGCCAGCAATCTTGTCCCTGAGATCTATTCGAGGAACTCTTCAGCAGATGTAACTACAGGTGAATCAATGGTCTTGCTGCAACGTGCGACTGGGCAAGGTGTCATTGTAGTATCAACCAGACCCAATATATCATCAAACATTTTAGCAAACACAGCAACGAAAATCGTGTTTAGACTGCCATATGATAGTCAAGTTGGAAGTAAGTTTCTATCATTGAATCAGAATCAGGAGTCATATCTGAGAACCATGAAACGCGGACGAGCGTTAGTTGCGATTCCTGATACTGAAACGTTTGAAATTGCTACTGAACCTTTCATTGACAGATACCCGGTGGCGACACATGATGATTCAAGTGAGCTGCAATCAGAGGAAATAGAGAAAGATCCACAGAAGAAGACTGGTGATACTTCCACTGAACCGGAGGCCTCTGAACCCGAAAGAAGAGTGGCGTTTCAGCCCCAAGAGTCTGAAGCGCAGACCATTGTCTTTGATAGGGTAGGACGCTTTGGCAGCCATATCATCGGTTATCTTGCTTCTGCAGGTATGGCTACCGAACAGCAGATTCACGACCTTCTATCAACTCATGATTCAACAGTGATGGAAGACGATATCTTGGAGGTGATCAGAAACCTAGTTACGCTGGGATCCATCGACCGAGAGGCCCTGTCACTTGTTTCAGGCGGTTTTGTATACACATTGCCTGGACAAGGATTGGAGGCTATTCGTCGTGTAATAATGGAGTATGTGACTAGCAGGTTGGGCATAGAGAAGGGCAATTCTGCGATACGCGAATCTCAAACGGACTTTCCAGATTTGGTTATTGAAGACAAAGCAATGGTCATCATACCTGAACATCTCAGAGCATCATCCTTGGAAGTGATTTTGGAGAAGATACGACACCACATGGGAATTCTTGGAAATGGAATAAGTGAAATGTACGTTGTAGTAAGGGGAAGTGTTGCCGCGGCTAGACTTCGAGAGATTCTTAACAGCTCCGAAGAATTCTATGCAGTGAACATTGTTTCTGCCTTTCCAAGCTCTCTTGATTCGATGATAGAGAGTTTCAGCCGAGCAGCGATTCCTGTTGAAGGCTCTGATAAGAACGAGGTTACTGGGGATTCTGGTGAAGAAACTGAATTGATTGAAGCAATACATGAGATTGGTCCAGCAACTAGCAGAGCTATTCAGATTCGGTTGTGGTTTGGACTCATTCAGGATTTCGTGGATTTATCAAATGGACAAGTCAGATGGGAGGTGCTTTTGGATTTCATTGAAACGACGGCTCTTCAGTCTCTCAAGGGAAGATCTGCTCCACTGATTGCCGAGGAGGGAAGAAGAGCGCTTACTGAGCTACTTGCGGATGAGGTTCTAACCGCATTGCGTATCAACAATGAAAGCAAGTTTATCGATGTGCGTCAAGGCCTTTGGATTGTGAATTCCTCAATATTGCAGGAGTTGAAAGAGAAGGCTACCGGTATGATTGAGGCAGAACTAAAGAAGCGCCATTCCGACGTATCGTGTGATCATGGATACTACGATTTATGCGCAGGTAATACATCGTATGTTGTTTTTCCGAATCAACAGCAGCTCAGTACTCTACTGAATCTTCATAGTGAAGTCGCGTGTAGAACCTGTAAGTCGACACAAGTTGTATGCATTCTGACTGCGTCTGAGTATCTTGAGGATAGTGTGATGACACCTGGAAATTTAATAGTGAGAACGATGGACGATAGTATTTCCACCCTAGTTAGCTAAGATAGCTGTAACCTTGTACAAATAGTTGGATTTCCTGACAACAACGCAGTTAATCGCCCTGGCCTTAAGAGGTTGAAGATTGCTACTTCCACATTTTGGTCACTCAATTGAAGGAGTTCACTGATCTTTCTTGTCATACCACCTGTGACATCTGTACTAGAAGAGGGGCCTATGTTTGCTAATACCCGATCTTTGTTCGAACGGTCTATAAGAGGTATACATCGAGCAGCCGGATTCCGAATCGGGTTCTCCTCAAGAACACCATCCACATTTGTGCCAATGAAGACAGCTCTTGCTGCGAGTTTCTCTGCAAGATATACGGCAATTGTGTCTCCACTTAGAATAGAAGCAGACCTGGTTACATCAAAACAGACATCACCATGTATTATTGCAGAGGAGCCGACGTTCAATGTTCTTTTGATAATAGCAGTAGGAAAATGTTCTATGTGATTATCTCGTAAGGTGACAAATGTAAATGGGGAGAAGACAACTCCAGGGACACCTTGTTTGTTCATCTCTTCTTCGACTCTCAATGCTAAGACTGACATATTATGGCGAATATCGGGAATTCCAGCTAGCAGTCGTTGTGAGGGGGTTTCAGGACTGCCAAATCCATGCTCATGTGCAGCTTGATGACCATGGGCCCCACCGCCTAAAACCACAATAAGAGGACCATGATGATTTGCCAATTCGCGGGCTATTCGACTGAGATGCTCTTCGTTTACACGTGGGGGCGAGGAATCTTTGTGTGTTATTACAGATCCACCGAGCTTGACAATAATAGGAGGCTCCAATTACACCACACGTCCCGAGATGTGATTGTTGCGCTTATGGACATTGTCTTTCTCGTTGACATGTTTCATTCACAAGACAAGCTTTTTATCCGATTCACTTCCCGTAGCCTCTGACACCTCCAAAAGCTGAGTGTGGTTTCTACATGACTCAACGAGCGAGAATTCGATTGTCAAGCACGAGCACAGAACACCTAGATGGAGTCTGTAATCAGATCAGAAGAATTACTCGAAAGACAGGTGTCAGAATGGCTGGTCCAATACCGCTACCAACTCGCAAGATGGTTATTCCAACCCGAAAGACGCCCTGTGGCCAAGGTTCTGAGTCTTGGGATAAATGGGAGATGAGAGTTCACAAGCGGCTTATCGACATTGATGCAGACGAGAGAGCTATTCGTCAGATTATGCGTGTCAGAATTCCTGACTCTGTATATATCGAGATTGAGTTGACAGGATAGATTGGTGCGATTCTATCCTGATACAAACGCTTTTTGCATCATTCTGCTAGAGCTAAGTATTCTCTGATTGAGGAATCTTGATTATGTGCGGTATTATAGGTGTTGTCCAGAAACATGGCGATGTTGCACCCTTCCTACATCAAGCACTAAAGCGACTTGAATATCGAGGCTATGATTCTGTTGGAGTAACGACTATAGCAGCAGGAAGACTCTATATCAAGAAAGAGAAGGGAAAGATTGAGGAGGTACATAGAAGACTCAATCTTGATGACATGCCGGGATCGATTGGGATTGGACACACACGCTGGGCTACGCATGGGATACCATCCATGCTGAACGCACACCCTCACTTCGATTGCAATAATGAGATATCAGTCGTTCATAATGGTGTGATTGACAACTTCCTAGAACTTCGAGCTGAACTGAAAGAGAAAGGGCATGTACTGAAATCTGAAACAGATACAGAGGTCATCCCTCATCTTATTGAGGACTACATGAGAGATGGCTTGAACTTGTTTCAAGCAGTCAAAGAAACAACAAAACGGATTGAGGGAACCTATGCTATTGTAGTGATGAGTACGAGAGAAGAAGTCAGTAGGATTGTCTGCACGCGGGATGGCAATCCATTAGTCATTGGCCGAAAAGAAGACGTTTCGTATGTTTCCTCGGATATTCCAGCATTTCTACCCATGACAAATGATATGATTCTTCTACTCGATGGAGAGATTGCGAGTCTCACTGCTGATGGGGTGAGGATAGAGAAACTAGCTGACAATAGTGAGGTCAAACGAGAAGGTATCAAGATAAGTTGGACCGCAGATCAGGCCCAAAAGAGCGGATATCCACACTTCATGCTGAAGGAAATTCATGAGCAGCCTGAAGCAATAAAGAACACTCTTAGACTCAGAGATGATGTGATTAGAGAAGCTGCGAGAATCATCCACTCATCTAAGAGAGTGATTATGTTGGCAATGGGAACATCTGGTCATGCGGCTCAGGCCGGACGACATATGTTTGCATCCATTGCAGGAGTGCTTCCAGTCTTTGAGCTCGCAAGCGATTTCCCAGATACGGTATATAGAACACTTACACGAAATGACTGTGTTATAGCGATAACACAATCTGGGGAAACAACAGATACGATAAGCGCTGTAAAGTATGCAAAGGAATCAGGAGCGAAAGTCGTTGCAATCACGAATGTTGTCGGTAGCTCGATAACACGATATGCAGATTACACAATCTTGACTCAAGCTGGACCAGAGATAGGTGTGGCCGCAACGAAGACGTTCATGGTTCAGCTAGCTGCTCTGGCTCTTCTTGCATTGAGTCTCGGAGAATTAACGGGGTTTGTGGATGCTTCAGTCATCGAAAGAAAACGAAAGTTCCTGCAGAGAGCTCCGGATATTGTATCTGAAACGATTTCAAGAAATGAAGAATTGGCAAGAAGACTAGCTGGTCAGATGTACGATAAACCAAGCTTTCTATTCTTGGGCAGAGGAGTTTCAATCGCAACTGCAGAAGAAGGAGCTCTGAAACTCAAGGAAATCGCCTACAATCATGCGGAGGCGTACTCAGCAGGTGAGTCAAAACATGGTCCAATTGCTCTTGTACAGGAAGACTATCCGGTAGTCTTTGTTGCTCCAAATGATGAAACACGTAGCAGAATAATTGGTAACATTATGGAGATGAAGGCAAGGGGTGCGTCTATAGTGTCTGTGATTTCGAAAGATGACAAGGAATTAGCGAGCCTCTCGAATCACGTCTTCACAATTCCCGAGCAAATTGAGGCGGAGTTTTCCACAATGATCTTTGTAGTACCCCTTCAGTTGTTCAGCTACTATATGGCATTGAAGAAAGGATATGACCCAGATAAGCCACGTAACCTTGCTAAGTCCGTAACAGTGCTTTGAGGACCTTAAATCCTCAAAGAGTGGTAGACTACTGTATGAGGATGCACTAATGTTTCTCTACATTCTAAGCCCCCTTGTAGACTTCGCAAATCTGATTGCAGCCTACTTTGCAGAGATATGGGGCTTTTTGATTTTCATCGGGAACATCTCGTCATTCATTGTAGTACTAATAGGTGCGATTCTCTGGTTTACTGATGTGAACACGAAGAGAGGAAAGGCATTGGTTCTGGGCGGCATACTCTTGGCGATTACCGTTCAATACTTTGTATTCTTTCCGCCCATTTTCTCTATCGTATGAAATCATGATAGAATCACAGCAGTTGTTGCGAGATTGTGTCTAGAGTAGAAACAAGATGATTGATATCAGCGATTGTATTGTACCCATGAAGAGAAACTTGAACAAGACCATCCTGTGTCATCGGTTGTATTAGAGGATGTGCACAGACAAGGCCACTTCTGACTGCTATGTTTGACTCATCAAGAAATAACGCAACATCATGACATCCAATCTGAGAAACGTCACCAAGATTGAACCCGAAAATGGTTGTTTCGCTCTTGGGTGCACCATACAGAGTCAAGCCATCAATCTCGTTCAGACGGTTCCTCATATGATTCGAGAGACGAGCAAGATGTTTAATCAGGCCGTTTGAACGGAATCTTGAGAGATAGTCGATTGAAGTATCAAGTCCAGCAATTGCAGGAACATTGAGATAGTCTGGTTCATATTTGTCAGGCTGAAATGCAACATCGTATTCTTTCTTATGAACATTCGAAACAGTCGCCCCTCCAAGAATTCCTGGTATATGGTTCCTATCTGCAGACGGATTGATCCATTGAAGTGCCAGACCTGGTGGGCCCATTAGCCCGATGTTTGCAGAGAAAACGAGAATGTCACTTCCAAGATGAACTGGAGAGTCTTCTACTAGTCCCATTGACCGTGTCGAGTCTGTCAGTAGGAGTGCATCATGCGAGTGAACAATTTCTGCAACTTCTGAAATTGAATTCTTTGTGCCGATTCCTGGAACAACATGACAGACAGCGACAATTCCCGTCCTTCGATCAACCAGGCTGTCAAGCAGACTGAGAGATACAGATCCATCATTCTCTATTGGAGCAATTTCTACATCTATATGTAGTACCTCTGCAGCACGTAGCATAGGTACGTAGACAGAATTTTCCTCAGATTGGGCAATGATCATTTTGTTTCTTTTGCTATCCTTCCAATTGTAGCCATAGACAAAAGATGCAACGGCAGAGGGTACAGATTTCTGAAATGAGATTGAAGCAGAATCGGTTTCGAGAAATCGCGATAAGCTTTGTCGGGTGGTTTCTACGATACTGCTACCCCTGACAGCGAGTCTATGTGCGCCTCGTCGTGCAGAAGCTACCACAGAGTTAAGGAAGGCTGCAGTTGTATTCACTGATGACTTGGGGACTAATGTTGTGCTTGCTGAGTCAAAGTATGCGAAACTGGGAGTTTCATCATAGATACCAAAGTCCGATTTGACATCCATTTTGGTTGCCATGAAGAGTGATTATTGAGTGAACTGCTTTAATACCATACTATACTTTCAGAAATCGATAGACATGTCGTTTGGGAATCCTGTTGAGGGATATTTTCTCATCACTTCCGATAATCTGATTTTTGAGGTGAAGGGAATAGTACATCCACAGGACCGCATCATAGCATATTTGAGATATGTGTCAGAAGATAGCGCAAGCAAATCGAATCTACATTATCGCAAGCTGTATGATCTCAATGAAAGATATGACTACTTGAACTCCCGATTCCCGGAGTATCTATGGTTAAGCAAGGTTCATGGAAGAGTCATTCAATCGGTGCCGAAACAGAAGATAGCTTCAGTCCTCGCACCAGTCGAAGGTCTGGCTCAGATGAAGAGCAATTGTGGTACTCTGAGTAGACTAGAGAAAGCAACGGTCTTGCTCGTTGAAAGACTAGTACAAATGACTGGAATAGCATGGTCGGACATTGGTATTACAGGGTCGCAACTGTTGGGAATATCAACAGATAGATCGGATATCGATCTCGTAGTCTATGGGAGTGCAGCGTCTCGGAAATTCTATGAATTGCTGTCTGAGAACTATGGGAGAATTGCAGGTATCAAGCCGTATTCTGGAAACCTTCTGAATGCACATGTAAGATTCAGATGGAGTGACTTGACTCAGCAGGAGGACATACTTAACAAAATCGAGAGCAAGAAAGTCCTACAGGGGCTCTTCGATAAATACGAATTCTTCGTTAGACTGGTTAAGCACCCCGAGGAAACTGATGAGTTCTATGGAAAAATGGTGTATGAGATGATGGGTGCCTGTGATGTTCGATGCAGAGTGGAAGATGATCATGACTCCATATTCACACCATGTATCTATATTGTCGAGTCACATGACTGCCCTGATCTAAGAAGACTCATTAGTTTTCGAGGCCGGTTCACTGAGCAGGTTTCCGTAGGAATGTCTGTGAGAGCAAGAGGGCGTTTGGAAAGAGTGACAGACATAACAACTGGAGATACCTTTCAGCAACTTGTCTTGGGAGAGAATTCAACTGATTATTTGCTGCCCGATATAGCTTTCACAGACTAACCCCATTGACACTAATTCACAATGGATTTCTGTGAATGGCGCCAATATTGTGAATCCATTATGGAAATCAGTGTTTTGCATGCTTTTCGTACTCAACTAAGCAGTAATAGCTCTTCTTATCCTTGTGAATAGACACACCCCTCCGTTTCCTATGGAACCAAGTAATCGCACATATGAAATCCTTATGACTTCATTCACAAGCCATATAATTCTGTGAATGATGAAAAGGTTGGACAATTTCCTTATTTTAGCCTATAAAGCGTTCATAACGCTTTATTACCACTTCAAAGACGAAGAAGGACGTGACCACACAAGAAACGAGATGGACGGGTCCTGAAAGTGAGCAGGCGCGGTATGTATCTCTTATCTCCATATATACAATTCACATACTCACACTTATTTGGACGCACACTCTAGTATTCTGTGAATGGATTGATGAAGTAGATAGTATCTTCAAGCGGTGATAGAATTGAGTGATGGAGACCGAACGAACTATGTCTATGAATTCACATATTATTCTGCCCCAGGTCTCCGTGAAATCTTCCAGTGCAAGTATGTTAATCCAAATGAGGCACTCAACAGATTCAGCAAGATCCTCTCGCTGACAGAAGCACCCTTTGATTTCAAGATAGTGGTATCCGATGAAACTATGGGCGAGGAGTCGAGCTTTCAAGTCAAGGGCGGCAGTGTAGAAGAAATGTTTGCTAAGTTCAAAGTATTCTTAGAAACCAGCACTGGCTGCAGCTTTGAGGAGGTCATTGGGGAAGTGCCAGATGCGGGGTACGATGCAAGTACTTTTGACTCTATGAGCAGCTATGACAAGATGCAGCTCATCATCTATGCCTCTTTCAAACATGGCAAGTTCTCATCGTTGGATGTTGCTGAAATCTATGAGGATTCATTCAGTGAGGATCTGCCCAAGAGTACCGCATCAACATATCTTGCCCGAATGTGGAATAATGGTAAGGGTCACCTAGAACGATATGGGAACCGTTCTGGATATACATACAGGCTGAAGACGGAACTAAAAGAGGTTCAGAAGGAAACTGAGAGAGCAGAAGAGATTCTGACAGCCATCCAGATGCGAGTTCGGGACTAGTGGTGTATCAGCTCTTCTGCAGTCTAAAGTCTAATGTATTATAGATCAGATACGTGCTCTTCGAGGGAGATACCTAGGCCTGCAAGCTCTTGAAGAATGGGGTCGTAGAGAGAGGGAATGACTGGGCGATGAACTCCTGTGAGTTTGATTTTTCCTTCAAGTATCATTCTGCTGGCAATAGCAACTGGTAGTGCTACTGTTCTTGACATAGAACTGTCACCATTAGGAATTCCATAGTCAATGAGTGTTGATGTGATCTTCTGCTTCTTGTCTTTGTACTCAACCATGAACTCATGGTGCATCACTAGCATATCACGTTCTCCGGGCGCATATTGCAGCTTCTGTTCAAAGAGATGGCAGAGTGCATCAAGCCTCGTGGTGATACCTGAGGGTATGATGACTTCATCGAGCAGTCCGAGCCATTCAAGGCGCTTCAAGATTGGATGATTCTCTGCAATCCCGCAGAACTTGGCGACTGCGGTTCTTATGTCACCTGTTCGTGCTGATGTGAGGTTTCTCATCATGGCTGCGTATGTCATGTTGGTCAGAGACCTCTCTTCCACATCCAGTAGACCTAGGCTTGCTATCTTATCGAGTGTTTCACACCAACCTATGTTGCGAAGGGTGCCACGGAGCATCGTTTCTGTTTCGGGTATGTTGTAAATCTCGATGTAGGACATACTATCGCGATTAGGATACGCCTCGAAAGTGCCTAATCCTGACATTTCCATCAGCTCATAGTTATGGAACAAGTCTCCTCCGCGAATCAGGACCTCCTTGCCATCCCGTAGAAAGTGAGCGTCATTTCTTCCAGCAAGAAGAACTCCGCGAGGAGTCCATGATACCTTGTAGCCATATGGATTGTTATTATCATCAGGAGCTGGAAGTCCGCCAGTGACTGATGTGAAGCTCTTGACCTTACCTCCCTTGCTGTGAACTTGATCTATTATTCGCATGGCGCTCATATGGTCGATGCCAGGGTCAACACCACACTCATTGAGAAGCAGGACTCCAGCCTTTTTGGCATCTCCCTCTAGAGCCTTCATCTCCGCAGAGATGTAGGATGTTGTACAAAAGTGCTTCTTGTGTTTTATTGCGGCCTTTGCTGCTTTGACATGATGAACATATGGGAGTAATGAACAGACAAGATCCGTTTTGGCTGTCAGCTCATCAAGAAGAGCGTCATCTGTGACTATGTTGAAAACAATAACCTCTGCATTCTCGCAACCGTCTATCAGGTGTTCAGCTTTGCTCTTTGTTCTGCTGGCAACAAAGACATGAAAGCCATTGTCACTAAGATACTGGATGTAGGGGCGAGCAACAAGTCCGGCACCCAGACAGAGCACTTTCTTCATTTAGCGTTGTCCTCCTATAGGTATTCCTTAAGATATTCATAATTCTTCGTTAGTTTCCCTCGGTACGCGATGACTGCGTCCTTGATTTCTTTCGGCAGTTCAAGCTTCTCAAATGAGGATACGGTGAAATCAGCCATTGCAAATGCAGGAATGAATTGAGTCAGTGTTCCACTGAATGACATCGATGATTCTCGTGGAAGCTCACACGGCAAGTTATCGACTGCCATGACAACTGGACCATTCCCTTTCACACCAAGTTCTGCACGGTCCTCATTGATGATGTAGGTGAATGCTGGATCACCAGGTGTTGTGCTTCTTGTTGTGAACTCAATTGCACCATCAATATCACAGGAGATGTCACCAATGACACGCAACTTTCGATTAGGCTCGCTCCAGTGTTTGCGAATAAAGTCCTTCGTCACCAATCTCGGATATTTGTCAGTCCAATAGATACAATTCATTAATACAGAGAGATAGGGAACGTACTTGTGGAACACTCCAATGTAGTCGGCTTTTCCCGCGTTGTAGTAGTCTTGAAGATTGAACTTTATTGATGGACTCCTAGGCTCAACCATGTGTTCTTCCTTGAAGATGCATTTGTACAAGACATTCTCTTTTGGTTCGAGGGTTGAGAGCTTATTTGGTTGTGTTACTTCATGAGGCAGGGTATCGAAGATCTCTTGGGCTCCTCGAGAAACATTACCGTAACCGGCAAATCCAACAACGAACGGCGTGAGCTCCTTGGGAAGTCCTTGGTCATTGATTCGTTTACCCAAGAGCCTGAATTCTTCAGTAACCGCTGCTAGGCTCTTCAGTTTCAATGTTGATCTCATCCCAGCAAATGGATTAGGATTAACACCCTCTACTTTTAGTCGCTCTCCAAGAACATGGAAAGTATCTCCAATACCGGCCATCCCTGCCCAATTGCCAAAAAAGATGAGACGTTTTCCTTTCTGGTCCACAACGCGTTCGTAGTCAACAAGGGTTGCACCTGCTTGGAGTATGTTTCGAAGCATGGGCATGTTGTGCTCCTGCCCCTTGATTGTGTGGCTGAAGAAAACATAGACGACATCTTTCTCGAAGAAGCCAATTGGCATCTCCTTGATTCCGAAGACTACTTGCGCACCGCTACCTTTCAGAGGAGTGATGGTTGCGCCGACTTTCTTGTATTCATTTTCGGAGAAAGCGCGTTGTTTGTTAGGTTCTATAATGAAGTCGATTTTGTGTTGATCTCGTAAAGACTTGACATGATCAGGTATCAGTGGAACTCTGGATTCAAAAGCCTTCTCTTCTTTACGCAGACCAATGCGATTCATGCAGCATTCCTCTGAATCAAGCTATGCCCGAAGCCTTGTTCGGGCCGAAGAGCCAAGCTATTCACGCTTAACCTTTTCCCTCGATACTATGAACTACATGTATTACACAGGTTGAAAATCGGAACATGTGTTCTGTGATACTGGTCTGAGTGAAGTGGTTTCGTATCTCTATCTTTACGACTGTAGGCATGCGAGGCAGAGTAATGCGCGTCGAGTAGCATTTACGAAGGAGTTGTACGGATATACGTACACATGGCGAACTAAGTCTGAAATAAGAGAAAAACGCAAACAAGGTCTGTTGGACGAATGTTCAGGAGCTGAAGCAGTAGCAGACTCAGCGATCATTGTTCCTGATGAGCATCGAAGTATATTTGACAGTCTGTTTTCAATGTACCAGGATATTCTCAAATTCAGAGTCTATCAGATTGTAAAGGAAGTGTGAAGCGGGTGGTAGCTCGAGTCTTGGAACACGTGTTCGAGTGACTCTTACGTACATACACTTCTGCATGAGGTCAAAAGACTATTGGAGTAACACCCCTTCATTTCCACTGCAGGTGATAAAAATAGAGTGTTGATCAGCGACTAATGGTATGATGATAAAAATGGAGATAAGAACCAGCTCTCGAAACAGCTATTTATACTTACCGGTATCTAAATGTATAATAACTTCTTTGACCATTTCGAGTGGAAATGGTAGGGTCATATAGGACCTGGAACACGTGTTCTATCTATCTTCCTACACAAACTTGGAACACATGTTCTGTGTATTTTCCATTACCACAAGACTGATACATTACTCTTAGTCAAGCTGCAATCAGGCTCAATTTGGAGGATCTTTATTGTCCGAATTCCATGAACTACTTGAAAACAAACCAGGGAAGAAAGTACTACTCCTAGCGAATGAGGCAATTGCACGAGGTGTCTTGGAAGCCGGAGTGCGCGTTGTTGCTCTCTATCCAGGAACACCCAGTAGCGAAATCGGCGACAATCTCACTCTCATGGCACCACATATTCCTAACTTCTATTTTGAATTCAGCACAAATGAGAAGGTCGCATTGGAAGTGGCTGGAGCCGCCGCAGTAGCTGGAGTCCGATCCATGATGGTGTGCAAGGGTCCTGGCTTGAATGTTGCTGCAGATCCCTTTTTGACGCTCGCATACGTCGGAGTTCGGGCTGGGATGGTCATAGTTGTTGCAGATGATCCCAGTATGTGGAGCTCACAAAACGAGAATGACAGTAGATACTATGCACTGATGGGGAATATGCCTATGATGGAACCCTCTGATCCCATCGAGGCAAAATCGATGCTTCTTGATGCATTCAAATTCTCAGAGATGTTTGAGCTCCCTGTACTCTTTAGAACAACCACACGAGTGAACCATACGCGAGCACCTATTGAGTTCGAGGAGATACCTGTTCTGCCACACAAGGTGCAATTTCAAAAAGATCCGCTCCGATTTGTGCCAATACCGTCTGTCGCAAGAACTCGTCATCCATGGCTTCTTAGTCAAATCGAAAAAGCTCGGGAATTCTCCGAAACCAGCACATTGAACTCTACGGAGGGACAGGGAGAACTGGGAATCATCACATCAGGTGTATCCTATAACTATGTCAAAGAGTCCCTTGCTCAGATGGGCATTCATGCGGAAGTCTTGAAACTTGGGATCACTCATCCAATCCCAGAAAACAAGGTCACAGATTTTCTACGTCGCCATAGAAGAGTCATCACTGTCGAAGAGCTAGAACCATTCATCGAAACTCACGCTCGACGATTGGCTCAGCTCAACTCCATCAAAGTCGAGATTCTTGGCAAAGAACAAGGATACTTTTCGAAGGTAGGAGAATATAGTCCTCGTATCGTTATGGAGGCATTATGTAGACTCCAAAATTGTAATACACCTATTAACTGGCAAGACATTGACAAGAGATTTCATGGAATCTCCGACATTCCTCCGAGACCACCCCTTCTCTGTGCAGGCTGTCCTCATCGAGCCACCTACTACGCAATCCGAACAGCAACACGAGGAAAAGCTATCTATCCTTCAGATATCGGATGCTATACACTGAGCATTGCGCCGCCTCTGGAAACTGCAGACATCTTGTTCGATATGGGTTCATCGATAACTACAGCATGTGGACTCTCTGAGGTCACCGATCAGGATGTCGTTGCCACAATAGGTGACAGTACATTCTTCGCGTCAGGATTACCCGGGATAATCGATGCAGTATACAATCAACATCGAATGTGTCTGGTGGTACTAGACAATCGAACGACTGCGATGACCGGTCAGCAGCCGCATCCAGGCACAGGAATTACAGGCATGCAGAAAGAGGTTCCAGCGATAGACATTGAAAAAGTCTGTAAAGGCCTTGGTGTCAACTACGTTAAGACGATTCATCCCTTCGAGTCGATAGCCGGTCTTGTTGGTAAAATAAGAGAGATGGTCAAATGGGCTAGGGACAATCACAGCCCAGCAGTACTCATCTCAAGAGAACCATGTGCACTTTTGACAGCAGCCGATCGTCGCCGCCAAGGAATTCCATTACCCAAGTACTATGTTGAATCCGAAACCTGTACTGCGTGTAAACGTTGTCTCAATCGCTTATCCTGTCCAGCGATGTACGTGGATCCCGAAACAGAAAAAGCTGTCATTGATGACAATCTGTGTAATCTCTGCGGCACCTGTGTTGCAGTATGTCCCCAGGGTGCAATCAAGAGGGAGGAGAAATAGATGAATGCCAATAATCATAACACGATAAACATCGCAATCACTGGCGTAGGAGGCCAAGGTGTTCTAACCCTTGCAGAGATACTCGCAAAGGCCGCGCTAGCTGAGCAGCTCAATGTGAGAGTCGGAGAAATCCATGGGATGGCTCAACGCGGTGGTCATGTTGTTTGCACAGTGAGGATAGGTACAGATGCTATGGGTCCAATCATTGACTCAGGCACTGCAGACCTACTTGTAGGTTTTGAACCAGTAGAAACCTTGAGAGAGATTCATCTGATAAAGAAGAACGGGTGTGTGCTGATGAGCTCACATGTTCAATACCCCGTTGCTGTTTCTATGGGAACAACAGAGTATCCCACACACGAATCGATCCTCCAATCAATCAGGGGATTTACAAAGCGCATCATTGATTTTGATGCAATGGATCTTGCTCAGAATTCTGGAAGCTCCTATGCTCTCAACATGGTGATGTTTGGAGCAATCATCGGCACCGGTATTGTTCCCATCAGCAAGGAATCTGCCTTGCGTGCTATCCGAGAATCATTTCCTAAGAAATTTGAGAAAATCAACATACAAGCCGCTGAGGCTGGTTTCGATAGAGTCAAATCATGCGTGTGATACTCGTATTACTAGTATCAGCTATCCTGATTGGCGAGTCTGGCTGCTGCTGCTGCTACTTGACCTACTGATACTCCTCCGTCACCTGGCGGCACCAGAGAGTGAAAGAGGGGAACCAATCTGTATTGGCGAACCTGATTCTCAATCGAAGCAGTCACTATCCGGTTGAGTGCGACGCCGCCAGAGAATCCGACATGCAGTAATTCCTGATCAATTGCTACATCACATGCAATCTTTGCTAGACTCTCACCTAGATGCCACTGGGCAGCATAGGCCAACTCTGCTCTATTCACACCTCTCTCTCTCATATCAAGTATCTCTAGCAATGAATGGGTCGTATCCAACACTGGACCATGATCCGAGTTGACGATATCAGAATCAATTCGGAGATTGGTGTGCCGAGCAGCAGCCTCTAATTTCATCGGGCATTCTCCGTCGTATGAATTCTCAGAAGAGATTCCAAGTGCAAGCGCTACCGCATCAAGAAACCTACCAGCGCTTGTACTTGTTACTGTGTTTAGTTTCTTATTCTCGGCCTCAAGCAAAGTGTCTACAACACTTTCAGAAACTTGAGTGTTCGGACCTACAAACGATGGACCCAAGACTTCAAGGAGTCTATCTCTTTCTAAATTCTCACCTACTATTCCAATCAGCGATCTAGCCGCATATGTAGCTGATAGGTCTCCGCCGGTATACTCTTGCGCTTTCAGCCCACCTCGTCGTACTGATTTACTGTAATCACCGACAAGAATCTCACCACCCCACGCATTTCCATCCAGTCCAAGACCGAATCCATCTGCTGTAATACAAACAATACGACTATCACATGGCATCAATCCATCAACCATTATGGAAGCAAGATGTGCGTGGTGATGGTTCACACGAAAAAGTGGGGTTTCATACTCAGCAGCCATCCGTTCTGCCAAATCTGTACTCAGGAATTCCGGATGTAGATCACATGAAACGGCATCTGGTCTGTTGACATCCAACAGACGCAGCACATGGTTAATTGCCTCTGATAGAAAATCGATGTTCTCAACCTGATTCGTGTCACCAATATGCTGTGTCATGTAAATCCGGCACGATCTTAAAATGGAACCAGTCGCCTTCTCTTCTGGGCCTACACCAATTACTCTGAGTGTTTTCCATGGGCCATCAAAAAGAATTGGTTCTGGTACATATCCTCTTGCACGTCTGATGAAGACCGGGTTTCTGTTGTCGATTAGTTTGACTACGGAGTCATCTGAGCGCTGCTGTATTCTTCTGTTGTGCACCAGGAAATAATCAGCAATCTCCCGAAGATCCCTCATGATGATATTGGGTTCGATGTACATAGGCAATCCTGTGGGATTGGCACTGGTCATGACCAAAGCTGGTTCATCAATACACCTGAAGAGAAGATGGTGCATTGGGCTATACGGCAGCATGACTCCAACAGTGTCCAGTCCAGGTGAAATGAAGTCCAATGACTCACTAGGTATTACTTGTAATACTCCTCTATACTTCGGTGAATCCTTGGATACTTTCGAAACCAGTACGATAGGTTTCCTCCAGGATGTGAGAATCTTCTCCTCAAGCTTACTGATGGGAGCTAGATGCTTGAGCATAGTGAGATCTCTAAACATAATCGCAAAAGGACGTTGAGATCTTTTCTTCCTTAGTCTTAGAGTTTCTATTGGCCTATAGTCACTTGTCTTTGTGGCAATATGAGTTCCTGATATTCCTTGAATAGCAATGACGGCCCCATTAGCAAGCAACCGCGCGGCAGTTTTGATGGAGTCTGTGTCAGCAATCTGATTCCCTCTATTATCCATTAATCGATAGTTGGGGCCACAAGTTGCACAGGCCGTAGTCTGAGCATGATACCGACGGTCAAGTGGCTCAGTATAACTGGTATTACAAGTATTACACAATGGAAAGTCTACCATCGTGGTGTTGGGCCTGTCATATGGCAGGTCGGTGATAGTTGAGAACCTAGGTCCACAGGCAGCGCATGATGTGAATGGATAGAGGTACCAGCGAGAGTTAGGATCAGAAAGATCATTTACACAGTCATCACATATTGCAATATCCGGCGGCAGTATTGGAATTGCATCTTCATTTCTAGTGACTAAAGATTCGTGAATTTGGAAATCCCTGAACGAACCCTGCGGAGCAGTCCACTCTACCTCCAATGTATCAATACGTGATATTGAGGGTGAGTCGCTTCTGATGCTCCTGATTAGTTTCTTGATACGCTTGTCATCGCCCTCAACTATAATCTGAACGCCTGCATCACCAAGGTTCAACACATACCCCAGAAGTGACAAGGATTTTGCCATGCGATAGACAAAAGGTCTGAATCCTACTCCTTGAACGATTCCTGTCACGTGAATAGTTGCTCTGGTATTCACCATCATTACTCCTTTCGGATGTGGACTGTACATTGAATATTAATCCAGTGAATCGACAATATCCTGAGATGAACGCTCTGGGCATACCGATTCGCTATATCTGCTACAATCTCTGAAGCATTTTCCTATATGTCCTCTTAAGATGGGACAGGCATTAATACATGATAGGCCTTGACCACTAGTACCCATATTACAGCAGCGATACGTGATCCAGAGGCAACCGTATCCGTCTTGGCAGCAATTCCAGACTGCCTGAAGAGCACCCTGCTAGATACGAACAGCGAAATGAAATCAAGGAAATCAACTCTCATCTCAAGCAACAATCTCACGAACCGGTTCATATTGTCTAGATGGGGCATTCGACCATCACAGCGGAGGAGGTACAAGAATCTATTCGTTTCAATTCGAAAACACTGCCGTATTCTTTTTCAGCACTATTTACTTCAGGGCAGAATAGAATGGATTGATAGCTCAGGTCGACACATCTTTGGTATATACAAGTTTGATGAAGTCCGTGGTAATCTCATTCTTGGGTTCGTTGAGATGAATTCAAAGTCAGAATGGACTCTATCTCATCGATAGTATCTTGTATTGCATGTATTACAAGTATGAGCAAATGAGCAGAATGATATTTAAGAGCCCGAGCTTCTGTATACGATTTTGTATCCGCACAGCAGAACTAATCTCCGCTGTGAGAGAACACCTCAAAGCCAGTCTGAGAGGTCATTCCAGACGCCTTGACATAATCGATGCATCAACATGATGGGGAATTCATGCGATGGACAAAGAAACTGACCTGCGATCCAATAGGAAAAGTATCAGAGAACTGACATCAGGAGCAAGGCAAGTACTCCAAGAACCGATTTTCAGGATACTCCAAGCAGGGTCTGTTCTTAGTGAAACCCAGCTTGAAACGCTCCTAATCGACCTAGTGGTGGAGGATGGCTATGGAACACACATCACATATGAAGACAAAGCATCAATCCGCTCTGGGACTGGAACAAGGACGAAAGGCGTATCGAGGGGTGCCTTCAATAGAACACTGAAGCAAGCCCGGAGAAACATAACCAGCTGTTTCTATACAATGTTACTTCTTACATACCTTGGACTATTTGAGCTCACAATATTTCGCCCCTTTGAAGAGGTTGCAACGCGCATAGGTGACTATAGAAGAATACGCGAGATTCTTGCTGGGAAGTCGGAGCTAACTAAAGAAGACTTAGAGAGTATCAAAGTGACCGAACGTGCAATCACATCCATCCTGGAAGAGCTCTCATCATCACTTGCTTTGAAGACTGATATCTCAAGAAAAAGATCGAGTGAGTAGTCTATTGGACTGGATTCTGTATCAGACACATTGAACACCTATCACACTAAGATACACTCTTCATGGATAGAGCACGAAAAAGAAATGGCTCGAGCGTGTCGCACACAGAAGCACGACCGATGTGTAAGATCACAGTCTAACACTAGTACATTCAAGCTACAATTGAGTCATCCTGGAAGTTCTTGAGGAGATAGAGATGACACTGAAAGTGCCTGAGATGTCAGAGAGATTGTGATCCAATGACACCAGCCTTTCTTCCATTGTCACGACACACTCATACTACGCCTGTCACAATTACTACATAGTTCTAATCATAGAACGGGAGTATTCGAATGAAATTGATTCACACGAGGCATCATAGGTTCCGTATATCAGTACTTACTGGCATGCTAATACTTGTAATACAAGAAATACAAAGCTTAATGCAGAACAACACACCTAAACTTATAGCAGGAAGGGAACCATTCACTCGCATATATCCTCTATAGAGTCCATGAGGTTCCTCTTTGCCAGAAGATGATAACCGTGCGGCGATTTTGAAGGCCGCCAAAGAACGTGCTAAGCAGTCGGAAGAACATCACATTATACAATTGCTAGCTGATGCTGTCGGTGAGCGAAGAGACCGCGACCTGCTTGATCTGCTCTCTCACATTGAGCGAGAAAGGGGATGGCCGGACACTTTGGGATTTCTCATGAGGGCTCAAGAATTCAGCTACTCCCTCCCTGTAGGTGAAGGAGTGGATAAGACCAAGGTCGAAGACCTAAAGTACAGAGAGATGTTATTCTCTCTACTGGGATGCCGAGGACTTGAACCCATCCACACGAGTACTGAAGAACTTCTTATTCGGATGAAGAACGAACACTCGCTAACAGAAGCCTCTCTCTCATTACGTGAATACATCGAGTCGGTCGCTAGAAAGCAAATAGAAACAGGTGATACTCTCTTCTTCAGTTCAAATGACCTTGATGTTCAAATCTCAGAAGATCTTTCTCAACTGCTTGAGCGTTTGAATCGGGAAGCGGCCCAAGGATTGACCTTGGAGAGGAAGGATAGTGAAGTCAACATTGTCCCCCTTTGGTACTGCGAAACAGTCCGCCAGATTTTATCCGAGTATGGAATCAAGGGATACACCATTGACTCAAAGAAGTTGGAAGAGCTATTAACTGTAATACGATATCCAATTATTATCAGCGACATTGATCAATATACAGTAGTACCGAAACAAGTGCTTCATTCCTCCAATCTGGCATATCGTGATTTGCACGACTGCATCATTCGACACGATGGTGATGGATTATGCGGTCTCTCAAGCAGGCATTCATTTGCTACATTGAGGTTCATGCTTCAGGACGTACTCGACATCTATACCAAGGACCCATCAAGCGAAAATTATAGACGCGTACTTGATCTAATTCACATGCATGTCAGAGTCCGTACGATAGATTCACTTCAGTTACTTGAAGGGCTTGCGTTTCTAAAAGATGATCGAATAGCAACGGTAGCAATAACAGCGCTCGGTAATTTCTACCACGAATCGACAGCATATGTTTTGACAGAATTGCTCTGCAAGAGTAAGAAGCGGGAGATAGTCAAGACAGCAATGAATGCAGTTCTGAATGTTGGAAAGAAGTGCCCTGAAGCCAGGTCGGTAGTCACAGACGCTCTTGAAACATCAAGTTGTGTACACAAGGGACGATTGAAGCGTCTTTTGACAGAGCTGAAGAAGAACAGTCAATTGTATTACTAGTATTACTTGTATTTAGGACAACACGACAGACATAAAACGAATTCTTCTCTCGCCTCATGGTATGCCCAGCTCGCAGGTCAGACTATTCGAACGCATCGACTCATTCTTCAATCCAAAGAGCGTTGCACTCGTGGGTGCATCTTCAGATCACAGGAAACTGGGCAACTCCATCTTGATGAATCTCTTATCCTCTGAGGTCAGCGTGTTTCCTGTAACCCATGGTAAAAAACAGGTGCTGGGTGTAAAAGCGTATCCAAGTCTCGCTGACATACCGCAACCTGTCGACCTTGTCATTGTAGCAGTAGCAGCAAAACACTGTCCATCTCTGATACCAGAGATACATAATGCTGGAGCTAGGAATGCCGTGATTATTTCTGGTGGTTTTAGTGAGAGCGGACCTGAGGGTGCAGAGATAGAGAGAGCTATGATTAGAGCTGCTAGAAATGCAGACATACGAATCATAGGACCAAACTGCGTTGGCATCTCCAACACTCACTTGTTCAATGGAACTTTCACAATGATGCCTGAACGGGGTAACATTGCCTTCGTGTCCCAGAGTGGAGCTCTTGGAGGCTTGAGTATCTACAATACTAAAGCGAAGAGAATTGGAATGAGTAAGTTTGCAAGCATTGGTAACGCGGCTGACATAGGATTTGTTGAAATCCTAGAGTACTTCCGACAGGATTCCAAGTCAACTGTGATAGCTGCATATATTGAGGGAGTAACTAGAGGAAGAGAGCTCTTCGAGTCACTGGAGAGAGCTGCACACGAAAAGCCTGTTGTCATACTAAAGGGCGGCAAGAGCGAGGCTGGCAATCGTGCAGCATTGTCACATACAGGATCGCTCGCAGGGTCAACACGAGTATTCGAAGGAATGATTCGCCAGGCTGGATGTGTAACAGCTCCCACACTAGATACACTGTTTGAGATTTGTAAGCTCTTTGACTACCAGCCACTACCGAAGGGCTGTAATATAGGTATTATTAGTAATACAGGAGGAGCCGGAGTCCTAGCAACCGATGCAGCATCGGAATTCGGCTTACCGATTGCTACACTTGAGAAAGAAACACAACGTGAGCTTCGGCGGCTTCTTCCGCCCATGGCATCCTCAGAAAATCCAGTAGATGTTGTTGCTAGTGGTGGAAGAAGAGAATACCGATTTGCAGCCGAGCTTCTTCTGAAAGATCCGAATGTAGACATGTTGCTTGTTATCTGCGGAGTACCGACATTTGCGGGAATGACACAGACAGAACACGCCGCTGGAACACTTGAAGCTGTACATATGTCCACAAAAGAGAAACCGATTGTCGGAGTCTGGCTAGCTGGAGATGTTGGAAAACCTGGAAAGGAGTTACTCGAGATGAATAGAATTCCGTGTTTCGATGATCCAGCTCTTGCAGTGCTCTGCATGGCCAGAGTTGCTGACTACGCCAAGTATCATCATTATTTGGAATGACTGTTCATTGCAGGTCGGGAACCTCAGACGCCTGAACCGTATGTTGCCAGAGCCGTACTGCGAACCGATTCCATAGTGGCTGACGTGTGTTAAGGCATCATCATCTGTACTGAGTCACAGTATGTATTCTTGTATCACGAAACGCCGTAGGTCATCCAAGTCCTCAACAGATACTGCATTTGTTGAGCATGCCCCGTAATACTAATATTACAATCTCCCACTCTAACCTTGTTCAAGATATTCCTTGGCTATCTCAGGGAACTGATGTACAACAGCTTCACGAATCTGCCGTTCTACCCACATACTGAGATTGATTGCCTTCGTCTTCCGGATGGCCTTCAGGCAAGCTCGAAGATCAGTTGGAATTGAGAAAGATACAATTGGGCTCCTACGATCTCTGTTAGGGACCGCAGAGATAATCTCAACACTCTTTACTGGAGTGCCAAGTGGTTTCTGTGAAACAGGTTTTGTGGTCTGACCCTCTTCGTCTTTCTCAGCCTCTTCACGTCTATACTTTCCGAGTAGACTCATATCATTGAACCTCCTTGAGAATGGTTGCATAAGCTTCAGAAACAAGCTCTGCAATTTCCTTGTTGACTATTGGATCGTTGTTCTTACGAAGATTCTCAGCAGCTACTTGCTGACATCCTCTTGCCAACATCCTAATATCGCGTGGATTTCCTTTTGCCGCAGTATTGATGACGCGAATCGCGTCCTCACTAAATGGGTAAATATCGAAATTATCTGGATCAAAACTATCAATGCGCCCCTGTGCATAAGCGATTCTGCGTCCAATGAATTCTCTCGCTTTTGCATTATTGAGTGGAGGTACGTCGAGAGGCTCTGTTCGATCTGCAATCTGTGGCAGAAACGAAAGCATTGCATTCCAGTAGATCATTGTCCCAGACATGACCAAGGTGACAATTGGCTCATCAAGAGTTCTTGTTTCTCCATAGGCCTCAACCATCTCTTGAGTAGGCAGGTCTGCAAGGAACCGAAGCTTATGGAATGCAGCCTCCTGATTATCTGCAACGTCTTCTATGAAAAGAGCTGTGCGACTCTTCTCCTCAATGTACCTTCTCAGGCTCTCTTTGCCAACAGCATCAACTATTTGGCTAGACTCCCAAGATCGTTTGTACTTCACCCGAAGAGAATCCGCAATTGCGGCTGCCATTTGTTTCTCATATAGCCCCGTCATACCTACATACCCGGTGACAAACCTGTTGCCTTTCCGGTCCGCTAATGTGGGTAGGTCTCTCAGTGCCAGAAGCATCAACGTGCTCTTGCCTGATCCTACCGGACCCCTAATGAAAACATGTCTCTCGTTTGTGATAATCAAATCGACAATAGAATCCAAGAAGTTGTTGTCTTCTATGTACAGACGACTATCAGGCATCTTGAAGCCGCGAAACGGTGAGAACCTAGCTCCAATTCTCTCTTCCCATGCTCGTAGGACCTCCTTGCGAGTATTGAAATGCCGTATCAATGCACTCTCATGAATGGCAATTGTCATTGTATGAACCTCTACTGTTTGGAGCGTTCGTATCACAAGTAGTTCATGTAATACAATTTCTCAAGGCAACTCAATAATATAAAGCGTGTGGTAATACTCTCAGGACTCTCTCATATCAGACTGCAAGAGCGATACACAAGCTTTTTGAACAGAAAGAATTGGCCTGTAATGTGACCAGCGTCTTGGTCATCAATCCTTGTTAGGAGCTGTCAATCTGAGATGGACGTTGAACGGATCAAACATATCCTGAATTCTCTGATGATAATATCAATCCTCATCTTCGGAGGTCTTATGGCAATTATCATGATTACTGACGTCAGTCTGAACAATACAACAGCGCCTCTTCCATTTGCGTTCATGTTCATATCTATCGTGACCTTCATTACCACGGGGCAAATCGATGAGAAACCCAAGCTAGTACAAAAATACCTGAAAGATTGGCTCATAATCTGTACTGCCGGAATTATCGTCAGTGCCCTTGCATTCACATTCTACTAGGAATCATTCGATTATCACCTCGGAGTGAAATAGATGAGCGCGATTCTCCCAGGTACAAAGACCACTCGCATGGAGCTTCTAGCTCTTAAGAATCGAATGAGACTCGCGGAACGAGGTCATGATCTCCTTCGCGAAAAACGTGACTCTCTAATCATGGAGTTCTTCAACGCGATAGCGGAAATCAAGGAAGCCAGAGAGAAAGTGGACTCGACTCTATCTGATGCTTTTTCCGCCCTGACACAAGCAAAGATGATTATGGGCCCAAGCAGAGTGATAGAGTTTGCCTATGCTAGCAAGTTTGAAGCGAATCTTAACATATCCACAAGATCGATGATGGGTGTCAGAGTTCCAGTGCTCTCTGTCGAACAACATAGTCCTGAGATTCCCTATTCACTGTCAGATTCCAGCGCAAAATTCGATGTCATGGGTGAAAAATTCAGAGATGCTCTCAAAGCAATAGTCCGTCTTGCTGAGATTGAATCAACAGTAAAGCGGTTAGCACTTGAGATTGAAAGAACAAAAAGACGCGTGTCTGCACTCGAAACTGTTGTCATTCCAAGACTTGATGCAACAGTCCGCTTTGTGAAACTTGCACTTGAAGAGCGGGAACGAGAGGACTTTGTACGCCTTAAGATGGTCCGGGATTGGATTACTGCAGAAGAAGAATCGAAATGATATTGTATTACTATTATTACAGTGCTGCTCTTTCAATGCCGAAGTCTTAAAATTGCAGCTGCCAAATCGCCCTCAGTTTCTATCAGTGTCTGTCTTGCAGTTTCGATATCAACACCAGTCTGTCCGGCAACAAGTGCGGCATCTTCAATAGGAATTTCAATCTTCTTTTTCGGTGCAGCCTTTTCAGCTGCGATTGGTGCTCCAGTAGCACTTCCTTCCGAAATAGCACGTTCTTTCTTGGATCCTGCAATTTGAAAGGTTTCTGCATTGGCTTGCTTAACCACTGTTACTTGAGGGCTGGAAATCACCCACTCTTTGTCTGCAAAACGAATCAGTACTTCCTTGACGCCTTCGAGGTCCTTCTGTTCGATGCCCATTTTTCTCATCATTCGTTCCATTTGCTTTGGAGACAAACCTCGGAATCCCATAAGATCACCTACTGAAAGATCGGAGGGACGGAAGATTGGCCACTATACCGTCACATGTGTGTTGCCCTACGTCCATAGATAAAATGATTACGCTTTTCAGACTACTTCAAGCTGACACAGATGTCGAAGACTAGATGACTAACACCTGGTGAGTAGTTCTTAATCTTACGTACTTCTATATCCGATACAAACCCTCTCTCCTTGCATGTTCTTGTAATACTCGTAATAGATTCCTGTAACGACTTATCTGAAGTAGCCTTGTGCATGTGAATAGTTCCGCCTTTCTCTACTAAGGTATCAAGAGCGTGTGGCAGAAACTGCTCCGTATTATGCAAGTATCCCATAATGATACGATTGGCAACATGAGTTGGGTGTACTACTCGACAGTCTCCCAGTACGGCAGAAACCTTGTGCTCCAATTCATTGATTCTTATGTTCTCAACAAGGAATCTGTATGCCTCTGGATTGATTTCTATAGCGATGACATCAACTTCGTTTCTTTTCGCAACGTGCAGAGCGAACTGGCCAACGCACGAGAACATGTCAACGACGCACTCTCCCGCCTCGACACGTTTTGACATGCCAATTCGTTCTCCTTTGTTACCACCTGAAAAAGTCACACGAATGGGATCGAGTTTGAAATGGACTCCGTTCTCAGTATGTATTGTGGTAGTATCATTACTTCCAGCAACTACCATATATGCCGGCTTGCGTTCGATACCTTTTGTGGGCCCCGTTCGGACAGCTACCGATCTCAGCCGATGGTCGTAGTCCAGTGTTGCCTCGCCCACGGAAGAGGCATATTTCATGAGTTCGGAATTTAGACGCACTAGGGCAACATATCCTACGACATGAAATCCTGCAGGTAAAATCACCTCATCTGGTACAATATCCTTCAACCGAAATCTGAGAAACTCTCTGTATCTCATTATAGCTCACGATGGCCGTCAGAGTCAATGACTAGCAGTACATACTACTTGGAGCATTACTACTTCCGCCACGGTCATGGACTTTTGTGATCGCCATTTGGAAGTCCTTTTGGGTGACACAAGTCCTCTTCTCTCGAATGGCGAACATACCTGCTTCCGTGCAGATACTCTTTATGTCTGCTCCAGTTCTATCTTTTGTTACCACCAAGAGTCTATCAAAGTCTACGTTGCCATCAAGATTCATACCACGGGTATGAATCTTGAATATCTCACTTCTGCTGGTTTCGTCAGGCAGTGGAAACTCGATGATTCTATCAAATCGCCCTGGTCGTAGGAGGGCTGGGTCTAGGATATCGGGTCTATTCGTGGCTCCTAGGACTGCAACTTGCCCCCTTGCCTCAAACCCATCAAGCTCACTAAGAAGTTGCATCAGTGTTCTTTGTACTTCTCTATCTCCTGATGTTGCAATATCAAGCCTATGAGAACCTACTGCGTCGAGTTCATCAACAAAGATGATTGCAGGAGCTTTCTCCTTCGCCATCATGAAAATCTCACGAACGAGTCGTGCTCCTTCACCGATGAACTTCTGGACCAATTCGGATCCGATAACACGAATGAAGGTAGCCTTTGTTTCATGTGCAACAGCTCTAGCACACAGAGTCTTGCCCGTACCAGGAAGACCCGTCAATAGCACTCCTTTTGGTGGCTCAATACCAACTTTTCGAAACAATTCAGGCTCGAGCAATGGGAGCTCGACGGTTTCCCTTATCTCTTGAAGCTGCTGTCTGAGACCGCCAATATCCGCATATGAAACATCAGGTGCCTCTTCTATCTCCATTGCCTGAATGATTGGGTCTCGTGACGGTGGCAGTTCTTCAGTGATTGCAAAGGATCTCTGGTTGAGCGCCACCATTGCACCTGGCTGCAACTTCTCTGCCGAAATTGAAGATGCCACATGCACAACGAAGTTGGGTCCAGTTGAGCTCTTCACAATAGCTCGTCCATCCTCAAGGAGATCAATAATTGATGCGGTAATGAGCGGGGACTGTCTAAGCTTTTCAAGTTCAGTTCTAAGTGTCTGAGTTTCTTTCTCTAGTCGACTACGCTCTGCCTGCAAGATTTGTTTCTCGGTTTCCAAGGCACGAAGGCGTCTTTCCAAGTGTCTTGTATAACTCTGTGAATAGGCCGAATCATCAACACTAACTTCATCCTTGGCGTCAGTAGTTTCTGGCAAGAAGTGGCACCTCAGGACGTCATCCACTGATGAGGCTTTAAGGCTTGCTTTGGGGGAGTCCTTTTGATTCTAGGAATGTTGAGTTTGTACTATCGATAATCTTTATCACCTCAATTGAAGAACACCTATATGCGAGGGAATCCGAAGTGCCAAGTTGCGAATTATGTGGCCGAGGAATGAAGGGCCAAGGTAGAAACGTAGTGATTGAAGGTGCATCAATGCTTCTGTGCCCTCAATGTACAGCTAGGTTCGGGCAGCAATCCAGCGAGTCTTCCACTCAACGTGTTTCTTCACTACCCCGACAACAATCATCTTGGCTTGAGAATCCAGGCCGACCCTCATCATCGCTGCCATCATCACCCCCACAATCCATATCCAGAATAAAACCTAGGCCGAAACCGAAGGGCCCATCGATTGGAGTACGCCTTGAAGATATGGAATTGATTGAGGACTACGCAAAGACAATTCTGGCAGCTCGCCAAAAGAAGGGGATAAGTCAGGATGAGTTGGCACAGAAGGTGGGAGAGAGCATATCGACACTGAAGGCAATTGAGGCTGGACGTC
>PRDH01000079.1 GCA_003345545.1 Candidatus Thorarchaeota archaeon
AGATCCTCATCGATGAATGAGAGCGCTTTGATTCTTCCTTCTTCATGGCTTATCGATGGACTCGGAAGATTAAGCTGGTATGTCCCTGCCCATCCCGGCCCTGACCAGTTGCCGGTGATGATTGCAGAATCAGTTTCATTCGATAATAGAGGAGCAAACGCAGTCTGAGCAATTTCAACACCTGGCTCAGGAATATCTAAAGTGCTCGTTCCTGCCATCGAACTCAGTAAGAGGGGGACAGCGAGGCCAGAGGTCATCGCTGCAGTAGCGATGAGCACAATGGTAATGACTCCTCTCCTAAACACCGCTTTCACCACTTACGACAAGTATTTCAAAATACACAAGGAGCTTTTTTGCTCTTAATTCTAACATTTGAGCTTCCAGACACCATGGTGAGCTAGTCTTAGAACTAGACTAATCGAACGATTGCAGAGCTAGATAGTGGGTCTGCTCCTCCACATACTCACAGCCTCGTACAAGAAAACGATTATCGAGAATGATGAGAAGACAACGAGTAGGATGAAATGGGGTGTCAGATACCATCCGAACAGCCACAATGCTCCAATAAGGTATGATATGGCGAAGAGCGAGTAGAACACATAGCGTGGGAGAAAAAAACCGTCCAGTCCAACAAAGAATCGGAGGATTCCAACTCTGATGTATTTTGTCACGCGAAATCCGTCGATCTGGTCCATCTCAACCAATTCGAGGTCTTCAAGCTTCTTCAGATGGTATAGCACCAAGCTTGGACTTGAGATTCCCATTCTCCGCTGGATTTGTCTTGCCGAGATTGGTTTTGTCTGTCTAAGAAGAAAGAAGTATACTGCAAGAGTCTTCCCCTTCAAGTCATCCAAAGTTTGATCATCATCCATGCATGAACCCCTCACATACTAATCTGAAGTGTAGCCATAATAATGATTCTAGAGATTGCGGTGTTACCTTGGTTTGTAGATGTCACAAGCCATATAACGAAGCTGAACCTAGCGCGAACCATCCTTAGGAAATGGAGACTCCACATATGAGTAAACACAAGGAACTTTACGATCAAGTCTTCCGTTTGTTGGAATCCCATGATGACTGGATGACAAAAACCATCAATCTCATTGCCTCGGAGAACGTGAGTTCGCCAGCAGTCAGATCAGCAATAGTGTGCGACTTCAGAGACCGCTATGCAGAGGGCTGGCCGGGAGAGAGAGTCTATGCAGGATGCAAGTACATAGACCAAGTCGAGCTGATCACCATCGACCTTGCAAAGAAGCTGTTCAAGGCAGAGTTTGCAGATGTTCGACCAGTTTCGGGCGTCGTAGCAAATCTGGCTATGTATACGGCGGTCATGGAGCCACTGGACAGGATGATGGCACTGTCTATTGCCCACGGAGGCCATATCTCTCACGCAAGGAAGGACCTCGGCGGTACCGCAGGTCAGATTCGTGGCCACAAGGTGCGCAATTGGATATTTGATGACAAGGAGTTCAATATTGATGTTGATGCGAGTATCAAAGAGATAAGGGAACTACAAGGAAAAGGCGATGAGATCAAGTTCCTGCTCTTTGGTGCGAGTGTATTCCCATTTCCACACCCAGTAAAGGAGTTCCGTGAGATTGCAGACGAGTACGGGATGACGATTGGGTATGACTCAGCTCATGTCTCTGGTCTGATCGCCAGTGGCTTCTTCCAAGATCCCCTGAGAGAGGGCGCAGACATCGTGACAGCATCGACCCACAAGACAATGCCGGGTCCGCAGCACGGGATCATTTTGGCCAAGGAGAAATTTGCTGATGCTATCAAGCGGGCCTCATTCCCAGGTCTGCTGAGCAATCACCATCTGCACAATGTTGCAGGTTTAGCCATCGCGCTTGCAGAGATGACGGAGTTTGGAGTGGCCTATAGTAAGCAAATCATGAAGAATGCTAAGGCACTAGCCCAAGCACTTCATGAGAGAGGCTGGCAAGTCATCGCCGAGCACAAGGGTTTCACTCAGTCACATGTAGTTCTTGTGGATGTCACAGAAACCCCGTTGAGTGATGGAGCGGCTGTTGAAAAGACCCTGGAGAATGCAAACATAGTCATCAACCGCAATCTTCTGCCATGGGACAAGAAGAGAGGTCGGGACTATAAGACACCAGGCGGAATTCGACTTGGTACGAGCGAGATGACCCGACTGGGAATGAAGGAGTCCGAGATGGATGCAATTGCGGAACTCATGACACGAGTGGTCATGAAGGGCGAAGATGTCAAGAAAATCGCAGCCGAGGTCGGAGAGTTCCGCAAGGACTACCAGAAGGTGCATTTTGCCTTCGAAACTGAAACTCCTGCCTATGCTCATCTCAGGTTCAGGTGAGGGTCCGATGATGCTCGGACCCCCTACGGGGGCATTGTATGAGGATTGAAGATGCACAGGAAATGATGAGAAGAGTCTACCTCGAGAGGGACAGAGCCAGAGGAGTGAGGGGCACTCTTCAGAGGACAGAGGAAGAACTTGCGGAACTTAGCAGGGCTGTCCTCGAAGGGGGCAACACAGCAGCTCTGGAAGAAGAGGTGGCGGACGTCTTTGCATGGCTCTGCTCCCTTGCAAATCTTCTTACTATCGACGTGTCTGAGGCGTTCTACAAGAAGTACACAGATGCTTGTTCCAAGTGCAAACAGAGCCCGTGTTCTTGCCCTATGGAGTCCAGAGAGTGATGAGTCAAGAGAATCATAGACTGAGCAGGTTCAGTCCATTCTTTGATTTCCTCTGACCTGTGTATTGACACACGGATGTGTTTCAACAACATGGCTCAACAATTCTAGGTCTGATTCTCTGAACTATTAGAAGAGTTAATAAACCAAACATCTTGTGGAGTCAGAGCGCTCAAGAGAAGGTAGTTAGAATGCCGAAGACCGCTAAAAAGAAGAAAGGAAAGCGCGGAGAAGGACCGATGCCGAGCGGTGGAGCCGGCTTGATCAGATTCTTTGAAGACGAAACCCCAGGCATCAAGATAGGTCCCACTGTCGTCGTGATAATCGCAAGTATTCTTCTGGTCGCTACGGTGATTGCACACATACTCTACCAAATAACAACCTGAGCAGGTCAATCTGGGTCACAGATTCAGATGGGACATGCCCTAAGTGTTATAAGAGACTCTAAGCCGAATCGCACAGTCAAGACAGGTGACTCGCAATGAAGGTAAAAGGCGAACTGAACAAGTACTGTCCACGCTGCCATAAATACACTGAGCATGCCGTGTCGATCGAGAAGGCTGGAAAGAGACGGAGCATGGCTCAAGGTGAACGTCGTATGAGGAAGAGGACAAAGGGCTATGGATCATTCCCGAAGCCAATCCAGCACAAGTTCGCCAAGACAACAAAGAAGACTGTTCTGAAATTCAAGTGCAAGGAATGCGGCCACATCGTTTTGGGCAAGAGTATTCGAATGAAGAAGGTAGAGGTTGAACGAGCGTAAGGTGATTCTTAATGACCAAGGGAGAGATAGTACAGCAACCAAGTTCGCGGTTCCTTAAGGTAAAGTGTCTTGATTGTGAGAACGAGCAGATTATCTTTGGGAATGCCACAACAGAAGTGAAATGTCTTAAGTGTGGAAAACTACTTGCCAAGCCTAGTGGAGGCAGAGCCAAGCTCGAGCCGATTGCAAGAGAAGTTGAAGTTCTTCCGTAAGGAGAAGAGAGAATGGTATTCAAACGTGGCGAATGGCCAAATGTGGACGACTATGCGATAGCAGTTGCTACCAAGGTCGCCGCATATGGAGCATACGTCACGTTGCCTGAGTATGGTGACAAGGAGGGCTTCATCCATATCTCCGAGGTCAGCAGTACATGGGTCAGAAATATACGTAACCACATCCATGAGAACCTGCGAGTCGTGGTAAAGATTCTGAAAGTCGATCCTGAGAAGATGCATATTGACTGCTCGCTCAGGCGTGTTTCTAATGAATCGAAGAGGGCCAAAAACAACGAGTGGAAACGCGCACAGAAGGCTGAGAAGATCCTTGAACTTGTAGCCAAGGAGAACGATATGACCCTCGAACAGGTCTATGAGAAGCTTGGCTGGCCAATCGAAGATGTCTTTGGCGAGATCTATACGGGACTTGAGCGAGCGGTGGACGGGGGCATAGAGGCCCTCGATGAGGTTCAGTCCACAAAGAAACTGAAGAAACAGGTTGCAGACTTTGCAGCACAGAGAATCGAGATTCCATCGGTCGAGATTGATGGTGAATTGACCATAAGCGTGCCAGGGCCAGAGGGTGTAGAGGTGATAAAGAAGGCCCTCACAGAGGGACTTGCCAAGGGAAAGTCACACGAGAAGTCAACAACTGAGATATACACTCTTGGCGCACCCAGATATAAACTCAGAATTGTCAGTCCTGACTACAAACAGGCGGAGGAGGTACTCTCCGAAGTTCTCGGTCTGATTCAGACGCAGGTTGAGCACGATTCTGGTACTGCAAGTTTTGTGAAGAAGTAGGGAATGACAGTGGCGCATCTCTTCAAATGCACGAAATGCAACAGATACACTCTCAACCAGAGCGTATGTCCATCGTGCGGAGGTCCTGTGTCAGAACCCGGACCCCCGAAATACAGTCCTCAGGACAAATATGGTGTCTATAGACGAAAAGCAAAACGCAAGAGCGTCACTGCACAAGATGTTTCGTGATGGATTGTCTTAGAGAGAAAGTGCGGCAACTGATAGTGAACCAGCTGTCGCATGATTCATACTCTTTCTAGTAGAGCTGGACTGGAACCCAGAATGTTCTCCATGGACTTGCAAAGATGGGCTCGCCAGTCTTGATGTTGTCCCACCATAGTAGTCTGATTTGGTAGTTCATTCCAGGAATCATCCCAAGGTCCTGGGGATCTCCGGACTTCAGCGGAAGTAGGAACTCGATGACGCCATTACCAGTCGCGAACTCGGTGGAGTTCGTGCCAGTGGAGTCCTGAGCCCAAGTACCATCATAGCGAATATGGCCATCGTAGGGCATACCGTTGTAATTCACTATTCGTATGTCGGAATCGAGAGGCATATCCTCAGGCGAGATCTGAATACCAAAGGCATCATCACCCACCGTGTAGTTGTCCATCTTGATTCCATAGTACATGTGGGTCGTGTTGGCCCTGGTGTAGATTTGGGATTTGTAGGTTCCAGCAAATGTGTAATCGAAACTGGGCGAAGAGAGCTCAGTTGTTGAGAGGCTACCGTCGAGTGAAACGCCAAGGTTGGTGCTCACCAGACCAGGAACCCAATCAGCCATTGTCCGGTTCAAGTATTGATAGTACATTGTGTAGTCGATCTCATAGATCTTGACAGTACCGTAGGCTGAGCTGATGAATGGGTTGACAAATGCACCGTGAAGGTCCACAGGCATGTGCTCCACCCAGTCTTCATCCTCCCAGAAGAGTTTGTCTACCTCTATCCTGATGTCAGTGAGCCCAAGGTTGTTAGCCTCTGTTTCATCTTTTGGCTCGCCATAGGACATCAACTTGTAGATTGTTGAACTATAGAATGGCTCCTGAGTCGAATCATCCGAACCAAGGTATGTTTCATCATCGATGAATGTAGACCCAAACCTGTCCTCGGCGATACGGACCATCCATGGCCACTTGCCATCATCGCCACCGAAATAAGTGGATCTGTGGCCCCAATACACCAGTACGTGTGTGGTGTTCCACAGTCTGAATGTCTTCAGTGATTCAGTAAGATTCAGTGCCATGAGCGCATATCCCATGAGTGCTATCTGCGTACTATTGAACGTCGCATTATCATCGATAGTCTTCGCGTCCGATCCACTATTTATCCAGTAGCCATAGTCCCACCAAGCACCTATGATGGACCCTGGAGGCAGGACATTCCGAATATAGGTGATAGCGTTCTGCCAATCAGTGGACTGACTGCTATCTGTGAGCGCCGCTGGCGCAAACTCTGGCCTGCCCACCTGATTTGAAACGTATTGTACGCCAAGTATCACATTGATAGAGAGGAGGAGGCCTATGAACGCAAAGGCCGCGAGAGCATGCTCAGAGGTGAGTGACGTACTCATCCTAAACCTACGCCTTTCAAACACAGACTTCTGTGTGACGACCTTTGCATAGGGCGCAAGTACGCTATAGGCAGCCACAGCTGCCAAGACTGCAACACCTGGACCAAGAATCATGCCCAGACGAATCATGCTTCCTGCAAAATAGACAGAGCTCAGGCCATAGATTACCATTAGCCAGTCTTCATCACGACCTTTCTTGAACAGGAAGTACATTCCAAGTGGAAAGAAGAAGATTAGGATTAGCAGTGTGTTATAGAATGCACCCCACGGGCTGGGAAGGTGCTCTGCAACTGAGGCAAGAATCCTCTCATCCAGTCTCGTAAATGGGTTGATTACAGTAAGGAACTTTGACCCAAGAGTCAGAATCGGGTTCGAGGTGAAGGGTCGGATTGTTAGCGCATAACTTCCTACATAGAGCAAGTAGGCAATGACACCAACAGCTGGTGTAACTATTCCAAGGAGAATGGGCCTCATATGGGGTGAAAGCACACTTGCCGTGGCTTCTCGATAGTGGCCCACTCGGAGCCAGACCTCGTATAGAATGAGAACTGCGGCTACTCCGATAGGAGCCAAGGTCGTGAAAGAAGTCAGATTGTTAAAACCAACCCTTGGAATCAAGTTACCAATAAAGAGACCAAGTGATAGAGTGATCAGATAGCTCGAGAGTAACCGTTTGCTATAGTGGCCCATCATGAGCATTATGAAAGCATAGAGAGCGAGCAGACCTAGTATGTACTCAGCTGCTCCCCAAGACACCATCAAGTATCCAAGAGAGAGACCTGCTCCAACAGAGGCTGTCAGGGAACCCCGTTTAAGACCTCTCATGAACAGGAACATAGTGAGAACAATGGCAAAGACACCCACAGATTCATTGTCATAGAAGCCTGCAACCGTTCTCTGGAGATATGCAGGAATGAAAGCAGCGAAGATGCTAGTAAACAGCCCAACTGTGTTATTCATAAGTTCTCTGCCGAGGAAAAATGCAATTACTACAGTGAAAGCACCCATGAATGCTGGGAAAGCCAAGGAAACGGTAAGAACATCTATCTTGATGCCCAATCCATTGAGCAGGAAGTAGAAGAATGAGCTTGTGAAGGGCACTCCTACATAACTGGTCCTGGCCATGTCACGGCCAAAGGGGACCCAAGTTGAATCATCATACCATGTGAAAAAGGCACTGAATCCATTCTCGGCCACATACCTAGTGACACGAATCTGAAACCAACAGTCGAAAGCGCGTGGGATAGGTTGAGAGTTGATTAGAGGCTCCAGACGCAGCGCGAGTGCAGCGATGAAAGTGATGATTAGAGTCACAATGATAAGGACTGAACCACGTGAGATCTTCGATTTCGGTCTATGAAATACCTGCTTCAGGAATCTTCCAGTGGACCTCTTTATCTTCTCAAACGACATGTGGAGTACTCTCTCCATGCTCTTTCGAACTAGCAGGAGCGATTTTGTGATGCGCTAAAAAGGTTGTTGTTAATTATACAGTCGTCCTAACAACGATTACTTGCTGAATACGAAAACAATTGAGGGAATAGGGCCATGATGGGGTATCTCTGCCGCATAATGTTTCGTGGAATGAGTGTCTATTCTGAAGCAATGAAAGTCCTGTACGCATCTGCCTTCATTAGCTTTGCCAGATCGGCTTTCAGATTCGAGGGCTTAATCTTGAACATCCAGCCCTTTCCGTAGCAGTCTTCGTTGACAATCTCAGGTGCATCCTCAAGCTCAGTGTTCACTTCAACGATTTTACCACTGACTGGTGAGAAAATATCAGACGATGCCTTCATAGACTCTACAAGTCCGCATTCCTCACCTGCTTTGACGACAGTGTCAACCTCAGAGATCTCGACAAATGTGATCTCGTGTAGGGAGTTCTGAGCATGGTCCGTTATTCCAACGACAACGATATCACCTTGAACCCTGGCATACTCATGGTCCTTGGTGTAATATAGTCCATCTTTGACTTCGGTGCCATCCATATAGTTCACCAGCAGCCTCGGGTTATTGCATTCTGTTTAAATCAGTTTGGATGTTACACGGTGCGCGATCCACCATACCTTTGAGGGTCGTAGAAGGGCCACTCGGCAATCTCGGCCTTCCGATGACGCCCCTTGATATCGATCTCAATTATGTCCCCTGTGTTGACTGTATTGGGGGGGACATATCCAAGGCCTATCCCCTTGTTCAAGACTGGAGAAACACCCCCACTGGTTGTCTGACCGATTACGTTTCCATTCAGAAGAATAGGGTAGTGTTCGCGTGGGATTCCACGATCAATCATCACGAATCCGATACGCGTCTTCTTCACACCGTCTTCCTTGTGACTCCTGACTGTATCGAAGCCAATGTAGTGGGGTTCTACCTTGAACTTGACGGCATACGGAATCTTGGCCTCAATCGGAGATGTTTCCTCGTCAAGCTCGTGACCATATAGAACAAACCCTGCCTCAAGACGAGTCGAGTCTCTGGCACCTAGGCCGCAGGGCTTGATACCAAACTCAACGCCCTGTGCAAGAAGATTCTCCCAGAAGGCTATGGCTCTCTTCTTGCCCTCATCAGTAAAGGGACAGTCTAGTATGAGAACCTCAGCACCGTCCTCACCAGTGTAGCCAGTTCTGCACAGGTATGTATCATATCCAGCAATATCAACGGGGTAGCAGGTAAATCTGTTGTACCCACTGAGATCGCGTCCTGCAATCTTGCTCAGTAGTTGGAGCGCTTTCGGGCCTTGCACAGCAATCATAGCAATCTCTGAGGACCTGTCTATAACCTTGACATCAAATGACTTGGAGTTCTTCGACAGATGCCTCTTGATCTTCGGGCCATTCGAGGCATTGGTGATCCAGATATACTCATCAGTGCCAATCCTGTAGAGCATCAGGTCATCATGTATGCCCCCGTGCTCGTTCAGGCACGTCGTGTAGTGTCCGTCATTTACATCGAGTTTGCTCACATTATTAGTAGTCATCTTCTGGAGGAATTCCGCGGCCTGTGGGCCTCTGATAAAGAACCGGAACATATGACTCGTGTCAAATATGCCGACTCCTTCTCTGACCGCCATATGTTCTTCTCTGATGTCACTGTACCTGACAGGCATCTCCCACCCTGCAAAGGGAATCACATCGCCATGCGTTTTATGCCAGTCATAGAGCTGGGTTCGTTTCAACGCGTCACTCATTGAGATACCTCGTTCATTTCTTGGTTTGTGACTACATCAGCTACATTTTATCTCCTTCTATACAGACTCTGAATAGAGGCGAACATGATTGAGACTGCCCTATGTTGACGTGTCGGGGCTTCGGATTGGAGAGGGATATCCTGTTCGAATCATGGGAGTCCTTAACGTTTCACCGGAGTCGTTCTACAAGGACTCGGTTGCTATCGATGAAGACTCTATCCAGCAAGCCGTTGGTAGATTCGAGAGAGAGGGCGCAGATATCATCGACATAGGTGGAGCCTCAACAGCTCCCAGGAATATCTATGGCGCTCCTGAAGTAAGTGCCAGTGAGGAACTCAGACGGGTCACAGAAGCTATTGCCATCATAACTACGATGACCAAGATTCCATTATCCATCGATACTGTTTCTTCTGTGGTGGCCAAAAAAGCACTTGATTTAGGAGCGTCGGTCATAAATGACGTGTCTGGATTGAGAGCGGACTCAAAGATGGCGAAGCTGGTGGCGGACAGAGCAGTTCCAGTCATACTCATGGCGAACTGTGGAGGCCCTTGTGTTAGCTATCAGGCTTCGATAGACTCGTTGAGAAACAGCCTCTCGATAGCCCTTGAAACAGGAATTGAATCAAGTATGACACTAGTTGACCCAGGGATAGGCTTTGGCAAGCAACCTGAAGTCGACTATGAGATACTGCATAATCTGCATGCGTTTACTGCGCTTCATCGTCCCGTGCTTGTAGGTGTGTCCCGGAAGGCCTTCATCGGGAATAAGCTGGGACAACCAGACCCCTCTGATCGACTTCTGGGATCGATTGCAGCAACCTCAGTAGCAGTATACAACGGGGCCAGTGTCATACGAACACATGATGTCAAAGAAACAAGAATTGCAGTTGTAATAGGAGAAGCAATTCGAGGGAATGCACGGGAAAGGCGAAGGGACCAGATGGAGGACTCGCAATGAGGTGGCTTGATTGGCAACCAGTCTATCTTGATATCGTCAATAGACTGAACCTAGACCCAGCCATGGATCGAGAGGCAACAAGGCTGCTCACAGAGATACTGATGGAAGTCGAGCCGAATCCACTGCTTCGTCAGTTGCAGGAAAAAATCCAAGGTAAGACAGTTGTCATTTGCGGGGCAGGGCCTTCACTTGAAACACACCTTCAATCTGTGATGAGTACTAGAATTGGCTCAAGTTTCGTCTATGTTGCAGCAGATGGTGCAGTGTCAGCTCTTCTGAATCTAGACTGTAAATGCAGTGTCATTACCACGGACCTCGATGGCAATCTGGATGATATAGAAGAGGCCACAGGGGGCGGGGCAGTGACAATTGTCCATGCCCATGGAGACAATATGGACAAGGTGAGGGAAGTAGTTCCGAAACTGGGAACAGTGCTCGGAAGCACACAGGTGGAACCAACTGAACGTGCCTTTCTCTGGGGCGGCTTCACTGATGGTGACCGAGCGTGTCATATAGTAACAGACTATTCACCAGACAGAATCATCCTCGCGGGCATGGACTTTGGTGGCCTCGTAGGAAAGTGGTCCAAACCAATGCATGAAACTCACTTCCCAGCGAGCAAACGAAAGAGAATCAAACTCAGTATTGCTAAGCAGCTGATATCGTCATTGATAGAGCGAACAGCTATACCCTTCACTGTACTCAAGTGAGATTCGAGATGGGCACGCGAAGGCATAATGCCTAGAGTTGGCCTGTCTTAATGGCCCACAGATAGCTGAAGATAAGGAATGCTACACCAGACATGATGATACCTAGAATCATGAGCCGGGTGGCATAACCTGGCTGAAATACATACTTTGATCCGTAGTAGATAAGACCAAGGCCTATCACGCCCACAAAAATGACAACCGATGCAACGACACCTTCCATACCGAGCTGCACATCAAGACCCGGAGCCACGAGAATAGGCGTTCCACCAGAGCTTCCTGCAATTGCAGGCGGGGTTCTCACGAGCGTGTATACATTACCACCGAGGACGAATAAGACAGCAATGAGCATGAGGCCAAATATGACTGTGTCTGGAGGCCTGGTCGGCATCCTGAACTTGGGCCTTGAAAGCCTCACTTTGGGTCGTAGAATGATTCTCGGCCACCAAGCTCGCATAGTCTTACCTCAGGGGTTCGAATTTGCGTCTGCTTTTAAGAGTATCGAGAAATCAATCACCGTACTAGTAGCAGACCTTCAGAATCTGCGGTGTGTATTTAAAACTCCGGAGCTTATTCTGCGTGAGAGGAAAGATAGAGAGGCGAAAAGCATTGCCCCGATTGATGGTCCTTACCGAAAAACCAACAGCGGCAAAGAAGATTGCTACCGCTCTTGACGAGAAAAGGTCACCTAAGGAGGTCAAGAGAGGAAAGACATCATACTATGAATGCAAGAGAGGAAGTGATGAGCTCATTGTCACATATGCTCTGGGGCATCTCTTCGAGCTTCAGCAGGTTGAGAAGGGCTGGACTTATCCCCGCATGGAGAGTAAATGGGTTCCGAAGTATGAGGTCGATAAGAAGGCAACCAATACCAGACCAATCATAAACCTAATTCAGAAGTTATCACGAGATGTAGATGGATTCATTGTTGCGACCGACTATGACGTCGAGGGCAGTCTGATTGGATATCTCGTCCTGAAATATGCCTGCAGAGCGGACCCGATGAGGGCACATCGGATGCTGTTCTCTGCATTGACTGAAACGGATCTGGAGAAGGCCTATGATACCAGAGGCGCTCTGGATTTTCCAGTTATTGAGGCAGGCCATGTTCGCCATGAAGTCGATTGGTTATATGGTATCAACCTGACGAGAGCTCTGACTCTGTCCATCAAGAGAGCAGCTGGCTGGTTCAAGGTGGTTTCAACAGGACGCGTTCAAGGGCCAACTCTCTCATTCATAGCTCAGAGGGAGAGAGAGATCAATCTCTTCATCCCGACGCCATTCTGGACAATTCATGTGATTGGTGCTCACAATGATGATGAGATTGAGTTGGAATACTCTAGGCGGCAGATCTCATCAGAGCGGGACGCCAACAGGATTGTGAGTGAGCTGAGTGGACAGAATGCAATAGTGAGCTCTATAGAAAAGCGGACTGTTACTCAGCAACCACATCCGCCATTCAATCTAAGTTCGCTTCAGGCTGAGGCCTACAGACAATTCGGTTTCAAGCCCAGCCGAACCCTTGCAATAGCGCAAGGGCTCTATCTTGATGCCCTAATATCCTATCCAAGAACAGATAGTGAGATGCTTCCTCCCACATTGGACATCAAAAACATACTTACTGGCCTAGGAGGTATTAAGGACTATACGTCAATGGTGGCGACCATTCTAAGGGGGAATCTAGTACCGATTCAAGGAAAGAAGACGGATCCAGCACATCCGGCAATACATCCCACGGGAGAGCGACCAATCAAACAGCTACCACCGAGCGATAAGAAAGTCTTCGACCTCATCGTACGAAGATTTCTCTCGCTCTTTGGAGAGCCGATTATCAAGAATCATCTGAGAGCTGATATTAAGAGCGGCAATCATTGTCTATACGCAAGAGGGCTCCAGATTGTGAGAAAGGGATGGCTAGAGTTCTATGAGCCCTACTTCAAGCCCGAAGAGAGGGCGCTCCCTACTATTAAGGTGGGCGACACTATCCATCTTGTATCCGTAGACTCTGAGAACAAATACACGGAGGGGCCTGCCCGGTTCAACCCATCTAGCCTCCTGAAACTACTAGAGAGAAAGAATCTTGGAACAAAAGCCACAAGATCGAGTATTGTAGATTCAGTGAAATCGAGAGGATACACCCAAGGAGAGAGGTTTGAACTCTCTACTCTTGGATATGCTGTTTTTGAAACTCTGAACCAGTACGTCCCTGAGATGCTCTCACCAGAGATGACAATACGACTAGAGGTAGAGATGGAGCGCGTTCAGAGCGGTTTCAAGAGTCGGGAGAGTGTCGTCACTGAAGCAAAGAGCGAGCTCCTCAGAAATCTCGAGGAATTCAAGAACAAAGAGGACAAGATAGGCGAAACACTGGTCAAGGGGCTTCAGAGATATTGGAGGGACACCGAAGAACTTGGGCCGTGCCCAAAATGTGATGATGGTATCCTCAAAATCGTAAGGTCTCCAAAGACTGGAAAAAGATTCGTGGGATGCTCAAACTACAGGGAAGGCACATGCGATCAGACATTTCCACTTCCACAGAAGGGAACTATTGCGCCTCTTGATGATGTCTGCCCGCATTGCAGCCATAGAATGATAAAGGTGATTTCTGGGCGGCGGACATGGACCACGTGCATTAACTGGTCGAAATGCCCAGGAAGACAAGAGGACCTCAAGGCTCTGGATGAGAGAAGAGCCAAGAGGAATGGTGGTGCTGTTGGAGGACAGGAATCATGAAAGAGTGTCGAATCTGTGGTCGCGACGGTACTGAGGAGGACCTCTGTGAGTATCATAGCGCCGCCTATACTAGTCTCAAATCTGTCTTTGAGAAGTGGGCAGCGGCAGTGGAGGAACTGACCTGGGAGAAGTACATTGATAGTGTCAGGGAGCTCGAGAACACTGGGCAGTGGATTAGAGAAATAATCGACGACATCAGGTCACAAGATGATTCCTGAGAAGAGATACTATCTCAAGCACCACTTCACGATTCATCTGTGCGATGCCTATGACGACCAGACAAGTTCGATTGGTCCAATATGCAACTCGCTCACTCACTGTTCGTACCAGAGCATTGTCAACTCCCATTGACAATAACCCCGTCGAAGTTGGTTCTGAACTTCCTTGCCCAGGTGGAATTGCTACTGCCGAGATGCCCAGCCTAAAACGTTCTTTGTCTGATATCAGTATCAGAAGTCCATTCTCAAGATCTAGAATCCGAACTCTAATTGTGCCCATGCTGGTTTCTGATGAGAACTCGGATATGTCATCAAATTTCATGAGAGGTCACGAAATCTTCGGGGGACACTTGGTTAAATCAATACCGAAACTTGAAGCAACATGGTTATCAATGCCAGCGGTTGATTGAGCCTTGGCACCCCCATGACTGACAATGCTTCCAGATACACAGAGTACTTCCCATATCCCTTGCCTCGACAAGGACAGAGTGAGATGATGACTGAGATTGAGACAGCCGTGGACACAGGGGTCAACATATGTGCTGAGGCACCAAATGGGTTTGGAAAGACATGCGTCACATTGAGCGCCATCCTTCCCTGGATCAAAGAGAATGCTGGAAAGGTGCTCTACTGCGCACGGACCCATAGACAACTGGATCGTGTCATGGAGGAGATGCTGGAGATCTCAAGACATCAAGACGTGTCAGGGGTTTCATTCCGTGGAAGACGACACATGTGCCTGAATCAGTTCGTATTGGAAAATGCGGATATTGTTGCTCCCATAAGTGAGGTCTGTGGGCAGCTGAAGGCTACCGGCAGATGTTCATACTACGAAAAACTGAAGAAAACTGGAGATCCGGATGAGCTCCTGGAGGACTTGGCGGGAAAGGTTCTGACAGCTCCTGAAATTGTTAAGCTTGGAGAGAGCAAGGCGATGTGTCCGTATGAGATGGCCAAACGCTTGGCAAAAGTTGTGGATGTAGTCGCACTCTCATACTTGTACGTGTTTGATCCCTGGATACTCGAGGTATTCATTCCAGAACTCGGAACGCCGCCGTCAAAGATGGTTCTTGTTCAGGACGAGGCTCATAATGTCCCTGCGACTGCCTTGGACTCTGCAAGTGACTCCCTGACTGTAAGAGTTGTGAGACAGGCCACACGTGAAGTGGGCGATGGTCCGTATAGGGACACCACCTCCTTTGAATTCTGTCGCGCTCTCACAAGGAGAATGCTTGAACTCACTTCGGATATGAGGGAGAATGGAGAGAAGACGGTGGACCCTCAGGAGATTGTTGATTCAGTCACCGCTACTGCAGGACTGGATTCAACTGATAGAGTGCTCCATCATATGAAAGAGCATGGACTTGAGATAAAGAAGAGCCTGTTGAAAGCGGGCAAGTTCCCGCGTTCCTCCATTCATAGAGTCGGCGACTTCCTTTTGGAGTGGGTAAAGTGTGCTAAGAGAGAAGATTTTGCGTTTTTCTTGGCAAACATGATAGAGAGCGGCGAAGGCAAACGGGTGTCCCTTGATCGTGTTGCTTTGAACCCCACTTCTGTGACCTCACCAATTTTGAGTATGGTTCACAGCTCAGTCGCTGTCTCTGGTACGCTTTCACCATTGGATGCCTATGCTGAAATGCTCGGGCTCGGCTCCGATGTAGTCAAGGCAACATTCCGGAGCCCGTTTGCTATGAAGAACAGGCTTGGACTAGTGGTTCATGGGTTGGATACAACATTTCAGAATAGAAGTAGCTCGATGTATCAGCGGATTACGGATCATTGTTTAGCTGTAGCGAGTGTCACCCCTGGCAATACAGGGATATTCACAGCGAGTTATTC
>PRDH01000080.1 GCA_003345545.1 Candidatus Thorarchaeota archaeon
CTATTCTTATGAGGGTGGGGCGCCTGAGTTCGAAACCCAAGCAGCTATGGGCTCGCGATGCGGGATTGATAACCTAGAGGCGGTCCTATTTGGACACCATCTTGCCAACAAGTACGGACTGGACACTATATCTCTTGGTGGGACTATCTCATGGGCGATGGAGGCCTGGGATGAGGGTCTACTCACAGCAGAGGATACTGGCGGAATCGACCTGAGTTGGGGCAATGATGAGAGTCTCATTAAGCTGACTAAGATGATTGCCTTTAGAGAAGGATTCGGAGACATACTCGCAGAGGGTAGCGCACGTGCAGCTCAGAAGATTGGCCGTGGTACGGACAAGTTTGTCATGACAGTCAAGAAACAGGAGATTGCAGGTCAAGAACCCAGAGCGCAAAAGTCCATGGGACTTGCCGCAGCGACTGCCGGGAGGGGTGCAGACCATCTCTATGGATTCCCGGTCCTCGATGAGGTCGGATTTGATGAGGACATTAAGAAGCGGTTTGGAGAAAAATACCTGCCAGAGATGGCAGACAGACTGAATCCTAAGTATAAAGGAATCATGGTCAAAGAGTGCGAGGACTTTATGGTCATGATAGAGAGTGTCGGTCTCTGCAAGTACGGGACTCAGATACCACCGGAGTTCTACTATGATGATGTGGCGCTTGCCCTCAAGATCCATAACGGACTACATCTCACTGCCGCAGATCTACAGGAGATTGGTGAGCGAATCGTCAATCTCAATCGGCTGTTCAATGCACGATTCGGTGTGACACGCAAAGATGATTGTTTACCCGAGCGTCTGATTAAGGAGAAGTCGCCAATTGGGCCTTCTGCGGGTCAAGTCGTAGAACTCGATCAGATGCTTGATGAATACTACTCAGTGAGAGGATGGAACCTAGTCACCGGTCTGCCACTACAAGAGACTCTTGAGCGTCTTGGGCTCGAGTGAATAGAATGAATCTCACTATTCCCAATGGACCCATATCAGGCGTCCTTTGATCTGAATCAGTCTCTATTCCTCAATCAGGGGCACAGACGTTCGTGACAGTGTCCTTAATTCCATCCAGTTTGCGGAGTTCGTTGACGACAAACGAGCTGAGGGCCTCTGGCGTCTTGAAGGTGCACTTGATCAACAGGTCGTATGCGCCATAAATCAAGTACGCTTCTTCTACCTCGTCCATCTTCCGAATCTCCTCTAGGACACTGCGAGACTTCATCGACTCAACTTTTGCCATGATGAATGCGACTATCAATGTCTTCCCACCATTGAGCTTCGACTATGCCCTCACCTTTGTGCGATATAATTGTTCCCCCAGACCTGACGGAAACGAGATCCCTACTCCAGATACAGTGAAACGCGTCCCGGTAGTGCAAACCGAGCTTTGTTCTGTGGGTCATAAGTGGGATGCTCAGAGTCTTGTACAATTACATCCACCTTCAGTTCCTCTCCAATGTAGTCTGCAGAGTCCAGTAGGACAGCCATCTCATCCTTGGCACTGACAGAGTGGTCCCAGAGCCCATTTTCCCGTGTAATCCGATCAACGATGGTCTTGACGTCCTTGCCATGTTTTCGAAATTCCTCATTTGCCATCAGATGCTTCATGATGTCCCCGACAATCGTTGGGATGTCGGCATCACGGATGCTGTTCATCGCTTTGAACATCCATTCAGGGGCCACATACACATGGACTGTCTTGGCCTTCTTCCCCTTCAGAAGCCTCGTGATCTCACGAATGTCTCGGATGGTGGAATCAACGACCTGCTGAGCCATCTCAACATTCCTATCGATTAGCTTCTTGTCGGGTCTTGGCCATGTAGTCAGAGAAACATAGTCTGTGTGACCCATCTTTGACCAGAGTTCTTCACAGATGTGTGGCGTTATGGGAGCAGCAAGACGGACCCAGATGTCACAGACGTATGCCATGGTACCCTCTCGTTCATCCCTAGGAACTCCCTCACGGCTCAGGTAGTAATTAACAGCGCGAATCATCTCCGAAAGAGCATGAATCGCATACTCTCTCAGTTTGAAACTGTCAATCATGTCAGTACAGATCGTAGTCAAGGAGTTCACACGAGAGAGCATCCATCTGGTCACCATTGTTGGGTGGTCTTTCTTCGTGTAGACTCGGGGTGTCTTCTTTGCATACTTGGTTGTTATGTCTATGAACTGCCGCATTCTGTTTCTCATCGTGGGCACATCCCGCTCGCGCCAGTCCATCAGGGTTCCAGGCTCTGCTGCAGACACAACATACATTCTGAAGAGATCTGCGCCATACTTCTCCGGAATCTCTACTAGAGGAATCACATTCCCCTTGCTCTTGCTCATTTTCTTGCCCTCCATGTTTAGGTGTTCGCTCAAGCTAATCATCTTCAACCAGTGCTTCTCTGGAAAGATAGCAACATGGTGGAAGATAGCAAAGCTCAGGTGGTTGGAGATATGAGATGGTGCAGTATGGCGTTGGTCGTTCGGATACCAGTACATGAACTCGTTGTGCATCATCTTCAACAGATCCGCATCGATGCCAGTGACCTTGCTCACAGATGCTGGCGTTCCATTCCCTAGGAATACATAGTCAAAGAACTGGTAGGTCAACTGAGCGGGCTTCAGTCCATTGCCTCTGATATGATGGGCAATCGTGTAGTAAGCCATATAGATGGTGGAGTCGGAGAGAGACTCAATGATCCAGTCAGGGTCGAAGGGCAGTCTTGTGCCTATTCCTCTGCGTCGTGCGCAGGGTCTCTGGGTCAACCAGTCAAATGTCGCCTCGAACAGATTCCTGAACATCTCAGGAACAATGGCCATCTTGTTCAGGGCTCTCCGAGCCTCTTCCTTCCAGCCGGGGCTCTCATAGTTCAGGAACCACTGACCTGCAAATACGCCAACCTGAACATCGGTCCCACACCTGCAGACTACAGGTCGTTGGTCCGGCTCATAGATCACGTCCACCTTGTTGATGGTCTTCATCCAGGCAACAACGTCGTCCTTGACATCCTTGATCATCCGACCTGAGAACTGGGCACAGTTCTCTCGCATGACTCCATCATAGAACTCAGCCTTGTAGATCTCCTGAGTGGCCTCTTCTAGGTTTGCAGCCTCGGCCTGAGATCTGATGTTTCTCTTCTCGACTGCATCCTTTGCTGGGAACTCGCTGTAGTCCTTCATGGCAATCATGCCAATGATCTTGATTCCTCGGACAGACTCGGCAGTGATTCCGTACTGAGCGAGGCCGGATGGGTCCTCCCACAAGTCACGTAGTGCAATGTAGTCAAATGGTGCGTGACCGGGTACTGAATACACAACTCCTGTGGCATTGTTCGGATCAACAAACACCGCTGGCAGGATTGGTATCTCATGACCGTCATGGATTGCTCTGAATGTCTTGCCAATGATTCTGGACCCCGGGAAGTTCTCTAGCAGTTTCACTTCCTTGGCCTGTAGCCTTAGTTTCTCTACTGCAGCCTTCGACACAATCCACTTCTCACCGTCGACCAGAGCCCACACATACTGGGCCTTGGGATTGATCCACATGTTGGTGACGCCAAAGATGGTCTCGGGCCGCAGTGTTGCAGCAACTAGATAGCCGTCCTCAAATGGCCACTTAATGGCTGTGAACTCCTTTATCTTGGCGGAGCTGCCCTCTAGCAGGTCGTCTTCGCCAACGGGATTTCCATCCTTTGGACAATAGAGCAGAGGGTAGTTCCCCTGCCTGACATATCCGCGCTCCATGAATTTCTGATATTGCCACTCGATGAACTTGTTGTAGGTTGGGTCCCCCGTGGTAAATCGTCTTCGCCAGTCGATACTGTAGCCCAAGGCATCAAAGTCCTCAGAGATAACCTTGGCGAAGAAGGCTGCTGTTGTTGTGGCATCTTTGAACTTTGCCAATTGAGCGTCCACCTTCTCTTCAGTATCAAAATAATGTCGGAGGTCTCGTTTGTACATCTCAATTGCAGCAGGATCTCCAGCCAGAACTCTGTCCACCATCCCCTGAATGGGAGTACCCGTCATGTGAGAGGCCATTGGAAACAAGACATTGTATCCCTGCATGCGCCTATATCGAGCAATCAGGTCGCCAATGGTATATGTCCTGCCATGTCCAATGTGCAAATCGCCGTTCACGTAGGGATACGGAACCGTCAAGAAGAACTTCTTACGCTTGGGGTCAGGGTCGGCCTCGAAGATTCTGTCCTTTGCCCAGCGTCTCTGCCATTTCTTCTCAATCTTAGCAAATTCACTCACGTTCGGTGACCTCTCTTGATGCTGAAGGAACGGAGCAGTTCAGGATGATGTCCTCTATAAAGGACTCGCAAAAGACGCGTAAGCTAGTTGGTGAGAACACAATCCCTCATTTCAGCTCACTCAACGCATGAAGTACCCCACTTATTAGACCTATGGTCAACTTGGGTTAGCCTTTGGTAAGTTCTTTCTTTGATGGCCGAGTATAGCCAATGAAGCCAACGTGAGATTGAGCAGTATTGTGAACTGCGCAGATTACAGCCTTTTCTCAAGTGTTCTCCTATGCGCCAAGAATGATGCAACAATCAGTAGAACAGTCCATCCTGCTATTATCGCCAAATTGAGCAGGGGATGAAAGACTGATGCCCCGGTCAATAATCCCCAGAAAAGGTCAGCAAGATAAGTCAGCGGTGAGAGAAGGGAAACAAATCGTATCATCTCAGGCAATGCTACCAGTGGAATGAAAATTCCGCTGATGAAGACAAGAGGGAACTTCACCATTGTGCCTAACATCATTATAGTGGAGGTCTGGTCGACAGGGGGAGCGGATAGGAGCTGGCCGAAGAATGCAAAGCAAACACTTCCAGCAATTACACCCACTACTGTCAGAGCTATCTGGCCCAAGCTCAGCCCAATTAGAAGGTAAGCAAGAGTGACTGGGACAGTACTTGAAATGAGGCAAAATGCCGCAGACGCAAGACTGTCACCCGTGAGAATACACCAGAGTGGTACCGGTAAGGACACTAATCTCTCCAATGTGTTGCCTCTCGTTTCGATAGGAAAGATGACAGGACCAACAGCCGTTGCAGAGAAGAAGACAACCATGGCAATGAGCCCAGGCATGAGGGTGGTTGGCTCCATCTCTCTCCCCACAACGAAGGATAGAAAGAAGAAGAAGGGAAAGAGAAGGCCAAAGATTAGTGTGGGGCCCTTCGTATAATACACCCGGATGTCCTTTCGAGCAATTGCAAGTATCTGACGAAGATAGAGATTCGCCGACTCTGTCATCTGCGTTCCCCCTTTGAGCGTATCAACTCAAGAAACACATCCTCAAGTGAGGCGGTCTCTGTGCTCCCTGAGATGACCTTGATACCTAGTTCCTCTGCAAGCTCGACCAATCCTGTCAAGACCATCCCAGGGTCTGATGTATAGCACCGAACGTTCGGCCCCGTGACGAAGACCTCCCCGACACCTGCCAATGCCTGAATTCGCTCTTTGGGTATGGGTTGAGCGAACTGCATAACGACGCTCTGTCTCTCCTCGAAGGTTCTCCTCAGATTCACGGGCGTGTCGATTGCTGCTATCTTACCCCGATTGATGACTGCGACCCGAGAGCAGAGATCTTGTGCTTCCTGCATGTTATGCGTTGTCAGGAGTATTGTACGTCCTTCATCAGCCATCTCTGATATGACTCCACGAATCTCACGGGCGCTCTCAGCATCGAGGCCAGACGTGGGCTCATCCAAGAACAAAACCTCTCCGTCAGTCATAAGCGTCATGGACAGGCTGAGACGCTGTTTCATACCCTTCGAGTAGGTCTTCGCCAATCTATTGCTTGCTTCAAGGATGTTCATTTTTCTGAGCAGTTGGGCTGATCTCTCGGTGATAGCATCTTTTTTCAGACCATAGAGGTTTCCGAAGAGTGCCATATTCTGCTGTCCTGTCAGGTCTACATAGACATTCGCAGTTTCTGGAAGAACGCCAATGTGCTTTCTTATCTCATTTGCACTGGCCGGCATATCGAGGCCGAGGATTGAGATAGAACCTGATGACGGTGAGATGACCCCCGTGAGCATCCTCACCGTGGTAGTCTTGCCGGCTCCGTTTGGTCCTAGTAGACCAAATATCTCGCCTCTCTGCACAGAGAAACTAATTCCATCAACTGCCGACACGTCGCCATATCGTTTCACAATGTCTTCTGCGAAGATGACTTGTTCCAAGCACAATCACTTCTGGTGAACGGTTTCACGCTTGGGATTTTAGAATGACGATTTCATCCTTGATGCATTCAAGTTTGTGTATGACATCAGCGATGCAGCTCTCAAGATGCTCAATTCGCTCTTCTGTGGTCATTTCTTTGTGGTGTTCTCCTCTCTCGCATTTGCACTTTGTCATAGTGAGTTCCTCTTCAGGGTCGTTGGTCTTTTGATACCATATAACTTATTGCTCTCACTGGTAGAAGTTACTTCCCGTTGATGAAGTATGAAACACCCTATTGCTGTGGTCGGACCTTGTATGAAGCCTTTAGAGAGTGTCGTGAAGATCCTTGGTCGACAATGGACTATTCCTCTCGTTGTTCTGCTGGGAAACAATCGGGATGGTCTCAGATACTCCGAGATCAGGGAGAGCCTTGCCAAACATCTCAAGAGGGATGTTAGCGATTCAACACTCTCGAGGAAACTGACGGAACTAACTGATTTGGGAGTCCTTGTTCGGAAAAGCTTTAACAAGGTGTCGTCGCGGGTTGAATATGAACTCACTGAGGCAGGTCAAGGTCTCTTTCATATTCTAAATGAAGTAGGTGATTGGACACGTGAGCAATGTCATGCTGGAACCCTTCGAAGCCCAAAGGGCAGCGTTTCCGCTGGCTGACCAACGAGTTCAGTTCAGTTTGCCGAAAACCCGCGGGTGTGTATCAATATGGATATTGTACTTCTATACACTACTATCTTTGTCTTCCTGATAGCTTTTGCGTTCTCGATGGTTGGTCAGGGCGGTGGATCGATGTACTCCCCACTCTTGATTCTACTTGGCTATGCTGTATCGATTTCCACATCCACTTCCCTAGTGTTGACTCTAATAACATCGCTGTCCGCGGGCTACGTCTTCTATCGCAAGAAGATGATAGACTTCAGAACGTCCTTCTTATTCATACCTGGTGTCTGCCTAGGTGCTTTTATGGGCGGAGCCTTAGTTGCATTTGTTGACGAAACCTTCTTGTTGTGGTTGTTTGTGTTCTTCTTGGCTGGGCTCGGAGGGAGGATGGTCTATACGTTTTGGGAACGAGGTAAGATTGAGGATGAATTTCCAAAATGCATTGTCACTACCATGTACCCACCCATCGTGCTATTCAGTTTCGGTGTAGGGCTCATATCGGGCTTGCTAGGAATTGGCGGCGGAGTGCTAATCGTTCCATTCATAATTTATATCTGCAAGCACCCAACAAAGTTCGCGGCAGGATCGTCTCTTGTAATTGTATCCTTCTCGGCATTCTCTGGCCTACTTGGTTATGCAGCATTTCGTGCTTTCGATATTCCCTTGATTTTGGTGACTGGCATTGCCGTCCTCATCGGTGGGAATCTCGGGGCGAGAACTAGCATGAGGA
>PRDH01000081.1 GCA_003345545.1 Candidatus Thorarchaeota archaeon
CGGTTGGAACAGTGAGATGGGGGATTCAAGTCCGTGCTGGGAAGATTGACCTAGGACTTGACGAGCTCATTGACTCTCCTATCATGGTGAGCGAACGTGATCCGACCCTGTTCAGGGTTGAAACGACTACTCCCACAGTGTCTCTGGCCGTCATAAGCAGGTCTGATGCTCCCGTCTATTGGGGATATGTAGCCAGTCGAACTGGAAGCCTGCTTGAGCTACTTAAGGACTCCAGCGATACGACACGAATCGGCTTCTCGAGAAAGGCACCCCCCTTCCAGAGACTGGAGAAAGATCTGAAGTCCACAGTATCCAATACGGGCTCAGTCCTTGCTGTATTTGGAAGCCCAGACAGAGGTATCCTTGAGCTCTGTGACTCAGAGAGAGAGGAAGTCAAACACCATATTGACTTCTGGGCAAATACGATAGATGATCAAGGGTCCGAAACTGTCCGTCTGGAAGAGGCCCTTACAGTCAGCCTAGGTCTCTTGAACAACACAGTAGGAAAGGTGATTGCACGACCTGGCTTCTATGGGTAATCTGTTCTCATACGCGACCTTTTTAGATGAATAGGGAAGCATCTATCAACTCGATGCGCATCGAAGAAGATTAGCCGAGGCTTCCCACAATGCAGACTGAACGTGTCCAACGACTACGAGAACAGAGTGTGAGCACAAAGCCCTATATCTGCACAGAACGTGCTGAACTCCTAACCGACTTCTATCAGAGTGGCGGAGCAGACACGGTTTCCACTCCAGTTGCGAGGGCACTGGCCTTCAAGCACATCCTCGAGAACAAGACAATCATCATCAATGATGGGGAGTTGATAGTAGGCGAACGCGGTTCAGCCCCACGAGCCACCCCCACTTATCCTGAGTTGTGTTGTCATTCAGTCAATGACCTTGAGATAGCCAGCTCACGAGAGCGAACCCCCTTTCTGGTTACCAACGAGGCTCTCAGTACATATCGTGATGAGATTATTCCGTTCTGGGCTGGCAGGACAATGCGCGAACGTGTCTTTAGTGCAATGTCTGATGAGTGGATGAGCGCTTTTGAGGCCGGCGTTTTCACAGAGTTCATGGAACAGCGAGCTCCTGGCCATGCAATTCTTGATGATAAGATCTATCGGCGAGGGCTCTTTGAATTCATTGACGACATCAAGCAAGCTCTGTTGAGGCTGGACTATTATAGTGACCCCGAAGCGTATGCGAAAGAACAAGAACTCAAGGCCATGCAGATTGCCGCAGAGGCAGTAGTATTCTTCGCACAGCGACACGCAGAGAAGGCAAGGGAACTTGTGGAGTCTGAAACCGATCCTGTCCGCAGAAACGAACTGGTACGGATTGCAGAGATCTGTACCCGCGTTCCCGGAAACGCGCCTCGTACCTTCTGGGAGGCGCTACAGGCATACTGGTTTGTCCACCTGGGGGTAATCATCGAGCTGAACGTCTGGGACAGTTTCAATCCTGGACGTCTGGATGTGAATCTCAATCCATTCTATCTGAAAGGCATCAGTGATGGAACACTCACTAGGGAGTCTGCAAAAGAGCTCTTGCAGTGCTTCTGGGTCAAGTTCAATAACCACCCCGCTCCTCCCAAGGTGGAGATCACTGAACAGCAGAGCGGCACATACCAGGACTTCGCTCTCATAAACACTGGAGGCCTGAAGCCAGATGGCACGGATGCTGTCAACGAGGTTTCCTATCTCATCCTTGAGGTCTGTAATGAGATGCGGCTCATACAACCAAGCATCTGCATCCAGATGAGCACGAAGAATCCCGATCGTTTCCTGATGTCTGCTGTCGATGTTGTGAAGGAAGGTTTCGGTCAGCCCTCCATGTTCAATACTGATATGATCATCAAGGAGTTGCTGCGCGCAGGAAAGTCCATTGAAGATGCTAGGGCAGGAGGCCCGAGTGGTTGTGTCGAGATTAGTGCCTTTGGGAAAGAGAGCTGTATCTTGACGGGCTACTGCAACTGGCCAAAGATACTCGAGATTACACTGCACAACGGCATAGATCCTCGCACAGGCAAACAGGTAGGGATTCAGACTGGACGTGCCACTGATTTCAAATCATTTGAGGAGTTGTTCTCTGCGTACAAGAAGCAGCTTCGATACTTCATCGATACCAAGATCAAAGGCAACAACATCATTGAACGGCTGTACGCAGAGCATATGCCTGCCCCCTTCATGTCTCTATTAATCAACGACTGCATTGCAAAGGGTAAGGATTACCATGATGGTGGTCCCCGCTACAACTCCACGTACATACAAGGTGTGGGAATGGGAACAGTCACCGACTCACTCTCCGCAATCAAATACCACATCTTCTGTCAACAGAGCTATACCATGGCTGCATTACTTGAAGCGATGAAAACTGATTTCAGAACAGACGAAGTCATGAGAATGGCCCTACTGAACAAGACACCAAAGTACGGAAATGATGATGATTTTGCAGATGAGATAGCACGATCAGTGTTCGAGACGTATTTTGATTCGATTGATGGTCGTCCAAATACAAAGGGTGGTGAACATCGCGTCAACCTTCTCCCGACCACAGTGCACATCTACTTTGGACAGATGACTGGCGCTACACCTGATGGCAGAAAGGCTGGTAGTCCATTGTCTGATGGAATCTCCCCAAGTCATGGTGCTGACAAGAATGGACCTACAGCGGTGATCAAATCTGCTGCAAAGATTGACCATTCCAAGACAGGAGGGACGCTCCTCAATCAGAAGTTCATGCCTGACATACTTGCAGGCCAGGAGGGAAGGCGAAAGCTTGCAGATCTTGTCCGTACATACTTCAAACTAGGTGGTCATCATATCCAGTTCAATGTCATCAAGGCTGAAACCCTGCGAGATGCGCAAGCTCATCCTGAATCCTATCAGAACCTCATCGTCAGAGTGGCTGGTTATTCGGATTACTTCGTCAACATAGGGAAGGACCTGCAAAACGAGATTCTCGCTAGAACCGAACAGAGTCATTTCTAGTGCTTCTTCGTGCTCTTACTCTCCCTGCGTCATGTAAGATTGCCACACAATGAGGACACCCCCGTTCCTAGGCCGGATATGCACGTACTGCAAATGGTCTTGAGAACAACGTTAAAAAGGATATCAAAACGCGGTCTTAGCCTGTAGTACGAATAGCCCTAGTTGATTGGCCATTCGATACGGATACTAAAAGTGGTGTTTGAGTTGGCGCACAGAAAAAAGGAAGCACCGAGACGTGGCAGTCTAGCATACTTGCCACGAGGTAGGGCCTCTAAATTTGTGCCCCGTATCAAGAATTGGCCTGAGTATAAGGACTCGGCTGCAAAACTACTCGGCTTCATCGGTTACAAGGCAGGCATGACTCACGCCGTTGTGACAATAAACAATCCTGAGAGTCCATTCAATGGACAGGAAACCGTCGTCCCAGTCACAGTGATCGACGCCCCACCGATTAGGCCGTTCTCAGTTCGCGGTTATGAAGCGACTCCCTATGGCTTGAGGCTTGTATCAGAAGTTCTTGCCAGCAGTTTGTCGGAAGATCTTCGAAAGACATTGCCGCTGCCAAAAGAGTACAGCCATGAAACCAAGATGAATGAGTTCGAGTCAAAGCTCGACTCGTTTACCGAAATCCGGATGCTTGTACATACTCAGCCAAGACTTGCGGGACTATCGAAGAAGAAGCCTGATGTAACGGAATATAAGGTAGGCACTGATGGTAATGTCAGAGCGGCCTTTGAGTATGCCAAGAGCATTCTTGGCACCGATGTCCGTGTGGCAGACATCCTTAACGAGGGAATTCTCATTGATACGATTGCCGTGACCAAGGGTCATGGTTTTCAGGGCGTAGTCCGCCGTTGGGGTGTTGCAATTCTTCAGCACAAATCTAGAAAGACAAAGCGTGGAGTAGCCTGTATCGGTCCATGGACCCCATCCAGTATTAGATACACAGTACCTAGATCAGGTCAGACTGGTTTCCACACCCGTACAAGTTACAACAATGAGGTGCTGAAGATGGGTGAACGTGGCGAGGAAATCACACCCTCTGGTGGATTTGTGAACTACGGAGTGATTCGCGGCGACTACATAATGCTTCATGGATCAGTTCCTGGTACAATAAAGCGACCAGTGCGACTCAGACTTGCCATACGTCCAAAGATGGGCCAGAAAGAAGGCCCGATGCAGGTGAGTTACATCAGTACTTCATCGAAGCAGTAGGAGGATGGCATCTATGGCAAATGTAAAGACTTACACATTAACTGGAAAGGCCAGTAAGGAAACAATCGAACTACCGCCCCATTTTGATACTCCCTATCGTCCGGATGTAATCAGGAGGGCAGTGTTGGCAGTTCAGTCACGTAGATTCCAACCACATGGTGTTGATGAACTCGCAGGCAAGCGCAACACTGCTCAGAGTTGGCAGACTGGTCACGCCAAGGCCAGAGTACCAAGAATCAAGGGCAGTGGAACAGGCGCAGCTAACAAAGCGGGCTTTGCTCCTAGTACCGTGGGTGGCAGAATGGCGCATCCTCCAGAGGCACGAAGAGTCCTTCTTGAGCGTGTGAATGTCAAAGAGAATCGACTGGCCATCCGCTCAGCAATTGCGGCTACTGCAAACCCGGAGTTCGTGAAGAAGAGAGGCCACAAGATAGACAGTGTACCTATAATCCCCCTCGTTGTGAGTAGCAAGCTTGAATCAGTTGCTACCACAAAGGAAGCATATGATACACTTACGGCCTTGGGGCTTGGCGATGATCTTGAGAGAGCTAGCAACGGCCGTATCGTCAGAGCTGGCAAAGGAAAGATGCGAGGTCGTAAGATGAAGACCCCGAAATCGTTACTGATCGTCGTCGGTACCGACTCTGGAATTGGCGCAGCCGCGAGGAATCTTCCTGGAGTGGACATTACTGAAGTCCAGGGTCTGAATGCAGAGCTCTTGGCTCCTGGAACACATGCCGGTCGCCTGGTGGTCTGGACAACTTCAGCCATTGACAGGCTTGGAAAGGAGAATCTATTCATCTGAGGTGAGCTATCATGAGAGATCCAAATGAAGTGATTATCCGACCAGTTGTGACAGAGGCCAGTCTTGAGGCCGTTGATAGAGAGAATAAGCTTGTATTCTATGTTGCTTTCAATGCCAACAAGAACACGATTCGGTGGGCAGTGGAATCCCTCTACGATGTTGTAGTGGCTAAAGTGAACACGCTCATAATGCCTGATGGAAGAAAGAAGGCATTTGTGAGATTGGCACCAGAGTATAGTGCTGCAGAGGTTGCGACCAACCTCGGGATATTCTAAGGGGGCTTATGAATGGGCAGACGTATACTTGTACAACGAAAAGGGAGAGGTACTACTCAGTGGAGGTCTCCGGGCCACAAGAAGATTGCACCGGCTCGACATCCCAAATGGGCACCCGGCAAGACCTATGTGGGAACAATTGTCAATCTCCACCACGAATCAGGTAGAGGAGCACCTCTTGCTATAGTGCGATACGGGGGCGAAACCAAGCTTCACTACATGGTAGCACCCGAAGGAGCGCAGGTTGGCCAGATACTAGAGTGTGGCGAGAATGCACATCTAGAGAATGGCAACACCATGATGCTTGAATACATCCCAGAAGGCACACCTGTCTATAACATAGAGGGCAGTCCTGGTGACGGTGGGAAGTATGTCAAGGCATCAGGCCTTACTGCGACGATTGTGTCAATCGACAAGACAAGGGCAATGATCAGACTTCCAAGCGGCGCCCAGAAGGCATTCAGTCCGCGATGTCGAGCAACAATCGGTATCGTCGCTGGTGGTGGTCGGCCAGAAAAGCCATTCTTGAGAGCAGGTGCGGCCTGGCATTCTGTCAGCGGAACAGCACAAAAGTGGCCTGTGGTCCGAGGTACTGCGATGAATGCGTGCTCACATCCACACGGTGGTCATTCTCATAAACCAAAGACGACTAGTAGGAATGATCCTCCCGGTCGTAAGGTGGGTAGCATCGCAGCTCGAAGAACTGGTCTCAAGTCAAAGTAAGAATCCATTAGAGAAGAGGCTACTCTTCTCTTCTTCTCTTTTTTTAACTCAATCAGTACGTGAGTATTACACACAGCCATATGCCACTTGTTCCTCAATTGCACAGAGGACTCGCGATGCGGCTCATAGCAGTGCACTTGCCCGATAGGATTCTGGACGATATCCAACAACTGGTCAAAAATGGTCTCTACCCTAATCGGTCCGAGGCAATCAGAATTGCCATCCGTGACCTTCTGAAACGGGAGCTATGGGACCAAAGCATGCTTCCTAAGGAGCGAATCAGTGAGGTCGTGGGACAATGACATCTTTCATCGATTCTGCTCGCGAGAACAGCCATATCGAGCGAGGATCCTCTACCTCGCGTGATGTGGGCCAGGCCCGCATCGTTGTAGTGGGCTGTGGAGGCGCTGGAAACAACACCGTGAAGAGACTCATGACCATAGGAATTCAGGGTGCTGAGTGCATAGCAATCAACACAGATCGACAGCATTTGGCTGTTACAACAGCGCATAGGAAACTGCTGATTGGTGAGAGAATCACTCGGGGGCTTGGAGCCGGAGGTTATCCCCATGTTGGTCAAGCTGCGGCAGAGGAGTCTGCGGGGCAGCTGACAGAACTGCTTCGTGATGCTGACCTTGTCTTTATTGCGGCAGGCTTGGGTGGCGGTACAGGGACTGGCAGTGCTCCTGTTGTTGCAGAGATTGCGAAGAAAAACGATGCCATTGTCGTGGGCGTTGTGACAATGCCCTTCAGTCTCGAACGAACCCGAATCGATAAGGCCAAGGCTGGCCTTGCTCGCCTGCAGGAAAATGTCGATACAGCAGTAGTAATTGATAATCAGAAGCTCATGGAACTGGTTCCCGATCTCCCATTGGAGGAGGCATTTGGAGTTGCCGATGAAGTTCTTGCAAACATGGTCAAGGGCATTACTGAGACCATCACTATGCCGAGTCTCATCAATCTGGACTATGCTGATGTACGGTCAATCATCTGCAACGGTGGAGTTGCTCTTGTGGGTCTTGGAGAGGCCACAGGACCTGAACGAGTTCACGAGGCAATCAAGAACGCACTCAACAGCCCATTGCTTGAAGTGGAGTGGGACGGCGCAACTGGTGCCTTGATTCACATCACTGGCGGTCCAGATATGAGCCTTGCAGAGGCCAACAAGGTAGGAGAGATCCTTTCCGAAAAGATGAGCCCGAATGCGAATGTCATCTGGGGGGCACGTGTTGACCCAAGACTGGGTGGTATACTACGTGTCATGCTCATACTCACTGGTGTGAAGAGTCCACAGCTACTTCCGCGTTCCAAGGAAGAATCTGGAATTTCAGTGGCAACAAAACGGCTGGCTGAGTATGGGGTTATTGGATCAAGAACAGAAACACTAGAATTATCTCAAGCACGAGCAAAAGTCTTTGGCAAGCTCCCAGAATCCACTCGTGGAAGCTGGGAAGATCGTCTAAAACCCCTAGAACGGACACTCTCTAGTCGAAAACAGAACGAATGGGCGAAGAAGAAGGAGCTCGAAGAGCTCGGTCTCCGCAAGCTTCTCTAGACGAAGCTATCGTGGTGAAGCAATAGAGTTGGCCGTTTGATGCAGCAATGAACCTAGATTGACCTAGTCATGACTTGAGTTGTCTTCCGTGTCTGCCGATGTTTCTGATTACTGCTTATGCAAGACCATGTTCTTTCAGCCATTCATCCGCAATGGCTGCCACACGTTCGTACAGAGGCCCTGACCCATCTACACCCTCAGGTGTTATTCGTATCTTGTTCATCACTACGATGACTCCAGTTTCAGGATAGAAGTTTACGCCTCCTGGTGGAAATGTCTTCTCTAGCTCCTTAGCAAGGCCCTCAAGACTAATCTCTTTCTGGGCTACTGAGAATGTACTGATACTACTACCATAGATGAAGATCTTCGGGATGTTTGCCCCGCCACCTGCGACAACAACATCTGATAGGATGATGCTCAGGGTTGCCTGATCAATTCCCTTGAGAGTGCCTTGGTAGACCTTTCCTTCCTTTGTCGTGACTTCGACTGTTGCACCGACAACCGCTGCTAATTCACGGTTGAAGGTTCTCATTGCTGCGACATCTGACATAAAGTTTCACCACTAAAGCAAATAGCTTTGGAGGTGAGGGCTGCCGGTTTCCTGTTTTAAAATTGCTGATAGAGTCTGAACTTGTCGAGCACCAAAAGAACACACTGATGCGACCAGTGACTTCTGCGCCACCGCCTCATTGTGTGAACTCAGTCTATCGGGGCTTAAATTGCTTGAACCATCATGACAAATCAATTCATACAGGAGCAGTGGGCTTCCTATGGTGACAAGACAGACCCAAGAACTGGCAGAATCAGCAACACGCAAGTCCTCTATCTGGGCTTCAATTCAGCTCATTAGACTTGGAGCAGTCATGCTATCTATTGCAGTGGTCTGGAGAATAGTTGATCAGTTTGTATTGAATCTTGGCAGCACTTGGATGAATATTCTCCCCTCAAAGCTGTTCCCGTTCCTAATCATTCTTCGTTTCTTCTGGAAATATCGTCCACGGGAACTTGCATCAGTCCTTGGTCTCTCGCGGGATAGAATCCGGGCTCAACTTGCACTCGGGTTTCTAATTGGTGTAGTATTTGCAGTAGGCATTGATTTTGGGGGAACCATTGTATATGCACTGTTCTTCGATGCGGCATACCCCCTTGAACTCCGTATCCTGAACCAAGGACTACTCGGGTATACTCTCATCTTCTTCCTAACGAACGCATTTCTTGAAGAAACCCTGTTCAGAGGTCTTCTCCTGAATGCCTTCAAGACTCGCCTTACAGCAAAGCTGTCAATCATGCTATCCGCCATCGTGTTCGGCATTTGGCATGCTGGCTGGCCTATCATCAATGGCGGCTCTGATGTTCTTGGTCAAGTCGCTTCCATTGTATTCTTTACAACTATACTTGGAATACTCTTTGGTGTCTATTATGAGCGCTTCAGTTCTGCCCGCTCTCTTGTAGGACCAATAACCGTTCACACACTTGCCAACTTCTTCAGTGAGAGTTTCAAACTTGGTCCAGAACCGGTAATTCAAGGTCCAGATTTGGCCTTTTTGAATAGTGGACTGATGGCATCAACATTTCTAATGTTTCTAATAGTATTCATTCCACTAATCATATTCCTCTGGAAATACAAGATTGAACAGGTGACAGACATGTTGCAGAGAGTGATAGGTAGGAATGGCAGGGTGACAGCGGGGTATGATGATAGATCCCGCAATACTGACAAGAGGAACGAGGAATAGAAAATGCAAGCAGGCACTGATTTGGTACTTATTTCGAGCATAGCAACAATCCTGGTTTCTGGGGTGATCAGTGTGTATCTGGGCCGGCAATGGTATCGCCAGAAGGCCAGGCTCATCACTGATTTACCATTGGTCTTTGCAATCTCCTTTGTAAGCCAGACTCTCAACATGATGATACTGACACTTCCAAACGTTGGGCTCTTAGAACCATCTATGGCACTCTTTCGGCTTCGTTCCGTTGTGATCAGTGGTGCAACTGTGCCGGTTCTGGGCGCTCTTCTCCAAATATGGGCACCTTCTATTCAAAAATACCACAATCGACTTGTGTATCTCCTTCTCTTATACTGGGTTTCTGTTGCGCTCTTTGGGGCAACAGAGCAGTTCGTCATGATAATGACGATTCCTGTGATACTAATCATCGGCGTCATGATGATGGCCACATTTGCCATAACTTGGAAGACGGGTCGTCTCAAAGAGGTACGAAGCGACCTCATGATCATATCTGTCCTCTTCGGTATGATGAGCCAAGTCTTGCGAGTCCCCTTTATCTCCACTCCCTTCTTTTACATTCCTGATGTACTTCTGACTATCTCAATGGTTGTAGGTGCACTGGCCCTAACCAATCCGTGGTACCATCGGGAGAGAAAGGTCAGAGTGGAAGAGTCCTCACAATTAACAACAGTCGTTTGAAACCAAAGACAACCTGTATTCTTTACAAATAGAGGAAGTCCTGACTAGAAGGGCAGTCCTAGAGTGATTCACCCTCTTCTTTCATGCTCTTCTTGGATTCTGCCCACCAATCACGGGATTCTTTCTGTTCTGTCCAAGGTTTGGTCGGTTCCGGTAGTGGTGCTCTCCAGAGAATTAGTAGACCCACTATCATCTGAATCGGCAATGGGATGAGGAACCAGTCTGGAAAAGAGAGAGAGAGAGAAGTAATTAAGGCTACTATGTTACCTGGTAGATACACGCCATCGCCAATGAGAATGATGAGCGCAGTTACTTTTCTTGTCGAATTTCCACGATAATATCTGATCATCTGAAGGACTGGTACTAATCGTAAGCAGAGAAATGGTAGTACTCCATCGAAAAAATGGTTGATTCTAAATAGCCTGAATGAATCTAGAGCACCATCCCAAAGAAGGGCAATGAAGTAATAATTCGTTTCATAGCCAATGCGAGAGATGATTAACGAGATTGGAGCTGCAAGTGCTAAGATTGCCATAATTGTTCCCCAAAGTAGTGTTCTTCGAGACCCGACTTGCTTTGATTCTCCATCCTCTGCAGGCTCTCTCCGAGTTTCACCCAACGCAACCACTGAGTAGGGAGTATTGATGCATTGTATTGTATCTTTTGTAAAACCTGAGAATCAATTAGGAGCTGACGTTCCACTTCCCTAAGGAATGGATTATTAACTTAGCACATCACGAATGCGATTGTCTAAGGGTGAATGCAATGTCCTTACACTCAAAGCACTTTGCACTGCCATATCTGCGTGAAGAAACCCTTCCGAGCACCTTTTGCAGTGGGTGTGGCGCAGGGGAAGTAACAAATGCCCTCATCAGAGCAGTGAAGGATCTTGGTCACGCTGACCTCAGCAAGTTCTCCTTCGTTTCAGGCATTGGCTGCAGTTCTTGGATTACGTCACCCTACTTCAGGGCTGACACTCTTCATACCACTCATGGCAGAGCTATTGCGTTCGCCACAGGATTGAAGCTTGCTAATCCAGACTTGAAGGTAATTGTGATCAGCGGTGACGGTGATCTTGCAGCCATTGGTGGAAATCACCTCATCCATGCAGCAAGACGCAACATCGATATGGTCGTCATCTGTGTCAACAATTATATCTATGGCATGACTGGCGGACAGGTCGGTCCGACGACCTTTACTGGAGACCGGACAAGTACGTCTCCCTATGGAAATCCAGAACGTCCTTTCGATCTTGCTCGTCTTGTTGCTGCAGCGGGCGCCAACTATGTGGCCCGATGGACAACTGCTCACCCTGTTCAAGCCGCACGTGCCATAAGAACAGCCATTGAAAAGAAAGGATTCTCCTTTGTCGAGATGATATCCCAATGTCCAACAGCGTATGGCCGTCGGACCGGTACCGGTAGCCCTGAAGAGATGATTGCTTGGTTCAAGAAGTACCCCGTGCGCAAGAAAGACGAGCCAGTAGAGCAGAGAATTCCCACGAGGGATGGACTGGATCTGGGAGTCTTCGCAGACCGCAATGAGATTGAGTTCATTGACTCAATGAGAGCAATCTACAGGAATTTGGAGGCATAGGCCCTGATGAGAACTGAGATTCGCATTGCAGGCACAGGCGGAATGGGCGTTGTTCTTGCGGGTGTGATTCTCGGGCACGCAGCAGTTGTGTATGGCGGACTTGATGCCGTCCAGAGTCAGAGCTACGGTCCTGAGGCACGCGGTACAGCTGCTAAGAGCGAAGTGATAATCAGCGATAAACCGATTCAATACCCAAAGGTCCGTCAATCAGACTATTTCGTTGCCATGTCACAAAAGGCATTTGAGATGTACCTGGGTGGTTCGAAGAAGGGCAGCGTCATCATTGCTGATCCCGACCTTGTGGAGACTGAGAGTATCAAAGGTTTTGAGATTGTGAAGGTGCCGGCGATGAAGACCGCTGATGAACTCGGTCTCAGACTTGTTTCGAATATGGTGATGCTCGGAGCTCTCGTGAAGAAGGCTGAGCTCTTTCCACTTGATGTTCTGGAAAAGACACTGCCTGAGTTCGTGCCTCCAAAGGCGCTAGAGCTCAACATCAATGCAGTTCGTGCCGGTGCAAAATTCATCTAACCGCCATGGACCAGCGGTACTATCATAATGACGTCTCCATCGTCTATCAACGAACCGAGCCCTCCGGTCACTCCGATGTCCACCTCATTGCAGAGTATCATTGAGTCACGGTCAATCTCAGCGGGGCTATTCCATATAGTCTGCAAGTACGAGTCCTCCCGTATCAACAAACTCAGCAGCTCAGATGCAGTGATAGTGTCCTGAACCTTGACTTCCACAGAGCCGCCCGTAATGCGCCCCGCGATGGGACCCCGGAAACGAACAATCACTGTCATCGTGTTTCATCACTCTTGGTTGCTGAGAGAATGCTTGATAAAAGGCTTGTTTCATGTTCAAGTGTCCCTTCGCTACAGGGAATGACCGGAGGCGGCGCCCATGACTCTAGAGAACAAGCCCTGCCAGCCTGAGGTATCATCGAGCAGATACGCTCGTATGTTTGGTCTGGAAGGAGCAACATCCGATGCTGTTCGTCTAGTGAAGATATTATTTGTCCTGCTCCCCGCCTTTGGAGCAAGCTTTCAAATCAGCACCACATTCTGGATGATCTTCATTGCAGAGTCACTAGGAAGCGGCGATTACATCGCTGGGCTCACACTTGTCGGAATCCTTGTTGTCATTCAGATGGCAGTTCAGACCATTCTTGACTATCCTACAGGCGTGGTGGGGGATTGGATTGGCCAGAGATACATACTGGCCTCTGCCCTCCTCTGCTATGCCGCAGCATTCTGGCTCTCTGCACAGATTGTCAAGGACACTCCGGCTCCCTTCCCCATCTATGTGGCAATCTATTTCCTCTTCGGACTTGGTGCCTCGCAGGAGAGTGGAGCTTTCAACGCTTGGTTCGATAACAACTATCGGGTAGCAATGCCCCATGATGAAGGCCGTAAGATGTACGGCGTGTTTTGGGGCCGCATGGGTATGATCTGGCAGGTGTCATCAACACTGGTCCTGATCCCTGGCTCCTGGCTTGCATGGTATTTTAGTGAACAATGGGTCTTCAATCTCCAGGCCATCTTTGCAGTCTTTCTGGCGATAGTTGTGTTCAGACTCATCCGCGACTTGCCTGGGGTCCGAAAAGAGCAGGAGAACCGCCCAACCATCAAAGAGTATGGTACCCTACTAAAGGATGGATTCAAGTTTCTGTGGTCCTCTCGGTTCGTTACATACATTGTCCTAGGCGGGGTGGTGCTATGGAGCACTGGGCCTGTCTGGTGGAACCTGATTCTATTCCCTCTATATTTCAGTTATCTTGTCACAATGGTGGCTGTTTCTGCATTCCGTACCTTCATCTTCATCCCCGAAGCCATTGAAACCGAAAGAAGTGGTGTGCTGGCGAAGAGGTTCGAGCCAAAGAAATGGATTCCACGTTTCAGGTTCCTGCAGTTCACGGGTGTCATCTTCTATTTACTTCTGGCGTTGATTGTCTACGTCTTCCCTAGAGCAGACCCAGACACTACTGAATTCGTGAGTGTTCTGATTCCCTTTACGAGTCTTCCTTTGATTGAGATTCCTGTCCAGACCCTGGTCCCCATAGTTCTCATCTTCATTCTCTTTGTGGCTCTGAACATGTTTGGGGCAATTGCAGACATTCTTACTCAACGTGTTATGCTGGATGTCGTTCCAAATCGAATTCGTAACTCACTGTATTCCCTACAGCCCACACTGGTCATGGTGATCTCAATGCCTCTCATCGTGTTCTTCGGATGGCTCTTGCCTCAATCTGGCGGATTCACACTGAGCCTAGTCATCTGTGCGTTCATCTCTCTCATAGGAACGTTGATGATAAGAGAGGCTTTCAAGAACCCAATCCCGGTCGCTGAAGCTGTGGTTGAGGCAGGCAAGAAAGAGAGTGAGGAAGTTCAGAAGATGGAAGTCACCTAGTATCTGTATCTCACATACCGAGAGAGAGATGAAGAACTTCGGGATTTAGTCCTCCTGCATGATATACCGCTCCACTCTCAATGTGATTGAATGTGACCTCGGCAGGACCGAAGAGCAGTGGGTCCACCCTGTTGAAGTCAGAGTTGACACTCTTGAACAGATCATAGAAGGGTCGACCGTATTGGCTCGATGTGGATGACGGTAGTTTCTCTACAATTGCCCTCAGATCATCACTATCCTTGTCCACATGGTAAAAAGTTCTCCCACCGTACAATATGCAGTCATTACCCAGAGCCTTTGCCCTGTTGTCATTCTTTGTCACTGGTGCGATCGGGGCAACACCATGACCTCTCTTGATTCGGTTGAGGTCGAATCCAATCTGGCGAAGCTTGTGAAGTCCGACCCCGACAACTCTTGAGGAACTCTGAACCGAACCCGCAACACTCGCTGTAGGCACCAAGATACAATACAGGCTCGATGGTGCAATTCCACATTTTTCGGCGATATACTCAGTTACTTCTTCTGTGGGTGCCACCCTCGTTTCAAGTACAATCACGCCCTCCTTTGAAACATCATGATAGTCTATGTTCTCATAGAGTTCCTTCTCCTCCCGTGCCAAGGATCTAGCTGGACCGGCGCCCATTGCATGAAACTTGCCCACTTTGATATTCCATCCCGCGTATTGCGAACCAAGTGTGGCAATCTTCGGTTGCTCGGCGCTGACTATGACTGCAGGCAAGTCGAGGTCTCCAACGAACATTCTGGTCAGTCTGACGACTCCGAGTCCACCAAGACAGGTCTCTCCGATGAGTCTTCCAAGCTCTGGCGTCCCCGCGCAATCAATTCCTGCATCAATCAGTGTAGTTCCCGACCCTATCTCCTTCACGATGCAGAGGAGTTCCTCCTTTCTGTCAAGTATCTCCTTGACGACCTCAAGTGCTCCCTGATTCACACTATGATGCATATCTGGTCACCTTGGTGAACGGTTTGTTTTTCAAAGAACACACGCACATTCCTTTGCTTGTCACGCAGAAATCTATTGTGCACTTGTCATGTTTCATACCATACCAGATTATTAAGTAGAGAGTGTTCAGGATACGTGGATGCATCATCAATGGAAGAGATCACTCTCTGGGGCGAAACAAAAAGGGGTGGGAGAGTAGTAGAACGGGTCGACCCCAGTACAACATCAATCAATCTTGGCGACAAGCGAATTGGTTCAATTGACCTTGCCCCGCTCGGCCAGTTTCTGAATCTTGAAGTATTGACACTCTCTGGAAACGAGATTCAGAGCCTTGACCTCTCAGTCCTACATGGCAATGGCAGTCTGCTGGAACTCAACCTCGGGAGCAATGAACTTGAGGTCATTGACCTCTCACCTTTGGAAGGCTGTACTGGTCTGATGCATCTGGACCTCTCATTCAACAAACTCAGAACTCTCGATCTTGCACCTCTAGGGGGCTGTACTAGCCTGCAAGCACTCCATCTCTACGAAAACAAGATTGAGCGCATAGACCTCTCACCCCTCAAGAAGTGCAAGAAACTGCGGAACCTAACTCTGACGAAGAACGAACTCACCTCTTTGGATATATCGGCTCTGTTCGATTGTCCAAGTCTTATGCAGTTGGGCCTGGATTCAGAGGTGACTCTGACTGCAGCTGCCAAATTCAAAGGAGCCAAGACACCTCGTGCTCTAGCACTACTTCTAGGCAAGATTCAGTGGCGATAGCGCTCTCCGAATTTGACTTGGATGACATCCTTATTTCTCCTCCTCAAGCCAAGTGCTGCTTGGTGCCTGAGTATTCTGGAGTGCTCCTCTTGATTGTAAATTCCGGCTTCTCCAGCAGAGGGCCAGCCACGCAATCGCGGTGAAAACAAACAACCATAGATTTAGAACTACTGCCTGCTGCATCCACACTGGATGCATGTTTGTTACAAACGTCCCTCCAATCAGGAATCCTATCCCCTCAATAATCAACACGGCTTTCAGGAAGGAACAGATATCTCTTTTCTCCAAGATTCACGCCCTGTATATTTCGATGGCTCTTGCCTATAACTTCTCACCTGGGAAGTCCTTACTCTCAACGAGTGGCCATTCATCAGGGTCTGGAGAGTACGCAGTTGTTCATTTTGTTCAGATGGACCTTGCCAGTTTCAGTGATGAGCCTAGCAAGAGTGATCATGATCATCCGTGGAAAGAACTATGAAAACGCTCTCTGTCGCTGGGAGTGATGGACCAGCATCGGCACAGGAGAAGGAAGCCAGGTCTGTATGAGGGATTCAATCCCGATGACGTAGACAGCGTTCCTGCTAATTCTAGGTTTCGTTTGAGGTTTGGGAGGGGGCGACACTGGCAGGAGAAGGGCAGAATACAGGTTTCTTGCTGTTGGTGGTATGTCCACAACAAAAAGGAAGAAACGGGTCATCGGTAGCTTAGCTGGTTATTACATTGCATCGATGCCAGCTAGTGAACAAGAAAGTGGAGCCCTTGGCGAGATTTGTTCCACATTGAGTAAATCCCAACGTGCTTGAACTCGCGACTTCCTCCTTACCAAGGAGGCGATCTAACCGGTCTAAGCTACAAGGGCGTTCATCGAGAGGGCGGCGAGAATGCTGAGATAAAGGTTTCGAAGAGGTGATGTTGTTCAGTCACCCAAAGACCAGTCACCAACCATGCAGAGTTTGTTCCTCCCTCTAAAGATGGCCTAGAACTCGATGAGAGGCTGATTAGGTAGGTAACGGCTCTTTTTGCATAATAATCATATCTTATCCCGTACCATGTTTTCCGGCTTTCCAAAACTGCTGTTCACTGTAGAGGAGGTTCGCGCAAATCAGTCGATTTTACCTCCCCATAGCAACAGTCTAGTCGTCGGACAAATCGTCATCATCAAGATTGTGCTCAAATCCGGCAAAGAGATATTGATGCATCAAGGGTGGAAGTCTTTGAATGCCTGGAGCTATTGAGATATGCTGTCTGGGCTCAATCTCTGCCTGTTGCTCAAGTGTAATTTTCTGCCGACGATCTACCTCTTCTGCAATGACCACAATCATCACAATGAACACGATTGCCAATAGCCAGAGCAAGACTGATTCCTCCCTACGCAAGGTATCTGCATTACTCTATTGAACTGAAACCATTTAGTTCTTGTGAGTGGTCTGGGTAGAGCCGCGTGTTGATTCCAGATTGATTTGGCGGTGTGCGCCTACGTCTTGCCTTGAAATAGGAATCACTCTGTGCCATCCAACTGAGGGGACTCTGCTGCAGGTTTCTCTCTGACTCCGTAATACGTTGCAATGCAGATCAATGCGTAACAGAAGATTGTGGTGAATATCACAGACCCACCATAGAGGAGATTGAGCCACTGACACTCAGAATCATGAAATAGGTTCCAGAGCACAGATATCACAGCAGTAGACAGGACGACTAGTATGAAGACGAATATCATGATTCTTGCCTCTCTCCTCGTTAGTCCGGCTTTCCGCGAGCTCCCTAGCCAGTAGAGCGCGCACATTATGCCAAGAAACAGTAGACTACCGACAAGGAGGGGTATGGTGGAATTGGATCCATCAACAATCGTTTCCATTTCCGGAAGTCCTCCTCAGGGCATGAAGGAATATCAATCGATCCGGAGATAAACGACACTAAGAAGGCACTGAGTCAGCAGTTTCTACCTTATGCTCGATAGAGAACCATCTCGAGTTGTATTCTTCCACCAGATAAGCAACATCCTTGCACGATTTTCGGAGTCGTTCATCTTCTCTGATTTTCTTTAGAGATTGAATCACAATATAGGCACCTAGAAACGAGAGCGCGACTATACCAATCAGGAATACGGCAGCGAACAACAGAACCGATTCAATTGCGTAGTAATCGGATGTAGCAATGAGAATAGTCACCAACGACATGGGGACAGTGAGAATGCCAATGCCTGTTCTCAGCTCTGCAAAATGTGTCCGTTTCTCGGCGTCGATTGTCCGGATGAGTGCAAGCAGGGTTGACATATCCTTGGTTTCGTCGGTCAAGTGCCTTGTCATTTCTTTCTCATTCATCTCTGAGCCAAGGGTCGCCTGGCTTCAGTTGTTTTCCGTGCACTCTGCGGTTGCCTATCAGTCGTGATGCCTCTTCTGGACCCACCAGTTCAGCTATCTTCTTGAATGCCTGTGGAGAATCTATCTTGTCCAACCACCTTGCAATCTCTTTTTCCACAGAGGGAGGGAGGTCCTTTGCTAGCTTCTTCTTCCTCTCCTTCTCGTTGAGATTGAAGTCATCAGGTCCTAGTAAGCTCATATTACTCACTATCAACTACTGATTGACCGTTATGACCTTATTCATACATGAACTCCTAATCACTCGGCCAAAGGAATAAGAAATAGAACGAGGCTCCTGGTGGCCGAATTGTGTGAGGAATCTTCATTGTCGAACCCCTCTCTTGAAATCCTACCATGGTGGAAGACGACCACAGTCTATCAGATCTATCCACGAAGTTTCAAGGACAGTACAGGTGATGGAATTGGAGACATCCCCGGAATCATCTCGAAACTGGACTATCTCCAGGATCTAGGAGTTGGAACAATCTGGTTCTCTCCCTTCTTTTCCAGTCCCCAGGCAGACCATGGGTATGATGTGAGCGACTACAGACGTATCGCTCCTGAATATGGAACTATGCTGGACTGTGAAAGACTCATACATGAGATTCACAATCGAGGCATGCATGTTGTCCTTGATATGGTTCTCAACCACACTAGCAATCAACACCCCTGGTTCCTAGAATCACGGTCGAGCAGAGAGAGTCCAAAGCGCGACTGGTACATATGGCGTGATGGTCGAAGATCCAGAGGAAGAAAGCCACCGAACAATTGGAAGGCTGTTGTGGGGGGTTCAGGATGGCATTATGATGAACAGACCGATCAATGGTATTGGGCTCAGTTCTTACCCTTTCAACCAGATCTCAACTATCGTAATTCTGAGGTGAAACAAGAGATGTTTGATATTGTTCGTTTCTGGTTGAACAAGGGTGTTGATGGGTTTCGTTTAGACATCATTAATGCGATATATGAAGATGAAGCTCTTCGGGATAATCCATTCGTTTTGAAGTTGTTTCCCTCTGAGGAATACGAAAAGAGCTTCTTCCAAAACAGGATCCACACTGTCAACCACTCTGACAATTTTGCCTTTGTGAAGGAGCTTCGAAGTGTCATGGATGAATACTCAGACCCTGAGCGGTTTTTGGTTGGCGAAGTAGCAGCATCCCTTGAAACGCTCAAGAGGTACTGTGGCGAGGAAATAAACACGAACCAGACCAATGGGCTCCATCTCACATTCCTGTTTCAGTCCCTTGACGCAGATTTTGATGCACACACATTTCGTAACCTAATCAGTAGATACGAGCAGTATTTCGCAGAGCCGTATTCTCCGACTTGGGTCTTCTCCAACCACGATCAGATGCGTCGTATTAGTAGATTAAGGAATGACGTGGACAAGGCAAAGCTCAATGTGACACTGCAACTGACAGTAAGAGGAGTTCCCTACATCTACTACGGTGAGGAGATTGGAATGCCAAATCATAGACTTCCTCTAAAGACCGCACAAGACCCTGTAGCTCTGAAGTACAGCTGGATTCCCCAGTTTCTTGTCAATCTACTGACAAGAAGTGGTTCCGTTTTGCTCAATCGTGATGATTGCAGGACCCCAATGCAATGGAACTCATCACCTAACGCAGGCTTTTGTTCCGAAGAATCGGAACCTTGGCTGCCAGTAGAACCGAGATACGAAACGATCAATGTGGACTACGAAGAGTCACAGCCCAATTCATTGTTGCATTGCTACAAATCTCTTCTACGACTCCGCAGGCAGATGCCAGCTCTTCATTCAGGCTCATTGCATCTCATCAATCTCTTCCTACACAAGAAGTCGATTCTCTCTTTCGAACGGAAGTATGACAAGCAAGTAGTACAGATATGGTTGAACTTCTCTGATAGGCCGATCCAGATAGAAGAGATTCAGGGGAGGGCAGAACTGATATTCTCCACTCGTAGGGAACCGACTCCACTCAACAACACTGGTATTCACCTTGAACCATTTCAGGGAATCATTCTTGAAACGCATCATGACTGAGAGCACAAATCCGTTCTCTTTCCACGGTTTCGGAGATATTCTTATAACCGGAGCTGAGAGCACACCCAAACATAAGGGTCGGTTGTCTAGCTTGGCTACAGTCAGTCATTCGTGACCGGTTGCCAAAAATGATTCTTGGTTTGGGTCGCCGCTTGGCGCCAACCAAGCCCGCAAGAATCCAAGAGGTCCCCGGTTCAAATCCGGGCCGGCCCACCACTTCTTTTCGCATCCTCCACTTTCTCAGAAGGTGGAATGATGCATCACGAGCAGAGAGATACAATCATCGAGTACGACAAACTCATCTCAACATCGTCAAAAGTCGAAATGCTTATGTTCATCGGGCTCTGAAAATCGTGTAATGTCGTATCAATCATCAGTTCGAGACCGCCTAGCAAGACGAATAGCAGGCGAGATTGCACTGTCCGTCAGTCCAGGTAAGTCAATGCGAGTTTGGCGTGAGCGTTTTAGACTTCCCCAGATTGTACTTGCAGGGCACCTTGGTATAAGTCCAAGCGTCATAAGCGACTATGAATCGGGAAGACGGAAGTCCCCTGGCACTTCGACGATACGACGGTTTGTGATGGCCCTTCTCAGTATTGATGAGCGTAATGGCGGTCAAACCATGGCGGCCTTTGTAAGACTGATGGATGTGAGCCTTGTGGATCTCAATATAGTTCTCGCCATGAGTGATTTCTCATTGCCTATCAGCTCGAGGGAATTCTGCAAACAACTGAAGTGTACGGTTGTCGCAGGAGAGAAGTACATTGATAGACCAATTTACGGGTATACCTTGGTCGATGTAGAACGTGCCGTGAAAGAGCTAAACAGCGATGCTTTTCTCAAGCTCTTTGGTGCCACTACCGAGCGATGTCTTCTGTTTACGAATGTCAATACAGGCAGGGCTCCCATGATTGCTATCAAGTCGCAGGAGTTCAAACCCGCTCTTGTCATCCTCCACGGCGTGGGAGAGGTAGACCGTCTAGCATTGGAATTGTCTGAACAGATGCGGATACCCCTCGCTGTCAGCAAGATAGGCTCTCTGGATACGCTGACTAGGGAGCTGCGAGGCCTGGAACCGACCTAACCAAGAATCATCTTTAGAATAGCCATGCGAACGATGACTCCATTATAGACCTGGTCAAAGTACTTTGCCTGCGGAAGACTATCTATCTCAGTGCTCAGTTCATCTACTCTCGGGAGTGGATGTAAGATGATCGCATCATCTCGCATCAGCTTGACATCTGCAGCTGAGATACTGAATTTGCCCGACACCTTGTCATATTCTCTGGGATCCGGAAACCTCTCCTTCTGAATCCGAGTCATATAGACTACATCTGTATCTTTGACTGCTTCTTCAATGGTGTCCACTTCGACAACTTTCACGCCTGCTTTCCTCATCTGTTCGATTACCGCAGGTTTCATTCTCAGTGATGGTGGAGCCGCTAGCTTGATTGTGACATCATAATTCGTGAGCGCCATGCCGAGAGAGTGTACAGTTCTGCCATACTTCAGGTCGCCACAGAGAGAGATTGATATTCCATCAAGTCTTCCCTTGAGTTTCTTGATGGAGTAGAGGTCCAATAGTGCCTGTGTTGGATGTTCCTCGGAACCACTTCCGGCATTGATGACAGGGATGCTAGAGAACTCCGCAGCGACTCTGGCAGAGCCGTCCAACGGGTGGCGCATGACGATTACGTCGGCATATCTCTCCACAGTCCTGATGGTATCAGCAAGTGTTTCTCCTTTTCCACCTGCACTTGACGTTCCAGCGTCCGCAAATCCAAGCACGCTTCCACCAAGGCGTAACATTGCGCTCTCAAATGAGAGGCGAGTGCGTGTCGAGGGTTCAAAAAACAGTGTTGCCATAATCTTGGACTCAAGGTCCTTGCTTCGTTTCACAGCCACGGCTTCCATCTTGGCTGCGTTAACCATGATTGAATCAATCTGTTTCTTCTCTAGGTCAAGTATGCTAATCAGATTCCGGAGTTCGAGCATTTTCACGTACCTAGAGATGAAGTTGCAGGGAGGTCTCTCTTTAAGCTTTCCAGAAATGTTGTCGCTCAGAATTCTCTTGCGGACTTGCTGCTATTTCTCCCGTAGACTCTTGGAATCTGAATCTGACGAAGAATCAGTTTTGACTCCTTGAGCATTTGTGCTGCCAGATCATCCGCGTATTCATCAACATAGATAATCTCGTCAATGCCTGCATTGATGATCATCTTTGTGCAGATACTACAGGGTCTCGTTGTACAATACATCTTTGCCCCTCTGACACTTATTCCGTGATATGCTGCCTGAATGATGGCGTTCTGCTCGGCATGAAGGCCTCTACACAACTCGTGACGTTCTCCGGATTTTATGCCCATCTGGTCCCTTAGGCACCCAACCTCCGAACAATGCGGGAGTCCCTTTGGAGCGCCATTATAGCCCGTACTTAGAATCTGGGACTCCTTCACGATAACAGCACCCACTTGGTCCCTGAGACAAGTACTTCGCGATGACACAAGGTCCGCAATCTCCGCAAAATACACATCCTTGCTCTTTCTGTTCAACTCACTAGCATCCTCTGTTCGGTCATCTTACGAGCCTGCTCAGATGCTTAAGAAGTTCCCTCTCATCATGACTACGGTTCTCGAAGACTAGCCTCATGGGAAAGATAAAAAGTGCAAAAGCATGAGAAACAGCACTGGAACTCGGGTGCTTTCACCATGAAAAAACATGACAGGATGCTCATCTTCTGGCCAGCGTATTTCGAGAAGAACTATACGCGACTTCAGGGCAGAAAGATACCGAGCAACCTTGCTGCTTCAGATGTCACAATAGATACTCTTGAAGAGGCCGCAGAGTCTTCAGGATTCGAGTATGAAACTGAGCACGATAAGAGATACCCCCGTAATTGGAGTGAGAAAAGAGGGTGTATCGTAGTCACCAGTGATGAGGGCCACAAGAAGAAGAGAGTCATGTTGATGCTGGCAAAGGGCGTCCGAAGAGTTGTCGCCGCCCGAGAGTCCGCCCGTCTGGCTGAAACAACGAAAAAGGAAAAGAAGAAGCATCGAAAGTAGTGCATGATTGGAGGAGATCTGTATGCGGCGGTTAGGAACTGTACTCCACATCTCACATCGCGGGTCAATCATCGTCCGCACAGAGAAGGCCCCGCCTGTGGGCGACAAGTCCATTGTATTTGACAAACAGGCACAAGAAATAGGATCAATCATCGACGTCTTTGGGCCAGTCAAGAATCCGTATGTGGCAATCCGCCCTCGCAAGGAGTTAGAGTCAAAACGACTCCTTGGACAGGTCATCTATATGCACAAGAAGTGAATGGTCACAAGTGTACATCCATGTCACTTCTGATACGACACTTGTCGATAGTGGCTAGTATCTTCCGATAGTTAAATATCGGTCGGTGTAGTTTCTTTGATGTTGTCATTTGTTAATCTAAAGGTCATTTCAATGAAGGACTTAGCTGGCCTGATACTAAGCGAAATAAAAGCCGCAGAGAGGGCCGGTCTCACCATCACGGACCTTGTAGAGCGACTTGACATTAGTCCCAAGAAAATCACGTCAGCTATCACAGCTCTGATGTCCGAGGGAATGATAATGCAGAAGCAAGAAGTAGAAAATGAAAGGTACATCGCGAAGGATGCGCTCGCAGAGGAATCAGAGTCCATTGGTCTGACTGACATGAATGGCTGCCCCTGTTTCCACTGCCTGAAGATAACCAAGTGTGGTGTTAGGCAACCAGACTCTCCAATCTTTTGCCGGGGACTGGAAGAGTGGGTGGGTACTGACATTCAATAGTACCAGCTCACAGATTTTTCGCATCTGAACGTTTTCTGATTGGCGCAGTGGCCAGTAGATATATCTCTGCACTTGTCTTACGTGATGCATCCGGTTTGATCAGTTTCACTGTACGGAACATTGACCGGATTTCTGCAACGAATTCCTGAAAGCCCTGTCCCTGGAACACCTTTGCTAGAGTCTTACCATTTGGTCCAAGAACTCGGTTGCCAATCTCGAATGTTCTCTCTGCAAGTTCAAGCTGTCTTGCAACATCGAGCTCCCAATGACCTGATACATTTGGTGAGCAGTCTGATAGCACGAGATCGAAAGACCCACCGGTCAATCCCTCAGCTCTTCTGATTATTCCATCATCAAGAATGCTTCCTTGTATGAATTGCACACCTTCAATGGGCAGCATGGCTTCCAAATCTATTGCCACAATTCGCAGGCTCCCATTGAGTTCCCGCAAGACTTGGGTCCAGCCTCCAGGAGCACTACACAGCTCCAGAACAGTTTCGACACCGCGTAGCAGGCCTTCCTTCCTAGCCATCTGCATGATTTTGAAGGCGGATCTACTCCGATAGCCTGCCTTCTTTGCTGCTCTATAATAGTGCTCTCGCTTACGACGTTCGCCTTCGGCCCCTCTTGCCACTCACTATCACCTTCTCATTAGACTCGCTATCGCAGATGTCACTTCATGTACGGATGCATTGGTTCTAATTGCAGTCGGGCTGAAGTGTGTTCTGGCTACACTGTGCCCTGCGTCTTTGAGACACTCGAGGATATCATAGTTACTCGGTGGTGTAAGATTATGCAAGTCACACAGAGAATGAAGGTCTATGAATGGAAAATCTGTCAGAGTACTCTCCTCCAGCATCTCTTCTAGGATTCTTGGAACCCGCTTGTGATACAAGCTTGCATCATCGTCTTTGAAAGACTCTTGTGCATGCTCTAGATACTCCTTGTTGAACAGGTCCCCAATCCATAGTGGTCCTGCAATCCGTATCGGCCCCCTACAATCAGGAATCGCATGTTCGAAGGCAATATCCTCGTATCTGGCTCTCTGTGGGATTGTCTGGGTCTGCATACACCCCTCGCAGTATCTGATGACACCAAGGCTCTCAGCTTGGCTGTTGGCTCTCTCTCTGTCAGCTTCAACCTTGACCCATACTCTGACATAATGGTCCGTACTCAAGATGGCGAGAGGCAACATAGAGCAGTCATTGAGACCTGCCACTCGAAATACGAAGCCCTCAAGAAGTCTCACTGCGATCTCGTGAACAAAGGGTGCCTTGATGGAGAATCCCCCATATCTTCGCAATGCAACCTTTTGATACGTTCCACAGAGAACTGGCATATCGGTGGCAGTCAGAGCTAGGAGCCCGCCGTCTGGGTTCAATGACTGTATGGCTGCGTTAAGATATGGCGCGGGAGTTCCAAATGGGTCAACATCCACATAATCAAATCGTTCCTCTCTGGATTCCGATAATAGTAGGAGTCTGGCATCACCTCTCAGTACTTTAGCCCTATTCTCAAGGTTGAGTAGTCTGATGTTCTTTTGCACAACTTCTACGGCATTGGGATTCACATCGAACATCTTTGCGGTGAAGTTTCCGGGGACCTCCTTCAGGTATCGGAGGGTTCTGACACCAGAACCTGTCAAGGGTTCACACAAACTTCTAATCGTGTTGTCTCTCAGGTACGAAGAGAGAAAGAGCACGGACATATCGCGATTGAGTCTCATCCTTGGATTATAGAAGACGGGCAGATTCGCTCTGATCTGCTTCTTATCTCCACTATAGTACTCTACATCTGCGCTCAGGAACGTGGTCCTGCCTTCAGTATATTCTCTCTCGACGGTCATCTGTATCGTGGACTCCCTGTATCTGCTAATAAGCCGATAGGCAACGATGCAAAATGTTCGGGAACTGTGCCTCCGGAACGCCTAAGAGGAGAGAAGGGGCGCCTGTGAGGAGCAATTGTGTTCGCTGACCACGTTGAAAGGTGTTGAAGTTTGCCAACAAGAATCAAAATTCAAACAAATCGGGGCGATATTCTCGCTGAATTCTGGAACGATGATGCAATTAACACGGTCAAGAACTTTGTCACTCTCGCCAAAAGCGGATATTATAATGGACTGACCTTCCATAGAGTCGTGGACAAATTTGTGATTCAGGGTGGCGACCCTACTGGCACAGGATCCGGTGGACCGGGGTACGCTATACCCTGTGAAACACGAGGGCCTCGACAGAAGCACAAGAATGGTGCCTTCTCGATGGCACATGCTGGAAAGGACACCGGCGGAAGTCAGTTCTTTGTAGTCCTTGACGAGAACAACACAAAACATCTTGATGGAAAGCATACAGTCTTCGGTCAGACGATTCAGGGGTTTGACGTTGTTCAGAAGATTCGACAGGGGGACAAGATGCTCAAGGTTGAGGTCCTTGAGGTAGATCCCAAGATTGAAGCTCACGAGCTTCAGAAACTGAGGTCACGGCGTTGAATTCAGGTATGTTCCTGCAGAAGACCGGGGTTTCCTATTCGTTCAGGCTACTCTAGTCTGTATTCCTCTCCCTCTCTGAGCAAGACAACCTTCGTGGATGATTTCGACCCAACTTCCCTCTTGAAGATCTCCGGGTCCGTATCCCAAAGGTGCATCGGTATTGCGACCTTTGGTCTTATTACTGAAGCCGCCTTTGCAGCCTCTTTGATGTCCATCGTATATGTATCTCCACCTGGAAGTAGAGCGACCTCCACGCCAACTCCGCTCAGTTTCTCCATTTCCGGAATCAGATCGGTATCCCCTGCATGGTATATTCTCTTTCCCTCTACCGTCAAGAGATACCCCACACCAAATCCCTTTGGATGGAATGGCTGACCATTGGGTCGGAATCTCTTCACGTTGTATGCCTCTGTGGCCAACACATCGACCCCGCCGGCTGTCATCACATGTTCTCCTGGCTTCAGGCTCAAAGCCAGTCCGCCGCCTATCTCCCTCCTAACTTTCTCTGGGGCAATGATCTGAGACCCTGGACCTCGAATCTTCTTGACGAGGTCCTTCTCAAAATGGTCGTAGTGTCCATGCGTGATCAGTATTAGGTCTGCAGATTTCAAATCGTCCATCCTCACACCAGTATCCTTCGTGGAGGGATCAATGTAGATGTTCTGCGTTTCTGTCTTGATCTGGAAACTCGCATGAGCCAAGCATCTAACAGTCACACCCAATCAAATCACCTAGTCTTAGTATGACGCAGTTGTCTATATGTGTTTCACAAGATGGCATACTTTATGGGTCACGCTGCTCTCTGAGTATAAGGAGATGGTCATCAAGTGCCCCTTCGTTTTGGCATAGCAGCGTTTGAATTTCAGTCAACAGCAGACCAGATTATCGTCGATGGAGTTCCTGATTTCTCTCGCTTCAGCATCGAGAATGAGATACGTACTGCTGTACAGGCAGGGTACTCTGTTCTCGAGCTCGGGATGGATGCAAAGTACATGATTCCGGGCGCACTCACACCAGAGTCATTCAATCGTCTTCTTGAACTACAGACAGAACTCGGGCATTCATACACAGTACATCTGCCATTTTGGTCTGTGGAATTGGCCACGTTCAATGAGCCTGTCCGAGAAGGAAGCATCAAGAGCATAGTCGATTGTATCAGATCTGCAGAAGTCTTACAGCCTGAAACCTACGTCTTGCATGCAACTGGAAGCCTGGCTGCAGAATTCTCCACACTACGGTTCTCAAGCAAGATTGTACATCTGATTTGCACGCTACTTGCAGGATTCTCAAATAGGGGCATCGAGGACATCATCACTCAGACTGAGATAAGTCCACGAAAGTTCGCGATTGAGAACTGCGTGTTTCCGTTTGTAATAATGCGGGATCTCGTTGATGATTTGGACACAAGCATCTGTTTTGACACTGCTCATCTCATAACACGCATGTCTGGAACGGAGTCGGTCATGGAGTTCTACAGGGCTCACAGGGACAGAATCGCAGAGATTCATCTGCAGGACGGTAGCTACTCTGAGCACAGGGGAGTGGTTTCACGTGAGGACCATATTGCATTGGGACGAGGCATCATGGGAGATAACGTATTGCGAGAGTTCTTGACGGAACTTGTCAAAGACAAATTCACAGGCCCTATCATCTTCGAGCTCCCACAAGGTGACGCCAATGAGTCTCTAGCAAGAATCAGGGATGTGGTTCCGGAAGTGTTGAGAAGAACCGGAAAGGCAAGAGGTATTGGCCCGCATAAGGACTAGTTAGTAAGATTGAAGAGAATACTCTCGGTTCCTGCAGGTATATCCTATCACATATCGGAGCGATTGACGGATGTCAGAACAAGGACCAATCTATCTCGACTACAATGCTACTACACCCATCGATAAGGAGGTAGCAGCGGCGATGGCTCCCTATCTGTATCAGCACTTTGGAAATCCATCTAGCAGTCATCCGTACGGGACCACCACAAAACGAGCCATTGAAAATGCAAGATCTCAGGTTGCAGGACTCTTGGGCTGTCAACCGTCAGAAGTGATATTCACAAGTGGTGGCACAGAGAGTAACAACTATGCCATAAAGGGCGCTGCCTTGGCCTCTAGAAATCGGGGCAATCATATCATCACATCAGCAATCGAGCATCCTGCTGTAGTAGAAGTCTGCGCGTGGTTGGAAGAACAGGGCTTTCGAATCACTGTATTACCTGTCGACGAGTATGGTCTTGTAGACCCCATAGATCTGGAGAATGCGATTTCGCCAGACACCATTCTCGTCACAATTATGCATTCTAATAATGAAGTGGGAAGCATTCAACCAATCTCGGAACTCTCAAAGATTGCACATCGCTATGGTGCGATTATGCATACTGATGCGGCTCAGTCAGTTGGCAAAACCCGCGTGAATGTGAATGAACTGGGTGTTGATCTACTCTCAGTAGCAGGACACAAGCTCTATGCTCCAAAGGGGATAGGTGTCCTCTATGTTCGCAGTGGCACAGACCTGAAACAATTGATGCATGGCGCGGCCCATGAAGGTGGCCGCAGGCCTGGCACCGAGAATGTCCTTGAAATCGTGGGTCTGGGGCAGGCATCTGAAATCGCTGCGCGTGACCTTGACAAGAACATGGCGCATCTTCATGAAACGAGAGATAGGCTTTACAGCATTCTTATTGATGCGTTGGGCACTGATATGGTCAGGCTCAACGGACATCCTGAACACCGTCTTCCGAATACTCTGAGTCTTAGTTTTCGTGGCATTGAAGCCACCACGCTTCTCTCGGAAATCAGCAATAGAGTTGCAGCCTCAGCAGGTGCGGCTTGTCATGCTGATGAAGTTGACATATCTGCAGTTCTTCAGGCCATGAAGGTCCCAGTAGAATGGGCAATGGGCACAGTTCGTTTCTCCACGGGCAGGTATACAACTTTTGGGGAGATCGATGAAGCAGCACGAACCATAATCGATGCAGTTAGAAGACTGCAGCCCGAAACTGCTGGCACTTCTCCTGAACCATCTTCCAAGGTAGATGATTATAGGCTTACAAGGTATACTCATGGTCTGGGTTGTGCCTGCAAACTCCGTCCCCAGGCACTTGAAGAGGTCCTACGTGGCCTACCAATGTCTAAAGACCCAGCTGTCTTGGTTGGAATAGAAACAGCAGATGATGCAGCGGTCTACCGCCTGAGCGACGAACTGGCAATAGTTGAGACCGTGGATTTCTTCACGCCAGTAGTAGATGATCCTTACTGGTTCGGTGCTATCTCTGCAGCCAACTCCCTAAGCGACATCTATGCAATGGGAGCAAAACCGCTCTTTGCATTGAACATTGTGGGATTTCCCTCTAGTAGACTTCCACTGTCTGTCTTACACGATATTCTTCGTGGAGCGCAGGACAAGGCTGACGAAGCTGGAATCAGTATCATCGGAGGTCATACTGTTGAAGATATAGAACCCAAGTTTGGTCTGGCTGTGACTGGTGTAGTCCATCCCGATAGGGTCATGCGTAATAGTACTGCACGGCCCCGCGATGTGCTTGTTCTGACGAAACCAATTGGACTGGGGATAATCTCCACAGCGGTCAAACGCGGGCTGGCTGACAAAGAGACTGCAGAGAAGGCGACTCATCTGATGGCCACACTGAACCAGAAGGCCGCAGAGGTAATGATGGAAGTAGGAGCCAATGCATGCACTGATGTCACTGGTTTTGGGCTCTTGGGGCACTTACATGAGATGGCTGCTGGAAGCGGCATGGATGTAAAGATTCGAGCAAGTGCGGTACCTGTGTTGAAAGAGGCACAGACTTTTGCTGGGGCTGATGTTGTACCAGGAGGAACCATCAGCAATCTAGAGTATGTTGAACCCTTCGTCGACTTCGCCTCAAACATATCTCGCACCACAAGACTAGTCCTAGCAGATGCTCAGACTTCAGGTGGGCTCTTGATCAGCTTACCTGCGAAGCGAGGTGAGCATTTGATTGAGCTGCTCAAATCATCTGGCGTGAATGATGCAGCAATAATAGGAACAGTGACTGGAAAGGGGACTGGACGAATTCTTGTCGAGCCCTAGGAGTGCTGGAATCAAAGGAATGTGACGATAATGAGATTCCGCACAATCCGCGTATCATAGTATCACGAGATAGTATCTGATTCATATTCACAACCTTTTTATCGCCAGCAAAGACAAACCGAAAACGCGAACGCACTGGGCCCGTGGCTTAGACTGGTTATAGCGCCGCTCTGATAAGGCGGATATCGCGCGTTCAAACAGATAGGGAATTTCCCCTCTGGAATTCATCGCGTCGGGCCCACCACTTCTTCTACTGCGACTGTTTTGACAGTTCACTGACTTGTCTCTCTCTTCTCAGAAACCGACCGACAAATACTGTATATGCTAGTGCCATATTGATTCCAATGAGTATTGCTAGAGATACTATGAATACAGGGAGAAGAAGAGGGTCACTTGGATTTCCCTGAAATGTGCTTGCCAATATCAGGAGGAAAATGCCTGTCATTAGAATGAAAATGGCTGATATCAGCGTAATTCGACGATAGCTGCCAGCGGCAAAACACTTGAACGAGCAATACTGATGCCTGTTGCCGCTCCATACGATCTGCACTTCTGATTTTCCACACCAATCACATGTATATGGTGGCTCTTCGCCATCTATCCCCAGACACTCTCTAAACGACACAAATTCTTCCCTCTCTCTATTGGTGAAACTGGAGCCTAATGATTCTATTCGTGCTAGGTTCGGAGCAATTGCTCATTCTCTCTAGGACCTTATATTCGTAAGTCATCACAGAGAATTGGGTCACAAGAATGGATCTTACATTGCTTCTCCAGTCTCCATTGGCCAATTTTGCTCAGATGATTGGTCGGTATCTTGCCGAGATCTGGGACTTTCTCATCTTCATCGGGCAGGTTTCAGGAGTCATAATTGTTCTTGCTGGAGCTATCCTCTGGTTCACTGAAACCAACCAGAGCAGGGGGAAGGGACTCGTCTTCAGTGGCATCCTTCTCTCGATTGTTGTGGAGTACTTCATCATCTTCCCGCCGAGTTTTGTCATCGCATGACTTGCGGTCCAGATTCAACCATCACCATGGCTTTTCCCTTATCTTTCTGAACCTGGTCCAACGCATTCCTGAGCTCATTTCGTAGTAGTTCTATCATATCAGGAGCATTACAGGCTCCAAACTGACCGTGATAGTCTCTGAACTCCTCGGGGTCCAGTAGTTTCAGAATCTTGTCGATTGCCTCAAGTTGTTCTCTGGAAAAATGAATCATGACCGATGAGAGAGCTGTATCTGTCATGCTCTCCAGTCTGCCATACTGGATTTATTCTCGTCAGAAATATCTAGGTGCTTATTAGATGGCATCATGATTGATTATTGTACGGCGCCACAGATTCCAAACTGCTTTTGCTGTCTGTCGTGTCCGCTTCCCGGCGGTGTGGCGCCCTCACCTCTTCTCGCTCAGATAATCACGCTTTAATGTACCATTTCCCGCGCTCTCGCCAGAGGAAACGCTTGGTGACCGATAGTCAGATACTAATTGTGAAGAGTATTCATGAAATTGACGATAAGATGGTTTGCGAGCGCCTTGAAGGCTTAATCAAAGAGCCCTATGTTCTTGGCGTGATGTTGTGGGGGAGCAGGGCGACAGGCTTTGGAGCTCCGACAGCAGACTGGGATGCACTCATCTATGTCACTGAGGAATATTATAACACTCTCAAGCTCAAGGACACAATCTGGTTGGAGTTCGATGAGTCTGTAGAGCCTCGCAAGCTGGTGATTGATTTCTCTCCTGTGTCTGACGCTTGGTTCAGACAGCAGATCGAATCTCCCCTTGATATGGACCACTTTCCATATGTCGAAGGTGTTGTGATTCATGATCCAACGGGCAAGCTTGAGGAGTGGCGGAAGAGACTCGCTAGATATCCCGAGGAGGAACACCTCGACCGGCTCAAGAACAAGTACTGCACTCTGCTTGGTTCTTTAGGATATGCTGATATCAACAGCAGACGAGGCCACATATACGACTCGAAATTGAATGCTTTCCGCTCGGTCGTGGCTGCTGCCAATCTGTGGTTCACAATACAGAAACAATGGACCCCTCCTCTGAAGTGGTGGACTCCCCATGTGAAGAATATGGGCATGTCTGAGGAAACCTACAAGTTGTTCTGTCACGCATTGGATGATCCAAAGTTTGAAACTGCTCTTGAACTGTTTAAGAAACTGAAGCAGGAAATCCTTGAGAAGGACTATGATTTTCCCAACGATTCAATGTCAACCTTCCTCGAAACAATCCATGTGAACGGTCGTCCTGCCCAGATTCGTCACACCTATCTCTAGACAGCATTGGCGCTATATCACGGTCTTCTCTCTGAGAACAACCCTCTTGATGGCTCTCATCTTGAACGAAGAAGTAGCCGAGGCAGTGCTGCCCCAGAGCATTGATCAATAGCCCCTTCTACTACAACTTCAGTCGAAAGACGTACTCCTCATCCTGTATCGAGATCTTGCTCTCTACAACCTTGCCCGTCTTATGGATGAAACGAATCATCGGTTGGTTCTGAGGATGCACAATGGCGATGAATGCCTCAACCCCCTTACTCTTTGCAATCCTCATCAGATGATTCAACAGGAATGTACCTATGCCCTTGCCTTGGTAGTCATCGTTTATGAGCAGAGCAAATTCAGCTTCGTTGGTGCTCCTGTCGAGGACGTATCTGCCTGCTCCAATAATCCGTTCAGTTTCGCCATCTGTATCCGACTTTATCACTGCTACAACACTGATATCACGGGACTGGTCCACATTATAGAAGTCCTGGAGTGTCTGCCTTCTTAGACTCCTCAGCGGGGTGAGGAACCTGAAGTAGATACTCTCCTCGCTGAGCCCATAGAACAGCTCTTTGATTCGGTCAGTATCGTCAGGTCGGATAAGTCTAAAGTGTACATCAACTGGTCCCTCGGGACCTTTGAATCTCTCAGTCATCTCATACTCGGAGGCAAAGTACGTTCCCTGTACTAGAAACGGGACCTGATCCTCAAAGACATAGCGCATCTTCTTTGCGGCCTCAAGGAGCTCATTTCGGAACTTGGGGTGTGCAATAGCTATGAGGGATAATACACGTTCTCGGATAGTCTTCCCATACATGTTTGCCAGGCCATACTCCGTTATTATTACGTCTACATCTCCACGAGTAGTTACGACGCCGGCTCCCTCGCTCAGTTGCGGAACGATTCTTGACACTGTTCCATCAACAGCTGTGGAGGGCAAACAAATGATGGCCTTCCCTCCCACAGACCTCTTGGCTCCTCGAATGAAGTCAACTTGTCCTCCGATTCCACTGTAGAACCTGTGACCAATCGAGTCTGCACAGACCTGACCCGTGAGGTCGACCTCCAATGCGGAGTTTATTGCGATCATCTTTCTATTCTGCCCGATGACGTACGGGTCATTGACATACGCTGTGTCATGGAACTGGAAGAGAGGATTGTCGTCAATGTACTCGTACAGCTTGCTAGACCCCATGGCGAAGCTCGCTATCACTTTTCCCTTGTTGATTGACTTCTTCTTGTTGGTCACAATACCAGCGTCTATCAGAGGAAGCAGGCTATCACTGAACATCTCTGTATGGATGCCCAAGTCTCGGACTCCCGAGTCCAAAAGGTTGTTACATACAGACTGTGGGAGTGCTCCAATTCCAAGCTCAAGAGTCGATTCATTCTCAACCAGTCTTGCTACATATTTACCAATGAGGTCTACTGTCTCTGTAATCTCATCACCTTGGAACTCTCTCAGTGGTTCGTTGAAGGGGACAAGATAGTCAATCTCTCGTATATCTACGAACGAGTCACCATGTGTTATTGGCATTTTGTCATTGACCTGTGCTATGACGATATCAGCACTCTCGGAGGCAGCTTTTGTGATATCCACTGAGATACCCAGGGAACAGTATCCATAGCGGTCGGGTGGGCTAATCTGTATCATGGCGACATCGAGAGGCATTCTCTTCTGTCTGAAGAGGTCAGGAATATCGGACAGCATCATGGGTGTATAGTCCGCGCGTCCCTCTGCGACTGCATCTCTGATGTTTGCGCTGACAAAGAACGTGTTGTGACGGAACTGGCTCTGGAATTTTGGATCTGCAGAAGGTGTATCTCCAAGAGTGAGAAGGTGTACAATCTCGTTGTCTGCCATCTGGTCGGCATGAGCTGCCAATTCTTGCACAAGATGATATGGTACGCCGCATCCCGTTCCCAAGAAGATTCTCGATCCTCGCCTAATCTTCTTGATGGCCTTTGAGGCTGTCAGGATTTTGCTCTTGTATTGTTCAGTCCAATCAACCGCGACCATCGTAGTTTCCTCTGTGAATGTGCTTCTCCCTTAGGCTCGCTATATAGGCATTTCCACATGGCATACTAAGCAAAGGGCGGTTGATTGTGTACCTAGAAGACGGAAGACTTTTAGTGCAGAACTATTCGCAAGCGATGTAGTATCTGACACATTACTAGGTGGATATCATATGTCGGAAGAAAAGATAGGAAATCGAAACCTGGTCGTACTCGGCGCAATCATAGTACAGCTCTGCCTTGGATCTATCTATGCATGGGGGATATTTCAGAATGAGCTGTACAGGCTTGACGGCTTGTATGGATGGGATAAGTTGTGGTCTAATCTGCCATTTGCAGCTGGTCTTGCATCATTTGCGATTGTCATGATATATGCTGGTCGCAGACAAGACCGTGTAGGCCCCCGTAAGGTTGCCACACTTGGGGGTGTCCTACTAGGAATAGGTGTAATCCTCTCTGGATTAGTTGACATACTTGGGTTCGGAGCTGATATGGTTCAAGGTACACTGTATCTGATAATCACCTATGGTATCGTTGGTGGTGCTGGAATTGGGTTTGCCTACGTCTGTCCAATTGCAGCTCTTGTAAAATGGTTCCCTGACAAAAAAGGATTCATGACCGGAATCGCAGTTGCTGGTTTTGGTGGCGGTGCATTGATTTTCAACTTTGTTGAACAGGGTCTAATCAGTTACTTTGGATATGTCATTGGATATCCATTGATGATTCTTGGAGCAATCTATCTCATATTCACAGTACTCGGTGCTCAACTGCTAGTCAATCCCCCGGTTGGTTGGCTTCCTCAGGGCTTCACACCTCCCGCAACAACAGCGGACGGCAAAGGTACAGGATGCGTGCCAGGTGTAATGATTCGAACGAGTAGTTTTTGGGTTCTCTGGTTGATGTTCATCTTTGCTGCAACAGCTGGTCTGATGACCCTTGGCAATGTTGTATCAGCAGCTAGAGGCATCGATCTGACCATCACAGCGTTCATCGCCGCTCTGATTCCAAGTATTATGGCAATCTTCAATGCAGCTGGAAGAATAGTCTGGGGGACAGTTTCTGATAGGATTGGGAGAATCTCTACCTTCATCATGATGTTCTCGATTCTTGCCTTAGCTATGTTTGGACTTGCATTCATTCCAACAGGGACTTCATGGATTGTGATCACTCTCATAGCATCTGTTGTAGGATTCTGCTTTGGAGGCAACTTTGCTCTATTCCCATCCGCAACAGCAGATTACTTCGGCTCTGCAAACGTTGGTAAAAACTACGGTGTCGTCTTCACTGCCTATGGAATTGCAGGAATTACTGGTGCTCTAGTTGCAGGCACATTTGGTCAAGCCTTCGGCTACTCAATGGCCTTTCTTGTAACAGGAATTCTTGCCGTTATAGCAGTACTACTGACTTTCGCTCTAAAATCGTGCAGAAAGAATGCATAATCAGTACCATGAGAGGTCAGAGGATGTGAATTCTCCGACCTCTTGTCACTCTTTTTTGGGAACTAACCCTCTGAACAATTTCCGTTCCGATTGGACAAGCTTCATATAGTACATTTCTTGTGGCCGGTCAAATCATCTACCGGATTTGGTGACCGATTTTGTCAACAGATAAGAAGATTACAGTTTACAGCCAAGAGGAAAGGCATTTTCCACCTCCAAAGAGCTTCTCCAAGAAGGCTTACATAAAGAGCCAAGAAGAGCGGATGAAGATGTGGAAGGAGTCTATAGAAAAGCCTGACACCTTCTGGCTAAAGGCAGCAAAGGAATTGTGTTACTGGAAGAAGGAGCCGACCAAGGCTCTCGATTGGAAGGACCCCAAGAATGCAGTATTCACGTGGTTCGAAGACGGTGTGACCAACATGGCTTACAACTGTCTTGACAAGCATGTGAAAGCAGGTAAGGGCGATCAGATTGCACTCATCTGGCAGGGCGAGCCTTTGGATGAGTCAAGGACCTTCACCTACAAACAGCTTCTCAGCGAGGTCAACAAGGCTGCGAATATTCTGAAGAGCCTCGGGGTCAAGAAGGGCGACAGAGTCACGATCTATCTCCCGATGATTCCTGAGCTCGGAATCATCATGCTTGCATGTGTGAGGATTGGCGCGGTCCACAGCGTCGTCTTTGGCGGGTTCAGTGCTGATTCCTTGGTGGATAGGATTACAGACTCTCAAGGCAAGGTCCTAGTCACGGCTGATGGTTACTACCGCAGTGGCAAGGTTGTCCCACAAAAGGCAGGTGCTGACAAAGCACTCGAATCTGTTCCTGTGGTAGAGAAGGTTCTTGTTATCAAGAGAGTTGGAATCGACGTTCCATGGGTCAAGGGCAGAGATGTCTGGTACCATGAAGAGCAAGCAAAAGTCAATGACAAGTGTGAGACCGAGTGGATGAAGGCTGAAGATCCCCTATTCATCCTCTATACTTCAGGTTCTACTGGCAAACCAAAGGGTGTGCTTCACACACTTGCGGGATTCATGGTCTACACAACTCAATCCTTTCTCTATATCTTTGACTGGCACCCTGGAGATGTCTACTGGTGTACTGCTGACATCGGCTGGATTACAGGTCATTCCTACATCTTGTATGGCCCTCTCTCAGCTGGAGCGACAACTCTGATGTATGAGTCGGTACCTACATACCCTGACAATGACCGCTTCTGGCATGAAGTAGAACACTGGAAAGTGAACGAGTTCTACACGGCTCCTACTGCACTTCGTGCACTAATGAGATTCGGTGATGGCCCCGTACTGAAGCACAATCTGTCAAGCCTGAAACTTCTCGGGACCGTTGGTGAGCCAATCAATCCGGAGGCCTGGATGTGGTATCATAGGGTAGTTGGCAAAGAGAAATGCCCGATTGTTGACACCTACTGGCAGACTGAAACGGGTGGTGTGATTCTCACACCTCTACCTGGTGCAACGTCAACAATCCCCGGTTCAGCCACTTTCCCCTACTTTGGTCTTGAGCCCCTCATCGTTGCCGAAGACGGAGTACCCGTAGGTCCAAACGAGGGTGGCTATCTCTGCTTCAAGAAACCTTGGCCAGGTCTCATGAGGACTGTCTATGGCAACCACAAACGATTCATCGAAACTTACTGGGTCCAGTTCAAGAACCCCGAAGACAAGAAGCCGATGTACTACACTGGTGATGGCGCTCGATTCAACCAAGATGGCTACTACTTTGTTATGGGCCGTCTAGACGATGTCTTGAAAGTTTCCGGCCATAGACTCGGAACTGCAGAGATTGAGTCTTCACTCGTCAAGCATCCTGCTGTTGCGGAGTGTGCAGTTGTTGGATTCCCACACGAGATCAAGGGAGAAGACATCTACTGCTTCGTGACCCTCAAGGTGGGTGTTGAGAAGACTGATGCGCTCCGTCAGGAACTCAAGAACCACGTTCGTAATGATGTAGGCCCCATCGCAACCCCGGCCAAGATACAGTTTGCAGATGCTTTACCCAAGACTCGCTCCGGCAAGATCATGCGCCGCATTCTGAAGCGCATTGCTGCGGGTCAGATAGACGATCTCGGTGATGTCACCACGTTGGCAGACCCATCAGTCGTCGATACCTTAGTCAGTGAGCGTCAGTAGTAATTCGCTATTTTACGAGAGACCTACAAAGGTCTCTCGAGTTCTTCTTTTTCAGAGTGATCACATGTTTCGACAACGCTCGGCTATCGAGCGGGTTCAGTCAGAGTTTCCGAGAAGGATAATGACCATTGATATACGCATCATCTCAAAGTCCGTGTCTACTACTGTATCTGACAAGAGATAAGCTACCAGACGGTCTTGGGACGTCTCAGAACGTTTCTTCCAATGATTTCTCTTTTGAGTTCGGCAATCACGATACTCGTTCTTGGAAGCGTAGATGTGCTGCAATACTCTGCTGGTTTGGGGAAAACCATGACACCTCTCAAGCATTGGATTGAACATGGTGTTCGATACTGATGTCTACTTGCAGATTTCGCCATACTTCCTCTTGAAGTTCGCAGCCATCTCCGGAAAACCATACTTGACCCAGGCTCTGTACGCCAAATCGAATGTTTCCCTTGCCAGTTGAGGGTACTTCTTGTTGTCCAGTCGCTTGCACGCGTCCATTAGTATCCCTACATACTGGCTCGACATCATGGCTACCTCGTAGTCGTATTTTGTTGGGTCTTGAACTGCAATTCGGTTGAGTGCAATCACCCTGTCTACGACTTCTTCCAACTCCTTCGCCTTCAAGGACCCCGTGACCAGAGAGGCATGAAAACTAGCAGACATTATATCATCCCTGCAGATTATGCCCCTAGAAACAAACCACTCTTGGGTGTCCAATATGACCTCCACGCATCTCTTGAGAACTACTATCCTCTCATCGCGCTTGAGCAGCCTTGCAGCAAGCGCAGTCAGTGCAGTTACTGCATTTCCGAGGCTTGTGGCATAGGCCTCTGGTTTTGTTATCTGTTCTGCGTCAATCGTATTGACGTCAAGCGATTTCATAGCGATATAGATCAGACGCGTTTCATCTTCAGATAAGATGTCTGCCCTTGTAAGAATCGGACTAAGAGAATTCGCAACTACGAATACCGAGAATTGCACCTGTGCCTTCTGCCATTCTCCGTCTATGGTACTATAGATATCCAAGAGAAACTCTAATGATTGATTCAGATGCTGTTCGCGAGCATCGCCAGTTGCCAAGAAGTAGTACTCTGCGTAAGCAACACCTAGACTCTGGAATACACTATCTAGTGTGTAGTTGAAGATGGGAATCTCAGTTGTCAGTAGGCTCCTGAAGTAGTCTCGATACAACATGAGGACTTCCTCGAGTATCTTCCTGCGTTCGTCTATTGTGAGCACAGGGGATTCAGCCAGGGCGGTAAGAATCGCGATGTAATTCTGCAGCTTCAGAGAAGCTGTGACACCAATCTCGATTCCCTTTCCCTCTTTCTTTAACTCCCATAACAGATCCGGGTCAAGCACCCAGTTGATATTTCCAAGGATACCTGTAATCTTCGACTTATATGCTCCTAACTCGTCACGAAAACCATCATAGCTTGTGATTGAGTAGAGTTTTTTGAATAACTTGCCTCGTTCATCAATAGCCTCAATGAATGTACAATACACATCTGACTTCTCTCTATACATATCGAGTATTCTCGCGGCGAACTCCGGGTAATCTACAACTCTCACATCAAAAAACAGAAAACCAAGTAGAAGATGCTCATCATCATTCCTGAACTCAAAATGCTTCACTGCCTCTCTGAATGCCCGAGAGTAATCAGCAGGAATGAGGTCCCCAGCTGTAAAGCCTACGAGTGTCCGGGCAAGATCTGTGAAAGGATAGTCCTGTGGAAGAGCTGCGGCAATTCTCTTCAGTTCTGCCATCGGAGGTGAAACCGCCTTAGTCATGGTATGCGTCAATGCACCCATCTTGAGACAGAAGACGCTGGCCAGTGCCCCCTCTTGACTCATCGCCACAGCACATGCTCTATCGAACTCTCCCTGAAGGGCCAATTCAAGTGCATCATCGAGAGTTCCCTTCGCTTTTGTCTTGAGATTATTCCACTTCTCAATGGATTCTGCCCTACTGAAAAGTGACTCCACGTCCTGAAGAGCCTTGGAGAGTTTCTTATCTTGCATCAAGACCTTCAGTGTGGGATTCCAGATGCCGTATATTGTTTCCGCGAATCCTGTTTCAATGTGATCTCGTGTATAGGTATGAAGAATCTGATCAATTGTCCTTGTGTGAGTGTCACCCACTAATCCATCTGCTGCCACTAAGTCCGAGTCATCAATTGCATCTGCTATCACTCGGAGGAGGCTATCCATGTAGTCTTCTGCCCTGTCTACAAGTGCGACAACTGTGTAGCCCTTCTTGCACTCCGTCACAATCAGAGTGTTCTCCCTAAAACCCAGCTTTCTGACCTCTCCGCTCCCTATGACATTACTCAGTGCCTTTGCAGCCTCTATCAGGGGGCCAAGGATCATCTCACCATCTGCATCCATTGAGCTCTTGATCTTGATAGGGACGCCGCCTGTGGTCAGGACACCGATGAGCCGAATCATATGGGCACTCCTCTATAGACCTCTCTACATACTATAGCATGTGAAAAGGGTTCTTACGACTTAGTGCTGTGACTCAGTCTACTGATGCTAATACTCCTTCAGAATCCGGAGAAAAACAGGCATAGCTCTTGAAGCAAGCCTGATCATGCAATGATTCGGCATCATTTCCCTCTGGCGGGAGTCTTAAATATCGCAATTGAATTCAGAAGGTATTACTCTCCCGAAGACTGAATTGAATACGGCGATGAAAATGTGTCAATGGTGTTTCAAACACGGCGATGGCGGCAAGTGGTACAACAATGCCCGGCTCTACCGGAACGAACTGGCTGATGAGTATAATGCGAGTGAGTACCTGCAGGAACAGTGGAAGAACATGGAAACCCTCTTTATTCGTAAGATTATGGGATTCAACTCCATTGGCCTAGGTTACAAGATGCAGATGCCAATCATAGGGCGAGTCATTCGCAAGGTCGTTGAGGCTCAGATACATAGTGAGAAGAAGAACAGAAATCCAGTACGTGCCGACGGCCACTTCGGACAGGTTGTCCCCCTCGAAGATGCTCAGCACATCCTTGGGAATCTTGCGGCTGAACCTATCATCAAGAACTACTGTGTCTGCAGATGGATGCAGAGAGGAGTAAAGGATGCAGTCTGCATCAACTTCGGTCAGTTGTCAGGGATAATTGAGAAATGCACGCGATATATCCCTGAGGGCGTGAAGTATAAACTCGACCGTGAAGAAGCAATCCAAGCGCTTCAAGAGCAGAACCAAAAAGGCTACGTTGCGACGGTCTGGTTCCAACCAATACCCTACATCAATGCGGTCTGTTCCTGTGAGAGTCCCGAGTGCGGAGGTCTCAGACTGAGAAACGACTTCAATCTGAGGACCGTGTACAAGGGTGAGTACGTCATCAACATTGATATTGACAAATGCCAAGGCTGCCAGTCGTGCGTCAAGATGTGTCAGTTCAGCGCGCTCAGATATCTTCCATCTGTGAAGCGGACCATTGTAGACCTAGACAAGTGTTTTGGGTGTGGTGTCTGTCGGCATGCATGTAAGCATGATGCGCTCAGCTTAGTCCCGAGAGAGTCTGTCCCCGGGCAAGCCGGGAGGTACTGAGGTGTGTGAAATGGTCAAGAGAACGAGCATCAAGATTGACTATTCCAAATGTCATAGTGGAGCTAGCACAGACCCGCGCGAGTGCAGAAAATGTCTCTTTGTCTGTGACCCCGCAGTATATCTGATGCATCCGACGTTGGAGAACCACCCAGACCCCTATAATCCTGAGATCTGGCGCATTGACGCGATTTGGCTCTCAAAATGCACTGGATGCATGAAATGTGTCGAAGTCTGCCCGGAGAAAGCAATCACAGTGAAACCTGGAGACTCGCTCATGACGATCAGGGGATACTGAGAGTAGTTATCGGTCGTGATTGAAGAATCACAATCTCACCGTCTGATTTGATACACCACTCGATGTCTTGGGGTGTTCCCATCATCTGCTCAATCTCCAGTCCTATCTGTGCCACCTTCAGCACTAATCGATTATCCAGAGTGAACTCCTCACGTTTCTCCCTGGGCGTATCGTGTGTTGTGGCCTTAGCGCTGTTCTCTGAGACTGAAGCAATACTAGTAATCATCTTCGTTCCTAGTTCTCTCTGTAGGACACGTCGCGGTTTCTTGGATAGTATGAAGGTGTCGGGAATGACTCTCCCCGATACTAGTGTTTCTCCTAGTCCCCAAGTTGCGTTGATCAACATCTCGTTCGTGTTGCTATTCACTACATTAGCTGTGAACATTACACCTGAAACAACGGCAGGTATCATCTCCTGAACTACTACAGCCATCTTGACTTGTTTCAATGGAATTCCCTTGGACTTCAGATAGATTGCTGCGCTTGGAGAGTATGCTGATCTCCAGACCCGTTTCACAGCTTCAAATATGTCTGAAGTGTTTCTGATACAGAGAAGAGTTTCTGCTTGACCTGCAAAGGAAATATCACTGCGGTCTTCGATTGTGGCTGACGAACGAACCGCATAACCTGCCTTAGAGCCGGTTGTTGATTCCTGCATACTCTGAAGTCCCTTCATAATCTCGGATTTCAGATCCTCCCCCAACTGACAGAGACTCACCAGTGTCTGGATCTTTTCTGCAAGAAGAAGCATCTCTTCGAAGTCATCCACAGATTCGATTTTATCAAGCAGTCTGATCACATCTGGAATTCTATCTCTCATCCGAACGAAGTTATGACTCGAGATTGAAAACCCTCTTGGTGTACGAAACCCCTCACGGCGCAGATGGGCAAGGCTCGTTGCCTTACCACCATGAGTTTCAATATCCTCTGGTCGAATGCTGTCCAGAGATTGAATCAGAGGAATCTTGCAGTTGTCCAAGTGTTGATGCGCCTCAACTATTCGCCTACATAGAGAACCCCTGAAGCACCCTCTTCAGGCTTGATCATGGCATGTTTTCCATTGAGCCCTTCTGGGTCCTCTATCTTCACCCCCATCAGTGCCGGTATCTCAAACTCACGAGTGACAATGGCTAGGTGTGATCCCAATGCCCCAGACCTGCACACAACGCCTGCCAATCTTGAGAGAACTGGCGCAAGGAAAGTGGTGCCTGCATCATCTACGAGTACTATCTTTCCATCGGGCCCTTCTTTCAAAAGCTTGACCACTTCCTGAACAGAGGTAATGTACCTGAGTTCACCCTCTGCACTCAGTTTCAATGAGATAAGTCCATCTCCAACTCGTTTCAACAGAAATCGGCCACCCGGGGCTTTCTTTGTTTAGGAATATCCGAATTATAAGACTGCTTATGCTTTCGAACAACTTAATACTGACAGTGACTGCGGCATCATTTCAATGAGCATTGCTCTCTGTGGAGATGAATGCATTGGAAACCAGCGAGATTAACCAACAACTAACTCACCTGTCTCAAGTCTTCTCTGATATTCTTGCGGAACGTGGTCTTCTCGAGTCAAAGCTCTTCCCTGTGAACGAGTACATCTGTGTGAGTTTCTACCAGACGTATGAACATCTCTTTGATGTGATGACTCAGGTGTGGAAGAAGATTACTCCTGAGGTGCTTGCCAAGAAGAGCAAGACGCTTCTCTCAGAGATTCAGGCACTGTCAATCACCTACCTCTGGCTTTACTATGGTCTGGCACGGATGGGTGTGATTTTCAACAAATGTAATAGTGACCCCTCAAAAGAACCCACTGAGCGTCAGGAACAGTGGAAATGGATGCTTGAGCAGTGGTACAGACTAGGCACGAACTACTTCAACACAGGCAAGCCCACGGTTGCATCATCGGGAGGGGTGAACCTTGCCCTTCGCAATGACAGTATCAGCTGGTTGAAAGACCATCTAGAACCCGTGAGTGAGGAACAAGTACGCAAGATTCGTCGTCAGATTGGTGCGGTCGATCTCTATGCCTTCATGGATGAGTGCGAGGCTAGAGCAAAGATCATTGATCACGGTCCGTACCCCGTTGGGCACAACGAGGTCCTCATCATCTCAGAGTATACTCATCTTCATGATGGAAAAGAGGCACTATGGCTACCTTGGTCTGACACAGAATCGAAACTTCCATCCGCATCGCTTGGCATCGCTATGACCATGCGTGACTGTACGACCTTCTTCAATGACGTCGGTACTGCGACCGTTCAGCCTGGTGACTACTCCAAGCTGGTTACTAATGCTTGTGCATACACAAAACATGGCTCCAAGATTGTGGCACTAGGCTTGGATGAGCTCTCAGCATTTGCTGAGGCAGCTGATGCTGCTCAGACAGAGCTATACCTGAAGTTTGCAGAATGGGACAAGAAGACACTCATGATTGCGGGAGCTGAAGCATACTGGAGGTGCTATGCTCGCTATACAAATCAGGTTGGAATCACTAGTAAGATAGACTGGAAGATATCTCAGGCCGTCATAGACGAACATGTGCCGTTCTTCATGGATAATGATGCGGACCCAGCTTTCATGCGATTTGGCCGATTCGATGATGAAATGGAGGCAGACCCAACTCTCTACTTGCTTCCCGAGTAGGAGTGAACGCAGTTGAGAAGACACCGTTTCACACAGAGCGACGAATATGCGCATGAGGCAGATGAGCGCCCTGATTGGCGTGAGAGCTACTACTTCAACTGGGTCGATCTTGATGCACGGATATCTGGCTTCTCTACTATCGGCCTTCTTCCGAACACCAACAAGCGTGAGTTTGTGTGTGCACTCTTCTATGATGATGAGCGTGAGGTCCATTTCAATGAGCCACTCAGCTCAATCTCTGATGACCTATCAGAGTCGTTGACCGATGGCGTACTATCGTACAACTTGGTCAAACCGATGAAGGAGTGGAGAATCACTTACAGAGGCAAGAGTCTCAATGCAGACATCATCTGGTCTGCTCGATTCCCACCTTATGACTTTGGCAGTGGAAGTGGGACATCCTGGGCCGGCCATTTCGAGCAATCTGGTGTGCCCCATGGTACAGTCAAGTTCTCAGATGGGACTGCTGTGACGATACAGGGGTACGGCGAGCGTGACAAGAGCTGGGGCTCTCGAGACTGGCACATTGAGAGCTGGTTTGCTCTGCATGCACAGTTTGATGATATGTCAATAGGACTTCGACGTGACGTGGTCAAGGGTGAAGAGCATCCCTCTGGCGGAATCAGCAATATCGATGGCAACGTTCCTATCAAGAGCGTGAAACTGGTGACAGAGACACACAAGGAGTCTGGAATACCCATCGGAGCGAAGGTCCGGATCATAGGCAGGGATGATGCTGTCTACAATCTCAAGTCCCATCTGATTAGCCCCAAGAGTTTCGCGCGATTCGCTCGAGAGTTTCCGGGTGGCACCACCGAGCTCTACGAGGGGATGGCAGTCCATGAGTGCAAGGAACTGGGTACCACTGGCACAGGATTACTTGAGTGGTTGTTCACTCATCCCAAGTAGTGACCCCTGTAGGCAATCCAGCAGCGATCTCACCCCAGTTTGTTGTGACTCATCATAGTCTATCATCTGAATGACAGTATTGATGCCAGTAACCATGCACATATCATTGCGTTGACCATCGCGCCAAGCCATCTGTTTCCTGTCAGACGGTATCCAAACATAGTGATCAGGGTGCATACTGCGAACCATGGTGTAAAGGCATAGAAGAACAACCACGAGTACCCAATCATACCTGGAATGACCGGCGCACCCGCAATCAGACCACCAAGAAACTCGATAGCGATCAGAGCGAGATATGGAATGCACTTGATGAAGACTGCTGTTACAGACCACTCGAGCTGCACTCTTGCCCAGCTCCCCGTACTCTTTGGCAACATGATACTCGTGAACCAAGTTCCTTCTACGACGGAGTACACAAGAAATACAACAAAGTATAGGGGTACTAGAATCGCTTGCAGCAATGTGAGGTCATGAAGCCCGGGCAGGAAACATCTCAGGTCCAATACGAAACCGAGATCGACCATCAAGGTCAGGGCGTATAGCCAGACAAAGACGATAGCTGTCAAGAGGACAAGTCTGACGATATCCGGAAGGCCTCTCTCAGTCCCTACTGATACCAATTTGCGAAGGCTGAGCTGTGGATTGCCTCGGCGTCTTAGCAGCAATGTAAGTGCCCCAGCCGCAATCAGCCCGCTCCCCAACATCCATGACATCACTGGCAGTCCATTGTATTGTGGGAAGGGAATGACTAATTGCAGTACTGTTCCAAGAATCAAGAAAGGAAAGAATGTTGCAACCCCGATTGCGCCGTAAAGTGTCCCATATGCCAGAATGGATCCTGTGCTCTGTGCTTTCTCCTGAGGTAGAGTTCTACGCAGGTCCGAGAAAAATGGCAGGCTCAGTAGTATTGCCAGCAGAGGGAAGATTGTGAGTATGGCACCAAGCAGTCCGAATAGGCCACCGATCAACCACGCTGAAAACAGAAGAATCGAACTGTCTATCCAGTGTTCGTCTTCAACGCCTCCCTTTAGGCTCATCCTCATCCAGTCAACACTCTCGCTCACGATGGTGGGGTCTATGGTTTCAAAGAGGTGATTGGTCGGAGGGAAAACAGCTCTCCTTGCTGTATTATTTGCGAAGTCACCATATGTGATACCAGGTACAACCCCAGTCACATTGAAGTATGGGTCAAGTTTAGTATGATTGCCGGGATAGCTCGAGAGTGAGTCAAAGCTACCGACTGCTACAAGCGTATTTGGTATGTAAACTGCAGTTGGGCTGAAGCCTGATCCAACAAGAACCAATGCACGCACATACACGCTTGAGCCTGCTATGGCAGTCCACGCGATACCGCCTCCCATGCTGTGACCAATCAATCCAATCTCTGTGTTGTCGACATAGTCCAGTGAAGCGATATAGTCAAGTGCTGCAGGTCCACTTCCTGTACCTGGGTCAGAGTTGCCATGACCGTTGGCATCAATCGTGAGCACGACAAAGCCTCGTCGTGCGAGTTCAATGCCAAACGCCATCAGCCACTCCTTGTTCTGCAATGAGCCATGAATCACGACTACGCCCGGGAGAGGATTAGCGCTGGTGCCGTATATTGGACGTTGTAGTGTACTGTGAATTGTAGAGCCGTCCGCAGCCTGAAAATCGACTTCGGTGACACTCACAGTCCCATGACCGCTCTGGGTATATGCCGCCACACTGACCCCTGCTGACAGCATTATGAGACCAAGGATCAGTACTAGGTATCTCCTTCTGATTGCCATCGACGAGAGAACTCCTGAGATTTGTGAGTCCGATGTAACGACTCCGGTCTTTTATTTACCCCGATACTTGATAGTATTCATATAAATCACAGAATGACAACTCCCAGTACCATGCCTACCTGGGATAGTATCTTCAGAGAACAAGGGTACTTGTTTGTTGATCCTCACCCAGATATGGCAAGGATTGCTGTTCTCTTCAAGGAACATGGTGTCAAGAGAGTCCTTGACCTAGGTTGTGGCACTGGCCGACATCTTGTGTATCTATCAAGACTGGACTTTCAGATGGATGGCCTTGATTCTTCCTCACATGCTCTTGCACTCTCCAATAGATGGTTGGATGAAGAGGGTCTTTCTGCAAGCCTGAGAGAGCATCTGATAGAACGGCCATTTCCTTACCCAGACGGAATGTTCGACGCTCTGATTTCGATACAAGTGATTCATCACAATCTGCTCAAGGACATTGTCTTCACAGTTTCTGAGATCGAACGTGTTCTGAAACCTGGCGCTTTCGTCTTCATCACTGTTCCCACACTAGGGCTGAAGCGGGAGAATCATGAGGAGGACTGGCAGCTTCGTCAAGTCGAGGATGGAACCTACATTCCAATGGGAGGCCGTGAGAGTGGTATACCTCATCACTACTTCACCGAGAATGAACTACGTGAAGTGTTCGGCAGTTTTGAAATTCTTGAGATCTTTCTGGACAGTACTGGCCACAGGTGTCTCTTGGGTTCTAAGAGAGTGTAGGCGCTGATGGTCACTCTAGCCCGAACACGGGGAATATGAGTTCCTTCACCTTATTGATGGCATCATCAACAGCACGCTTGACCTTGGGATAGTGCTTCTCGTCCATCCTACTTGGCCTGTCAGTCCAGCCATCCCGCCCCATCTTGAGGCCATACTTCTCAATCAGCACTAGCCATTTGTTCGGCAGTACTGGCGGCAGTGCCATATCTGCAAGACCTGCAAGCACTATTGTCCATACCTTCGCTGTTGTTACAGGGTTGTAGCCTCCACCCCCTACAGCAACAAGCTTTCTTTCTCCCTCATGTACAAGCTGTCGGACTGTCATAGTCAGGCGATGGTATGTATCAAAGGTGAGCATTAGGTCTGCTAAGGGATCGCCAAAATGTGCATCCGCTCCGACGTTCCAGAACACAAGGTCTGGTTTGTAGACCTGCCAGATGGGAACAATGGCATCTTCGAAGGCCCTCCAGTACTCAACATCATCGGTCAGTGGTGGAAGGGGGACATTGACGGAGTAGCCTTTTCCTTCACCTATCCCCATTTCTTCTGGTTTTCCAGTTCCAGGGAAGAATCCCATGCTCTTCTCGTGAAGTGATATGGTGAGAACATCCGGGTCGGCATAGAACGCTTTCTGTGTACCATCACCATGATGAACATCCGTGTCGAGATACAGAACCTTCTTGCCCGGATTCACTTCTTTGTATTTCTTGATGGCAACTACCGTGTCATTGAGGTAACAGAATCCTGCAGCTTGGCTCTCCATAGCATGATGGAAACCGCCAACAAACGACATCGCATTTTTGAACTTCCCCTTGGCAACACCTATTGTGGCATCAATCACTCCCCCTACTGGTAGACGTGCGTACCTATGAACCCCCGGAAAAACAGGGCAATCATCAGTATCAAGACCAAATCGGGCAGAGAATGCTGACCCTGTGTTCCCAAAGAGATCAAGCGTTTCTACAAAGGATGGATCGTGGAAGGTCAGCAATTCCTCCTTGGTCGCCTCCCTCATTTGCTGGAGAGAGATCTTCGAACTCTCGGTCATTCCTGCCATCACTGGAAGACTCCACGTGACATCAAGACGTGCTCTATTCCAGAAGGGATTGACTACTGCCTTCATCCTCTCCAGCTCATCGATACCATCTAGAGCTAAGAGGCTCTCAGGACTATAGAGGGCTGTGCGTTCAGTCACTTGGTTCCCACCGCATGCAAATAGGTACTGCCTTTCTCCAACATGAAGTCTACTTATGTGTGATGGCATATCACTCTTCGAAAGCCTCATTATCATGAATGGAGATTGAAGATGTGTTATGTCGAAGTATGAACTTCTGAAGGAAACATTTCTTGGAAACCTTGGGGAGCAGATACCTGTTTCCCTATGGAAGCATCACCCCGACCTGGATCGTACCCCTGAGGGACTGGCAAATGCTGAGATTGAGTTTCACAGAAAGTTTGACCATGATCTCCTCAAAGTATCCTTCTTTGGTCACTATCCATGCATTGACTTTGGATGTACTGCAGAATACGATGGTGCCAGCACTGGGTCTACTACATTGACTTCTTATCCCATTAAGGACTCAGCTGGCTGGGAGGTCCTTGAGCCAGTCGATGTGAATGCCGGTGAATTCGGCAACCAGGTTAGGGCAGTAGAACTGATTCAGAGGTATGCACACGGGAAAGTCCCAACTATGGCCACCCTCTTCGATCCTGCCATGGTTGCTGATAGACTGTGTGGTCAGAATCTAGTCAAGTATGCGGATGAGGTCCCTGTCATCCTGAAGAGAGCTCTTGATCTGATCTGTGACGTGATGATTGATTTTGCACGAGCTACGCTTGAATCAGGGGCTGATGGACTGTTCATCGCCAGCCAGCACTCGACTCTTTCATCAATTTCAGATAAACACTATAATACCTTCATCTATCCCTATCATCTGAGGATGGTTTCCAAGCTGCGTAGCAAGGCCAAGTTCATCATCATGCATCTCCATACGAGAGAGGAGAGAGAAGAGATTCGATTCAACAGAATCGCTGAAACTCCCGGGGTTGTTGGCATCAACTGGGAGGATCGGAGTTCTTCGCTGTCACTCAGAGAAGGCAAGAGAAGATCACGAAAGACTGTGCTGGGCGGTATCGACCATAATGGCGTATTGAGGACCGGGACGCCCCATGAGGCCGAGAAACAGGTCTTGAATGCAGTGGATGAGGCTGGGTTCGAACACCTCATTGTGGCTCCAGGCTGCGTAATCACTGTCGATACACCGCCTGAAAACGTACTAGCTGTCAGGGATGCAATACGGTCCATCGACCCATTCAGAGGCAAATAGGAGGAAGAGATTGTTGACAAGAAACGCTGAGGTTGCACGAGTCCTGAAGGAAATAGGCCTGCTTCTAGAGTTCGAGGGAAAGGAACCCTTCAAGGTCAAGGCATACCAGCGAGCTGTCAGATCCATCGCAGCTCTTGGTGAAGATGTTGCTGTACTAGCAGAACGTCGAGAGCTCACCAGTATTGCAGGCATTGGTAAAGGTCTTGCTGAAGTCATCACGAGCTATCTCGAAACCGGGCATGTTGCGGTTCTCGATGAATTGAGAACACGTGTTCCAATAAGAATCATGGAGCTCGATGCTATTCCGGGCGTTGGCATCAAGACAATCAAGTTGGTCTATGAGAGGCTAGGAGTCACTAATCTGGACTCACTCGAGAAAGCCGCCAACGAGAACAAGCTATCACAGCTGCCTGGTCTTGGAGCGAAGACACAAGAACAGATCATTGAGGGGATTCAAGTCGCGCGAGGTGGTCTGAGCAGGACCCTTCTAGCTGATGCGCTGTCAATCGCCAGTGACGTGGAGAAACAACTTCGCAGGTTACCCGTGGTTCGCCAGTTCGTCATTGCAGGTTCCATGCGTAGGAGAAAGGAAACGATTGGTGACATTGACATACTTGTCGAAGCGACTGATTCAAAGCTAGTGATGGACACATTTGTAACCCTTAAGGAGGTGTCAAGTATCTCTGCCCATGGTGAGACCAAATCCTCAGTACGGCTCTCAGGTGGAATTCAGGTGGACCTCCGAGTGCTGCCTGCTGACAGCTTTGGTGCTGGTCTTCAATACTTCACTGGCAGTATCGACCACAATGTGAAACTACGTGCCATTGCACAGAAGAAGGGGCACAGACTGAACGAGTACGGTCTCTTTAGAGGGGAAGAGAAGATTGCTGGAAAAGACGAGTCTGGCATATACCGCAGCTTGGGAATGGACACAATCCCACCAGAGCTCAGAGAAGACTGGGGTGAGATAGAGGCAGCTCAGAACGGGACTCTACCTACGCTCATCGAGTTGAAGGATATACGTGGCGACCTTCACAGCCACACTGATCAGTCTGATGGAAAGAATACCATTGATGAGATGCTGGATGCGGCCCAAGCAAAGAGGTACGAATACTATTGCGTATCGGACCACACGCAGAGCCTCACGATTGCCAATGGAATGGATGAGGACCGATTGTTGAGGCGCATTGATGAGATTGATGAACTGAATGCCTCTGGTCGCTGGAAGATGAAGATTCTCAAGGGTGCAGAGGTGGATATCTTGTCTGATGGTTCATTAGACATCAAGGATGAGGTCCTGTCTCAACTCGACATTGTCACAGCGTCAATCCACAGTAGAATGAAGGATGACCGGAAGACCATGACTGAACGTGTCTGCCGAGCTCTTGAGAGCAAATATGTGCATATCCTCGGTCACCCTACTGGTCGCATGCTTTTGAAGAGAACAGAGTTTGAGATTGACCTTGAGGCAGTATTTGAGTCCGCTAAGAAGAACAATATTGTGATGGAGTTGAATGCACACCCAGAGCGTCTCGATCTCAATGCCAGCAATTTGCGGGCTGCAACCAAGGTGGGCCTGCGCATTGCAGTTAACACTGACGCTCACTGGACAACAGAACTCGACCATATGCAATTCGGGGTCTACCAAGCACGGCGTGGCTGGCTGTCAAGAGACGATGTCATCAATACCTATCCCCTGAAGAAGATGATGAGCACAATCAGAAAGTAAGAATCAAGAGAGATTGGTCGGATTCAATAACTCTTGTTCAATAATCGACAGTATCTATCATAGTTCCTGTAATACCGCCTCTATGAGATCATTTCAATGAAATTGTATTGCTTGAGAGATATCAAGCACTCGACAGTTATCTTTCCTGCCCATTCCTTTTTTGCATGTGACCAGCTATCCATGTATTGACCCCACTCCCATGTTGGCCACCAACCCCCATCATCGGATTGTTTCTGTATCTGGGAGGCGATTAGCCCAGTCACTCTGTCGGGGTAAAGTCGGTACAAGAGTGATTGAGGATCTGGAGCTATCACAAAGACCCGGACCTCTCGTAATACTTGTTCAATCGTCGGCATAATCTTTCGCAGAGTTCTTTCAATCTTATCAGTAGCCTTCCTTCTCAAGGCATCAGGAAGGTATGAATATGCACGATTCCAACATACGATATCGTAAATCAGACCTTCAATATATGTTGAACTCTCAAGATTGAGAAGGGCACGCCGATTTACAGCGATTAGAACGTCCTTCGGAACATGTATTGCGTACTTGTTCATATAGCCCACAAGCTCTGCATTTGGATTCGGCCATCCTGCCTCTGATGGCGAAATGACGCTCTCTACATGCCACCAAGGTGCATGTGGCTCTTCATTTACATTCATAAATGTGGGCGGCCAATATCCGCCATCTGATTGATATGTAGATACAAGATACTTCATCGCCGATTCAATGATTGGGTCAGCAGAGTCTAATTCAATTTGAGTGCAGTACTGTAATCCTACTGATGTTGCCATTGGAGAAGATGCTTTGAGTCGAAAATCGGGGTCTATCGCATTACCAAATCCTCCGTCTGGATTTTGGTACTTTACTAAGGCCTTACGTACTTCCTTCTCTGATTCGTTTCCAAATTGAGATTCAATCAGTTTCCTATCCAGTTCTCTTGCATTGTTCTTGACAAACTCAAATGCTTGCAAGAATTCTTCACGTTTGAGTAACATTTCAGATCATCGATGAGTTGTTTTATTCTCGATGGCACAACTGACCTGCTGCAGTCTCTCGCCTTAATCAGTATTGTTTAGTGTATACCTTACTGCATTGCAGGGAGTTCAATATTCAGAATAATATGCAATCCGCCTACCTTTGATATTCTTGAAGAAGGAATGGTGCCGAGAATGGGATTTTCGGATCAGATGCAAACCATCTAATCCTTCGAACCCATGAACCCCTACGAGAGTGGATTTCTCCTGGGAGTCAAGCCGGCAGCTTGAACGATCTTGAGCCCACCGCCTTTAACCGGGCTTGGCTATCTCGGCTTGGACTCCCAGAAATCCAATCAGTATATAGTCATTTTGGACAGACGCACAGCGATGATGGAACCATCCTTGCTAATCTGTGCAAATAAGGAAAAGGAGCGCCACTTTGGACACGATGAACCGTTCGAGAGCGAGTAATCGATTTTGATGTTATACTAATAGAGATGAGATTCACATTGAGGATGGCGAAGAAAGGACTGCCTCCAATATGACGAATAAAGAGCCCACCAACGACCGATGACTGGTTCAAAAATGAAGAGGGTGGCTCAAAACAAACAGCAAGGGTAAGTTCCCTGATATGATTTTTGAGAATTGGAAATCATACACTCTATGGTGCCGGTAATCGTCTGGATGGATAGACCATGAAGAGATCAGTTTTGATCATGACTGGGATATCTTTGCTTGCTACTTTGATTGCACTCACTATTGAAGTATACTATATTATTCTTCAGACTGAACCCATAGAACTCGATGTAAGGACTAGAGGGGTTACGGAAATTCTTCTCTTTCTCATAAGTGCTCCCTTATTTGCTGCAGCCTGGAATTTGAAGCAGAAGACAGACAAGACTGTAGTGCTCATTCTGATAGCGATTGGGATTCTCGGCGCCAGTGGAACTTGGGTATTTCACGATTCACTTGCAAGTATTTTCTTTCCGAAATTGTCCATAATCACATTCTTGATCATCGATTTTGCATGGTTTTGTTTTGTTGGCTTCTTTCTATGGGTTCGTCGGTTGGGCACTCCAGCCAAACGAGAGCTAGAGAATCCCCTAAAGATAACAAACTAACGAAAAAAAGGAAGGGTGGCTCAACAGCGACAAGCTAAGGGAGAGTTCGACGATTACCTGACCCCATCGAAAGCCCGCACCTCTGCCTGTCTGAAGCAAGGACAAACAAGAGGATGCGCCAGTCTGCTTTGACGTTCGGAATTACAGGTGAAGAATATCATTGCACTAGCCCAATGAGAGTGGATGTCTCATCGGAGACAAGCCAGCAGCCTGAATGACCTTGAATCCACGGCCTTTAACCGGATTTGGCTACCTCGGCCCATATAGCCAGAAATGAATTACCTGTTACTATTTCAATAGTCCTTCGACGAATATTTCTTTCATACTCGTCTTGAATTTCTAGTTGGAATCCTCAACAACTGTTGATTCATCCCATGGAGAATCTAGCTTTTTCACAACTTTGGACACAAGCAGTAGGGCTATTATCCCTGTACTGGGGACGGGGATACACAGGAGAGGGTTTGTCGAGATTGGGCAAGGAATGAATATCCAAATGATTAGTATATAGACTACCTGCAATAGAAGAACTTGTTCCAAGTATGTATATCTACTCAAGTTTGGATTCTTGAATCCACGCCACACATACGTTGCAACAATAATTCCAGGTGAATAGAACGGAAACATGAAGAGAGTTAGCAAGATTGATACGACAATTGGAGAGGTTGAGTAGGGATTGCTTGGAAGATATGACCATAGACCAGCATAGATGATGATATTCAGGTTGCCCGAAGTGGGAAGTATGATCTTCAGTGGAGTGAGAAGATTCCAAATATGCAAGAAGACTGTTGTTCGTGCTGGAGACCACAAGACCATCCCATTATTCCCCTGAACGTTTCGCCCTCGTTTGCCCATCTACGGTCTAAACTCCGACGCTAGATGGCTACCTCGCCCATATAGCCAGAACTGAATTGTCTATAGTATTTAGCCATTTCCGTAGAAAATCAGGGACCTTCGAGGTGTGGCCTGATTATTTCATAGAACTCGGAGATGATCTTGGACTTGGGATCCTCGGTTTCTAGAATGAACAGGCGTATCTGCTGCCCGACCTTGATCTCCTTGACAATACCCATGTCAACCAGAGGCTGCATCACACGATGGATGGTAGAATGTGCCAGACCTGTTTCCTTCGCGACTCTACTGAGGTTGAAGAAATCCTTTGGACGGTCCAAGAAATGCTGGACCACACGTGTCTGAGCTCGGGATGCGAAAACTTTCTCAAGTAACTTCTTCAAGTCATTCTACCTCTGCTTTGCATTATCATATACAACTCGGGTACCAATCTTTTCTCCACGAAAGGCTCGCGAGAAATTGCTTGCATCTGTCCCATCGAAAATGATCGTAGGTATCTTTGATCGCTCAACAACCCTAATGGCGACCGGATCGAACAGCTTGTACTCTCCAGCTTTTGTACCTCCGGCTTCGAGTATCTTTCGCAACTTGTCAATGGTGACAGACTCCAGTTTTACAGCGCCCGTCTTCTTAGGATCTCTGTCATAGACCCCATCGACATTGGTTGCATTAAACAGAATCTCTGCTCGAACAGTTTCGGCTGCTACTGCTGCGACTGCATTGGTGGACTGTGCTGGTATCAGGCCTCCCATTAATACAACCTTGTTCAAGTTGACAGCGACTTCAAGCTCATCAAGGGTTTCCACTATCGTCGGATACGCAATACTGCCAAGGGCTGCGCATAACAGCTCTGCATTGTCCCTAGCTAGTTTAATTCCAAGCCAGTCACACTGAGCCTCGGTTGCTCCGAGAGACCGAGCTGCATCTATGAACGTTCGTGCTGGCTTGCCGCCACCGACCACGACAATAATGGAATGGCCCTCTTTCACCAAGGACTTGATGATATTGGCATAGTCCTTCACTCTATCGACGATTACACTGCCGTCTTTGTCATAGAGGAGAGACCCTCCAAGTTTCAACACTGCTCTCATGGCAAGTCCTCTTGGTATGCCTTGTGGATAGTTTTCCTTCTGACCATTAAAGAAGCTTTCTTGAATGCACCAGTTCGCCGAATTTTCGAACACTACCAGTTTTCTCCCAGAATCCCTGTAATGTCATGCGGGCCACATAGGCAAATAGAACTGACCAAAGCCCTTTTAGGTGGAATAACCTCAGCGAGTCTAAGCGGCGAGAGCCGACCCTTGTTGACATCAAGGAGATTGATCCTTTTGTCGAACTTAGAACCCAAAATCAAGTCCAAACGGTGGACACCTGAATCAGAGGCTGAACTGCTGGAAACTTGGGCAAAGGAAGATACATACGAGTTCAATATGGACTCAGGGAAGAAGATCTACACGGTTGATACTCCCCCTCCCTATCTCTCAGGCCCCATGCACGTAGGGCAGGTCACGCACTATACACAGATTGACGCTATTGCACGCTACAGACGAATGCAGGGGTTCGAGGTCAATTTCCCACTTGGAATTGATCGTAATGGTCTACCGGTAGAGATTCGAGTCGAGAAGGATCTCGGTATTAGTATGCACAGGACACCCCGTGATGAGTTTCTCCACCTGTGCAAGAAACGTCTAGATGATGATGAAAAGATAGCTATTCGTGCCTTCAAGAGACTTGGAATCGCCTTCAACACGTATGAGGATAGGGGCAGTTATCGTACCGATAGCCCACGATTCAGGGCTGTGACTCAGGCCACGTTCATTGAGATTTGGAACAAGGGACTCGTGTATTCTGATGTACGTCCAAACAACTGGTGCTTTGAGTGTGGTACAACTATCGCAGATGCTGAAGTGGAGTACTCTGAGCGTCAGACTACCCTGAACTATCTACACTTTGAGGTAGAAGGACTTGATCCGATTGAGATTGCTACAACAAGACCTGAGCTACTCTGTGCATGTGGCGCAGTGTTTGTTCATCCTGATGATGCACGATATTCTGCTTATCATGGAAAGAAAGCCAGGGTTCCAATCTTCAACATTGAAGTACCCATAATAGCAAGCTCTGCTGCTCAGATGGAGTTTGCCACAGGAGCTCTAATGGTCTGTAGTTATGGTGATCAGGCTGATGTGATGGCTTTCAGAGATCATGCGCTTACTCCGATTGCTGCTGTTACACCTGAGGGTACAATGACTGAGGCTGCTGGGAAATATGCCGGCATGACGATGGCTGACGCTAGGAAAGCAATTCTGGCTGATCTCAAGAAGAAGAAACTGCTTATCCGACAGGAACAGACAATGCAGAGGATACCCCTATGCTGGCGTAGTGGTACACCCATTGAGTTCATTGCGATGAACGAGTATTACGTGAAACAGGTGGAGTTCGTCGAGGACCTGCTGAAGATCGCCAGAGAAATGACCTTCTACCCACCATTTCACAGGCAGATTCTCATTGATTGGCTCAACAGAGTCACTGTAGACTGGCCAGTCAGCAGACGCAGATACTATGGCACTGAAATCCCAATCTGGTACTGCAAGTCATGCGGAGCGGCTGTTCTTCCTGAGCTGACTGGAGAGCCTAAGTATTACCAACCATGGCGAGAGAATCCTCCCTTCTCTAAGTGTCCCAAGTGTGGTGTGGAAGAGGGATTCAGAGGAGAAGAACGCACCTTTGATACATGGATGGACTCGTCTACTACTGGCCTCCAAATCATAGGATTCATGCGTAATGAAAAGCTGTTCAAGAAAGCCTTTGGAAACGTACTTCGCCCACAGGGAAAGGACATTGTAAGGACTTGGCTCTATTACTCTCTTCTCCGGACTCTGCAGCTGACAGGGAAGCCTGCGTTTAAAGAAGCATGGATTTCCGGTCATGTAGTGGATGAAAACGGCGAAACAATGAGCAAGTCCAAAGGCAACTCACCACCTCCGATGCCATTCGTCGAGAAGTATGGTGCCGATGCGATGCGTATGTTCGGAATTCTTGAGGCTGGACTCGGCAGCGATGTTCGTTTCTCCGAGGATCGCTTGGCTGGAGTATCGAAATTCATGACCAAGCTCTGGAATATCGCTCGTTTCATCTCGATGTTTCCAATACCCAAAGAGATGGGATTCAAGAAGCTCACTAGTGTGGATCAATGGATTCTTGCAGAACTGAACAAGGTCTTGGAGCGAATAGTGCCTGAATGTGATCTTCTTGACTTTCACAAGCCCGCAACAGAAGTCCGAGGATTCACTTGGAACTTCTTCGCGGACATTGTCATGGAGATGATCAAGGGACGTGCACTCAATACGAACGGCACCTTTTCAGCAGATGAACAGAAATCTGCCTGGTCCACCTTACATGAGGTATTGAAGAAAGTGACTCGAGCACTGGCTCCAATTACTCCCTTCATCACTGATCGAATCTACAGAGAGCTCTATGATGAGAGAGGAGTTCACAGACAGAGCTATCCCTTAGTGCGTAAGGACTGGGAGTCAGATTTGACGGAACACACAGTGCTCTTGCTTCAGACAAACCAAGCACTCTGGAAATTCAAGCGTGAGAATGGGATTTCACTGAGACAGGGACTCCCTGAGGCCTATATCCCAGAGAATCTTAGACCTTGGTCAAAGGACCTTCAGGCAATGCATGGCATTGAGAGAATCAGCTTTGGACAGCCCAACGATGCCAAGTTTGTGGAAGTCAAGTTTCTTGAGGTGGAAGGTGCAATCTACATTCGTCCCCCGGCAGAGAATAAGACATGATAATGCCCGCTCCACTCGATTCTATCCCACTGTCACTTCATTTACATGCTCAGTTGGACACTTCATGCTGTTGGACACAAGGCAGTACTTCCCAGCGAGTTCCAACGCTCGTTCTGCCTTTGGTATGAGATCTTCAGTGTCGACCGTCACCTTTGTTCTCAGAAGAAGCTTGGTGAACTGAAAGCCCTTCTCCACCTTCTCCAGCGTTCCAAGCCCTTCACAGGCGAATGACTTGAATTCAACGTGTACTTTCTTTGCGAATGTAATGAAGGTTGTCAGGAAACATGAGGTGGCAGCTGCTACAAAGAGGTCCTCTGGACTGATGATTCCTTCAGGTCCATCGAATTCAGGAGGTGCTGAGATCTGTATCTTGGGTTTTCCTTTTACAGTCAGATCTCCAACCCTACCGTGTGTCCAATCAATCTTCACAAGATACTCGTGTGACTCGTCACTCATCTCTTTCGCCGTAGTTTCTAGCCTTCATCTCCATGAAAAAAGGATTTGGTTCTTGCCGCAACTACAGAACAACAATCTCAACATCATGTGAGATTGGGCACTTCATACTGTTACCAACAAAACAATACTTCTTTGCTAGCTCTAGGGCCCGACCAATCTTATCACGAAGCTCTTCGGATTCAATCTGGGCTCTAGCCCTTATCCGAATTCTGGTTATCTCAAAGCTGCGACCGACCTTCTCCAGTGTCCCGACAGCATCACATGTGAATGCCTTGAAATCGATGTGCATCTTTCTTGTGAAATCGACGAAGCCATTCATGTAGCAGACTGATGCGGAGGCTACAAAGAGGTCTTCTGGAGAATGATAGTTCGCCTCCTCAGGATCGCTTGATGAGGTACCAGTTCTTATGACTGCTTTCCCCTCGACTGATAACTTGCCGGTCCTTCCACCGGTCCAGACAAGGCTCACAGGAAAAAGTGTTGGCTCTTCACTCATTCAATACACCTATCCTTTCTCTTGCATAGTCCTGAAAAAGCATTTAGGCGTGGCAACGCTCTATCCCTTTTCGCCCTTGAAGACGGCAAAGAACGGAATTCGATGCTCTCGATCAAAGAACGCATCATCAGCTGTTGGCTGGGGCTCTCTGAAGGCTACGAGATTGAAGCCAGAAGCAATTAGCGCATTCAGGTATGTGCCAAGAGTTCTGTGAAAGAAGCTTATTGCTGCTGGAAATCTCTCGCCTGTCCGAGTGGTCCAATAACGTTCGTACTCTCTCTCATCAAAGTACTTGTCGACTTTGAAGTACACCCCCTCTCTTCTTCCAGTCTTAGGGTCTTTCTCACCCATCTCCCAAGAACCAGGACCATAGAGATTGAAGGCAGGGTGCACGATGGAGAATACAAGATGTCCACCTTCTCGAAGGACTCGGTAGAACTCTCTGAGTGCCTCTCTGAGGCATGGAACATTCAGAAGGACTAGATTTGCGAGCACAATGTCGAATTCGTGGTCTGGAATCGAATCCAGATGACATATGTCCGTCGCTCTGTATTCAACGATGATTCCCTCGCGCTTTGCCAGGCTCCTAGACGTTTCTATTAGACGCTCAGATAAGTCGACAGCAGTGACAGAAGCTCCCTTCCCTGCGTAATATCGAGATAGGTATCCCTCTCCACACCCTGCATCAAGGAGCTTCTTGCCCTTGACATCACCGAGGAGCTGCTCGACGCATGGATTCAGAATGTGTCTGTGGTGAGGTGTACCACTTTCTGCAATGAGATCCGCGAATGCCTCTGCATTAGCTTCCCACTGCTGTCGAAATCGGTCGTCCATGAGCTGTCAACCTAGATCGGCTCTTCTCAAGTTTTCGCTTGCCTAACCATATTCTATCCCAGGCCTTGCGGACCCGTTTTCTGGTCTTCCCAAGTACTGGGCAACGGTCTACTTGATTGCAGGCCCCACTTCGGCTGCAATCTCGTTTTCTACGTGAATTCATGACAAATCAGACCAATCAAAATAAGAGGTCGTAGATATCCGTGCATTTTGGTAGTTCAAGATGGTCATCGACGAACGGCACTCAGATGAAGCAAAAACAGAGAGAAATCCGGCATACGTGCTTGGACTCGCCTCTTTGCTTAATGATACTGGATCTGATATGATTGCTCCTATCTGGCCTGCCTTTCTTACCACTCAGCTTGGCATAGATCCCGGTGTTGTACAGATGATTGATGGTCTGGCATTGACAGTCACTTCCCTCTCAAAGCTAGGCGCTGGCTATGCTTCAGACAAAACAGGCAAACGGAAGCCATTCATTGCTCTGGGATATGCCCTGTCGTCTATTGCACGCATAGGATTCATTCTTGCCACCTTTGGATACCAGTTCTTCCAGATACTCCTCTGGAAGTCTATGGACCGACTTGGCAAAATGCGAGGGCCCCCACGTGATGCAATAGTTGCTGCTTACGCATCAGAGAAGAAACGGGGACGTACATTTGGTGTACTGCGGGCACTTGACACCACAGGTGCAGTTCTGGGCTCGTTTATTACCCTCCTTCTCTTTGCCTATTTAGGTTATACGGGGATTATCCTGTTGGCCGTTGTTCCAGGTCTCGGTTCCGTTGTTGTAGTTTCTGCACTTATAAAGGAAAGAAGAGGAAGAGATGCCTTCAAGGGGGTGAATTTCCGTGGTCTTGACCGCAATCTTAAGGTATTTCTCGTGGCCTCTGTTCTCTTTGCTCTTGCGACTTTCAGCTACTCACTATTGATTCTCTATTCAGCCACTTTTGGGCACACAGTCATTCAACAGACGGCTCTCTATCTGCTGTTCACGATTGTGTACGCTGCCACAGCATACCCCTTTGGCAGAATCTCGGATAGGGTGGGTCGAAAACCTGTACTAATTGCTGCCTTCCTCTTCTTGATACTGACAGCAGTCTGGGCCTACTCATTCACCACTGATATGCTGACTATCGTGCCTCTCTTCATCCTCTTTGGACTGATGAATGGTGCTCTCGATCCTGTTCAGACAAGCCTGGTCGCTGACCTAGTGGAGGAGAAGCGCCGTGCGAGTGTCATTGGAGCATTTCAAATGGCGATTGGTATGTCCGCGCTTCCTGGGGGACTGATTATTGGATATCTCTGGGATCAATTCAATCCTCAAGCAGTCTTCCTGTATTCAATCGTTCTCACATTTCTAGCATTGATTCTACTGTTACTCATACGAACGAAAAGGAGCGAACTGGTAACCAGCGCAAGTTGAAGATGGTGGACCGGGCGAGATTTGAACTCGCGGCCTTCTGAAGTGTCGGCCTGTGGCTAACACCAGCAAGCTTGCGAATCAGACGATCTACCGGTCTGATCTACCGGCCCACTGAGATGCTTCTCCGTATGGATTTCTTAAAAGATTGTCTGCTCATATGAATCAGATCTCAATCCCAAATGCCTCGGAGAACCGTTCCATTCTAAGGAACTCCCGAAGGAACTCTCTGCCTTTCTCTGTCAGCAGGTATGACCGATTGTTACTATCAGGGCCCACCTCTTGCACGAGTGCTTTTTCGACCAGTTCTTCCAGATATTGGGTCAATCGATCATGGGACAGATTTGCCGCGTAGAGTATCTTAGTCGGGCCTGTGCCTTCCTCCCCCTCACTCTGAATGGCACGCATCATATCTGCTAGGATGCGCATCTTTGAGCGATAGGGTCGCTTCTTACTCATACGTTTCGGCCTGCCTTATAGAGCATGACCAATAGCGACAAGAAACCAAGGAATTGCGCTCCTTGGCTCAACAGATAGAGGCCGGGAGCTGCAGCGACTTGAGCCATCATAATGTGGCTCAATAGGATGAGGAAGAATCCAACTAGGACATAACGTGCGAACTTGCTACGCGTTGCCAAGTAGTTGAGGATGGCCTGGAGAACCACCACGACTAGTACCAGTATTGCAACGATCTCGAGACTCGGATTGACCAGAAAGGTTGCCATCAACAGCATAGTGACACTTGCTGTGTCTTGGTTCTCTGTTTCCCTACGTGTGGGTTTCGTGGAGATTACGAAAATGGCATAGGCCATGATTCTGGATACTCCGTAGGCTATTGTGACAATGTCGGAGATTACATCTGTTGGTTCCCTTACAAGAAAATACCATGTCCCAATCACTCGCCCGAACATGCCTGCAGATAGGACAAGGAATCCAGTAGATAGATCTGAGAGTCTCTTCTCACCAGTCAGTCGATATGCCTTTGTGGCATAGTAAGACACCATCAAGGCGATTATCCCACTGACTGCTTCAAAGAGTAAGTCTAGTCTGATGATTCCGGGATCTACTTGCATTGGGTGACGCCTGTCCTATTCTTGTCAGCTTTGGTCTTATTACTGGTGAATGAATCATCTATGGCTTTTCTCTAATTCGGTGACATAATCCCCTGCTTCAGACGGTCTTTAGTGCGGATACTTCTTCTAGATGAATCATCTAGTGGTATCGTTCATCGCGCCTTTATATCGAGAATGCACTATACTTAACGTGCAAATCATGGAGCATGCCAAGAAGGCACTTGCATTCGTGGTTGCACAGATGGGCCGAACTCTCACGGCCCAACACATGATGGAAGAGTTCCGACAACTGCAAGATGAGCAGACAGGTAGACACTGTTTCTGCTTTGAAAGGCGGAGGAAACTCCGCCCTTCCATCGCCTTTTGTTCTATCCCTCTTTCTTCTCTAGCATAGACTCTATCTTGTCCAATCGGTCCTTGAGGTCTCTGTTTTGTTTCTCCAGTTCTTCTATACTCTTTTTCAGAGAATCGATTTCTTTTGGCTCCTTCTTCTTGCTCAGGTTTCTAATAGCAATCCTGCATCTACGAACGGTTCCACTCTCGGCAGCCTGCTCAGCAAGCCGTGACAGCGCAGGTATGAGAGATGCGTCCTCATAGTCTGAAATTGCGGAGATCGTCATGCTCTGCACTCGGTATGATTTGTCAAGGATATGACTCTCAAGGATTGAGCGTATCTCGGGATGCTCCTTTTTGAAGCGCTTTCCAAGAGTGGCAAGCATGCTAGGAATAGCACGTCGAATCCAATCGCTGTTGCCCAGTTCGAGGTACTTCTTGACAACGTCAATGGCTTCCTCTTTCTCAGTCGCTGCAATTCCCTCTAGGCAGCCTATCTCGACGATATCGTGCCAGCCTGGAGGACATTTCTTCAGGAATTTTGTCAGAATGGCAAATGCATCATCATGTTGCGTCTTGCCAATGGATGTTGCAGCAGCTGCCACCACAAAGTAGCTCTCCGTATCTCCTAAGATCTTTCTTAGAGCTGTTAATGCTTTGTCGCTCTTGTAGAACTCACCGAGAGCTCTGGCGACAGCGGTTCTCGCCTTTGTGTTCTTTAGTGTGGTTGCCTTGAGAAGCCATTCTAGAGCCGGCTCGGACTTTAGCGAGCCAAGGACTCTAGCAATCTCGACCTGTGTTCCCCAGAATTTCTCCTTCAGAAGCACCTCTCCAAGAGCTCCAACAGCCTTTGGGGTTGCCTTCTTCCCCAATGCCTGTGCAGCTTTGATTTTCTGGATGGTATTAGTCCCGTTCTGTAGCTGTTCAATCCACATGGGTTCGGGTTTCTCAATATTCCAGTCCATCAGAGTCGCATAATCAGGATCAATTACTATCTGCGCTGGCTTGCTTCGAACTGGATAATAGAAACCATGCACTCGTTCATTGACCTGCATGGTATGGCGGACCCGTGTTCCTTTTTCATCTACAGACTCCACTGTGAGTGGGAATCGAAACATCTCTGGTGTCATCCCGTCATCACTACTCTGAGTCTGTTCAATGGTTACATGTACGTGGCCAAGCATCTCATCATGGGTGACCTTAATCTTGCACTCCGGGTATCCTGCCTTGTATAGCCACTGCTCGAAGAACCAACCGAAGTCTTCACCTGTCATCTCCGTGAATAGGCTCTCTAGGTCGTGTGTGTAGGCAGACCTGTGGGAGAACCGGGTCAACCACTCACCTAGTATCTTCCACCAGCGGTCCTCCCCTACAAGATGCTTCAACATATAGTATCTCCATGCTGCTCCCGGGTAGAGATGGGCATCAAAGACATCTGAGCCTCGTTCCCACTCATTCTTCACGATTGGTCGACGGTATCTATTCTTGTCCTCGTCAAAATAGGACTGCTGCTTTCCGTATTGATCATAGAGATACTCCTCTTCGCCCTTGTCATGGCGTTTCCACTCATTCTGCATCTGAGTCCCCCACCCCTCATTGAGCCACCCATGTGACCACGTTCTGCATGTGACAAGGTCTCCGCCCCACATATGCGCCAGCTCATGTGCAACAAGGCCCTCTGAGTCAAAGTCGTTATGCGTCTTCCCATCGTGGAGCGTGGCGTCAGTCTGCGTAGTTGCACTGACATTCTCCATTCCCCCAATGACGAAATTAGCAGCAGTCACTTGCGCGTATTTTGCCCACGGGTATCTGACTCCAAGTTTTGACTCAAAGAATCTAATCATCTCAGGAGTCTTACCGAAGGAACGGTATACCGTTTCCCTGTCCCACCTCTTGTGGGCATAATAGCTTACTTCTAGACCGTTGAAACTTTCCTTGTACTCCACATATTCCGAAACTGCTATCGTCATTAGGTATGCGGGAATGGGCTTCTCTTGTACCCAGTGGAAGGTTTCCGTTCCATCACTGTTCTCTGTTCGCTCTTTCAAGTAGCCGTTGCTCATCGCAAAGAAACCCTTCGGAACGGTGACGACTGTTTCAACAGGGAACTTGTGACTTGGGTTATCATATACAGGAACACAATACCGTGCATAATCATCCTGCATCTGTGTCCAAGCACTGGTCTCGACATCTGGAAATTGAGGGCTTCGGTTAGTGAAGTACAGTCCAGTTCGAGGATGGTCTATGGAATAAACAAAGGTCAGCTCTTCCATCTCTCTCTCGTTCAGAGTCTGAACCAAGTCAACTGACATTGTCTGTTCGTCTGGCATCATCTCAAATCTCAAAGAGTTTCCTTCTTTGTCAGTTACTCTCTCAATCATCAATTCCGTTGCGTGTAGAAAGACTCTCTTTAGTTCCGGAGCAATACTCTCTATACGAATTGAAGAAACTGCATCAACATGCTCATTCCCTAGATTCATCTTCCACTCCAATTTCAGATGCAGAATATTGTAGTGCCTTGGAGGTGCCCACTGAGGTTTTGCTGTGGGAAAAGTAAATCCCTCTCTCTCAGCCATTAACATGTTCTCCGCTTCTCGGATGCCATCGCGCATCAATGACTCAAGATACTTATGAAAATCCGTCACCTGGGCTCTCTCCAGTTTCTTTTACTGGGCTTCTCCACGGATGGAGTATGTTATGAAGTTTCGTGCCTCCGCAGGTGAAAGCGCACTGAGAGCCAAGCTTGACCAGAATCATCTACTGAATGGCTCACGAATGGAGCCGCATAGCCCTTTTCTGTGGGTGCAGTTGTTTCTTTAGCAGCCCCTTGGAAAGCTTTTTATTAGAACTCTTCGCGGAAGAGTTTGCTTTCGCATCATACGGTGTCAGGCCGGATGCTGTCGGCGAATGCCAAGCTATGATGGCTCGTGATTTCCAGATGCGATGACAAGATGCGGACGTGAGATAGACTGGCACACATGTGACAGAATACCCTCAGGTCTAAGAAAGGCTCAACAGTGTGCAGGTATAACATGGGTAAGCTATCTCTGCTAACCCCGTTAAGCCTGTACTTCATCAAGCGAATTAAGTTCTGTGTGTAAAAGTGTTGTACAAAGTGACTGAGTACTACTCCAGTCATTCCTTGCTAAGATGTACAATATTAGGACCAACTCTAGTTGATCCTGCTAGAGGACACTGCTATCGGCTTGGGGATAAGACATGCAAGTGGAACGGGCTCGCATCCGAGTCCGTCGCGAACGGCTCAGTAGTGTCGCTAACCTACCCTGTGGAGGTGGACAACGCCGGGAAACTGGCGTCAATCCATCATAGGAGCATCGTTCTGGAAATGATGTTGCTCTCAAAAGGATGTTCCAGGCATGTGGGACACTCCGCCGCAGGACGGGACGGCACCGGATCATACTTGTAAGTGGGGTAACTGCCCACTTAGGTTATGACCCGAACGGGCGATGTAAGTCGTGGCCCGGAGAAGGGCACTGAGACAAGGGCCCTAGCCCCACGGGGCGCAGCAGTTACGAGACCTCACCAATGCGCGAAAGCGCGAGTGGGCTAAGCCGAGTGATGGGGGATAACTCCATCTGTGGCGGATCCGCAGGGTGGACCGCTAGAAAGGAGAGGGCAAGGCTGGTGCCAGCCGCCGCGGTAAAACCAGCTCTTCGAGTGGTGTCCACAATTATTGAGCTTAAAGCGTTCGTAGCCTGCTTGGTAGGTCCCTGCTTAAATCCGGTCGCTCAACGATTGGTCTGGTAGGGATACCACCTTGCTTGGGGACGGGAGACGGTGACGGTATTCCGTAGGTAAGGGTGAAATCTAATGATCTACGGAGGACCACCAGTGGCGAAGGCGGTCGTCGAGAACGTGCCCGACGGTGAGGAACGAAACCTAGGGGAGCAAATCGGATTAGATACCCGAGTAGTCCTAGGTGTAAACGATGTCCGTTAAGTGTTGCATTGGCCACGAGCCACTGCAGTGCTGTAGCTAAAGCGATAAACGGACCGCTTGGGAAGTACGGTCGCAAGACTGAAACTTAAAGGAATTGGCGGGGGAGCACCACAAGGGGTGGAGCTTGCGGTTCAATTGGACTCAACGCCGGAAAACTTACCCGCCCAGACAGCCGAATGAGAGCCAGACTGATGATCTTGCTCGACGAGCTGAGAGCTGGTGCATGGCCATCGTAAATTCGTGCCGTGAGGTATCAGCTTAAGTGCTGCAACGAATGAGATCCTCGCCACCTAGTTGCCAGCCGGGAGTTTAGGCTCTGACGGGGCACACTAGGGGGACCGCCAGCGAAAAGCTGGAGGAAGGTGGGGGCCACGGTAGGTCAGTATGCCGCGATATGGGCGGGGCCACACGCGTGCTACAATGGCTGGGACAATACGTAACAACGCCGAAAGGTGAAGTCAATCGCGAAACCCAGTCGTAGTCGGGATCGCGGGTTGGAACTCACCCGCGTGAACCTGGAATCCCTAGTATCCGCGTGTCACTATCGCGCGGAGAATACGTCCCTGCAGGGGACGTGAATCTCACGTACCCGGGGAATTCTTGCACACACCGCCCGTCGCTCCACGCGAGCTGTTCTTGGGTGAGGCGTCATCCACTGGGTGATTACGAATCTTGGGACGGCAAGTGGGGAGAAGTCGTAAAGTTGTTAGACTTCCTAGCGACTCGATTAACAAGGTATCCGTAGCGGAAGCTGCGGATGGATCACCTCCTAAGTTTTCACCATCTTCAAGATGGTGAAGATTAGCTTGCCTGTCTTCGGACAGGTAGAGGTACAGGCCTTCGACGGGGAACGCGGTGCAATCGTAAGGTTGCCCCGACGCCAAAGTGGAGAACTTGCTCTTGCTGTCGCTGTTGAGCCACCCTTTTCCTTTTTCATTCATTTACATATGCAAGTTGACTCTCTATGTGTCATCTTGGAGGAAGTCCTTTCTTGATTTTCTCCAAGAGATCTCGTACCTCGCCAAACATCGCATCATAATCGATGACTATGCTAGAGTATCTCCGGAGTCGATTTTGAATCAATACCTGTGCGAGTCGCGCGAATTCTTCGTCTTCTCCAACGAAGACCAAGGATACCAATAGTGAGTGCAATTGCAATTCCAGCGGTTCCAATGACTATCAGTAGAAGGTCCTCTTGACCTGAGAGGAGAAGCATGTCAAGATTGCCTCCTGCAGAGGTTCTGAGAATACAGCCATCGTATCCTACTACCCATCCGTGCAACTCATCAACGAAACAGACAGCCATCCTGCGACTGCCTATGTCGGTAGGAACTGATTGTTGATACCAGGTACTTCCACCATTCGGCGTGTGCATCACAGGGATCTCATCGCCTACGATCCATCCGTGCTGGTCATCAATGAATTGTATATCTGAACAATATGGAGATCTGAGCCGAAATGAAGGAAGTCTTCCGGGGACAGCCAGCTCCTCCCACGTATGGTCTTGCTCCATGTGGAGGAGGTAGCCATCACTGACACCCCATGCTTCGTCTTCGTTGGGAAACGATAGGCTCCAGCCTCCCTTATCAAAGACCTTCTCCCAGGTCTCCGCGCCATCATCGCTATGGTAGATACCATCATAGCCAATCGCCCATACTTCATGCTCGGTCAAGAAATGCATGTCCCGAGGATTATCGTCAAACGTCCAACCAGTCATATTCTGCCAGGTCTGCCCTCCATCAGTTGTTTTGAAAAGCATCTGCATCGTGGCAGTCCATCCATGGGTCTCATTGAGGAACTCCACCGTACTCATGGTCGACAGACGATTACTACCCGCAAGAGAGGTATGCCATGACGCTCCACTATCGTTTGTGAAGTAGAGACGACCGAGTCCAGTCACCCATACTGTTCGATCATTCACTACCTCAATTTGTCTGAATATCTGCGAATCATCAGCGAGCTGGGTCTCCCAGGTGTCCCCACCGTCTTCTGTGTGAAGAATAATACCACCTCTAGTTATGTTAGGGTACAATATTCCCACGACCCATCCGTGAGAGGAATTGATGAACTCAACATCACGAAATGTAGCCTCTGGGTAGTCGCTCTCAAGGGATATCCACGTTGTGGCCTGAGTCTGTGCAGGTCCTATCGACGCTGCATCTGTAGAAGTTATAGGCAGACCTGTGTATGCAAATCCAAGTAGGATCAGCAGTAGTATAGCACTGAGCCTGCGACCGGTTCTGGATGTTCTCAGGGGAATCATGCTCAGCTTATTCCTTACAGAATTGGTCTTGAATGAGTTATCATATAGGTCTTTGTCCACCTTAGGTGGATACGAAGTAGAGGTACAGGCCTTCGACGGGGAACGCGGTGCAATCGTCAGGTTGCCCGATGCCAAAGTGGGGAACTTGCTCGTGCTGTCGCTGTTGAGCCACCCTTTTCCTTTTTCACCCATCTATCAGACTCAGTGGACCATTTATCAATTGATTTAAGAATCAGTCTGACTCCAAGTTCCTTGACTTTGATTACGTGGTAATGATAGGGTGGCTAATGAAGAATGACCAGTGACAGACTGGCAAAATGGATCATGGCTATTACAACTCTGTTTGCCCCCTTTGGCGTGTACGCTTTCTCAGTACGTAACTCTATCCTCACGGTATCAATGCACGCTGTGTTATGGGGTATCATGCCAGGAGAGTCTGGAAATACTGGGTCGACACTATTTGATATGTACATCATTATAGGGAGGGGTTTATTTTATGGCATCTTTAACATCTGGTTTGGCATAGAGGTCATCAGATACTTCAATGACTACACCCGTAGACGAATGGCCATTCAATCGGGAATCATATCATTACTCTACCCCTTTGCAATGGTCATCATTTCATGGCCTTGGCTTCAACATTCAACAACATTTGAGTATCTTGGACCAATTCCCATCCAATTTATCGTTGGTCTCTTGTTGATGAAGTACTTTGGAGAACAAAAACCTCTTGAACCTTGGAGCGATTAAAATAGTGGCATTTGCTTCTCTATCTACTACCTCGGTGGAAACCCTCTCTTGACACGTTTTAGCATGAATCGCATATTGGTTGAGAGTAGTTAATATTGACCGTTTCAGACAACTACATAGAGAGTTGATTCACAATCCCATAGATGAAAGAGTTTAATTCATAACCTTCGGATGGTAGTACATAATGATGAAAGTAAAATTCACTGCTGTTGTATGGGAAGAAGAGGGGACATACGTTTCCAAATGTCCCGAGATTGATGTATCATCTGCAGGGGACACCGTTGAAGAGGCTCTGGCTAACCTCACAGAGGCAATAGAGCTCTGGCTCGTCAATGCACGTGAGCTTGGAATCATGGATGAGTATCTTCCGATGATGACTGCCTCTGAGAAGTCCACACGTACGATCGAGATCAACGTCTGAGTTCTAGATTTGTATGGCCGTTATAGCTGGCACACAGTGATGTCAATGAGTAAGTTACCTCAGATCAGTAGTAAGAAGCTCATCCGGAGGTTACTCAAGGCTGGTTTTCAATACGCTCCTGTGAAAGGAAAAGGTAGTCATACCGCTCTCGTCAGGTATGATGATAATCGACCATATCTCGTTATCATTCCTCACAGAGATCCGATTCCAAAGGGAACTCTTCTCTCAATCATCAAACAGAGTGGACTATCAAAAGAGAAATTTCTAGGCTTGTTATGAAGATTCGAGTACTCCTTTTGAAGGACTGACTTGTTCATCCCAAATGAATACAGGTCTTCGACGGCGGGGAACGCGGTGCAATCGTCAGGTTGCCCGATGCCAAAGTGGGGAACTTGCTCGTGCTGTTCGCTGTTGAGCCACCCTTTCGTTTTTCACTAGTTACTTCAATCAGTGCTGATTGAGGTTGAATGCAGGAGTTTCAAGTCTCTCTGTAACTGAGTTTCAATATTGCTAGAGCCACTGCAGATAGACCTAATGCAAGCACGATCATTTGAGCTCCAGCTATCACATCTGCGTTGAAGCCGCCCGATAGACTACCCAAGAGTAATGTTGCTGTTAATAATGCTAACACTACTAGAATATACACCAAAACTGATAGAACTCTCTGATGATTAATTGGAAACACCTCCCAGTATTACATAACTAGAGATTCACTCAGAAGAACCTTCCTCTTCTATCCTAGTATTCCATGTTATCAGCTTTTCCGAATGCATATCTCTCTGATGGACCTCGGGTACGGACCAACGGGGTCGGACTGTCGGGGAACTTGCCCCTGCTGTCGCTGTTGAGCCACCCCTTCATTCTTCAGCTGGCTGTTTGAGTGCAGATTGATGGAGGAGTTTATATATCTACATCTACACATGTAGATTGTGAAGTAGTATGACATCAAAGACAATCTCTGTGACAGAAGATGTCTACAACCTTCTCCGGAAGATGCGATTACCTGGTGAGAGTTTCGGTGATACCATCAACCGACTATGTAAGTCCAAGACATCACTCTCTCTCCGTATATGGGCTGAGTCCTCCGATGGCTGGAGCGATTTGACCCCTGAAGAAGCTACACGACTGGAAAACACCCTTGAAACAATCCGCATCACACTTCATCCCGAAGAGGTCGATCTAGATTGATCTTCTTGGACACCACCCTTCTTGTAGACATCCTGAGAAAGGATAGGGTGGCAATCTCATGGCTGAATGACCTTGAAGAGCAAGCTCTGTATACATCAGAAATCAATGTCTTTGAACTATATACCGGCCTCTTCCGCGTTTCCCAAGGTTCTACTACAAAAAGAAAGAAGAGGGCTCTCGAGCTCGAGCAACTTCTCTCCAGGATGGAAGTACTTACGTTTGACAGAAATGCTGCCATTGAATCCGCGAAGATACTCTCCCTCCTGATGAGCAGAGGAGAACCCATTGGTACGCGTGACATCATGATTGCTGGTGTGGCACTATCCACGGGGATAACACAGCTAGTGACACGCAATATCCAAGAGTTCCAAAGGATTCCAGGTATACGTGTTGACTCCTACTAGATTGACTTCTTGCATGAATCAATAATCACGAAGCATAGAATGGTTCAATAACCTTGAAGCATATGAAGGCTGAAACCGTGTTAATCTCATTGCTGTTCTGTGGCAGTTCCCTGCAATCTCAGACGCCCCTCATTTCGAGATACTCTCTAGTCTTCGGTTGGTTTTCTTCATAGTTGTAATGACATACATCTGGTCTTCGCACTATCAGTCAATGAGTACTTACAAGGAAAATCAACTGCATTCAGGGTCTCCATACTCTGGGCTGTCAGTCAGACGCCTATTCATGTACTTAGCCTTCCCCGTTGTTTTACAGGGTCATATCCTGGATCGATCTTCTACACCGGTCCTACATTCATAATTCTGATTGCCGGGTTGCTCTTGATGAAGCTCGTTCGGCAACGCAGCAATAGGCTGTGGGTCGAGTCTACTCAGTAGGACACTCTCGAGACGATGAATCATGCATATGCTTTCAAGGCAAAATGCAGTGCAATCTTCAGGTTGCCCCGACGCCAAGGTGGGGAACTTGCCCCTGCTGTTCGCTGTTGAGCCACCCTTTTCTTTTTACAATATCTTTCAGAATGAGTTGAGTCTATTTTCTATCATGAGATCATTGTGATATTGAGATGTCCGTTAGAATTCTCTTCACATCATCTATTGTCAACAATCTGAAATGGACCATTATTGATGGTGTTTTTTTGAGCATCTCTATTGATTCAATCGAATTAGATATTGGTCGGGTCAAGTCTTGTTAGACCTTCTATTCTATCATAGATACGATCTGTTGAAGCAATAGTATGATCCGGATTGTCATTACTGAGTGAAACTGCTGCATAAATCGCATCAAAGATGGAACCCAATCTATAATTCTCCAAGAGATATAGCGCTGCTAGTTGATGATCAATTGTAGAAGGGACAACTGAGATATTTGGGAACGTAACAACGTGACTTATGATATCACGAACTGAGGACACACCAGTGAGGTTTCTCAAGACATAGTAAAGTTCTATGGAGAAGATACTTGGAACAAGGACACTCCCGAACTTACCTTCTTCAATACTTGAGAAAAGTCGAGTCGCATGCGTTTTTAGATTGTCATTCTTCTTATAGAACGCCAAGATCATATCGTTCTCGATTAGCATTCCGTTTCTTTCCGCCTCCATCGTTTGGATACATCCTTCGCAATCTCTGCATCTGCTTTGGCAAGGAGGTCCGCAATTGGTCCCTCAATATCCAATTCTGGTTTATCAGAGGGGATAGGAAAGAGGATATGATAAGATCCAATGGTAAGGAGAAGAAAAGTATCTCCTTCGAGTCCTGCCTTTCTTGGGATTCTGATGCGTCTTTGATCATCCATTCGAACTCTTACCATCAAGATGAACACCTCGTATGATTGTAAGACAAATATGATTTAAAGATATGGATGAAATTCACACTTTATGGATGAAATATGTATATATTGACCTATTTCTATCAGGCTACAATATTCGGCGACATCTCATTCGATTGATTCAGGGAGTATCCGACGCGGAAGCTGCGGATGGAAGAAGTTGAGATTTCCTCATCTTCCATCACTCACCTCCTATTTTTTCTACTTCATAGAGGTAGAAGCAGCTTGGCTCGCAGTCCTTCGGGGCTGTGGGAGAAGTACGGGCCTTCGACAGCGGGGAACGCGGTGCAATCGTCAGGTTGCCCCGACGCCAAAGTGGGGAACTTGCTCTTGCTGCGGCTGTTGAGCCACCCTTTTCGTTGTCTATCGTCAATTTCGGATGAGTGTAAGTCAGGTTTATCTTCTCTCTCGTTTGCTTTCAGGTTTAAATATGTGACTTGACCAAGTGGGAATAATCAGTGAAAGTCAAATGTTTTGATTGTGATGAAGTGATTGAAGCGGACAGCCTTGAAATGCTAGCAGATGTTTTTGTGACACATGGTATAAGGATCCATTCTTGGGAGTATCCCGAAGAGGCGATAAGAAATTACGCCTGCAATTACGCAGAAGCAGTAGAGCGACTCACAGGTGATACAGCAAGAAAAGAGGAAATTGGCGAAATCACGATACATCCAGTCACAAAGGACTCCATAGATGATTGGTTACATTTTTTCGATCATGATGGTTTCGCCGATAATCCTGGGTGGGCATCCTGCTACTGCCTCCAACCACATTTACCTACGACAGATGAGAACCTAGATCGTCCATGGCGTGAATCACGATCAATCATGGTCAAACGCCTCTTAAAGGGAGAAACATTTGGGTACTTAGCGTATGTTGATAACAAACCAGTGGGATGGGTAAACGCTTCTTTGTGCAGTGAGTATAAGCTTCTTCAACAAAGCGATCCGAATGGTCCTGAGTCAGCATCAATAATTGGTATCTCGTGTTTCGTGGTTGCTCCGCCCTATAGAAGACATGGAATTGCGTCAGCCTTACTCGATCGTGTTATTGCGGACGCTGCCTCCCGTGGTGCATTGTGGATTGAGGGCTACCCTCGCAATAAGCCCGAGAGTAAAGATGACGCGCACTTTCGAGGACCTAGTAGTATGTACACTAATCGTGGATTCCAACCAGTTGTTGTTCGAGGACGTGATACTGTAATGCGTTTGCAGGTACACTATTGACTTCCCTTCAATGAAATTATAAGTAATCATCAACATTATGATTTATGATAGATATGGGCGAGACCACTACGATTCCACTGACTAAAGAGACACGTGATCTCCTGAAGAAACATGGTCAGAAGGGAGAGACCTACGACGAACTAATTCGTCGTCTTCTTCAGATAGCCGAACAAGTGGAGTTTGCCAGAAGACAGAAACGAATTCTCGAGGAAGAGGAGTTCGTTCCACTTGACCAAGTATAGGGTCTTGCTGTCCAGAACAGCAGTTGCGCAGTTAGACTTACTGAACCCCAAACAGAAGAATCGGGTCAAATCGAGTCTAGAACAGTTGGAAGACGACCCGTTTCGAAGACGTTCTGGCGCGGACATCAAGAGACCTCTCACTCATGGCGAACTACCTCTCTACCGATTACGCATAGGTGACCATCGCGCCATTTACTTCGTGATAGAACATGAAGTCAGAGCCACTGAAATAATCCATAGAAGTAGAGGATACAAATGGTTGGAGTAGCTCACCTCAGATAGAGTTTCGAAGTAGAGGGGGCGGCGAACGCGGTGCAATCGTAAGGTTGCCTCGACGCCAAAGTGGAGAACTTGCTCTTGCTGTTCGCTGTTGAGCCACCCTTTCATTTTTCATTAGAGCATTACTCAAATTCCTCTATCATAGTAGTGATATTTGGAAATGTGAAGGATTGAATTATGAAGAAGAACGCAACTCTCTTTGAATGTGAGGAATGCCATCTGCTGTATGATGAAGAAAGCTGGGCAAAGAAGTGTGAGCAGTGGTGTATCGAGCACAAATCATGCAATCTAGAAATAGCTCGGCACGCAACGAAACAATCCAAGCTATCACTCTCATAGTATGCTCACCAAGCGTTTCATACGGACACGAAGTAGTGGCGGAGGGGACGGGTGATTTGGGAACTTTCCTTTAGTTTGTCGCTGTTGAGCCACTCTTTTTTCATTCATCTATTCTTATGACTGGACTCTCGTTTTTGTTCGAATAAATTCCCGACTGTCACAACTCTAATATGATATTGTGATCTACATCTACTTTGAGTGGGCTAACTAGGATGGAGGTCAAAGATGGCTGGCAATAGTCTTGGACTCAGTCCTCTTCAGAAGAGCATGATTATAGGCTATGCCTTCTTTGTTGTTGCGTACAGTCTAAGCATCATGACCGCACTCTTGATTGGAGGTATCGGAGGACTTGTGCCTAGGGGCTCTCTCTGGTTCCGGGTGACCTACGACCTGCTCAGGCAGAGCACCAATCTTGCAATGCCGGTGTTCATCTCCATTCTCCCCCTGTTAGTCATGCTCAACCTGAACTATATATGGTTCAAACACCTATCCACGTCCGAGCCTCTCTCTGCAAGGAAAGTGTCTATTCAGACTGTCCTTGGCGTCTTCGTTGCTCTTCCTCTCTTGATACTTGCCGTGAGCATGATGGTCGTTTCTGCAGAGTCGATTATCGGGTGGTATGAACAATGGCCTGTCTATGGTGTTATTTTCTTCGTCGTATCTCTGCTGTACATGCTTGTAATCTCCGTCATCTCAGCAAGTGAGAAGAAGCGGTTCCTAGTTCAAAGTCTTACGAGTGCTCGCCTGTGGGTGCCATATGTCCTCGTCTCCGTCTTGCTGGCTTTCCCAGTTGCTGGAGTAATTCTCCCCTTCTTCAAGGGGTATTGGATGTCAATTCCTCTTGGCCGAGCGTTAGACACTTTTTTGAGAGCATTCTGGGTATCCTTGGTCCTGCCGGTTCTTCCGTACATATTTGCTCGCCTAAGCGTGAAACCTGATTCTCCTAGCGGATTCTCAGATGAAGGCTCGAAGTAGGGACGGCGGGGAACGCGGTGTAATCGTCAGGTTGCCCCGATGCCAAAGTGGGGAACTTGCTCTTGCTGTTCGCTATTGAGCCACCCTCTCATTCTTCACCCGTCTAATCACCCCAGTTGATTCTCCATTTGCTATCTGGGGATTCCATCTAATTCATCACTTGGGTGGAGTTTCAGAATCTCCTGTTAGGCCCTACCACCCTCCACGCTATCACCCGGCGTTCTTACCCTTTTCAACCACCAGCATAGGATAACAATGGCTGCTAATCCACCAACGAGTAAGAGCGGTTCCAAGCCTATGCTAGGTCCACCACTCTCTCTGATTTCCAGAATGACGAACCCGTTATCTTGGTCTGTCATATAGACTAGATTACCGACCACTTCAACACGGTTAGGCTTACCGCCATCGAAGTAGCGGGTAACTTCAGTAAGCTGAGTTGGATTTTGAATATCTAGTAGCAGTAGTCCTAATTCAAGATCACAGAGAAATGCAAGATTGCGCTCAGTGTCAATGTGAACAGAAAAAGCATCCAAACTCTCATTGAATTCAGATACAACTCTGATGTTTGATAGATCACTTATATTCAGTACCTTGAGGCTCTTATCCCAATAACTTAGAAAAGCTAAATCTCCAACGATCTCAAGATCACCCATGTCAGTATCGCTAGTCGACTGTCCTATGTACTGTGCTAGTAGTATTGGATTAGTGTAGTTACCAACGTCAAAAACAGTGAACCCTTTGTAGCTTGTCGTCACAAATGCCAGATTATCCAAAACCTCAATATCGGTTGCACCTCCAATTGTGATGAAACTGCTCAGTAGTGTAGGTGTGGTAGGATCCGTCACATTGACAATCGTCAGTTTCCCACCACTGCCTGGGAATCCATTGGCAACGAAGGCTACATCTCCTATCACTTCTACATCCCACGCATAATCACCAGTGAACTGACTCAGAACAGCGGGGCTAGATATGTTCTCGAAATCGATAATTCTGAGTCCGCCATGACCATCCCCTATGAACACTAGATTATCACGCATGACAAGTTGGTGTGCATATCCACTTGAGGAAGAAGATACGTTTGCTATCTCAATCGGATTAGTCGGGTCACTAATATCAAAGACCTTTACTCCAGAGTAACCACATGTAACATAGGCCATGTCATTGTCGGTATCGACCCACACGTCATAGGCATCACCAGTTTCAATCTGTCCAGCTTTTGTTAGCACAATCCCACTCGTACTCGCTCCAGACGCGAAACAGATTGCTCCTGACTCTAGAATGAGGACTAACGCTAGAATGCAAACGACGGTAATGAGTCTGCTCTTCATTCTATGTTTCCTCCATCACTGATTTCCATCAACATTTCGGCTCCTAATGCCCTAATTCTCAGATTGCATGAAGACAAAATCATGCACCAAGAGTCGCGATGTTTCATTGAATTAAGAATGGCGTTCAGCGCAGGCGATGTGTACATACTCCACAATGTTCGAGCATCGCAAGAAGCCATACCGCAAGAGTGTCTTCTTTCATGGCTGACATCGTGCATTAGAAATGTAATAGGAGCAGATTCCGCCGTTCCTAGGAACTGGATCTCTTGGCAGAGAGAAGTATAGATTGGTGGAGTCTGGTAATCAGGGAACTTGCCCCTGCTGTTCGCTGTTGAGCCACCCTTTTCATTTTTCACAGTGTTATCTTAATGAGTAGAGCCTATCTTCCTTATCGGAATGTCTTCGTTCGAAACATCTTTCACAGTTGTACCACACTCTATGAATCTGTGTAGCTTTATAACTGTCAGAACCCACGCTGATTTGAGGTACGCATCAATGGTTAAAGAGATAGAGATTTCCGTGGAGGCTTACAGTCTTTTAGAAAAGGCGAGATTGCAGGGTTGGCAATAGCTGCAAGACACTTGAACAGAGTTGGACAGGTGCTTATATAGTTCAGTCCGAACTAGTCCTGTGAGGATGACCCGACATGAACTCTATCCTCACGGAGTTGTGCCCAGTGCCGTCTTCTGGGCGGACAGCACTCTGGTGTCCAAGTTTGTCCAACTAACAATGAACGGTGAAGATATCAGTGATACGATCCTCCGCCTAATAGAGTTGAGAGAACGAACTGAATTCGTCAAGCGTCAGAAGCAAATTGCTGAGGCTGAGGACTTCCTTCCACTTAATCAATCCTGAGATTGAGTCAAGTCTGAAACCAGACAGATGTCTTCATATACTCTGTCATACATAGTATACATGATAGAGATGGGCGATGTTCTTTCAGTCAGAATGGATGAAGAATTGGAGAAGCGTCTTGCATTCCTGATGGAGAAGAAGAAGATAGTGGATAAATCATCATATGTAAGGCAGCTCATTGATAGGTCTCTATCAGATGATCTTCTCGATTATCTGTCTGAGGAAGTTGCTGCTAGACATATCAGCATCTGGAAGGCTGCTTCTATTGCCGGTATCCCACTCAGGGCCATGATGAGTGAGCTGGCAAAACGTAACATATCGATGTATGATGAACAAGCACTCACTGAGGACTTGATTTTTGCAGAGGGCAGATGAATTGATTGCAGTCGTCAACTCATCACCTCTCATATACTTGGGGAAACTTGGTCTTCTTAGCTTGCTACAACAATTGTTTGACCATGTGCTCACTGTTCCTTCTGTGAAGGAAGAGGTTCTTGATTCTTCTGCTTCTGAATATGCCACACTGCAGAGTGCATTCTCAGACTGGTTGATAGTGTCTGATGTTCCAAAAAGCGTTCTCTCAACAAGACTGAGCGATATGGGCCTCCATCAAGGCGAGGTGGACACTCTTGTACTTGCTTATCATACGAAAGAGCAACAATCCGATTCGGTCATTATTATTGATGACCTAGCAGCTAGAGACGTAGCTAGATCGCTAGGGCTGAGAGTGGCCGGAACTATCGGTATTATTCTACGAGCAACAAAGAATGGGTTACTTACAAAAAATGAATCACGCGCCAGAATTCGTTTTCTTGTTGAAGAAACATCATTCCGGATGTCAGCTGCATTGTACTCCAGAGTCATCTCTGGTCTAGAATGAGTGAATCTTAGAGTTACTGAGAATGACAGGTATGAGCCCTCGACGGCGAACGCAGTGCAACAGTCAGGTTGCCCCGACGTCAGAGTGGGGAACTTGCCCTTGCGTTCGTTGTTGAGCCACCCTCTTCATTTTACTTAGCGATTCCGCTACTAGGAACCACATCTTCATAGGCAGAGGGCACCATAAACACCAATGAGATGATAGGTGAATGAGTGATATTGAGCGTCAAACACTGTGTTTTCAGTACTGTGGTGAAGTGAATACTGAAAGAACATTGTTAGCTGCAAGAGAGCGCTGCAAGACGCTTGATTTGAGCAAAGTGGTAGTTGCTTCCGAAACTGGAAGAAGCGCCTTGAAAGCTGTTGAGGTCTTCAAGAATTCGGATATCATCTTGATTGTTGTGACTCACTATCCTGCCTCAACATGGGGCCCAAAAGGAAGGATACCGATAGGTCTTGGTCGTCACGAATACACTGATACTCGAGAAGCTTTGGTTAACCATGGTGTCAAAATAGTCCAGAGCACAAGACCATTCGCACCACCGTCAAGATCTTTAGACTGGAACTATCCTACGCCTGAGGCAATCATCGATCGAACACTCGATGTATTCGGTTCCGGGACCAAAATTGCTATTGAAGCGGCAATCATTGCTGTGGACTGCGGAGAAGTCGAAGAGGGTGAAGATGTCATTTCATGTGCAGGCACATTCAAGGGACTCGATACAGCTCTATGCGTTCGGCCAACATATACGATGAATTTCTTTAAGTCATTCGAGATTCGAGAAATAATCGCCAGACCCGTGTGCAGAGTTCAGACACTGCCAGAGCATGAACACAAGAACTGGAAAGGTAACCTCGACCAATATCTTACTCAATGACAACAAAGTTGAATCAAGAAAGTAGATTATATCCATTCCACCACTCTTTTGAGAGGCCTTCTTCCGCCAAACCCTGAAATGCAAACCATTGCTGTGATTTGGCTCATGGTCTTCTTAGGAGGATACATCGCAATCTACCTTCTAGCTGATCTCATCATCGACGCTCTAGAGAATCTCAGTCAATCATTTGCTATCTCTCCCATAGTCTTAGGACTACTAGTCCTTGGAATTGATGTAGAAGAGAGCATTGTTTCCTTAGTTGCAGCTGTAGATGGTCTCCCCTATCTTTCACTTGGCCAACTCATAGGAAACACAGTGATAGCAATTGCGATTGCATTCGGCGTACCTGCTCTCTTTCTCAGAATTGAGGTCGACCAGCTTCCAAGATTCTACTATGCTGAGCTGGTGATTGCAGGTATAGTAGTGTTGGTATCAATGGTCCTGACAAGCTACCTGATCGTATTCGGACTTCTGGCCATTGCTCTCTTCGTCATTCATTTACGCCACACTTTTCACATACAAAGGGAATTCAGGTCGGCCGTCAGAAGTCCGGAACGGTTTGAACTGACTCCCAATTTGGAACGTGAAAAATGCACAGGCGAAAAGAGTGAAGGTCGTGCGCGGTTTGTAATCAAATTGCTGCTGGCTCTACTTGCTGTGTTCGTTAGCGGTGAGGTCTTGGTTGTCAGTGCTGAGGAGCTTGTCGTCTTAACCGGACTAAGTGAAACTTTCTTTGGATTGGTCATAATGGCGGCTGTGACCAATGTTGAGGAGTTCTGGCTCATTGTCAAGGCGGTACAAAAAGGTCAGACTGCATTGGGTGTGAGTGCGCAGGTTGGTAAGATAATCTGGAACACCACGTTAATCTTCGGGCTCTGCAGCCTGTTTCTGTTTCAGTTCACATTTGAGATGATAATGCTGACGAGCTCGATTATCTTTGTCTTTGCACTCGTCGTATTGGTAGTTAATCTCACTCAGAATCGATCATCGAGAGCGACCGGTATTGGCTATCTATTGATTCTCCTGATTTTCCTAGCCATCAATTCCCTTGGTTTTCTGATAGGCTGAATCTGGTGATGAAAGAAGTAGAGGCTGACGGAGTCAGGCGTTCAGGGAACTCTCCAGTTCCTCGAACTGGTGAGCCATCCTTCTCGTTTTCACTTATCTCATCAATCTTAGAACAGGAGCAATTCCTCGATTATAGTGCCTCTCTGACCTCTCTCTTGAAGTTCTCAGCGTCAAAGAATCCTGACCTTATTGGTCGCTGGTTGACAATGCAATCAGGGACTCTGCCTCCTCTCTTCTCAACCTCTTCAGGCTGATTGAGCTTGTTGATGGTCTGTATCGGGATGCTAGGAGAAACCTCTCTAATCAGCTGTACCATCTTTTCGACGAAGCGAATGCTGAATGGACAAGTCCCATCGAAAAAGATCAGAGCCTTCTCTCTGTCCTCGCTCCTCCGAGTGTATCTCTCTTTTGGAGGCGTGTAGGTTACACCATCCCTTAATGGGTAGCAGAGTAGGTGAGGATCTTCGGCGGTCGCACTAAACCCCTTCTTCCGATAGAACTCATGTTGAGTGTATGTCCCAGGAACATCAAATGCATTGGTCACAAGTGCTTTGACAGTCATATTTCTGAAACATGACACAGGAGTCGTCACATCATCGATCAAGCTCTTCAGCAAAGCGCTACCAATCCCCTTTCTAAGATGCTTGTCGCTTGGAACGAATATGCAGGCTATTTTGACCACGTTTTCGTCTGGGCAAGGCAGGTATTGAATCATACCGACAGGTTTTGTACCATCGTAGGCGAGTTTTCCGATACACCCTTTCTCGGCCAGCATACGTTCAACCCAATCAGCCTTCAGGCTTATTCCTCTCTTGAAGGAAGATTCATCAGCTCTATCAGCTGGCACACACAATCTGACGAAGTCCTCTAGGTTCTCTCTGCTGACATTCCTAGTATGAAATCTAGCCATATGTTCTCATACACGCCATTTGTGAATTGCATTCTACGTGAGAGAATACAAGCCTTTCCGTAATCTCTGAATCACCTGAAGCAGAACCTGATTGAGCACCAAAAGCGCCAATAGGCTACCCCGCCGCCGAAGCAGGGAATTTGTCCTTTGCCGTTGAGCTACTTTTTCATTTTTCGTTCACTTACATTTTCGAGTGAACTCACTTGTTTCTGATAATGGTGAATAACAAAACCAGCCCAACCAATAACCCGACTCCAGAGGACACGCTAAAGAAGAGGTTGAATCCGTGTGTTTCTGCTTGAGCGAATGTAACAGTGCTGAGTAAGGCCACCAATCCAGTGATGAGAACTAACATACCTCTCTCAAGCCTGGAGAAATATCTCTGATCTAATGAGAATATCCGTATCCATAGTATTGCACTCACTATCGCCAAGGGGGGGATAGTGACTAAAACAAACGAGATTGGAAGTAATAAGAGGCCACTGAGGACTGCACGTATCGTGAATAATCGTGCTCCGTACCTCTCAAACTCCTCTTGAGCAACACGTCCATAGTCCTTTCTAATCTTGGATTGATATCCTCTCCAGATCGAGAACTTCCATGCATCTACTCTTTGGTGAACGCCACCGGTCTTTGTCTGGTCCAGATCTGGAGCATATTCGCTCTTGAGTATTGGAAGTATGTAGACCATGATGATTAGCGACCATACACCAAATATGGCTATGGCATACTCGATGAACGACAATGGCCTTGAGAGGAAGAGGGCACTCCATATTGTATAGATCGCATATGCTGCCAAGGCCAGCGCTGGAATTAGGACTAACAGAGTCGCCATTCTGAGCCTTTTCCTCTTTCCTCTAATCCAGGATGACAACACCCTGAAGACAAATGTGCAAAAGGATGCATAGGTCAGTGCTATTCCAAGACCACCCAAGAAGCGCATGACTGTACCTGTGACTACCGCAAGTGTCAAAAACTCCTCCCCGAGTATCAGTGAAATAATGTCCCACCCTCTGAAGAACAGTACTATTACATACAGAGCGAGTCCTGCTACTACTCCAATGATGTACGAATTCCTCTGATTATCCGCGATTCTTTTACTGAACTCTGCGATTGTCTTCTGCATCTGAGTACATTCCTCTGTGCTATTGTTCCTGAGTCAGGACGTCATAGTCGATAATCATCCTGTGCATATTAGCATCGTGATTTGCTGATGTGAGCATCGACAGTCTTTCAAGAGTCTGCATTGATGGAGGTGTGAGTTTGCATTAAGTGATCGATTGGCCAGACAACCCTCTTTATATTGTCCATGATGAGAATACCTCAACTGGTCTTTCTACTCATGATGAATCGGATTGACGGGGTATCAAGAATTGAGATACCTACACCGTTTCCTGTTGGCAACGTCAATTGTTACTTGATAGAAGGCTCACCCCTTACTCTGATTGATACCGGTCCAAAGACCTCCAAGGGTCTAGAAGCAATGCAGAGAGAACTTCATGCATTGTCCTACGATTTGTCTGAGATTGAACAGATTCTCCTGACACACAATCACATGGATCACATTGGGCTAGTGGCACAATTCGTTAGAGAACGGGTGCGCATTGACGGCAGTCCTCCAGAGGTATGGATTCATCAAAGGGATGCTGAGGCTCTTCTCAATTATGAGCGATACATGGAGCTCTACTTGGCGTCTGTTGTGAAGCTAATCGGGGCGTCCGGTGTCCCAAAGAATGAGGCACTGAAGTTTGCACGAGGTCGCACAGAGTTTTTCAAGTCAATGGGCGGTTCTGTTCCAGCAGTTCGCTGTTTCGAAGATAAGGCATCTTTCAAAACTGGCATTGGCAAACTTTCTGTGGTCTGGGTTCCAGGTCACTCTCCCGGGTCAACATGCTTTGTATGTGATAAACAACGGGTTATCTTTAGCGGAGACCATGTCTTGGGAGATATCAGTTCAAACCCAAGCATATCGTTTGACAGATCTGAAGGAATAGGTATGGTAACCTACCTTGCGTCTTTGAATCGAATCTCACCCAGAGGAAGTTACGTTGCGCTCCCGGGTCATAGAGAGCCAATACTTGACCTTGCATCTAGGATTGAAGTGCTGCGTGCTGATTATGACGACAAACTCCGGAGGGCTGCGGGTTTATTGACAAGCAGTCCTCTGACGGTCTATGAGATATCAAGAATGATCTATGGCGATTATGATATGAATTCGCTTATTTTGGCTGTCGCTGAGAGCTATGACCTTGTTAGAATCTTAGAAAGTAGGAATCAAGCGAAATCAACTAGTCATAATGGTGTCATCCACGTTGTCAAACATTGACAAGTGAGAAGTCCAAAAGCAGCTCGGCAGTGGCCAACAGATTCCCGCTCGATAGGCACTAACGCATCGACTTCTGAAATCTTCCAATGATTTCATCTTGAATTGCTTTTCCTAAGTCCACATAATATGCACTGTAACCTGCAACTCTAACGACCAGGTTCCTGTATGAGCTGGGATTTGCCTGTGCGTCACGAAGAGTTTCCGGGTCGATCAGATTGAATTGTATATGCATGCCACCAAGCTCTACGTAGGACTTCAGTAGGGATACGAGGGACTCCAAACCATCATCTCCTGCTATGTAGCTGGGATCCAAAGAGAGCGTGAAGGCCATTCCGTTAGGATAGAGTGTATAATCAATACTTGTGACTGAACGAAGGACTGCAGTCAGACCATTGGCGGGGGCTGAAACCACAGGCGAAGCCCCATTACTCAAGGGGGTTGACGGTAGTCTTCCACTAGGCAGAGCGCCGGTGAATAGACCAAAGGGTATGTGTGTAGTCACTGAGTACATACCAGCGATAAAAGACCCACCTCTGATGTTCTTGTGTTTCTCTACTTCCTCGCTATATATACCTGCCACGAGTTGGGCATAGTCATCTACGAATCTTTCGTCATTGCCGTACTTTGGAGCTTTGTTCAGCAGTAGTTGTCTTAGCGGCTCATCATCTTCAAATCCACCTCTCAGAGCGGTGATGAGTTCGCTCATGCTCGATTTCTTCTCCTTGAATACAATCTGGTCTATTGCTGCAAGGGAATCTGCAACATCAGCAATACCAACTCCCTGAACTCCAGTGAAGTTGTACCTTGCCGAACCTGTCGTTATATCTCGACCAATCTCAAAGCAGTCCTCTACACAAAGTGAGAGTAATGGTGTTGGCATCATTTCTATATTCAATTGCTCGAAAGATGCAGAGCCCTCCGCCATGAGTCCTACCAAGTATGAAACCTGTTTTCGAAATGCCTGAATAACATCATCCATTGACTGGAACTGCAAAGGGTCACCCGTCTTTAGACCAAGTTCTGCTCCTAATAGTAGGCTTTTGCCGTCATTCAATGCGAGCTCCAAACACATGGCGAGGTTGAAAAGCGCGGCATCCGATGAAGTGAAGCTATTTCCAAATGGGGCCAGTTCGACACATCCAACAGTTGCGTAGTTTCTTGCCTCCTTTGTAGGGATTCCCTGTCGTTCCCATGATTTGACAATCGTTTCATCGTTGAAGACTGCTATATTATTCGAACCCGACGCAACAATTGCTGCAATCTCTTTCAAGAGTCGTGATGGACTATTTCGATGAATCCGAACATGGACATTTGGCAGGGGGAGCCCCACATCCTTTGTTGCTTCTAAAATCAGGTACGTCATGTCATTTGTTGTGTCAATTCCTTCTCTATCGAAGCCACCAATCGTCGCTGCTTGGGTAGTCAGTAACCCCTCAAAGTACAATCCAGAAAAGCTGTCATAGACTGGGACATGCTCGTTTGTCTTTATCCACAACATCTCTAGAAGTTCTAGTGCTTCCTCCCTTGTCAGTTTGCCCGATTTGATATCATTCTCATAGAATGGCTGTAGGTATTGATCAATTCGTCCCATTGAGATGGCTTGACCATCATAGGCCTCAATACTGAGAGCGAGATGAGTGAACCTAATGAACTGAATGGCCTCATGGAAATTCCTTGGCGGTCTGGCAGGAACCCATTGACATATCTCAGCAATCCTCTCAAGCTCTTCCTTTCTCTGGATGTCTTTTTCACCCTTCGCCATCATCGCTGCTTTTTTGGAATAGCGATGCGCGAATTGGATTATTGCATCAGCCACTGTCTTGGTTGCCTTATAGAAGTGGGTCTTGTTAAGATGCTCTTGGCCTGTTTTCGAACTGTGTTCGCCAATTCGTTTCTCAGCCATCTTGCTGAGTCTATCAAAGCCTATAGAAAAGAGCATAGGGTAGTTTATGCTTAAATGTCCGAATCCCGCCACTTCTGTGAGAAGAAACACAGAACCAGTGTACAACGTTTCCATTATCTTCTCAGGAGTCCTTTTTTCAGCCTGTGCCAACATGGACCTTTCCGCCCAATATGACGCAATATCATCCTGCACAGTCTTGATGTCTTCAGGCGTGACTTCTATCACTCGGCAATCTCGTGTCTTTAATCCTTCAAGCTCAGGAATTATTCGAGATCCGTGAGCCTCTGGATAAATCATAGCACCGCGAATCTTGTCTGCAATAGTCCCAACAACAAGTTCCTCGGGGAATATTCTCACAGAAATGTGTTCTAGCAGGTATGCCAGAGCTTTTGCTTGTCGGAGTATCTGTGGCTCCCCTTCAGTCGTCTTCATGGACTCGGTATACAATCTGGTCCTCTCGATACATAGATGTGTCGCAGACTCCAGAATACGACTCCGCATTGCCTGGCTCTTCGAAAGCATCGTTTTCACTGCTGATTCTATGCATACTCTGTCCATATATCTCATGCTCTCTACCAGAACATAGAAACGCGATGCAATGGTCAGGTTGACCCGAGATTATAATGTAGTTAACTGGGCTCCTTCCCACGCAGTTTGAGCAATGATTTAGCGAAACGCGGTCTTACAAGTCTATCTAGAATCTGCATTGAGGGTATTGCCGCTACTAATGCAAAAGCCCCTATTCCAGCTTCAACTGGGAAAACATAACCAAAGTACTCAAACACTCCACTGAAGATGACATAGAGCACAGCAATGACCACGAGCAGTGGTAGCCACAGTACAACAGCAGCTCTGAATTGAAATCGATAGCGAAACGCAGAGAGTGCAATGATGAAACAGATGCCCGTGAGCACTGCTGGTAGAAACCAGCCTCCTAGCAAGAAGCTCTCGCCGTATAGCTCAATGAATCCCAATACAGAGAGACCTGTTCGTCCTTGAATTGTAAAGAATGGTAGAATGAAGCCTGCACCAAGTGCGAAGACTCCAATCATATAGGGAATCTCCCGGATGAGATGAATCCTCCGAGGGTGCCATATGTTGAAATGGAGAAGGAGCAATATTCCCAGGCTAGATAGAATGAGCAACGCCGGAAAGAAGATAGAACCTGCGCTTCCTACGAAAATCCTCGATGATATCTGAATCGAGTCCTCTTGCATGATGACTATAAAGAAGAGGACCTTTCCATTTGCAAGCGGTACTATCTCTCCTGTGTAATACTTGAAGAGAGCTCCACTTCCGGGCTCCAACTCAGTGGAGAACCATACGGCCCCCGGTTCACTTGATCTCCAGCACAGGAAGACACTATCCGCATTCTCTACCTCTGCTATGACTTTGATTGTGCTTCCCTGAAGCGTTATCTCGTTGTTGTACAAGACTTCGTATGATGGAATGGGTGCGCCATCTCTGAATTTACAGTCAATCCACCTGACGATGTTATGACTCCATTGAGGATTGACTCCGTGGCCCCAGTTTGGAACGATGTTCAGGGTAAGTTCAGCATCTATTGACTCGATAGTGTCCATCATTGACGTAATCGGAAAGAACGGGTCATTAGTGCCAATTATCATGAAAACAGGGTCAGTCAGCAGTCTCGTATATGCAAGAGGGTCAAACCACCTTATTATATTGGTCATTTCCACGGATCCAATTTGATATGTGGGCACTACTATACTATTGAGCAGAGACCCTGAAGTCAATGAGTTGAGGAGATTCCCTCCAGCAATCATCGGGACTGACCCATCAACACGCGTATCAATCCCCGAGAGGATGAATGTAGCCAGCGCTCCCATTGAGTTGCCTGCAACAACCATGGCATCAGTTCGTACCTGAGGTACTATTTCAAGGAGTGTCAACGCTCGGGACGCAGCCCAGACAGAGTGATAGAGGCTAGAATCCTGAGGCCCATTTGTCACGCTCAAAAAAGTGAATGAATTGAGAGCTGGATATCCTGTGGAGCTGCCCGACCCTGGTTGATCAATTCCCATGACTACAAACCCTGCCGCGGCTAACTCCCTCAGCATCTGCATGAACTCTGCATATTGCTCACCAAAACCATGAAGGTACAGAATTGCAGGTGTCGGCGTCGTGAGATTCTGTCTCATGAGAATAATGGAGTTTATTCTTACGGCTTCGCCATTGAACATTTCACTCATGTAATCAAAGTACCACTCGTGAACAGAAACTGTCGCATTTTGATACTCAACATCAGAAGTAGTGATCGAATGATTCTTCACATCAAGAGGTGATACAAGCGCGTCAGTGATGTTCCAAAAACTGGTATCAAAGTCGTCTTCCGAGGGGGGAGCCGCAGTTCTCATAGGAAAGTTCAAGCCTGCGAAGAATAGCATAGCTGTGATACTGCCCATGAACAGGACCATCACAGCAACTGCAGCAACTGATACTCCCGTTTCCATCGATATATCACAGCTCTGTGCGGTGGACCGCGAGTTCTTCGATCTTGGTCATTCTCTGACTTGCCCTCTGAAGGAATTTGACGTTTAAGAATTCCCTGATTTCTTTTTAGCTATCGGTATCAGCAATCGTGTGAGAGAACTTCAGCGGCTCTTTAAAAGGCAACGCACAATAGCAGTTGTCGGTGAAAAGTCAAATGCCTGACAATAAGGAACTCGTCTACAAAGCGTTCACAAAATCCACAAAACCCCTCAAGGCTGGAGAGGTGGCAGATATCACAGGTATTGAAAAGGCTGAGGTCGCTAAGATCATCAAGACGCTGCAAAAAGAGGGAAAACTGGTTTCTCCCAAGAACTGCTACTATGCACCCTCCTGAAACCTGACCCAAGTCGTTGTGACACAAGGAAGTGCAGATAGCGGAAGTCTTTTGTGGAGACGTTCACTATAGTTAACTTGTCCAGGCAGGTGGGTACGCAAGGGACACATAACATTCGTGTACTGAGCTCATCGCTCAAAACGGCGAAAGAACGATGGGTGATTAAGACATTACGGGAATGGGTCGAACAAGTGTCTTAGGCTTACGGCCCGCTTGGACACCTTATTTTGTGCTGAATCGAAACTCTGAATTTGTTATTGTGACTGAAGTGACCATAGTGATGGATGTTCCTTCTTAATGAAACTCATAGTGAGGATGGCAACGTAGTGGAAATAGTGAAGTGGGATGGTAGGCGAGAGCAGTTCGACCTGGACAAATTGCGACATAGCATACTCCGGCTAGGGGCACCTCTGGAGCTTGCCAAGAGTGTTTCAGAACAAATAGAGAGAGAAGCTTACTCTGGTATGACCTCCAAAGAGATCTTTGATTTGGTCACTGCCAAGCTGAGGACGCATGAACCCGCCATCTCTCTTCGAGAGGACCTAAAGACTGGACTTGCAAGAATGAAGGGCGGGTCCGAATTCGAGGAGTACGTTCGCCTTATCTTTCGAGCTCATGGATATAGTGTGAAGGGCAATACAGTAGTTCAAGGTCGATGCGTGACGCATGAAATAGATGGAATTGCTGAGCGAGATGATGAATGTATCTACCTTGAGATCAAGCATCATTCAAGCCCTCACAGCTACACTCCTTTTGATGTCACTTTGGCGGCCAAGGCAAAATGGGATGACCTACAGTCAGGACACGAATCGGGTTCCACGAGCTATTGTTTCAATCGTGTTCTTGTTGTCAGTAACACCAGATTGAGTGCGCATGCGCGTCAGTATGCAGAATGCGTAGGTATTGGTCATTTGGGGTGGAATACACCGCCTGGTCGTGGTCTAGATTGCATGATTGAAGAGAAGGGTCTCTATCCAATCACTGTTCTGAAGGCTCTGCATGAGGAAGAACGAGATATCCTATCGGGGAATGGAATCCTGACACTCCAGCAACTTGAAGCGGCCACAACAGGAGTAGATGGCATTCAGGAATCACGTTTCAATGAGTTGAAAGATCAAGCGGCCAAAATCATGAAGACACGTCTGCAAGAGAACTGTGACTCTGTGCGTCAAGACCTGGCAGATACTAAAGGTCGCAAATAGCACAAAAGGCCTCCACTGATTATTCCTTGGAACAACTCCGATTGCATCCTTGAGCACCAGCCGACATCCCCTTTCGCAAGACTCATATTGAAACGAATCATATTAACAATAGTGAATACTATGAAGACGATGTCCAAGCAGACAAAGCTCACTTCAGAGAAAATCATGGAGAAGGCCAAGGAGTACTTCGTTGGCAGGTTTGGATTCAGGATTGTTGAAGAAACAGCCAATTGTTGTGTGGCTTTCGAAAACAATCTTGGTTTTGTCAATGTACAAGTCCTGAACAAGGGTGACTGCCGAGAAATAACGCTGACCACCAGAGAATGGGAATATCAGATTGGAGAATTCCTTGGGAAGCTGAAGTAGAGAATCACTAGTGTACTGTCCACATGATTACTAAATAAGAGGTGAAAGGAATGGAAGAGAGAGTCGAGGGCATTATTGTGGCATCAGTGGTAGAGCCAATTAGCGACACTGACATGAAGGCTGGCTTCATAACAGTCAAAACATCTGAAGATGACTACGTGAAGTTGGAGGTCGGCAGCTACACTACCTTTGCCACTCTGGAGGAAGGAGAGAAAGTATTGGTTCAGGCGGAAACGCTGGGATCCACAGGAGTGATATACGCCAAGAGTGTGATTCTCAGCGAACGTTCCGCTAAATGAGTGACCCCATTGTTTTTACTACGACTAGGTTTCCTCCATATATCGATATACGAACTGCCGTGGGGAGATGAAATTCTCCTTGATGGTCCTCGGTGAAACCCACCGCAGGAGGTTGATTCTACTACCCGCTTTGTCATTCGTCCCTGAAGCTCGAGCTCCACCAAAGGGCTGACGGCCGACCACTGCTCCCGTAGGCTTGTCATTGATGTAGAAATTGCCAGCAGCGTTTTCAAGTATGTTCGTGGCAAGTAGTATTGCCTCTCTGTCCTTGGCAAAGATTGAACCAGTAAGAGCATATGGTGAGGTCTCGTCACAGAGATGCAAGGTCTTCTCATATTCCCTATCGGGGTAGACAAAGACTGTCAGAACAGGTCCAAAGATCTCATCTTCCAGCATCTTGGACCTTGGATTCGTGGAGAGAACGATTGTGGGCTCTATGAAATAGCCTACCAAGTCATTGTAGGTCCCCCCTGCTAGGATCTCCAAGTCTGGCGATTCTCTTGCATACTCAATGTACCTGACTATCTTGTCGAATGCTTCCTTATCGATTATCGCATTGACCAGAGTTGTAAAGTCCTCGACATCACCCACACGGATTCTCTTGAGTGACTCGAGTAGCTTCTTTCTGACATGTGGCCAGATTGATTTAGGAATATACGTTCGAGAAGCTGCAGAGCACTTCTGACCTTGGTATTCAAAGGCGCCACGGACCAATGCCGTTACGAGAGCATCTACATCTGCAGACTTGTGGGCGACTACAAATCCCTTGCCGCCTGTTTCCCCAATGAGTCGAGGGTATGTTCTATATGTGTGAATATTCCCGGCGACTTGCTTCCACATCTCTCTGAAGGTTGCTGTACTGCCTGTGAAATGGACGCCTGCCAATGCCGGATGGTTCAGTACTGGGTCTCCTACTTCTTGGCCTTTGCCCGGAACGAAGTTGATGACACCTGGGGGAATTCCGGCTTCCATCAGTACTCTCATCACGTGGTATGCCACATAGACAGCTGTTGAGGCTGGTTTCCAGACCACGACATTTCCCATCATGGCCGGCGCAGTTGGAAGGTTGCCCATGATGCTGACAAAGTTGAATGGAGTCACAGCAAAGACAAAGCCTTCAAGAGGCCTGTACTCCATCCTATTCCATTCGTCAGCTCCAGAAGCAACCTGTGTTTCATAGATCTCTTGTGCGTAGTATGCATTGAAACGCAGAAAATCAACAAGCTCATTTGCAGTATCTATCTCCGCCTGGTAGACATTCTTGCTCAGGCCGAGCATACTAGCCGCATTCAACATCAGCCGGCTTGGTCCTGCAAGTTGATTAGCGGCCCTGAGGAAAATTGCCAAACGATCAGGCCAGGAAGTACGAGCCCAAGTCCTCCTCGCTTCTAGAGATGCCTCTATGGCCTTCAACACTTCCTCCTCTCCTGCCATGTGATACTCCGCCAAAACATGTTGATGACTGTGCGGCATCACAGACTGTTTCAGTCTTCCAGTCCGTACCTCTTCTCCTCCAATGATCAGAGGAATTTCTAGCCTCTTGGATTTGAGTTCCTCGAGTTTCTTCTTGAGTTCTACCCTCTCTTCACTGCCCACAAGATATCCCAAGGTTGGTTCGTTGAAGGGCTTTGGAACAACGAAACTTGCATTTTGCATTCAAATCACCGGTTATTAACTATGGTTAATACATTTATAAAGTCGCAGATACTCACGAGTTTCTTGAGGCCTACTTCACCCGGACACTACATTGTCCTCTCCAGACATGCAATATCCGGCCAGGCTCTCATGTGATAGCTTAGTTCAGCGATAGAGTTTCCCTGTTGGTAGTCGTGTACGTGTCGTACGCAACTCTGAGTATACTCCTGATCTTCTCAGTATGCCATGATCCTCTCTGCCGATCAAAGAGCTCATCAGATGCATCAACTGACATGACCTCGCCAATGAAGAGTACATGGTTTCCTACAGGGATCTCATTAACGACCTTGCATTCAAATGATGCAACAGCCTCTCCTATCGATACAGCGTTGACATTCCACCCACTTCGCTGACTAGTAAGACCAGCTGCTGTAATCTTATCCTTGTGCTGCCTACCGGTATGAGTACCTGCCCACACTGTCTGTTTCAGGATATCTGTTGATGGCACATTCACTGTGAATACACCAGCACTTCTGATCATCTGAGATGTGTGCTTGTTCGGTGAGATTGAGATTCCAAAGAGTGGAGGCCTCACAGAGAGAGGTGTTGCCCATTCCACAGCTAGTACCTCCGTTGCTCCATTACTGCTATCCGCCACAGTCACTAAGAAGGTCTGACGTGGTGCTGCAACTCCAGAGAAATGACTTCTACTACACGACTGCCTCATGATATTAACTATAGTGAAATCCTCTATTAAATGATACGATAGGCACATTCACTGACCGCTCATCGAGCAACATCCGAGAGCCGCATTCGCCGAGCATGGATATGCGATTGGTGACTCCCAGAGCATTCTTGCGTATCGACAATTCAATGGAGTTGGCTCTGTGATTCAGCGAAAGATCAAGTTCAGTAAATCAATCCAGTACATCTATTCTGCAGGCATCAGAATGTTTATATTGATTTATTCACTATAGTTAATTTACCCAAGCGGATGAGTACGCAAGGGACACAGAGCATTCTCGCACTGAGCTCGTCACTTAAAACGACTGAAGAGCGATGGGTTACAAAGACGTCTCGGGAATGGGTCGTATAAGCGTCCTAGGCTTATAGCCCGCTTGGGTCTTCATCTTTCTTTGGCTACAGCTGTTCACTCATCATATCTGAGCAGTTCAAGCACTTCATCTCTATAGTCCGCTGACCTTTGTCTGAATCAATTCCTTTAGTTTCTTCTTATCCAGTGCACGCTGAAATAGAGGTCTCTTGTCCACGTCATAGATGCCTGAGTTCTCTTCGAATGTGGCCCTGGGAAGACCTCTGTAGAGAACACCAAGTGGATACTTATCATGTTCGATGGCTTTCTCAAATGCGGCCAATCGATCGGTCGAATCATATGCACCATCCAAGTAGTATGTGTTGTTCTTGAACCACCGAAACGTGTTGATCTTGTTGTATGTGACACATGGTTGGAAAATGTCTACAAGCGAGAACCCTTTGTGCTGGATTGCTTTCTTCATTATCTCTTTTGTTTGCTCTGTGTCACCAATGAAGGCCCTTGCCACAAATGACGCATTCATTGCCACGCCTAGGGCAAGTGGATTGAAAGGTTCAGAGGTCACACCTTGCCTATCCGCAGTCTGCACAAGTGTTTCAAAGCCTCTCTGGCTAGTGGGAGATGCTTGGCCCTTAGTCAGACCGTACACCATGTTATTGTGCACAAAGACACTGATATCCGGGTTGCGAAGCATGGTATGCATCAAGTGATTGCCGCCTTCCCCATACATGCATCCATCACCACTCTCTGCAATGACTGTTAGCTCTGGATTAGCGGCTTTGATTGCCATTGCCGCTGGTAGGGCCCTTCCATGCAGTCCATTGAACACGTTTGTGCGTATGTAGTGCGGTGTCTTTGCAGCCTGACCTATGCCCGAAACTATGACAGTCTCTTGGGGCTTCAAATCGAGTTCCGCAAGTGCGAGCATCAATGCACTCCTGATTTGGTAGTTGCCGCAGCCTGGACACCAAGCTATGTCGTACTGAACATCGTTCATTATTTCAAAATCATCCGGCTTCAATTCATGATCATCTCCTCTTTTGCTATACCCCTCAGAAAGTCCATCACCTCTTCGACAGCAAATGGAAGTCCATTGTACTTCAGGAGCATACTGTTTCTATCGATTCCAAATCCAGTTTCTCTCTGAATCAAACCAGCGAATTGAGCTGTTGCATTGTTTTCAACGATTGCAACTCTCTTTGCTGAACGAAGATACTCAAGTGAGGCTTCGTGCAATGGATAGACCTGGCAAAAGTGGAGCATGGCGATACTGTCCTGGCCAAGCTCAGATATTGCTTCTTTGACCACATGATAGTTGGATCCCCAAGCAATAACAAGGATACTTGGTTCCTTTGCTCCCACCAGCGTTGGAGGGACTGTATTCTCTTGCAACAGTGCGGCCTTTTTTCTCAGTCTCTTGTCCACCATCTTGGTTCGAAGGTGCAGGTCTTCTGTTATGTGCCCACTCTCATCATGTTCATCGCTGTCTACGACGACGAGGCCCTCTCCATAGCCGGGAATTCCTCGGGGAGAGATACCCGTTTCCGTCAAGAGATACCTTCTGTAGTCACTCTTCGTCTTGACTACATGTTGCTCTATCTTTGTGTCTGCCAGTTTCAACATTGGAAGAGTTCCCAATGAGTCAAGTAGAAACTGGTCTGTTAGAACAAAGACTGGCACTTGATAGTGTGCGGCCATGTTGAACGCTTTCTGAGTGAGAAAGAATGCCTCTTCGTATGTTCCCGGAGTGTAGATCACTCTGGGAAACTCGCCGTGAGATGCGCCAAGGACATGCTTGAGATCCTCTTGCGCAGTTCTTGTTGGCAATCCCGTCGCGGGACCTGGTCTCTGTCCAAGGAGTATCACCATCGGGCTCTCCAGCATGCCAGCGAGACTTAGCCCCTCAGTCATCAGGGCAAACCCTCCTCCTGAGGTCGTCACAATTGCACGTCCGCCAGCGAACCATGCTCCAAGACCTTTGTTCATTCCGGCTATCTCGTCTTCAGCTTGATCTACTAAAACACCGAAATCTCTCGCATGTTGGGCGAGAAATGTTAGAACACCGGTCGAGGGTGACATTGGGTAGGACGAAATGAAGTTGCAGCCGCCTGCTAGCGCACCCAGAGCCACGGATTCACTCCCACTCAAAAGAAGTTGTGAACGCACACCAGGATTGGGTTTTATGCGCATGGGCCCCAGAATGTCACTGATTCTCTGCCCAATTTGAAATCCTCTCGTATACGCATCAATATTCTTTTTGACGATTTCTTCCCCTTTTGAACCAAACCGCTCACTTAGGTACGCCTGAACAGTCGACTCTTTCACGTCGAAGTATGCTGCAACCAAGCCAGCTGCTATCGAGTTCAAGTAAATTGTGCCACCAACCTCCTTGGCAATCTCTGAGAACGGCACAGCTATCACGTATCTCGAATCATGGTCAATAGCTCCAATGTTTTTCTCCTCACCAACGATGATTGTATCTTCGCTGATACGAGAGTGTCTATTCAGATGCTCGGAAGCGCCCTCGTCAAGGACAACCGCGATATTCGTTCTAAATGTATAGGCCCCTGTCCTGTCATCTGTTACCCTGAGCTGCGCGGAGTTGATGCCTCCTCTTATTCTGGACATGAATTCTCTCCATACAAAAACGTGTAGACCCGATTCCTTCAGGATTGCCGCCAGAAAATCTGCGACGGTATCGATTCCCTGCCCTGCTGCTCCTGAAATTGCTATTGAGTATTTCATAGTTGCCAGTCTCCTAAGAGAATCCGATTATCAGTGAATCACGAATTCTGCAACTTGTACTCCACTAGACTTGCTTCTCCAACTATACATATCCACTATTTGGCTTATTCTTTGGGTGCCATCTGCTGTCTTCAATCCACTGCTGAGCCGCGTTGAACTCTCTTCTTCATTGGGTCTTCAGCTCTTAGAAGTGAGAGACCTGCCATCCCTAGGATAAGGGAAGCTGCTGCGAAAGGCAGTACGCCGATGAGCCCTGCATGGGTTGCCCCAGCCACGGGTATTGCTGTTCTGTCTGCTATGTAGCCAAGGAGCAGTGGCCCAGCAATGAACCCCATGTCGCTTATCATTCGGTAGAGTCCCATCGAGACTTCGAGCTTGTCTTGTGGTGACACATCTGTTACGTATGCAGCAATCGGCCCAGATAGTCCTACGATTGCGCCATAGATTGCCATGGAGATCAATAGCTCGAACAGATTACTAGAGAAGGGAATCCACACTGTGATGACTGCTGTGAGAAACAGACACAGTACCAGAGGATTTCTTCTTCCTATTCGATCAGAGAGCTTTCCCATCGGAACCATAGTGGCCGCAGTCGCCACCCCCGCCACTGTAAGAATCCCTCCTATGTGACTTGCATCCAATCCTAGGTTATTTGCAGAGAATAGGGGAACAAGGGTACTTCTCACTCCAGTTCGGATGAAGAACAGAGCAAAGGTTGCAAACGTTGCGAGGAGGAATGAGGGATGGGTCAGTACTTGCCACATGTCTCCGAGGGTCGACCGGTTTTCGTCATACTCAGAAACACGCGCAGAGGTCTCGATTTTGGGCAAGGTGAGAGTAGGAATCACACCCAGACCTGCCACTGCAGCATAGGCAAAGAATGGAGAACGCAATCCGGATACTGAAGCTATGACGCCTCCAAAGGTGGGACCGAAAATGCTTCCCAGTAACAGCATGCCTGAATAGAGGCTCATCCACTGCCCCCGTTTTTCTTTTCCTGATATCTGTGCGAGGAAGACAGTGGCTGCTGTGACGTAGCATGCAGAACCGGCTCCCTCAATCATCCTTGCTACTACCAGAGTAATGTAGTCTGGTGCAAGGCCTGCCATTATGGACGAGGCATAGAGTAGGGCTAAGCCAAATATCATGATGTTTTTCTTGTCATGTCTTCTTGAGAGGAGCCCTGCAGGGATATCCAATATCATCCTTGCGACAGCGAAGGAGGATATCACAAAGCCAACGAGAGTGTACGAAACTTGGAAGCTCTCTGCATAGCTAGGGAGAATGGGCGAAACCATGTTCAATCCCAGTAATACCAAGAAGGTCACTATGGAGAGGTTGAGAACTGTGATCAACTGCGAGTTTCTTGGAGTGTCTGATGCAGAGTTCTGATCAGAGCAGTCTTGGTCTTTGAAGTCCACAGTCTTATCCTTCTTACTGCCGCTACGTCTAGTTGTCTGGTTAAAGTGTTTTGATGTTGTACCAAGTTCATTCTGCTAGTCGATTCGAAACAATTGTAGTGATATTGATGCCATGAACATGTTTCTCTAAGATGTTATGAGATGACTCTACTCTGTTCTATAGCGGTCCGGCTCTAAGAAGAAATCCACCACTCGGACAAACGTCTTGAATTCTGCTTGGTGAACTACTCCAGCTGGAATATGATACGAATCTCTTCCTCTGTATGTTCGAGTGTCATCTCCTATTGTGAGGGCCATCTCACCTTCGAACACATATCCGAACTGCTCACCGTGACTATGCGGAGCGACCTGCACTCCTGATTCTATCTCAAAGAATACCATCTGGAACTCTCTTCCTTGAGCGACCCAAGCCTGCACTCCTGAGAGGGGGACTCTAGCTCTTGCGAGAGCCTTGATACAATCTGGATACCTCTTAGTGTTCATTTCAATCAGTCTACTGCAGGACTGCCTAGCTAGAATTTTAGCATTATGCAAAACAAAGAAACACGAAGTATTCCCTGCAGATCTATCACAAGAAAAGAAAGGTGACCGATGAGTCACTCCAGCCAACTGGAGCTTCATACAAAGCCGACTCACCAGTCCCTAGTTGTCCACACTATACAGTGGGCTTCTCTTCACTAGGCTTAGGCTGTACTTCTTTATGCGCCGCCTTTGCTCCCTTCTTCGGCTTTCTAGTCATTGGTTTCTTGCTTCCCATTGTGTCACCTCCATGCATTAGTACACTTTGTTGATGTTGCTCAGGTGACTAGTACAGACCGATGATTGGTCTGTGACGAAACGATGCAGAATGGAACTAAAAATCATCATCGTCCCAATCATCATCGTCGTCCCAGTCTTCGTCATCGTCGTCCCAGGTATCTTCATCGTCGAAGACCATTTCTTCACCTCTTGACATGGTTATGAACAACATGTGTAAAATATGTCTCATTCGTGTATCCCACTTTATAACCCCCTATTCATCAAAAGCAATGTTATGAACCCATTAGAAATCAATGCGCGACCAATCAACTTCATTTACATGAACCAAGATGATTAGGTTGCCACAATAAAGATTTTAACGACTATGCCTATCCTACTCATGTGTCACTCTGGTTTTTGTACACGTTATAGGTCAAGAATCGGATTCCAATATGGATGGTTCAGCAGTCGTGAACGAGGTAAACACTGAGAGCATCAATCTTGAACGGCAGGATCTGAAGGGCACATCACAGCTGATTGTACTTCTTGGGTCGAAAGAAGGAATCAAAGGAGTCTCAAAAAGACTCAGACAGTACAACGATTTTGTGAGGGTCGGAAAGGGTTTGCTCATTGCAGGATCTAATACGGGGCTGTACACAGATATTCTTCAGTCTATACCTAGGCTCTCTTTTATCCGGACCCGCGAGATTCCAAGAAGAAAGGATCGTTTCGATGATCCTCATGCCTTTCGAGCATATTCGATAGTGACTTACAATTTCAATAGTCCCACGGCGAAACAGAAAAAGCGTGTTGAGCGCCTCATAAGAAGGTCAGCAGCAATTCGACTTAGACCTGGGGTTCTCCTCTTCCCCGTGCTTCGTTCCAAAGAGCGCAGAAGAGTGCTTGCTGAGGAAAAAGAGCATTCATTGCTAGACTCGAAAGAATTCAATCATCAACTCGAATTGATGGGTGCAAGTTCCACGCGGTGGTCGCGGCTTAAGTTGGTAGATCCACTGGATGCAGCACAAATCAAGGAGGCAATTGAGAGAACTATCACTAGGGATTTGTTTTCCATTGAATCCAGGCTTCAAAATCTTCGTGAGTTGACCAAGAATCCACAGGTTTCTACAGATAGTCTCAGGAAGAAGTCAGCAGCTGCATTACGACGTTACCACATTCTCAAATTCAAGTGGATCCTTGCAAAGACTCTCTGGTACTATGATGCCGAGAAAGCCTTGAAACGCGTATACAATCTAGGACTTAATACCAAATACCTGATTGATGAGCGAAGTTGGGCATTGGATTCAGGATAGTTCTCTTGAATCATTGTGGAAGTTCCCTATCCTCTCAGTCAGTTTCGTAAGAGAGCTGCTCACAGGTAAGGTGATGGTGAAACGGCTCTGACATGGTCACAGACTTGGCTGTATCACGTGCCGTTCATTGTTAGTTGGACAATCTTGGAGACTGGGGTGTTGTCCGCCCAGAAACGGCACTGGGCTTGACTCCATGAGGCCAGATTCCGTGTCGAGTCAGCCTCAGCATCCTGTTTCTGACCTCACCATATGAACACCTGTCCGACTCTGTCCAAGTTTTCTGCAGCTGTCACATACCCTGTGAATGGTCCTTGTCTTCCAGATGTTCAGAGGTCTGCTTCAGTTCTGGGTCTGTCTTCTTCTGTATCAGGTTTCTCTTCTTTCGTCTTTTTCTCATGGAATCTGAGTCTTCGGACACTGGAATGTGAAACGTGTGCCGTAACCCATCAACAGTCGATAGTGTCCTCACATTTCTTCTCGTTTCTTCCATGATGGCATCTATTACAATGTGCTCATCCACCTCGCCTGTTTCCTTGACCCTTGACAAACGATACAATGAGTAGAATCCAATGATGGCAGAAATGATGAAGACGAAATCAAGTCCTGTGATATCATATGCTGGGAAGTTGCTGAAGATTCCCCCTGGAAACTCAAATGTGAGATCAAGTCTGAATCCGTACTCTGTGAAGACGTCTGCAGCTGCTCCACCAATCAGCGGAGCTGCGGTTCCGGCCACAGCCATGACACTTCCCCTCGATGCTAGATATGATGTGGCCTCACCCCTAGGTGCAAGTTTCAGTCCAATATTACTCGTCGCGAGATTGACGCCCGCAGATGAAAAACCAGAAACGACATGTATTAGAATTAGGAGTGGAATCTTCAGAGAATAGAAGTCCGCCACTGCTGTGAAGGTCCACATCACTGTGCTGATGATGAAGAGAGGGGATGATACCTGAAGGATAGATTTGTTGCTGAATCTATCTGAGAGTCGCCCCCAGAATCTGAAGAATGCAATGCTAACAAGCTGGGTAACAGCGACAAGTATCGTGATTGCGGGCAGGTCCAGTCCAGCGCGATTGAGTAGATAGACTGTGAAGAATGGAGAAGCGAGGGCGGTACTGAATGTCCATACGACTGAGAACCATATTAGCTGCCTGAAGTTGTCATCTTTGAATGGTTCTTCTACAATCTGTGAGAACTTCACTGCCCGATCCGGAACAATCAGTTTGGGTTCCGGCGTGGTGGACGTGAAGTAGACTGCAATCATGCCAAATACAAAGGCAACAAAGAACAGAATCGAGTATCCTATGCTTGGGTCCTGGCTATATGCTTCAGTCCACAGTCCAATGAACTGACCACCAAGTAGAGCCACAATAATCGCGACCACTCCTGTCGCTGCCATCCTTACTGAAAAGAATCTGCCCAAGCGATCGATTGGCACGAGGTCTCTTAGCCAAGAGTTCCAGCTCGGAGATCCTATGGCGTTGAAGATGGCTTGAATTGCCACGAAGACAACCAAGAGAACAAGACGGACATCAGAAACTGAGAGAAAGGGAATCAACGCCATTCCCAAGATTGCCATTCTGTTCCCCAGCTGAGTAACAACATTGACAATCTTTCTCTTGCCTGCTCTATGAATTATGTAGACCGAAGGAATCTGAAGGAGCTGGGCTAAGAACGGAATAGCCGCCAGTATGCCAATCAATGTGTTCGGCGCGTTCAATACGACAACAGCAAATCCAACAAGAAAGACGCTCTCAGTAAGCGTCATCCTGACCTGTGATGTTATACCCTGCCATGTCATCTTTCGCAGGCCCAGTTCTCTCTGGTCCTGTGTCAATGAATCATCGTCAGAGCTCATCCAGTACTCACCTAGTTGGAACCCGGCCTGCGATTATTGCCAGATAAAGACGTCTCAATAGACTCAACCTAGACTATCGGCTAGAGTGCTTCCTCCTCTAAATTTCCTTCGGAATCATGCGGGAGAAGATTGTCCAAGATTCTATGTAGGAACGTTTCGAACTCATCAATCTCCTCATCAGTGAATCCATTGTAGAACAGCTTTGTCATCTCGACAGAGAGATTGATGTATACCTTCTGAAGCTTTTGTGTCCTCTCTGTCAATCTAATCAGCATTTTCCTTCGATCTTCTTCTGATTGTTCTCTGCGGACAAATCCTGCCTTCTCAAGATTGTCCAGTAGTTCACTCAGCGTAGATTTCCTTAGGAGCGTCCTCTCAACCAAATCGTTGATTGGGACGCCATCCTTCTGCCAGAGCGCGAATAGGATTCTGCCCTGCCCTGGCCCTATCTCTATTTCCTGCTTCCTTAGAAGTTCTGTGAACACTCTTCTTCCTAGGTGGTGAATCTGTGTGATAAGAAAACCACCTGCTCGCTGCGACATCACCTTGAATCACCTGAGCTCAAGTCTGAACGTTTCTGTACCGCTCCATCCTTTCGCCATAGTTGGAAGTAAGCGGAGAACCGTGTGGTCTGGATCGTCATACCCCTGTGGGTAGTACTTGTTCCATTCCGGGTGCCAGATCGCTTTCTTGGTACGAGAATCATTGACAATCTCGATGAGACCGCTGAACATCACTCCTCTCCACGTATCTGGATTGCAGTAGTACACTGACACTGCCTTGTTCGATTTGATGTCATCAATTTTCGTAGAGGATGTATTGGTTGTGAATATCAGTGTGAAATCATCTTTCTGTTCCTCAAAGAGCTTCATTAGTCTTGGAAAGTGTTTCCTGTTCCTGAGATTGAACATGGCCCTCGTCTGTGGAAACCCCTTCTTGTCAACTGTTGTGACGTAGGCTGGCCAACCCGTTTCCAAGAGGTCGTGACACAGTTCTTTGATTGCTTTTTCATCCATGATGAGTCAGCTCCGACACCACCCAACTAGTTCGGAACCGAACTATATATCTTTTGGTTTGGGCTTACACCCGTTACTCGGAGCTGCTGCACGTCATCCACGCCAACATATGTCCGCTCTGAATGGTGTCTACTTCGGTCTGTAACCAGATGTTGGCATGAAATCATCGAAAGACTTCTTTGCCCTTGCGCGCCTTGCTGCTTCCGGATCACTAGTCTTCTTCAATTCCTTCAGATTCACAATGACTACATTGCTTCCATTGATTTCAACTTTGATTACTTTCAACGCATCCAAGTTCTCTTTTTCTAGTAATACAATGAAATCCCTCTGCATTTCATCATCCGTCATGATTAGTCCAAAAGAGGACATCATCTGATCCATGAAGGTCCAAAGTTTGGCCAGTGCAATACCGACTTGAGAGCTGCTATGACCTATATCAATCAGCGTCTTGTTGATATCATCTGTGATCTTGTGGAACTTCTCAAGGTTCCATTTCTCTTCAGACCATCTCCTCACAACAATATCAAATGATTCTTGCATTTGAGCACCATCCATTTGGGGTTACGCTCCTTCGTAAGAGTATTATGTCTAAACGAAAGACAGTTGAAAAAGAAGTCTTTCTGAAAAAAAAGAGAGAGGAAGCAGGAACACTGCTTCCAGGCTAGATTGCTTCTATCGTCTCTTGACAATCACTGCAACTAGGAGAAGAACTACAATAGCTCCGCCAATGATTGCAAGAGTCATTGGGTCCAGTACGATACCCGTGGATGTTGAGGACTCAACACCAAGAATGGGATCATACTCGAGTGTACCATTGCCAAAGTTCTCGAAGGCTAGATAGATTGCTTCACCAGCTTCCAATCCAGTGCCTCCTCCGTAACTGGCCATGACCTGTAATGAGTTATTGGCTGCCAAGGCAGTTTCATTGTACTCAAAGTACCCATTCTCGAACTGGAACTTGGTACCTGTCTTGTGGAAGCCAGCAGGATCCTGATCTCCTTGGACTTCGCCATGATTGCTCTGAGTCACATTGAACTGAAGCACTAGAATGGAATCCTCATAGGTCCAATCCCATCCTCCTACAATGAGGTCGAACTTCATCTCACCTGGTGTGGACAAATAGAGATGGACTCTTACCTCAATTGTTACATTGAATGATGCAAGACTTGGCAGACTGCCGTAGTCCATTCCGACACCCTCAGGACGTGGATCAAACTCTGTGGCGGTTGTGAAATTGAAGTGAACAGCTGTGGCGTTTCCAGCCTCCTCTTCAACTACAAAACCACTGAACTCCCATCCGATAGTTGGCAGGGCTAGTGGAGCACCAATCATTGTGTCTGTACCATTAGTGTAGACACCATCTGCGTTTGTATCGTTAGCCTCAAACATCTTCACGAACATGACATGATAGTCAACTGTCGGATTATTGGGATCCCACCAGTGAAAGTGTGGAGCTTGGTTGTTGCCTGTTACTTTGATAGAGATATCATCAGTTGTCAGAGTCACAATACCTGCTGAATATTGATACTCTATGCTGTTGCCCTGAGCAGCTGCTAGGGGTACACCAATACCCACAACCAGAACTGCAAGGGCCGCAAGGATAGTTTTCTTGTAAGTGTTCATTAGATCACCAAGAAACACTGCGAATTTAGTATATATAGCCAGTATTAACTAGAAACAGGTTTCTGGATATTGATTAGGCATAAGAATGCCACAAATGCACATAGAAGTTTTATGAATGCTTCTAAAGATGCATAAAGCCTTCATCATACTTATTCCGCAAGAAGTTCTTGAGCACGTTTCACGACATTCTCAACAGTAAATCCATACTTCTCAAAGAGAACCTCTGCAGGCGCAGAGGCACCGAATCTGTCAATGCACAAATATCTCGCATTCTCTCCGACCCAGTGCTCCCATCCTTGAGCCACTCCTGCCTCGACGACGAGGCGTCTTTTCATCTTCGGTGGAAGGACTGAGTCACGGTAGTCCTGACTCTGCGCTCTGAATAGTTCCCAGCTTGGGAATGACACAAGACGCACAGCAGTACCTTTCGAGTAAAGCACCTCTCCCGCTTGAACGACTATTCCCAACTCTGAACCCGATGCTATTAGGACTATTTCTGGGTCCTTGCCGAGGTCTGCCAGCACATAGGCTCCTCTACTTAATCCAGTTGCAGCAGCATACTTGCTTCGGTCTAGCACTGGCACGTTTTGCCTGGTCAAGGCCATAAGAGTCGGACCCTTCCTGTTTGAGATTGCGGCTCTCCATGTCTCCACTACTTCATTTGCATCGCCAGGTCTCACAACAGTAAGATTTGGAATTGCACGAAGTGCAGCCAAGTGTTCTACCGGTTGATGAGTAGGACCGTCCTCCCCAACACCAATGCTGTCATGAGTGAATACCCAAATACTCCGATGCCCTGACAGCGCAGAGAGTCGTATTGCTGGCCGCATGTAGTCTGAGAACATCAGAAACGTAGCTGCATACGGAATGACTCCCCCGTGTGCAGCCATACCATTCACAGCACCTCCCATCGCGTGCTCTCGAACTCCATAGTGTATATTCCGACCAGACAAAGCTCCCGCCTGAAATGAGGGACTTCCATCAATCCATGACTTGTTCGAAGTCGTGAGATCCGCGGAGCCGCCGATAAGTTCGGGAATCTTCACTGCAAGAGCATTGATTACCTTTCCAGATGCCACTCGCGTAGCCATCCCCTTTGCATCTGCTGGAAATGTAGGAAGAGTGTCTTCCCATCCAGAGGTTAGTTCGCCTTTCATGCGTCTCCTGAGTTCTTCTGCTAAATCGGGATACTTCTGTGTATAAGCAACATAGTTGGATTGCCACTCTGATTCGAGGGTCTTTCCTTTCTTGACAGCCTTTCGAAAGTGAATAAGAACATCATCAGGTATGAAGAAGCGAGGCTGCAGAGGCCAGCCTAGGTTTCTCTTGGCACCCTCCAGTTCCTCCTCCCCTGGAGGCTCACCATGAGCTTTGGAGCTGTCCTGTTTCTTGGGCAATCCAAAACCGATATGGGTTCTACAGATTATCAACGATGGACGAGGATCCTTCTTCGCGTTCGATATGGCAGAATCTACCAGGTCAACATCATTTCCGTCAGCAATCCTCTGAACATGCCAGTCATATGCTTCAAACCTTGCCCCTCGGTCCTCAGAGAACGTTAAATCTGTGCTACCATCTATCGAGATTCGATTGTCATCATACATCAGTATGATCTTACCTAGCCGTAGATGCCCCGCAAGAGAAGCGGCCTCAGAGGAAACCCCCTCCATAAGGTCTCCATCGGTCACTATTCCGTAGATATTGTGATTGACCACCTTGTATTCATCCCTGTTGAAGACAGCAGATAGATGTGCCTCTGCTATCGCCATGCCCACACAGTTGGCAAATCCCTGTCCCAGTGGTCCGGTTGTGACTTCGACACCGGGTGTTCTGAAACACTCTGGATGTCCAGGTGTCTTACTCTCCCACTGCCTGAATTTCTTGATATCATCTAATGAAACATCATACCCCGTCAGGTGAAGAAGAGAATACAGGAGCATTGATCCATGTCCCCCTGAGAGCACGAATCTATCTCGATCCCACCAGTTAGGATTCTTGGGATTGAATCGAAGGTGACGAGTCCAAAGAACATACGCCATTGCAGCTGCACCCATTGGCATACCGGGATGTCCAGAATTAGCCTGTTGTACAGCATCAGCGGAAAGAAATCGGATTGTATTGATTGCACGGTTCAAGAGTGATTCGTCCGTCATCGGAAACTGCTCCATGCTTTGGTTGACTCGTTGACGAGTGCCCACCCGAAGGGCATAATCCCGTATCGGTCGGCCTTCTTTTGCATCTTGTGCTTCGCAGAACTGTCCTGCCTTTCACTCTTTCGCCAGACTATGGTCCACTGACCTGTGTTCCTGGTGGGTATTGTTTGAGAAAGTCTTCCCGAATGGCATCCATGACTACAAAATCGTGGAACTTTCCCATCATGTAGGTTGCCTGTCTATAGAGCCCAGCCCGTTTGAAACCTGCTTTTTCGTATGCATGCTGAGCTCGCACGTTGGTATCCAGCGTCACTAGGAATATGCTGTTTAGACCAAGGATATGAAACCCAACCCAAAGCATCAGCCTTACAGCGTCAGTTCCATAACCTCTTCCAAAGTTCTCTGGGTTGTGAATTGCTATACCAAATTCAGCTCTCTGATTCTGTTTTGATATATCAAAGAAACTCGTAGAACCGAGGAACTTCTTTGTCTTCTTATCCTCGATGGCGAGCACCATTCCACCATCTTTCCACGGATCCATGGTAGTCACCCGTTCCAACCATTTTCGCTCTATGTTTTTCGACATAGGCCATGCAGTGGCTAGGAACTGCCTCATCTCAAGGTTGTTCCAGTTTTCCATGACGACGTCTAAATCCTCAAGCTCTAGAGCTCTCAGATGAACCTTCTCTCCATAGTACATGACAAAATGCTCGTATTTTGAGAGTTAAAAATGCCGCAGTAATGCCTAGGTCGATACACTCTTTATCCTACTTCTCTCCTCCTCTTCCGAGAGGGAGTCTACACGCTATGAGCCCGAGGAAATTGTACTTTGATGAACCCATTGTTCGTGTAGACATTTCCAGAGTACGTTTCCCGAGAGTATGTCCTGTCTGCGGAAACCCAGCAACAACAACATCACGCCTGACCATCGTATCAGGAAAGCCTCAGTACTTACGACGTGAATGGGACCCCTACTTTGATCCTCGGGTTCGGAGAAGACAAGGAATCCCACAACCAAACCTGAAGGTTCTGCCTATCCAGGTATGTGACAATCATTACTACACCGACGAGGGGGAGGACCGTTACAAATCATTATGCCTCATAGTAGATGGACTTGCGATGGCTTTCGTGTTCTTCGGACTGCTGTTATTGGGCGACTCGATATCAAGAGGGAGTTCTATCTCTCCATGGGTATCCGCCTTTGCTGTATTCTTTGCAGTATCTCTGGTTGCGACAGTTATTGCCTTCCGATCCAATTCACTTGCAAGAGCTGTGAGAATCGTGGGTTTTGATGCTGGGATGCAGAATGTTCTTCTTGCCTTCAAGAGCGGAACCTATCGCGAGGAGTTCGTCAAGGAAAATCCTCTGAATTCCGAGCTTGTCAGCTGGGTTGTGAAGACAGATATGTAATGATTGAAGTACGGAAAACAAAGAATGAAGTGCTCAGGTTGCTTCGAGCATGAGCACTTCCTCAGGGGTCATGCAACAACGCCTAGCCTTGTCGTTGGGTGAGCTAGAGTGATTTTCAAGAGTAGTCTTATCAGGAGTCATCGTGATCTACCTGTACATGTATGCATAGGTGATTGCATCAGTGGAGATTCTCTTGTTGGAGTAATTCCTGATTGTTCTCTTCGCTTGAGTCATGATTCTTTACCTCCTATACTGGTAGGCGTAGGTGATTGCCTCGGTCGAGAAGATTCGACCAGTCATGTTCTTCATCGCAGATGTGTTTCGGGTGTTAGTTGCTTGAGCCATAATAGTTCACAAGAAATACTGCTCAGACTGAGTATATATAGCGGAGCCACTTTTGAGGGACACAAGATGAAGTCACAAGATGTGACTATGCCCGGAACGCTCTGGAGGGACTGTATGGTCATATGGAGGAAGCTGTTGCCTTCGAAACTGTGTTCCTTGGAACTTGAAAGACCCGTGAGGAATGATTCTCCTGTCTGCAGCCTTCGAAGGCTCTGAAGGCAACAGGATTCGGTTCTCCCAGTATGGATGAAAATCAGAGCAGTGGAAGTCTGCCACTCTATTCTGTGAGCAGGCTCCAACCACTGTCATTGAACTTGGTGAAACTAGAGCTTGAGCTCTTTCTCACTCTTCCAAAGCCCATGAATGTTGCAGTAGGCAGTTGCCATCAGAGTTCCCGCTTTCTTGGTCATGAATGTGAACACTGCGCATGGCTCTGTGTACACAGAGCTTGTATCTGCCCCCTTGACTGACTCTCCATGCGTATCAAAACTGACATAGCCAATCTCAACGGGGAATTTCTCATCGTCCGGCCATAAGAACAAGTCAACCCATTTTATGTGATGAGCTGTTGTATTCGGATGCGGGATCTCCTTTCCAACGGTGACCTTCACATTGACCCGACCATCTTTGACCTTCTCTATTTCAATCACAGGGATATGTTTCTCAGTCTTCCAATCAGCAGTCTGTATCCATTTTTGGCTCATTTTTCCCTACCTCTCGTATAGGAAGTGGGAGTATGTTCAACTACCCATCCCCTCCTATGCGCAGTTCTTGTTAAAATACTTCTCTTTGTCTTGGCTCAGAGTTATATGCTGTTTCTTTTCTGTCGTCTTGTCGACACTTCCAGCGTATAGAAGATGAGATCGATGGAGTACTTTCATCCAAGATATCCGAATTCGGCCCTCTATTTATCATTGCTCGCAATCCTAACGGCCCTGACAACAGTGGCGACACTCGTGTTGGTAGTCCCGTTTCCAACTACGAGTGGCTACTTCAATCTTGGAGATGTATTGGTAATGCTGAGCGGGCTTCTTCTTGGGCCTCTTGGCGGCTTTGTTGCAGGCGGGATTGGTTCTGCCATTGCTGACCTAATACTTGCGCCTTGGTATGCCCCAATCACATTGATTGTGAAGGGTTTTGAAGGAATGGCAGTGGGTCTTATCTGCAGCCGGACACGCCGAGAGTCAAGGATAAGTCCATGGGACATAGTCGCTGTCATAGTTGCCTCCTGTGTCATGTTGGTAGGCTATCTAATGGGGGAAGTTCTTGTCCTAGGCTATTCTATAGGAGTCGCTCTCACTGAGCTGGTGACCATTAACTCGATACAGGTCATTGTAGGCTCCTTTGGTTCGCTGACGGTAGGTCCTATAGTTCGCTCCTACCTCCGAAATCTCAGGTACAGCAAAGAGAACACTCAGAAATTGGAGTTTCGTGACCAATGAGGAATCGGAATGTTGGTTCATAGAGCGATCCTATCAGTCCAGCTCTGGTCAGAACGGTTTTTAGGCTCCACTTTACTCAGCACTTCGTGGTATCGTACTCGCCGTAGCATGCCAAACCAGATGGGTGGCGTATTGAAATGATCAATAGAAAAAAGCTGCTAATTGATGAAGACGAACTAAGAGAGATCAATGATTTCCTTCTCAGCGATGAGAATCAACTTGTGACCGATCTTCTTGTCTTGATCGATAAGTATGGCGGAGTCAGAGAGATCAACAGAAAGGCACGCGAAGCACGCAGGCTCGATAACCTCCTGACAATGCTTGATTCAAAGAAGTCTCCGTATATCAGAGATCTTCAGTGGCTTCAAGAACAGCGTGACAATCGTGTATTCATTTCAATTCCTGAGTATAGGCGACGGGTGCTCGATGACAAGGCAGACTCCATGAAATTCGATGATAGTTTTGCTGTTACTCTTGAGATTAGTGCATGCCAGTACTTTCCATGGCTCATCACAGAAACCAAACAGGCTATTGAGAAGGATGAGATAATGCCAGGTCGCTTCATAAGGGTTAGAAGAATGGCAGAACAATCTGCAGATGATGACGTCATTGCGTTTGCCGCAGCGATGCAGATATTCGGTTCTTCATATGTTGAAACACTTGATACCAAGGGCACCTACCCAGGTCCAGATGGAGCGCCAGTGAATGTTCATCTGGGTGGCCCTGCGACGATCACAGGGTATTTCGGCGGTGTTGGGATGCCAAATGAGTTTCCCTTGAAATGGGCAGACGAGTTTCTGTACTATTATACGAAGTATGGCGTCAAACAGGTCCTCAATATCAACCCCGGGAGTGTGCTAGTGGGCTACATGATGCATAAGCTCGGTATCGATATAGAGTTCAAGATATCAGTGTTCATGGGCAACGATAATCCATATGCATGCCTATGGACGCTAATGACAGCGAAATTATTCAGCCGTACCAATGGGACAAGCCCTCTCATCGGATTCAACCTCTCTAACAGCGTCAACAAAGTAACCATAGAGGTGGCCGCGCAAATCCGGAAGGCCTTTGATTTTGAAGATGTCGTGAGAATTGAGCATCATATTACAGAAACCTACAAGTCCATTGTTCGGCAACCATATGACAGGCTTTCTGACCTGCTTGATCTAGCAGACCATGTGAAGAATATCAGCGCAAAACACGAGGGCGGCGTTGTCCAGAACGAAACGGTACGCGAACATCCTAGTGATATCCTTGATTACTTCCGGACCAAAGAGGACATTCTCAAAGCAGGGCACATGCCTCTGCTCCTGCAGAACTACCTGGATAAGCACCATGCGCTGAATCGAACGGCTGAAGAGCTGACGAAACGTGGACTGACATTCATAGCGGCACCTGAGCTTCACGAGTTATGATCACAATCACTCATGTGCCAATATGTGCCATGATATCTTGGACTGCTCACCTTACATATCTGGTTGGAAGATGTCATCATACATATTCTGAAGTCTATCCTTGTGTGCTTGCTCTTCCTTCGCAAGGATTTCGAATACAGATCGGTGTTTTCCACTTCCAGTCAGTTCTGATAGTGACTTGTAGAAGCTGTGTGCTGCGGCCTCCCTTTTGATTGCCACTATGAGCACCTCTTGGGAAGTGGATGATGGCACCAGTGGAATATCGACAAGATATCTACTCAGATCCATCTTCTCAAGTTCTTCCACTGTGCCGCACTTGAATGTCTGACAGACTCCCTCTTTCTGAGCAGACTGCAGTTTCTTCTTATGAATTTCCTCCTGATGAGCTAAATCTTTGAGTAGCTTTGCTGATGGTTTGAATTCGGAATCTTTGGCTGCCTTCATGTAAAACTCGTATGATTCATCCTCTCTCTGAATTGCAAGCGAAACAAGTTTTTCGAAAGTCTGTTGCACGTTCATTAATGGTGCACCTCAACGACGGAATTCAGCTGGTCGTTTTAAGCATAATGATTGAACAGCAAACTGCCTGATATTGCAGACCAATCTGTATCTCGATTTCTAGTTCAAACAATTGGTACATATACGAGAAAGCAAGAGGCTGAAGATGTATATGGAAGCAACCCGCGACGATAGCGGTCACAGGCTCTGATGGTGGTAATCTCGATGGATAATAATCCCCTTCTTGAGACACGAGACCTGCGTGTCGAAGTGAGTGGCATCCCAATCCTTGTTGGAGTGGACCTTGCTTTTCGAGCTGGACAGGTGTACGCCATTCTTGGTCCCAACGCCTCTGGCAAGTCCACACTTGCGAAGACCATCATGGGTTTGCCGGAGTACAGAATCACTGGTGGTGATATTCTCTTCAATGGCACATCGATTCAGAACAAATCGATTACGGAGCGTGCGCGAATGGGAATTGCCTACGCTTTTCAGACACCTCCGCGCATATCGGGTGTCAAGCTCGATGATTTCATCTGTAGAGTCTGTCCTGATTACCAATGTACCGATGTGCACGATGCCCTGATGGGCGAAACATGTGTATGCAAACAGATATTGTACGATGATTTTGAAAGACTTGGCATCAGGAATCTTGCAAACCGTGACCTCAATGATGGATTCTCCGGTGGCGAATCAAAGAGAAGTGAGCTCTTTCAAGTTTTATCAATGCGCCCCAAAATAATGTTCCTTGATGAGCCTGACAGTGGGCTTGACTATGACTCCCTCAAGACAGTCGGAAGAGAACTCAAAGCGATCAAAGAGAAGCATGATGTCACCCTCGTAATAATCAGTCATCATCGCTATATCCTGGAGTTCCTGGAGGTGGACGCAGTCTACATACTACAGCGCGGTAGACTTGTCTACACAGGTGACATGAGTGATATTCCTGTCTTAGAAGAGAAAGGTTACGAGAAGTTCTTGGCTGAAATGACAGGATAGGGAGGTTCATTTGATGCCATCTGACGACACCAAGAAACGCGCACGTTCAGCAAAAGAGAAGACAGCCCCATATGGTAGCGACCTAGACCTGGACAAGTATGAATACTCCCCCTCTAAATCGGGTGATCTCGAATCAATTGATGACCTCTCAGAGAAGGATCGTGCATTAGTACGAGAGGTGGGATTTGACCCCGCACAAGAGAGGGTTTCGGGGTCTTTCATACAGTTCGACAACGAAACTCTCCTTGCAGATGTCCTCCTTCAACAGAAAGGGCTTGAAGTCTTGCCAACGAACTTGGCTCTTCAGAAGTATGATTGGCTGCATGACTATCTCTGGAACGCTGTTCCAGTTGATACGGATAAGTACACAGCGAGAAGTGAGCTAGAGGAGTACAATGGCTACTTCATCCGGGCAGCTGCTGGAGCCAGAATCGAAATGCCAGTTCAGAGTTGTCTGATACTGAAGAAGAACCGATTCGTTCAGAATGTCCATAATATTGTCATAGCCGAAGAGGGCTCAGAACTTCATGTCATCACGGGTTGCGCTACGCCCTCTAATGTGGAACATTCACTGCATTTGGGAGTGACAGAATTCTATGTCAAGAAGAAGGCTCGGCTCACTTTCACCATGGTTCACAGGTGGAGTGAGAAGACAGACGTGCGCCCGCGAACTGCAACTCTTGTTGAGGATAATGGCACGTTCATCTCAAGCTATGCAATATTGAGTTCTCCCAAATCCATTCAGGCATTCCCCAAGGTCAGGCTGATTGGAACCGGAGCCAAGGCGGACCTATACTCGGTTGTCTACGGAAGCAGGAAGTCGAAGTATGATATTGGAGGTTCCTTGAGTCTCGAAGCGACCAAGTCCAGTGGCAAAGTCATTTCAAGGTCAATAGCGACTGATGAGTGCGAGATCATCGCTCGGGGGGATCTGGTTGGTCTTTCCAGCGAAACAAAGGGCAGACTTGAGTGCGATGGATTGCTTGTCAGCAACTCAGCGGTGATTAGAGCTGTACCTATGCTTGCAGCCCGGGCAGAGGGTACTGAGCTCAGTCACGAGGCTACGATTGGGAAAGTCGGAGCTGAACAACTCAGTTATCTTATGAGCCGAGGGTTGGATGAGGAGGAAGCAACCTCACTCATCATTCGCGGTTTTGTTAAGTTGAAGGTTCCAGATCTTCCACCTACACTTCAGAAATCGATAGACGATACCATCAGGATGAGCCTAGAAGGTGGCATGTGACCAGCCAGTCTATGCTCCTGGTGCAATCTCTTTCATCCCAGAGGGGAGATATCTGTGAAGCGCAGAAGGTATCTTGACACTGCCATCTTCTTGTTGGTAGACCTCCAGAATGGCGACCAAAGTTCTAGTATTTGCCATCATCGTGCTATTCAGCGTGTGCAGGTAGGCCTTCTCAGTGCCACCCCTCTTGATTCTGTACTTTATGCCCAGACGGGTTGCCTGGTATGCTGTGCAGTTACTGCAGGAGCCGCCCTCACGATATTTCTGCTGCCCAGGGAACCAGTACTCAAGGTCATACTTCTTGGCTGCAACGATCCCAATATCGCCGGTACAGACATTCACTATGCGGTATGGGAGCTTGAGGGCTTGTACATACTCCTCCTCATTTCGAATCAATTCCTCGTGAATCGGCCATGATTCATCTGGATGACAGAAGACGAATTGCTCAACCTTATTGAACTGATGTACTCTGAATATTCCCTTTGTGTCCTTACCATGAGCGCCTGCCTCCTTTCTGAAGCATGTGCTGACTCCCGCTAGTTTGAGTGGAAGTTCTTCTGGTTCGAGAATCTCTCCCATATACATGGCAGCTATCGGGTGCTCAGACGTGGCAATCAGATACAGGTCCTCTCCCTCAATCTTGTACATGACATCCTCAAAATCTGCTAGGTCCGTCACTCCCTCGTAGGGCTCCCGCCGCATCATGAATGGCGGATAAATGAGAGAATACCCCTTCTTCCTGAGTATGTCTAGGGCCATCTGCTGCATAGCAAGATCGAGCATCACAAGTTCATTCTTGAGATAGTAGAATCTAGCGCCAGCAACTTTGGCTGCCCTTGCCAGATCCCCAATATCAAGCGAATCTAGCAAATCCACATGGCTATGCACCTTGAAACCGAACTCTGGTCGGCCCCCCCATTCCCTCACCAGCTCATTGTCCTCCTCGTCTGCTCCATACGGTACACTCTCGTGAAGGATATTGGGAATACTCATCTGTATCTTCTTTTGTTCCACTTGGGCTTCATCGGTTTCTGTTTCAATCTCGGAGATTCTCTTGTTCACTTGATTGGACTGTTCCACGAGCTGCGGGTCATCCTGCCCGGATTTCTTCAGCTTGCCGACCTCTCTTGAGAGTCTATTACGTAGGGTTCTGAGGTCCTGTATCTCTTTCTGGAGAGCTCTAGTTCTATTGTCCAGAGCAAGAAATCGTTCAAATGCCTCGAGTTTGGTGCTATCCCTGCGTCGTTCTAGGTTCTTTCGAATCAGATCGATATTTTGACGGATGAATCGGATATCCAACAACTGCAATCTCTCCTGTATTGTCTGGCTGATTCAAGGAGAACATGCTTACTCATAAGTTGTTTTCCCTATCTACCAGGTTCTTCATCTCTTCCGCTCAATAGCCCTCCTGTAGACTTGTTCGATTTGACCAATCTGACTACTCCAAGAGTACTTCTCCTCGATCTTCTTTCTACAACGCCTTCCCATTCTCTGTCTCAGGTCTTTATCCTCTACCAAGGTCTTCATGGCATCAACGATTGCTCCAACATTCTCTGGTTCAACCAAGATTCCCTCATCTTTGTCAAGTAGTCTTACCGTTTCGCCGATTGCGGTGGTTATCACTGGGAGCCCACAACCCATTGCTTCTAGGACACTCATCCCAAGCCCCCCAATATTCTGTGGAATTACGAATGCATCCATCTTCTGCAGGACTGCAGGAATCTCATCATGATTCATGGTGCCCAACCAGCAGAGGGAGCCATCATCCACATGACCATCAATCTGGCGTTTCAGCATGCCGTCACCGATGAGTGTGAGCTTAGTCTTCGGGTTCTCTCGATGATATATGCGAAAGGCATCTAATAATAGATGAACACCCTTATCATAGCTCAGGCGCCCAACATATACAAAATTCACAGTTTCATCGTCTTGTTTCTTCCTGGTGTCCGGCTTGAAGAGGTTGATGTCAACACCGTTCTTAATCACAGATACGTTATCTTCAGAGAATCCGCTCTTGAGAAAGTATGGTTTCTGAGATGGGTCAACAAGAATGACTTCATCGTATTTTCTACAGGCAAAGAGTGACGCTTTCCATGCTATGCCAAATAGAGCTGTATAGAGCGAGCCACCTGCTGCATAGGCAAGGTGGTAAGTGACAACAAGTGGAGGCAATGATCTCTTGAAGTATGGCAGTATGAACTCCGTACTTCCTGAGTTCATCTGAATGTGCAGTACATCAATATGGTATTCTCTGCATTGCCTTGAAATAGCACTCGGAGCTGCGACAGTATCAATGGAAAAATGTGGGTTCAACTGAACTGCTCTGAATCTGTGTGTTTTATCCTCAGGAAGTCCCTCCACCCGTTTGGATTGAGTGAACGCATGTACATCATGATTCTGTTCAGTCAATCCTCTGAGGACCGCATTGGCAATGACGCAGAGCCCATCTGGAGCACCAAACTTGCTCACCAATCCAATCCTCATTGTTATCACAACAACTGGTCCTTGGGTTCGATTCTATCCTCTTTTAACGTCTTCCGATACTGTTCAGTCGAAAAGCTCTGCTGAGGGACAAAGGTCGTTGATGGGGCATGTTGAACATCTGGGGCGTGCCGACTTGCATGCCAGCCTACCATGTGTTCCGATGAATCGAGCATAATCAATCCATTTGTTCTTTGGCAGAAGTTGCATGAGATCCTTCTCAATCTTGTCCGGTTTCTTATCATGTTGGCTGAAACCAAGTCTTACACTGACTCTCATAACGTGAGTATCTACTACAATGCCCTCAGCTTGTCCAAATACAACTTGAAGTACTACATTCGCGGTCTTTCGATTCACACCGGGGAGTCGAATGAGTTCGTCGAGAGTCTTAGGAACTTCCCCACCAAAATCCTCCACAAGCATTGTGGCTGTTGCCTTTATGTATGCGGACTTTCGATTGTAAGTACCACAGGAACGAATGATCTTTGCTATACTCTCAATATCGGCATTTGCTAGACTCTCTGGATCTGGATATCTGCCAAAAAGCTCTGGAGTCGCCTTGTTTACGCCCGCATCTGTTGCTCTCGCTGATAGAATAGTTGCTATGAGCATTTCAAATGGACTGCTGAACATCAAGTATGTTGGCGGTGCGTGAGGATATTCCTTGGCAAGTCTACGAAGAATCTCAAGAGCTCTCTCTCTTTGCTCGCTCATTAGTACCCCTTCAGATCTCCGGAATTCTATTGTGGTGCTTCAAATACAGTATGATTTAGTCTTATTCTATTCACCTATCTGCACTTCTTGGGCTGTTTGCCCTTTTACAGTCAAGTCATAGCGAGCTATTGCTGCAAGAAGGATTATGTTTAGAATGAACACAGCAACAAAGAGATACAAGATACCTATTGCTTCAGAGATCATTCCTCCCACTAGAGGACCTAATGAGGAAGACAACCATACAACGATCCAAAACAGACTAAGGATCTTTGATGTATCATGACTTGGCAGCCTCTTTCGAATGAGCACCAGAACAATGATGTACCACAATGTATCATTCACATATTTGAGAACTACCGCAAGAAATGACGTCTTGAAGATCACTCCAAGTCCAGGAATGAGAGTGTTTGCAGCAGCCGAGAATGACAGAGGTGCCCAATCAGGAATCCAGTAAGCTACAATCAATAGAGCTGCAGATATTGGCATGATTGCATATACCAAGAGTGCCGTAGATTTCACTCCTTCTCTATCGGTGAGTCTTCCTACTTTCAGCAGGAGTGGAACCTGTATCAGAAGCGTGGCAATTAGCATGATTACCATTGATGGAATATCGATATACAGGACCTCATACATGTAGATTAGAGCACCCAGTCTGAAGAATGAGTCACTTATGCTATCGAAGATGCACACCACAATCATTCCTGGAATTACAGATAGCAATATCCCCAGTGCTCGCCTGTTATCCTGGATGAAGGTTCTCCATAGTCTGGTTCCGGCCTCTCTCTTCTTTTGAGGACTGCTCTTCAAATAGGCTGCTCTCAGCACGGTAGAAAACAGGAGTAGGATACCACCAGCCAGGTGAAGTTGCCGGAACGCCTCGAACTCCATAAATGGATACAGCAGTCCAAAGGCTGCAAGTGTGATGATCGAAAACGTTCTGCCCGCAGTGAATAACGACAATGCAAATCCACTATGTTCTCGAGGTATGTTGTCCATTATGTATGCCGTTGAGCCGCCCTTGGTAATCTCAATAGAGGAATAAATCGCAAGAGCAACGAAAATCAGAATGGGTTCCCTGAATATCCCAATCATCAGATAATAGGTCGCCATTAGGAGCATCGATACTACTGCCAGAGTCTTACGGTTTGAAGTATCTCCCACATACCCGCCAAAGAACCTTGCAATAGTTGATATGGCATAGGTAGCTGTGTAAATAGCGCCAATTAGAAGTAGACTTAGGTTCAAGTTCCAAAGATACAGATTGAGAAAGCTCCCGAGATATTCAAAAGCGTTGAATATCCAGGCTGTGGCTAGATATACTCTATAATTTTTCCATGAAAAAACAGCTTTCAGAGAGGCCCTAAGATTATCCTGTTGTCCCTGCCTCTCTTGAACATCCAAATGGTCCGTATCTTCGTTATGGGCTGGTAAGCGTGTCTTATCATCCAATGGATCGCTGTCCACGCTGTTGTCACTCCACGCCTCATGTTTCCGGACCACTTTCATTTTTAGTCTATCTCCGAACAACACTCTCAGCCAAGCTTCTCCAAGTCCTCTCTTGACTTGGTACTTGAGCAACTAGATGTCTGTTCGAGGATATTTAGGCTCCTTATCTCATCTTATTCTCACTCTTCGAGAGACCCAATCTCTCGAATGTGAAGTTACTTTCTTTCTTGACTACCGGCGGTTCACTGTTCAAACACAAGCACTTTGACCTCGCCATCTGCTGTGGGAATAGCCATCAGTCTGTGCGTGCATATGTCAGCTGTGATCACTAGGCACTCTGGAGGCGCGTGTGCTGTCATGAGGTTTCTAACTGCAAGCTCAAGATTGATTGCAGTCAATCTAACAACCTCTGGGTCAGTAAACGGATCCACTTCGCGGCCTGTTTCGGCAGTCATAATGTTTTCAAGTACTGGCTCGATTCTTTCAGTTATCATTTGTTTTTTCTCCTTTTTACTACACGGATTTGTCCGCGTCTTTGAACTACCATGGTTCTGGTAATTCATCACCTGGCTTTTGATTCATTCTGGTTTTTCTCCTCCTGCTCATGTTCTCTTTCGATTTTGTGAATGGTTGGCGTTAGGCTCCTACTTTGACTCCGGAAGCCATGCTAGGATCCTATCGCCAGTCTCTGTTGTTTTGTCTAGGTGAACTCTCACACTGCAGAGAATGGCTAAGAATCTCATACCAACCAATGTCCAGCAACGAGAATCTTCAATCGCTGTTCGCTCACATGTGTGCTTGATTCCGATTACCATGTCTAGTATCCACTAGAATGGGCACGGATCTTCGCACGGTGGCTGAACAACGGTTGAGATACCGCGCACGACACCAATTGATAGTAACTCCAATGCGGCACGATTCTTGGTCATG
>PRDH01000082.1 GCA_003345545.1 Candidatus Thorarchaeota archaeon
TTCAGAGAGTCTTCTCCAGATGGACAAGATGGCTACTGAGCTTGTATCCGGTTTTTTCATACATGGCTATCGCATTCTTATTTGCAGCTGGAGTTCCGACTGCAGCATATTCACATCCATGGTTCTTCATTGAATTGAATAACTCTGATACAAGATACGCACCGATACCCAGACGCCTGTATTCAGGAAAGACTCCCAACGGACCGAGTATTCCTGTAAGTGGCTTGTGCTTTGATTCGCGGATGAAGGCTCCAACAAATCCTGCAGGTTCATTGTCGACCAAGGCAACTTTCCAAAGCTCAATAGGAGAGGGGCCAAAACCTCCTCCTAGAATCGACCGAAGGACCTCCACTGCAGTTCCATAGTCGGTAACATTGGCGTCAAAACCGTGGATCTCTCTGTCCTCGGGTGTTGAGGCGTATGCACGTATGCAGTATTCACCAAACTTCTCTGGAATCGTTCCATGTTGGGTGTCTATTCTGATACTGGCACGAATAGGCGTCGGTTCCGGGAGATGGTCAAGTCTTGCTACCAAGTCAATACTGTCCGGTTGATACCTCTCGAAACCTGATTTCTCATATAGCTCGAGAAGAGGATGGGCTACGACTTCATTGTTGACAGGATACTTCATAGTGACCCTGACACGTTCAACACCTTTTGCGGATATATGACTCAGAGCATTGGTAAGAAGTGCTTTCCATACTTGCTTACTCCTTGAGCTCTTTAGCGCAGCGGGTTCCCATCTTCTCAGACTAGCATCTTTTCCTCTATAACGCAAACCTAAGACTCCAACAATAGTGTCGTCTTCATGGGCTTCGAGAAAGACTCTACCCGCCTTCTTGAATTCACTCTCCATCTCTTCAAGTTCTTCGTGCTTATTCCAATCAAAAACAGGATCTTCCTTGTACCAGTAGTAGTCTTTCATGCACTTCTTCCATGCGGATTCGTAGACGCCCCAATTCCTGCTCTCGGTTATTTTCACAACAGACAACTCCTGAGTACCACTCTACTGTATGTACTGTTCGCACATAAGAATTCGCAAATCAGGCAGAGTTATCCTTATGTGAGATTCGCTCCTCCTATAGACCGATGAGTAATGAGAATCAAAGCGGTGCTGAGAGATACTGATATTCTTAAGATGGCAGCAGGCTCCAAGGAACGAATTCTTGCTGCGACAAGAAAGAATATTGACAGACTCATCAACTTGCCAAGTCTACTCAAGGTCATGGGACTTACTGTTGACGATAGATGTCTGCTGCTCAATACCCTCAGAGAAACGAAAATCCACATCTGGTTCTCAAACGATGCCGACCAGCACCTAATCTACCTTAGCGAGAATAGGAATGCTGAGGAAGCCATCGGTTATCAGTGGCAATAAGCGCTGACGAGAATTGCGGGCAATACTTGCAGACGCCTTTTTATGGAATAACCTCAAGGGGTTGTTGGGTAGTGACCATGCTAAGAGTATACAATACGCTGACCAGGCAAAAGGAAGAATTCGTACCACTTGATGGAAATAGCGTGCGTATGTATGTCTGTGGTCCGACTGTCTACGATTACCCGCATATCGGTAATGCAAGGTCCTTCGCAGTCTTTGATACGATTCGAAGGTATCTGGAATACTTGGGCTATCGTGTACGATTCATCACGAACTTCACCGACATCGACGACAAGATGATCAACCGTGCAAAGGAAGAGGGAGTTACTGTTGCAGATCTTGCAGCGAAATTCATCGCTGAGTACAGAGTCATAGCCCAGCAACTGAACCTGAAACCAGCATCTGTGAATCCTCGTGCGACTGAACATATCGACGACATCATTGAGATGGTAAAGCTGATTATCAAGAATCGCAAGGGGTACGTTGTTGATGGTGACGTCTACTTCGATGTCAGTAAATGGGCAAAGTACGGAGCTCTCTCCAAGACAGACCTCGACGATGAATCAGCAGTGGCGAGAATCGAGGAGGACAACAAGAAGCAGGACGCCCGTGATTTCGCTCTCTGGAAAGCGGAGAAGCCCGGAGAACCCTCCTGGGAAAGCCCCTGGGGAAGAGGGAGACCGGGATGGCACGCTGAATGCTCAGTCATGGGGAAGCACTACCTAGGATTACCCTTTGATATTCATGGCGGAGGGCAGGACCTAATCTTTCCCCATCACGAGAATGAGATTGCTCAATCTTCTGTAGCCTACGGGATTGACACTCCAGTCAAATATTGGCTTCACAACGGATTCCTGACCATCAACAGTGAGAAGATGTCAAAGTCAGAACACAATTTCTTTACTGCGAGAGAGGTACTTGATAACTACGACCATCAAGCAGTTCGACTCTACCTAGTTTCGGGTCAATATGGGCAACCACTTGACTACAATGACGGCGCCCTGAAACAGGCGATCCAATCACTTGACCGGATGAAGAATGCTGTCGATACAATAAAGGGTCGAATCTCGATTCTTGAACGAACCGGAAGCCGCGAATCGAATGCAGATAAGAAACTCGCAGAAGCCTCAAGGAAGGTGAGAGAGGGCTTCGAGTCCGCAATGAATGACGACTTCAATACTCCAGGAGCTCTCGCTGAGATCTTCACGTTCATCCGTGAGATTAACACTCATTCAAAGAATGCGGGAGGAGCGGCAGTTCTGAGAGAAGCTCTGGCAGTTCTGTCTGAACTTGTTGGAATCCTCGGAATCGATTTGCTGGCAGGCAGCGCGACAGACGAGTCCGGTGCGTTTGTGAAGACACTCAAAGGAGTGGTAGATTTTCTGCTTGATCTGAGAGAACAGGCTCGAAAATCTAAGGACTTCGCAACAGCCGATCAGATTCGAGACCGTCTTAGCGAGCTCGGTATTGCAGTTGCAGACACAAAAGACGGTCCGACCTGGAAACTAATTTGAGGCGAAGATAGTATCAGGCCAGCAGTGGATGATTGCGCGAGCGTAAAGATGTAGCTGGTGCAAGACGACCCTCAAGGGTTTGCTGGTTCTTTTCATCTCAGGTCGAGCTATGATGAGAATCTGACGTAGACACCAGTCCACTCAGAGGAGTGATGGACTAGTGAACTTGGGGTTTGACATTGATTAGGAGACCGGGGTCATCAAGCACATACACTCTGGGTTTGGGGTGCTCCTTTAGGAATTCATTGATGAACTCGCGTAGAATTCTCTGCACATCGGCGGGACTATCGGGCTTACATCCCTGCATGCGATAGACGTCACGGAGTTCGGTCGGGTCAAGCTCGCTCACGACCTTGATGTTTCCCTCCGCCACATCGAGCAAGATACGAAACAGGTCAACAGGCTTCTGATTCCCGATCTTGAACGTCTTCTGTGAGCAGTACTTCTCAATCACAAAGCGGAGCGCATCGCGGACTTCAAGGTCTTTGGCAGACTCCATGGCCTCAGCATACGGCGCGCTTCCAATTCCGTCCTCACATCGAGCCAACAAGACAATCCATCCCTTTCGATCATGTCGGACTGCATTCCATGCCGCATGGACTCCTTTGCCTGCTTGGTACAGGTTTACTCCCAGCTCTCCGACAGACACGAATACAATGTCACCAGGCTTGTCAACATCGATGACCCTAAGTTGACGCAGAGGTGCTGCAGCAGCCTTGTGGCACTCGATTATGTCTCCAGCCTGAAGATACACTATCTCATCATGATTGACTATGACATCAACGCAGAAGATAGGGATCCGCTTCATCATCGTTGTTGTTATTTCAATCATGTCCTCTATGACCGGATTTCCTTCGCAGTTGCCCAGTCGGCAGCAGTCGACAAACCCCTTCTCAAGATCGAACATTCTCGGATGGTTTATTCTGATGGTTTCGCGTCCTGCAACACCTGGACAGAAGAGCTTGACTGTTCCAGCCTGCCCAGCAAAGTAGTGATACTCGCTATCTGAGAGGGGAATCAATAGCGACGAGTCTAGAACCTTCTTATCTATGAGAATCGGAGTTCCCTTGGACGTCTCTCCAACATGCTCGTTTCCGCTGTCACAATCATGGGCAAGTACATTATCCTTCCAGACCTTATAGAGGGCAGGACCAAGGATTCTGTCTTCCACCTCCTTGGGACTAGCGGGAGTATGTGAACCACTTGATATGATGATGCCAATATCCTCCTTCCTCACACCAATCTTCAGCAGTCGGTCAGTAATGAGAGGCAGGAGTATCTTAGTATGAAGGTTCGGCCTTGTCTTATCATCAACCATGAAGAGTATCCGTTTGCCCTTAGAGTAGACGCTCTTCACGACTTCATTAAAGGGCTTCGTGCCCAAAGGCGAATCGAGAACTTGTTTGAGCTTCTTCTTCAGGTCGGTGAAGTCCGGAGTGAATTCATCGACGCGAAGGACCGTCACATCCCTGATCTTCTTAGGGATGAAGTCATCAATCGTTTGATTGCCGTATTTCAGCGGAGTGCTGTGATAAGACATAGAATATCCCGGGTGCATCACTCTCAATTCCATATGTAACGATTGCGGTCTGTAATACTACTCACCAACGTGACTCTGACCTCTGATATTGACCAACGAATCGTTTTTCTGCATAGTCGGGCATTAGTAATGCTACAGAATTTGACTCATCCAGAAGTATCGAAGGAGGGTACCATATGAGTTCAAGACCGGATACTTACAGAATACTTGTCGCGGGAGATGAGGAACTTGGCTTCAGTTTCTGTGAGAAACTGCTAAACAAGAAGCTAGCCGACCCTAGAGAGCTAGCGAAAAAATCCCTTGAGAGGCCTTGGCCAAAGGACGAGTGGGTCAAGCACACGACTATCATGAAGAACGGCATTATTTTTACACTTGAGTTGGATCTGGAACTCCATGGTCCTTGGGTCTGGGAACTCTATAATGCCCTTGAACCAAGGGACTATTTCCGTAGATTCACAGGCATAGTGCTATGTGCCGATCCAACACGAGTCAATCTTCCTTCCGAGCTGTCGAATTTCCTGGACTCTGCGAACATCCATGTAGGGCACCCACTGCCCACAATCATGATTGTAGACCGCTCAAGTAGGCTTATGAAAGGTCAGACAGAGGCATTGCGTGAGATCGCCAAGACGCTCTCTGTTCCAGTGTTCTTCATCAAGTTGAGCACAGGAGAGAACATCGATGAATCATTCAAGAGCCTAGCCATGGAGGTTCACCAGAGAGCCACAGTACAATGAAGCCCACATTTTCACGGAAATACACAAGGCGAACTCAATGTTGCAGTCCACCCCATTGCCGTCGTAAGAGTGTAGAGATCCAAGTGTGCCATCGCATTCTTGTAGGAGGAGTCCACCGAGTGACAGGTAGCGTTCCGAATCTCATCGTGACCGACCCCTAATCTCTCACCTACAGTGTTTCGCTGTGATTCTCGCAACATGTTTATTGGAGATGTTTCTTGTGTAAAGAGAATTCATCAGCAGAGGCGAGTGACAGAAATGGTTGCCAAGAAAGTCATCATTGTACCACACACACATTGGGATAGAGAGTGGTATCTTCCATTCCAGAGGTTCAGATACATGCTCGTTCAGCTCATTGACGAGCTTCTTGGGTTACTGAAGGACCATGACTATGTGTTCATGCTGGACGGGCAGACAGTTGTCCTAGAGGACTACATGGAAATACGCCCCGAGAACACGCAGGAGCTGATGCAGCGAATTCGCGAGGGCAAGATCGCAGTCGGGCCGTGGTATCTTCTTCCCGATGAATGGCTAGTGGGAGGAGAGAGCCTCATTCGCAACCTTGAGTATAGTCATGACCTGGCAGCAGATCTCAGGATTCCTCTGATGGATATCGCTTATCTTCCCGACCAGTTCGGACACTCGAGCGGAGTACCTCAACTGCTAGGGGACCTCACCAATCTCAAGACGGCGGTACTATGGCGTGGAGTTCCTCCGAGCCTCACGACTGTCCCATTCCTATGGAAGTCACATGAGAGCTCAGATACATCAGTTAACGGCGTCTATCTCCCATTTGGCTATGGTAATGTGTCAATGCTTCCGACGGACTATGACGAGTTCGTGAGGGTCATCAACGAAAAGACATCTGAATTGGAGCCATTCTCTCCGGTGCCTGTCTACCTACTCATGAATGGGTCAGATCATCGTTTTCCGCAGCTCTTCGCCAAGGAATACGCGAAAAGATTGGCGGATGAAGGGCTTGATATTTCTGTATCGCATCTGAAGAACTATATCGAAAATCTGGACACTGCAATTGTGGAGTCAGGATACAGTCGTCCTGTCCATTGTGGCGAGTTCAGGTCTCCTTCCAGGGCGCATCTCCTTCAGGATACCTACTCAGCTCGAATATGGATCAAACAGTCAAACCAGAGAATAGAGGATCTGCTGACTCGGAATGTAGAGCCAATCTGGACGTATCTGTCATCTACCATTGGGCTTCAATATCCCAGCGGTTTCTTGAGAACTTCTTGGAAATGGTTG